>CAJXNY010000003.1 GCA_913057435.1 uncultured Oceanospirillaceae bacterium | reverse complement strand
ATACTCTTTAGCGGAGTATTAACTATTGCGTACTATTGAGTACGTGTTTTTGATTGATCGCCAAGTAATTAATATGTTCTTTTCTCTTTTTAATGATAAATATTAAGTTGGCGAATCAGCTTCAATGGCCCCGCGAGAAGTCACTTTGCCTGCTCTACTGGCTGTACTTTTGCAATCTGTGTTGTTGTGGATGCAGGTGCCACAGGCTTTTCTGCGGCATCTGTACCAGAAGATAGAGTCCCTTTATGTAAATTAATCGCCCGTATATATCATTGAGAGCCGTTGGTTCAGCCTTCAGACTGTCCCTTTATAACAATAAATCGGTCGGAGTCTGGGATATGCGTGAAGTTGTAGTGGTCAGTGCGGTACGAACAGCCATTGGTAGCTTTGGTGGTGGCCTGAAAAGCATGGCGCCGGCGGATCTGGCCGGACAGGTGGTCAGCGCGGCGATGGCGCGCTCAGGCGTGTCGCCGGAATCTGTGGGCCATTGTGTGTTTGGCAATGTGATCCATACCCAGGCGCAGGATATGTATATGGCGCGGGTGGCCGGTATTAACGGTGGCCTGCCGGCGTCTGTACCGGCGGTAACCGTGAACCGTTTATGCGGCAGTGGTCTGCAGGCGGTAATCCAGGCGGCGCAACAGGTTCAGCTGGGGCAGGCGGATGCGGTTGTGGCCGGTGGTGCTGAGTCGATGAGTCAGGCGCCGTACTGGCTGCCGACGGCGCGTTTTGGCCAGCGTATGGGTAACGGTGAGATGGTGGATGCGATGAATTCGGCGCTGCACTGTCCGTTTAATCAGATCCATATGGGCGTCACCGCTGAAAATGTTGCTGAGAAATACGGCATCAGCCGTGAACAGCAGGACCAGCTGGCGCTGCACAGCCATCAGTCGGCACAGCGTGCGATTGAGCAGGGCTACTTCGAAGAGCAGATTGTGCCGGTGGCGATCAAGTCCCGCAAAGGTACCGTCGAGTTCCGTCAGGATGAGCATGTACGTATGGGTGCTCAGCTGGCGGACTTTGAAAAGCTGCGTCCGGTGTTCAAAAAAGATGGCACCGTGACGGCGGGTAACTCATCGGGTCTGAACGATGCCGCTGCCGCGCTGGTGCTGATGGATGCCGAGGCGGCCAAAGCGCAGGGCCTGACAGCCATGGCACGGCTGGTAGATTACAGCACCGTCGGTGTTGATCCGCTTTATATGGGCATTGGCCCGGTGCCTGCTATTCAGCAGATTCTTGAGCGTCAGGGTTTGAGCGTTAATGATATTGATCTGTACGAAGTGAACGAAGCGTTCGCGGGTCAGGCGCTAGCGGTGGCTAAAGAACTGGAGCTGCCTGTAGAGAAGTTGAACCCCAATGGCAGTGGTATCTCGCTGGGCCATCCGATTGGTGCGACCGGTACGGTGATCACGGTGAAGGCGGTGCATGAGCTGAATCGTATTCAGGGCCGTTACGCCATTGTCAGCCTGTGTGTCGGTGGTGGTCAGGGTATTGCTGCGCTGTTTGAGCGGGGCTGATTCCGGCAGATAACTTTCTTTTTCAGAGCTGGATTTCGTTATTCTCCTTCTTATACAGAGATTGTCCAATTCCCTGTTTATCCAGCTCTTTTCTTCTTTCCTGGTGCCGACCGATGTCGGCTTTCAAGGAGTGCGTTTACATGAGTGAATATATTCATCCCCGTCAGGATGTTGATTTTGTGCTGAATGAAGTGATCGGCTTTGATCAATTCTGTCAGGATAAAAAGCTGGAAGACGTCAATGCAGAGCTGACCTCGGTCATTCTGTCAGAGGCGGCCCGGCTGGGCAGTGAAGTGATTGCACCGCTGAACCACACCGGTGATCAGCAGGGGTCCGTTCTCACTGATGCAGGTGTACAGCAGGCCGATGGTTTTGCCGAAGCGTATCAGCAGTATATCGAAGGGGGCTGGGCGTCTCTGACCGGCAGTCCGGAGTTTGATGGCCAGGGCCTGCCCAATATCCTCGGCACGGCGGTGAATGAGATCTGGCAGAGTGCCAACCTGGCATTCTCGCTCTGCCCAATGCTGGGTCAGGGGGCGATTGAAGCGATTCAGCATCATGGCTCTGAGTCTCTCAAGCAAGCCTGGTTGCCGAAAATGATCAGCGGCGAATGGACCGGCACCATGAACCTGACTGAGCCGGATGCGGGGACCGATCTGGCGGCGATAAAATCACGGGCCACCCCCAATGGCGATCACTACCTGATATCCGGCCAGAAGATCTTTATCACCTGGGGCGATCATCAGATGACCGATAACGTGGTCCACCTGGTGCTGGCCCGTCTGCCGGATGCGCCTGCCGGGGTGAAAGGGATTTCGCTGTTTGTGGTGCCTAAGTTTCTGCTTAATGAGGTGGGTGAGCCGTGTGCCCGCAATGATGCCCACTGTATCGCGCTGGAGCATAAACTGGGTATCCATGCCAGCCCGACCTGCGTCATGAGTTTTGGTGACAACGGCGGTGCAGTGGGCTATCTGGTAGGAGAGGCGCACCAGGGCCTCAAAGCGATGTTTACCATGATGAACCATGCCCGCCAGGGTGTGGGCTTGCAGGGGCTGGCCGTCTCTGAACGGGCCTACCAGCAGGCGCGTACCTATGCCCAGGAGCGTCTGCAGGGTACCCGTAAAGATGGCAGCCGGTTCCCGATCATCGAATTCCCGGACGTACGCCGGATGCTGATGCTGCAGAAGGCGGGCATCGAAGCGATGCGGGCGCTGGCCTATGAAGCCTCGCTGGAGATCGACCGCCTTAGCTACGCTGATAATGCTGAAGATAAGGCACGGCATAAGGCACGTGTTGAGCTGAGCACGCCGATTGTGAAGGGCTGGATTACCGAGATGGCCCAGGAGCTGACCTCCAATGCGGTGCAGATCCATGGGGGTATGGGCTTTATCGAAGAGACCGGGGTGGCGCAGCATTACCGTGATGCGCGTATTTTACCGATCTATGAAGGCACCACCGGCATCCAGGCGCTGGACCTGATTGGCCGTAAGATGCTGCTTAACCGGGGTGAATCCATGGCGGTGTTGCTGGCCGATATTCAGGCGACTGTCAGCGAGCTGGCACAGGACCCTGAACTGGCGTTGATTGCCCAGTCGCTGGCAACGGCGCTGGCCGATGCGACGGAGGTGCGGCAGTGGTTGCTGGACCAGTCCGGGCAACAGGCGCAACTGGCTGAGACGGTGGCCTGGCATTACCTGATGATGAGCGGCTACCTCTGCGGTGGCTGGATGCTGGCCCGTTCCGCTCTGTGTGCGCGTAAAGCGCTCAGTGAAGGACGCGGTGACGCGCGCTTTTTACAGGCCAAGGTGACAACAGCAGGTTTCTATATGACACAACTGCTGCCCCGTGCACACGCCCATTTTGCTGGGGTTCAGGCGGGAACTGATACAGTATTGGCGTTGTCTGATGATCAGTTCTGAGACGGAGCGGTAGCGTAACCTGAAGCGCACTCGTACTAAGGTGGTAATTCTGGGGAGTGGCTGATCTGTCTCGAAGGGTTCATAGTTGTACTCATAAAGCAATACAACTAAAGAGGTGTGCTTGGCGCGCCTCTGCTGTGAGTTGTGTTGAATGGATATCAGGGACGCCAGGCGATCGCCAGATATGTCCCGGTCATTGAGATAGATTAGAGGAACAGCACATGCTGATACTTACCCGGCGTTCAGGTGAGAGTCTGATTATTGGTGACGACGTTACCATCACCGTACTGGGGGTTAAGGGAAACCAGGTTCGCCTGGGCATTGATGCACCGCGCGATTGTTCGGTGCACCGTGAAGAGATCTATTTGCGTATACAAGCCGAGAAGAATGGTGTGAGCAGCGATGATGCTGCAGACGACCCAGCTGACTCAGCCCCGCACGCGCAGAAAGAGATTGGCCCGAATACCCTGCGTTTGAAGTCATAATACCTGCAAGGCTGTTTCAGCTTGCCACCAAAAACCGAAGCCCATGCTTCGGTTTTTGCGTTTCGGGCCGCCTGAATATAGTGACGTGGCTGTCTGCAGGGCAGGTAGTTGCTACAGGCTATGTGCCTGTATCAGGTAAAAACTTCCCGCTGGGGCACTGATCTCGCAGGTCAGCAGCCGATTATAACGGAAGCTTTAATTCTCGGCTTTCACGGTAACCATCAACTTAACCTCGGTACCCGGGTTGCCGTTGTGCAGCTGGATCTCGATGTCGTGCAGATCACACACCGCCCGCACCAGACTCAGGCCCAGTCCATTGCCCGGTGTGGTGCGGCTCTCTTCCAGTCGGTAGAAGCGCTGGAATACTTTGTCACGCAACTCATCGGGGATGCCGGGGCCGCTGTCGCGGATGCTCAGCTCGATACAGTTCAGTGCCGGTTGCTGCAGGCTGATGTTGATCTGGCCCTGTTCAGGGGAATATTTCAGGGCGTTATCCAGCAGGTTGGCCAGCACCTGAAACAGCATATTACGGTCACCCTGAATCGGGCTGACCTGGTTGTGCTGATAATGGATCTGTTGCTGGCGGTCTTCGGCGATCGGTTCGTACAGCTCTACCACATCGTCCACCAGCTGGTTCAGCGACAGAGTTTCAAAGGCCTGACGCTGGCGGCGGGCTTCGATGTTACCAATGCGCAGCAGGGCGTTGAAGGTGCCTAATAGCTGGTCGGCTTCCTGCACCGCCTGTTCAACCCGCAGCTGTTGCTCAGGCTGGTCCAGTCGGCTGTCCTGAGCGGTTTCCAGCGTCTGACGCAGCCGCGAGAGCGGGGTGCGCATGTCGTGGGCGATATTGTCTGACACCTGCTTCACCCCGTTCATCAGCTGGGTGATCCGGTCCAGCATCTGGTTCAGAGTGCGGGCCAGTGAGTCCAGTTCGTCATCACTGCCACGTAGCGGCATTCGCTGGGCCATATCCCCGGCCATAATTTCCTGAGCGGTTTTATCCAGCAGTTCTACCCGGCGCAAAAACCGTCGCCCGATCCAGAGTCCGCCTGCCAGGCCGAGCAGGGTGGTCAGTAATACCCCCCAGCCCAGTGCTTCCAGAATCAGCAGTTCCATATTGCGTAAATACTGCATATCCCGGCCCACCAGCAGGCCGAAGCCACCGCGCAGGGTGAATAACTGGGCGCGGGCCGGGTGGGATTTGTCGTCCAGTACTTTATCGCTGCTCAGGCGTAGCTCCACCCAGCCTTGTGAGTCGGGGTCAACCTGGGGCCAGCGATCCAGATTGCCGATCACTCGTTTGCCGTTGGGGTCCACCAGCAGGTAGATTGACGCGCTGGTGGGGTTGCGCTTCAGGCGCTGATTAATCAGCAGTGACAGCCCGGCCAGGCCGGTATGCTCGTAACGCTCCGACAGCCCCTGAATCTCGGCTTCAATCGTAGCGCGGGCCTGACGTTCCATATAACCGGCGGTCGCCCAGTACAGAAAGCCACTGAGCACCAGCACCGAACTGGTGAACAGCAGCAGATAGAGCACGGCCAGCTTGATCGTGGTGGAGCGCAACAGCTTCATGTATAGCGGTTCTTCCGGGTTTAAAAACTGCAAGGATCAGTCCTGAGCGGGCATACGCAGTACGTAGCCTGCGCCGCGCACGGTATGCAGCAGTTTGGTATCAAAGTCTCTATCGACCTTGCTGCGCAGGCGGCTGATATGGACATCGATGATGTTGGTTTGCGGGTCAAAGTGATAATCCCAGACGTTTTCCAGCAGCATGGTGCGGGTCAGTACCTGGCCCTGGTGGCGCATCAGGTACTCCAGCAGGCGGAACTCTCTGGCCTGCATGGGGATCAACTTACCATTGCGGCGCACTTCGTGGCTGAGCAAATCGATCTCCAGATCGTCGAGCTGGAAGCGGGTGACTTCAACCGCGTTACCGCCCCGGCGTGACAGGGCATCAATACGCGCCAGCAGCTCGGAGCAGGCGAAAGGTTTGGTGAGGTAGTCATCGGCTCCGGCCTGCAGCCCTTCAACCCGGCTGTCGACTTCACCCAGTGCGCTGAGCACCAGTACCGGTATGGGGTTGTCTGCGCCACGGATGGACTTGATAATCGACAGGCCATCCAGCGAGGGCAGCATGCGATCGACAATTAGCAGTTCGAACGGGCTGTCCAGTGCAGTCAGTAAGCCCTCTTTGCCATCGGCGCAATGCAGCACCAGGTGGCCCGCCTCTTTCAGGCTGCGGCTGATAAAATCAGCGGTGGTAATATCGTCTTCAATCAGCAGAATGCGCACGGTTACTCCTCTTGTCCTGGGGCCTGGGGTATCTACGCCTGACGCTTTGTTAAACAGCGTTACGAAACAGCGAGTTAACAGGCCTTTTACTGAATGCCAGTATAGCCCCGGCCCGTACTGGAACGAGATTAACATACCGTAATGTAACAGCAATTGTGAGGTAAGCTGCGGCTTGTCATAGTTAGCTGGTTAGCGGGCCAGCCCCGTATAACACCTTCATCAATCAGGAGAGAGCGAATGAGTGCGGATATTCAGGCAGTGAGCGTCAGTCCGGCAGAGCCGGTGCAGCAGAAGTTCGAACAGCTGCGGGCGAGTCTGGAGGGTGCAGTGGTTGGCCAGGGCGCGCTGGTGGAACAACTGCTGGTGGCGCTGCTCAGTGATGGCCATGTGCTGCTGGAAGGCCCGCCTGGGCTGGCAAAAACCCGCATTATCTCTGTTCTGAGTCAGCTGCTGGAAGGCAGCTTTCAGCGTATTCAGTTCACCCCGGACCTGCTGCCCGCCGATGTGACGGGCAGTGAGTTCTTTAACACCGGTGATAGCCGTTTTGAGTTCCGCCAGGGGCCACTGTTTAACAATCTGGTGCTGGCCGATGAGATCAACCGGGCACCGGCCAAGGTGCAGTCGGCACTGCTGGAGGCGATGGCCGAACGGCAGGTAACGGTGGCCGGGTGCAGCTACCCGCTGGAATCATTCTTTATGGTGATGGCGACCCAGAACCCGATTGAGCAGGAAGGCACCTATCCGTTACCCGAGGCTCAGCTGGACCGTTTTATGTTGCATCTGCGCGTCGACTACCCGCAGTTCGCTGATGAAAAAGCGATTCTTAAACTGGTCCGCGGTGAACAGCAGGCCGAGCTGGCAGGCAAGCAGGCGGTGCGCCAGGTACAGCTTAATGCAGCAGATTTGATGGCGGCGCGACAGGAAGTGCTGTCGGTATATATGGCTGAGCACCTGGAGGATTACCTGATCTCGCTGGTACTGGCCACCCGTAACCCGGAAAACTACGACCCGCAGTTTAAAGATCTGCTGCTCTATGGCGCCAGCCCCCGTGCCACCCTGGCGCTGGACCGTGCTGCCCGTGCCCATGCCTGGTTGAACGGCAATGATTTTGTTGCCCCGGAAGATATTCAGGCAGTCTCCCATGCGGTGCTGCGCCATCGCATCGGCCTGAGCTACAGCGCTGAGGCGGCGGGAATGGATGCGGACGCGGTGCTTTGTGCGCTGCTCTCCCAGGTGGCAGTGCCGTGAGTCAGCTGGGCGCGGGATAAACAGGAGGGAGCCGGATGCTACAGGCACACGCACGACCGATCCCCAGCCAGCGGGATCAGATTACGCTGGCAGAGTTGCTGGCACTGCGTCACTGGCCGCCCGCCCGTGGTGGTAAACCCGCCCGGCTGGCGCTTAAAGATGGCCGCCACCTTAGCCCGATACGGGGCCGGGGAATGGAATTTGATGACACCCGGCTGTTTCAGCAGGGTGATGATATCCGTCAGCTCGACTGGCGTTTGCTGGCCCGCACCGGCCAGCTGCACACCCGGCTGTATCGTGAAGAGCGCGAACGGCCGGTATTTGTGATTGCCGATATGAGCGCGCCGATGCAGTTTGCCAGCCAGGGCCATTTCAAATCGTTGCTGGCGGCCTATGCGGCCAGTCTGGTGGGCTGGGCAGCACAGCGTGCCGGGGATCGGGTGGGCGGTCAGGTAATTCGTGCCAGCGGCGCGGCTTCCCTGCATAAGCCGACCAGCACCCGCCAGGGGGTGACCGGGCTGGTGACCGCTATGGCCGCTGCTGTCGGCGGTGCCGGTGAGCAGCGGGCCGATCTGCTGAGCACGCTGCGCCAGGCCGAAGGGTTGCTGGCCAGTGGTAGCCAATGTTATCTGTTCAGCGACTTCCGCCAGCTCGATGCTGCCATGGTTACCCAGCTGCAACGACTGGCCCGGCGCTGTGAGCTGCAACTGGTATTACTCAGTGATCCGCTGGAACGTGAGTTACCGCAAGGCGAAGCGCTGTGTTTTAGTGGCGGCGGCCAGCAGTTGCGCCTCGCCAGCCAGGACGGTGCCACTCGTCAGGCCTATGCCCAGCGCTTTAACCAGCGGCTGGCGGCGTTTGAGCAGCTCGGCCGCAGCGCCAATATCAGCGTGCACCACTGGTCTACCGATAATCACCCACTGTTTGAACAGGAGCCAGGCGTGTGAGCGATGCAATCAATCCACTGGCCCAGCAGCTGGCGGCCCAGCTGCCACTGAAAGATATTCACTTGCCCGCTGACATCGGTGCCTGGCCTCCCGCCCCTGGCTGGTGGCTGGTAGCGGCGCTGGTTATTGCTCTGGTGGTACTGAGCTGGCGACGCTGGCAGCGTTACCGCCGTCATCCGGTTACCGCCGCACTGAAAGAGCTGAAACGGATCGAGCAGGACCCCGAGTTCGCCGACTGTACGCGTCAGGCACTGGCCTGCAATATTCTGCTGCGTCGCACGGCACTGAGCCTCTACCCACGGGCGGATGTGGCTGCGCTCACCGGCCAGGCGTGGGCCAATTTCTTATGTGACACCTCGGTTAAACGCCCCACGAGCCAGGTGGAAGCCCAGGCGTTGATACGCGCCAGCTATCAGCCAGGTGCTACCTACAACACAGACGCGGTGCTGCTCTGGCTGCGTCGCTGGCTTAAAGCCCAGCGCAGGAGGCAGGGATGATTGAGTTTGAATGGCTGTGGCTGCTGGTATTACTGCCATTGCCCTGGCTGGTGAAGCGCTTCACTGCGCCTGCCACGGTACAGCGCCAGACGGCAGTCAATGTGCCGTTTATGGATGAACTGTTAGCGGCCGGCGCGGTACCTACCGTTAATACCCCGGCCCGTAGTGGCCGTTTGTGGTGGCTGGCGATGCTGGCCTGGGCGCTGCTGGTGGTTGCTGCCGCCGGACCGCGCTGGCTCGGTGAGCCGATTCCGCAACAGCGAGAGGGGCGCGAGCTGATGTTGGCGATTGATCTGTCGGCCAGTATGCAGGCACGAGACTTTGTCTTTCAGGGCCAGCGGCTGAACCGGCTGATGGCCACCCAGCTGGTGGCCAGTGATTTTATCCAGCGCCGCGAAGGGGATCGGATCGGCCTGGTGCTGTTTGGTGATCAGGCTTACCTGCAAGCGCCGCTCACCTGGGACAGGGCGACCGTGCAGACGTTACTGGATGAAGCCCAGATCGGTCTGGCCGGTAAACGCACCGCCATTGGTGATGCCATCGGCCTGACTGTGAAGCGACTGCGCGACAGCGATAACCCCAACAAAGTGATGGTGCTGCTGACCGATGGCACCAATACCGCCGGGGCACTGCAGCCATTGCAGGCGGCGAAGCTGGCTGCCGCCGAAGGGGTGAAAATCTACAGCATCGGCATTGGTCGGGATCGCAGTCAGAACGGCCTGTTTGGTGGCTTGTTGCAGGGCCAGCAGGCCCCGGAGATTGACGAGAAAACCCTGACCCAGGTGGCCCAGCAGACCGGCGGTCAGTACTACCGGGCGCGGGATCTCAGTGAGCTGGTGAGCATTTATGACCAGCTGGATGAACTGGAGCCGGTCAGCCGGGAGCAAAGTTACTACCGGCCCCAAGTGACCTTATACCCCTGGCCGCTGGCCGCCGCGTTGCTGATACTGGCTGCGCTGGCATTGATAAAAGGACGACGCGGATGAGCAGTTTTCATTTTCTGCAGCCCTGGGCGTTAGTCAGTGCGCCGGTGCTGTTTGCTCTGGGCTGGTTGACGTTACAGCAGCAGGTCGGCACTCAGGTGTGGCAGCGGGTTTTCAACGCGGAACTGCTGCCCCGGTTTCTCAGTGACTCGGTTGCCCTGCAGACCCGCAGTGCCCAGCTGTTAACCGCACTGGTCAGTTTGCTGCTGGCCATCGCGCTGGCCCAGCCGGTGTGGCGATTGTTACCGCAACCGGTGTTCAAAGCTGAATCAGCACTGGTGATCGCGCTGGATCTGTCAGCCTCGATGAACGCTAAAGATGTGGCCCCCAGCCGCGTGCAGCTGGCCCGGTTTAAAATCCGTGACCTGCTTAAACAGCGCAAAGAGGGTCAGACCGCTTTGCTGGTGTATGCCGGTGATGCGTTTACCGTGACCCCGCTGACCGACGACAGCACCACCCTGGCCAGCCAGCTCAATGCGCTGGAGCCTGGCATTATGCCGGTGCAAGGCAGTCATCCTGAAAAAGCTCTGGCACTGGCCAGCGAGCTGCTGAGCCAGGCGGGCATTCAGGGTGGCGATATTCTGCTGATCGGTGATGCACTGGACAGTGCGTCGCTCACTGATCAGCTTGACCAGCTGAAGCAGCAGGGCCGTCGGGTTTCAGTACTGGCGATCGGCACCGAAGCCGGTGCCCCGGTGCCGGGCATCCGTTACCGCGACGGTAAGCCGGTGATAGCAGGCACCGATATGGCACAGATGCAGCAAGTGGCGCAACGTGGCGGCGGTATCGCACCGCCACTGCAGGCGGATAATACTGACCTTGTGCAGCTGAGCCGGTTGTTCCATAACGCGGTAAACAGCCGCACAGCAGAGCGCACCGAGCAGACCAGCGATCAGTGGGTGGCCGATGGTCGCTGGTTTATCCTGCTGGCGCTGCCATTGTTGTTACCGCTGTTCCGTCGTGGGGTGTTGAGCCTGGCGTTACCATTACTGGCCGCCAGCCTGTTGTTAGCGCCAAGTAAACAGGCGATGGCCGCTGACTGGCAGCAGCGCTGGGACAACCTCTGGCAACGGCCTGATCAACAGGCAATGCAGCAGTGGCAGGCCGGGGATAAAGCGGCTGCAGCAGCACAGTTTGAACGACCTGACTGGCAGCAGGCAGCCCAGTACAGCCTGGGCAACTACCCGCAGGCACTGGAAAGTTTGCCAACCCCGCAAACCAGCGATCAGTGGTATAACCAGGGCAATGCACTGGCCCGCACCGGTCAGTTTGATCAGGCCCTCAAGGCCTACGATGAAGCGCTGAAACTCAACCCGGACAATCAGGATGCTGCCAGTAACCGCCAGCTGGTGGAGCAGGCGAAAAAACAGCTGGAGCAACAACAGCCGCCACAGGATCAGAATCAGCAGCAGGATAAACAGCAAGGCCAGGATAAACAGGATTCTGATAAAGAGAGCTCTGATAAAGAGGGCGAGAAAGGCGACAGCGATCAGCAAAACGGTGACGGCGAATCTGGCGATCAGCAGCAACAGAACGCCGATAACAGCCAGAAGGGTGAAGGCCAGCAGGATCAGCAAAGCCCGTCAGATCAAAGTGCATCCGATACAAAATCGGATACACAGTCAGACGCTCAATCGCAAGCTGAAAAATCGACAGAGCAGGCCGATCAGCCTCAGGATAGTGCGGGTCAGCCTGCAGAGGAAAGCGCCGAGCAGACCCCGGATGAGGCCCAGCAACAGGCCTTCAGTGAAGCGGTAGACGAGTCCGCTGAAGACGATAATCCGCCACCGTCGGCCCCGGTAGCGGCCAGTGATGACAGCGCACCGATGAACGAAGAACAGCAGGCCCGCGAGCAGTTGCTCAATCGCGTTGTTGATGACCCGGCAGGGCTGTGGCGGCGCAAATTTCTATACCAGTATCAGCAACAGCAACAACCGACCCAGCCAGGAGAACAACCATGGTAATTCCATCCCTCAGCCGTCATGCGCTTACCGCCGCCGTGCTGCTGGCCAGTGGCGTTGCCTGGGCGGAGCTGCCCACCGAGGTATCCCCCTCACGGATCAGTGAAGGCCAGGCCACCCAGCTCACCATTGAGATAGGCGAAGCCCCCGGTGGTGCCGATGATCTGAGCCCGCTGGAAAAAGATTTCCGGGTACTAAGCCGCAGTCAGCAGTCCAGCATGGTGATTAAAAATGGCCAGATGAGCCGTTCCAATACGCTGATTCTGACCCTGGCGCCGAAACGCAGTGGCACCCTGTATATCCCATCGTTTACCCTGGAAGGGGATCAGACCGAAGAGCAGATTCTGCAGGTGGTGGAAGCCAGTCAGGCTGAACAGCAGGCGGTGTCACGCCAGGTCCGCATCGAAGGTCAGCTGTCGGATCAGACCGGTTATGTGCAGCAACCACTGGTGTACACCCTGCGACTGGAGCTGACGGCTCAGCTTTACGATGGGGTAATCTCTGCCCCCGAGGTACTGGAAGGCGAGGCGCTGATCGAGGAACTGGGCGAACAGCGCCAGTACACCAGCCAGCGTGGCAATCAGCATATTCAGGTAGTCGAGCAGCAATACCTGATTACCCCGCAGCGCAGCGGAACCTTGCGCCTGAGCGCGTCGGAAGTGAACGGCAAACTGGCCCAGGGGCGACCGCGCAATACGGTGTTCGGCCCCCAGTACAGCCGTTTTCGCCAGCTCAGCCAGCGTAGCGAACCGTTTAGCGTTGAGGTTAAACCGGTGCCTGCCAACTTTGCCGGTCAGCCATGGCTGCCCGCCCATCAGCTTGATCTGACAGATGACTGGCAGATGGACAGCCTGGAAGTGGGCCAGCCGATTACCCGCACCCTGACACTGACCGTACGTGGCCTGGGCAGCAATCAGCTGCCTGAGCTGAAAATGACTGTGCCCGATGGCGTGCGTCAGTATCCGGAAGAACCGGTGCTGGATCAGGAGGTCGATGATGGCGAGCTGGTCAGCACTCTGCGCCAGCAGGTCACCCTCATTCCCACGCAAAGCGGCGCGCTGGAATTCCCGGCAGTGGAACTGCAGTGGTGGAATGTGGACCTGCACCGCACCGAACAGGCGCGGATTGAAGCGACCGGCCTGCAGATTGGTGGCGATGCCAGCGTGGCCCCGGTCGACCAGAGTCTGAGCGCCACACCACCGCCTGCACTACGTAAACAGACGCCGCCGACGGTAAAACCGGCGACCCCTGAGCCGGTACAACCCCCGCCTGCTACTGAAGCACTGGTCCCTGTAACGGCAACGGGCAGCTTGGCCATGGCCCCCGGGTTGCTGGCGGCGCTGGGTGGGGTAATTGCCCTGCTGGCCGGTGGGCTGGGCTGGTGGCTGGGCCGTCGACGTGGCGGAACCGCACCGACAACTGAGGCTAAATCCCAGACCGTTACCACGGTGGGAAAACCCGCCCGTCAGGATCTGAGCGCGCTGAAAACCGCCTGTCAGCACAACGACATCACCGCCGCTCGCAGCGCGTTAATTCACTGGTGCCAGCAGGAATGGCCAGGCAGCACTGCCAGCCTTAACCCGCTACTGGCTAAGGCAACCCCGGCACTGAAAGCCGAACTGCAGCAACTGAACAAGGCGCTGTACGCCGCGGCGGACTCGCAATCGAGCTGGCAGGGTGATGCCCTGTGGCAGGCCTTCCTGGCGTATGAGTCAGGCCAGGCTGAAACCGTCACGTCACAGAGCAGCCTGCAACCACTGAACCCGGCGCTGAGCTAACCCGCGATTGCTGGCAAAACCGCTGCGAATCAATGGCATAATAAGGCCCGCCCATTCCGGGCGGGCTTTAAATCCAGGGGAGAGCTATGGCGAAGAAATTTTATGTGGTGTGGCAGGGGCGCGAGACCGGTATTTTCACAGACTGGCCAACGGCCAAACGCTCGGTGGATAAATTCCCCGGTGCCCGCTACAAATCCTTCCCCAGCAAGGCCGAAGCCGAGTCTGCCTTTAGCTCGGGCAAAGTCAGCACCAGCCCCTCTGCCCGCAAATCGGTCGCCAAAACCCCCAGCGTCGGCACACAAAAAACCACAGCCCCGAGCGGTGATTTCCAGCTGCAAATCTACTGCGATGGTGGCTGCGAACCCAACCCCGGCAACGCAGGTTCTGGTATGGCGGTGTACCGCGATGGAAAACTGAGCGAGCTGTGGTACGGCCTCTACAACCCGCGCGGCACCAACAACACCGCCGAGCTGAACGCCCTCTACCAGTCACTGTTAGTGGCAGAGCAAGGCAGCAAAGATGGCCTGAGTGTGCAGGTTCTCTGCGACTCCATGTACTCCATCAACTGCATCAGCAACTGGGCCAAAGGCTGGAAAGCCAAAGGCTGGAAGAAAACCGGCGGCGAAATCAAAAACCTCGAAATCATCCAGCAGGCCTACGCCCTCTACCTGACCATCGCCGACAAAATCACCCTCAGTCACGTCAAAGCCCACGCCGGCACCGAGGGCAACGAGCTGGCAGACCGCATGTCGATTGTGGCGGTGGACAAGAAAGAACGCGACTTCGTCCGCCAGCCTGAACCATTGGATGTTGGCGCGCTGCTGCGATTACGGGCGGGGTGATACACCGGTAGCAGCGCACTCCGTGCGCGTCAGGGGCTTGTGATCAGCCTCTGACGCGACGGGACGTCGTTGCAACAACAGCCCCAGAGGCTATGCGCGTGGGAACGTGGTGAGCGCTGATCGTAGGAGCCAGCTTGCTGGCGATCAGGCAGCCATGTGCGTGGAGGATTTTGCTAACGGTCACTGAGCCTGAATTCACAATAATACCACTCACTATCAATGCGCCCCCAGCTGAAATCGGTATGCTGGCGAGTGCTCCCCGGTATTACCCGTTACCGGCGTTTATTCCCGATCAAATCAGCGAGTTTAGCCGTGTCAAAGGATGACTTTATCCCCCTGGATCGACAGTTCTCTGTCGTTCCCGATAGCCAGCAGCAATCAGACCATTCCAACGATTTCACATTCCTTAATCAGGGGGAATCCGCCAGCTGAACACAGCTTGAAGAAGCGTATCGCTGCGTAATTCTGGCTGAAGCCGGTGCGGGTAAAACACAGGAGTTTTTGCACCAGGCACGTCGACTGGCACAGCAGGGCAAAGCCTCCTTTTTTATTCGAATTGAAGATATCGACTCGGATTTCAGCTACGCCTTTGAAGTGGGAGATCAGGAGCTGTTTGAGGCTTGGCTGGATTCCGACGAAGAGGCCTGGTTTTTTCTGGACTCCATTGATGAAGCGCGGCTGGAAGCACCAAAAGCATTTCGTGAGGCAGTACTTAAGTTTAAAGCGGTGGTTAAAAAAGCGTCTTGCCGCGCCCATATCTACTTGTCCAGCCGCCCCTGGGCCTGGCACTTTGTTGCTGACAGGCAGTTGCTGGAGAGGCATCTGCCTGACCCTGATGCTAATGGTGAGGATAAAGCCAGCCCCGCTGTATATAGCCTGAAACCACTTGATTCTGAGCGCATCCGGCATTTCAGTAGCCAGCGTGGTGCAGTAGATATTGAGCAACTATTAAGGGAAATTGAGCGCACTAACCTTTGGAGCCTGGCAGAGCGTCCTTTCGATCTGGATAACATACTGGCGAAATGGGTGGCTGACCAATCCTTAGACGGTCGACTGCAGTTACTCAATTTCAATATTGATCGGCACCTGAGCAATGACCACAACCCGGACCAGCGCCCGGCTCTGAAACAGCGCCCGGCTCTGAAACTGACGAAAGCGCGGACGGGGGCACGTGCACTGGCAGCGGCGGTGGTTCTGACCGGGCAACCCGGTATCAGCCTGCCAGATAGCAGTGCGGTCAAACCGGGCATTAAGCCTGAAAAAGTGCTTACTGAGTGGGCTCCAGATGATATGGCTGCGCTATTGGGGTTGGCGATATTTAACGACGTAATCTATCAGGCTGTCAGGTTTCGGCACCGGGAAATTCGTGAGCTACTCACAGCGCAGTGGTTGAATGAATTACTGCAAAATGGCACCAGTCGCCGTGCAGTGGAGTCACTGATTTTCAGAGAGTCTTACGGCGAACAGATCGTCACCCCGCGCTTGCGTCCCGTGTTGTCCTGGCTGGTTTTGTTGGACGACGATATTCGTCGCAAGGCACTAAGCATCTGCCCGGAAATAGCAGTGGAAGGGGGCGACCCGGCACAACTGCCAAAATCGGTGCGACAGACGATTCTACGGGATATTGTTCGGCGAATTGCGTCAGGTGAAGATGGTCGCGGCGCTCGTGATAACAGCGCCATTGCTCGCATTGCGCAACCCGATCTCTCCGAGGACACTCGAGAGCTAATTGCCGAGTATCAGGGTAATAACGATGCCATTTTCTTCCTGGGTCGACTGGTGTGGCAGGGCGAGATGAGCGGCTGTGTTGAGCTATTGATAGAACTGGCACTGAATGCCGAACGGGGGCTCTCTGCTCGCAAAGCATCTGTGCGTGCGGTGATGACCTGCGGTTCTGAAGTGCAGAGAAGGGCATTGTGGCAGCAGTTGAATGAGGGCAACAATATGCTTTCATGGGAACTGTTGAATGAGCTGGTTCGAGAGTCAGAAAGCAATTCTCACAGCGTGTTGCTATTAATGTCTTCTCTATCGAAGTTAACCTTCCGACGGTATGAGTCTGCAGGCTTTATCCGTGTACTGCGAGAGTTTATAGGGCGTTTGCCGGTCAATACCGATCTGCAGGCAATCATACGGTTTGTTTGTCAGTCCTGTCAGTATTTACGAGAACCCCCTTATATTGAGCGCGGAGCATGCCAGGTATCTGAGCGGTATGCCTGGTTGCTGAATCCAGCTACGTTTGCGCTCGAACGGCTCATTGAAGTGCGAAGTTCATTTGCTTTTGAAGCTGAGTCGCTGGCCATTTTGTTGATGGTCCCTGCGTTACGTCACCAGCTTGGGAGCGACTACCGTGAACATCAAGGGAATCTGAGAGAGCTTGTGCCTGCCTGGCCGGAACTTAATGATGCACTTTACTGGGCATGCATTCAGGAAGCGAGAACGAATTATCGCAATTATTCAGGTGCATCATCTGTCACCGATAATACCGTCCATTGGCTGGGTCATTACTGGAGCTTTACTGCTGAGAGCCTGCCACGGCTTTTGGGCTTTGTGGGTACAGTGGGCTCCCTTGATGATCAGTTGTTCGTGTTCAGTACTGCTATTCGGGTTTGCCAGGAGCAACATTTGCCCTTAAGCAGGCTGTGGGCGGTTGTGACGGGTAATCCTGTTTTACAGCAATACCTTGTGGGCCGACTGTATCCCCAGATTCCAGATGCTATTCGTCAGGCTAATCAGAAACATGCTGCCTATTCCAGAGAACGCGAACAGGAAGAAGCGGAAGAGAGGAAAGCTTATGACCACTGGGTGGCGGAGATACACGCTGATCCTGATCGGATTAGAACGCCATTGAGCCTGCAGCCAGGTGAACTATCGCCTGATCAGCTGGAGTTATTAAAAATAGCGCAAGCTGACGAAGCTTTTAGCAGATGTTCCGCAGGGGCTAATTGGCAAGTGTTGCGAACAGAGTTTGGCAATGAAGTGGCCTGTGCCTACCGCGATGCTGCAATGAATTTCTGGCGTCATTTTGATCCGGGACTGAGATCTGAAGGGAGTGATTCAAACAATATAGACTGGGATTCGCTAAAATTTGCGATGGCTGGTCTGGAGATTGAAGCTGCTGAGTGTACTGATTTTCCCCAGAACTTGAACTCATCAGACGTAACCCATGCGCTTAGATATATGCCCAGGGAACGAGAGGGCTTCCCCGACTGGCTTGAACCCATGTATCAGCACTTTCCGGACAAGGTTGTAGCGGCTGTAATCACGGAATTACATTGGGAGCTTTGGAATACTCCCATCGGTGAACGGATGCACTATATTCTCCCCTCGCTGGCTTATCACGCGTGCTGGTTACACAAGCTAGTTGCACCCACCATTCTGGAGTGGGCGGGGCAAGCCGGTATGGCTGTACAGGCTATTCGAGATTACGGTTTGTGTATTTTAATTAACGGAACTGACGATCCAATGCGTCTGGCAGGGTTAGCGCGTCGGCAGGTTTCTCTGGTTGAAAATATCGATGACATCGCATTCTGGTATGCGCTGGAAGTTGACTGTGATCCCGACAGTGGTATTCCCGCGCTAAATCGCTGGCTTGAGGAACTGGATATTGAGAGTGCCAGTCAGGCTGCGCAAGCTTTTGTTACAGCCTTAATGGATGAGGGTATCTTTGCAGGTCAAATCCTTAATGTCGGTCTTTTTCGTGCACCTGCTTATCTGAAATCACTTTACCTGATGATGCTCCGCTATATTTCGGTAGATACGCCTCAGTTGAGAGAAAAAGCTCAGGCTGCACGTGATAACTTGCTTTTCCTACTCGGTGGCATTGCAGGTAAAGCAAGTTATCAAGCTTTGAAAGAACTGGCGCATGAGCTCCCTGATTATCAGATGAGGTTAACGAAAGCCGCTTACAAACGCGCCGAAATGGACTGTGATATTGAACCCTGGTGTCCGAGTCAGGTGGCGGAGTTTATCGAACACCAGACGTTAACCCCTACCAATTATCGCCAGCTATTTGATCTGACCGTCCAGCGCTTGCTGGATCTGAAATACTGGCTGGAAGGAGGAAATGACAGTCCCGCCGAAAATTGGCAGTTGGCCCCGACAGAAACAAAAATGCGTAACCTGATTGCTGGCTGGCTTGGACAAAACGCCTGTGGTCAATATTCTGTTGGCCAGGAGCTGGAATTGGCGAATGCCCAGCGGATGGATATCACTCTGAATACGCCTGGAATTCCATCACCATTGCCTATCGAATTGAAGTTGCTGGACAAAGACTGGTCAGGGAATCAGCTTTGCGACGCGTTGGGCAAACAGCTGGTGGGCGATTATCTGCGGGAAGAAAATGCAGAATATGGGGTTCTATTACTGGTATCCCAGTATGCTTATGATAAGAAGAGAGAAATCAATGATTGTCGCGTGGGCCTCGGTGATCTGGCGGGTGTGCTGAAAGACCACTGGTATAAGCAGGTGTCTGTGAATTACCCCGGCGTGAAAGCGGTTGAAGTGATTATGATTGATCTGGCAGTACGGGTGGTGAAGTTGAATGTCTGATCCGCTTTTTCCGGAAAATCACGCCCAGGTGTGCACTGGAATACAACATGGTTGTACGGCGACCAGGCGTTATACGGCACTGGTTGTACGTCGGGTTGCGTGTTGGTCATAGTGTTGTGCATCTGACCTGGAACCATGTCTGGCATCGGTTTACTCTGTTTGTGGTGAGCAACCTGACGCTGCTGGTGATCTGGGTGCTGCTGATTGAGCTGTTGCTGGAGAGGGTAGCGTGATTGGAATGTCCGCGTTGGCCATAGCCAGGCCTGCAAACAGAACCCCTTGCCACAATGCGGCAAGGGGCGGTTGGTTACATCACCCGTTTGATCAGCTGGTAATCTCCCTGGGTTGTTAAAGTGATTGTGGCATCGTTGCCGGAGCGGTTGCGCCAGAACCAGCCGTGCTTACCATCGAATGCGGCCGTTAACGTACCGCTATCGCCCATCACCTTGCGACCTTTGTTGTAGCCATAGTAGTCAAGCCCTGGCGCGTCGCCATGGGTATCAAAGTTGACGGCCCCCCCTTTTACACGCCAGTCGAACGATACGACGGCACCTTCTTTCATGCCCAGTTTGATCTCGGCAGCTTCGCCGGGTTTAAGGGTGAAGACTTTTTTGTCTGACGCGACCGGGCGTGCTGGTTGCTGAGGTTCAGCAACTGGGGGAGCTACGGTCTGCTCGGCTGTGGCTGGTGTTGATACCGGCGCAGCGGAGGCTGCTTGTACCAGGGGCAGCGAGGGCGCTGGCGTTTCAGTCTGTGCGGCGGTGTCCATAGCCGCCTCTTCTGTCAGTGAGGTTTTGATCTCACCCATGGTGGTCAGACCTAAGAAGCGCCCGGCACCGGTTGGGTCGATACCGTATTCTGCAGGCAGCACGGTGGTGATGAGCAGAGCCGCGGCAACGGTGGCGGCGATCAGTGTGGAGCGCACCAGCTGTTTGCTGGTTGGCAGTTCAGTGGTGTTCGGGATCTCAGTGTTGTACATAAAAACCTCTTCGTATTCTTTAATGCCAGATGGGCCAGGGTTACGCAGTGAAATAGCCGGTCAGCTGGTAGCCGAGCAGCATAAAACCAGCCCCCATCAGCATGACGTTGGCGGTATAGGCGTGGCGGAAAAAGCCCGCCTGGCGACGCCAGATGCCCATCGCGATCAGAATGAAACTCAGTGCCAGCAGCTGGCCAATCTCGACGCCGACATTAAAGGCCAGCAGATTGAGCAGCAGGCCGTCGGGTGAGATATCAAAGGCCTGAATTTTTGTCGCCAGGCCGAAGCCATGGAACAGACCGAATATCAGCGTAGCCAGCCGGGTATCCGGTTGATAGCCGAACCAGCGCTGAAAGGCACCGAGGTTGTCGAGCGCCTTGTAAATGACTGATACACCAATAATGGCGTCGATCAGATAGGCGTTGGCCGGAATATCGAAATAAACCCCGGCCAGCAGTGTGGTTGAGTGGCCGATGGCGAACAGGCTGACATAGACCGCGATATGCGGCAGCCGATAGAGAAAGAAGATAACCCCGAACAGGAAG
This sequence comes from uncultured Oceanospirillaceae bacterium, assembly GCA_913057435.1. GTDB lineage: Bacteria > Pseudomonadota > Gammaproteobacteria > Pseudomonadales > Balneatricaceae > Marinobacterium_C. The sequence continues at coordinate 186,158 of CAJXNY010000003.1, read as the reverse complement.
AGTAAGTGGTCATAACCGGTCACCATATGCTTGGCACCCAGATAGGTGAACGGCAACAGGTGGGTGCCGGTAATCTCCTGGATATAACCCTGATCGCCAGCGGTAACACCATGGGCCTGGGCGTTGGTCTGAAACACAATTAAGCACAGTAACCCGGACAGTATCGCCCAGAGTTTTTGCTGTCGCGCAGGCGGCAGCAAGCCTTCTGAATTCACAGAAATTTTCATCAATTAACTCTCATTGTTCTTAAAAAATTGCCGCAACCGCGGTTGGTTTAAGAGATGTAGAGTGGTTGAGGAGGGCGCAAGTGCTGTGAGGGTGGTGGCGGCAGGTAGCTGCGAGTATAGGTGCAGCGGCCAGTGAATATACTGGATGCAGCAGGCAGCGCATGTACGGATAAAAATACTGGATTATGGGTGTGGTCAGCACTGTTATGGCCATGCTGATGGTCGAGGCTTAGCTCTTCTGAAGTGCCATTTTCGTGGCTGTGGCCAGCGTGATCTGAGGGTTCATAGTCGAGTTGATAATGGCGTTCAGTGGTTGCATCAAGGCCTGCGAGCGGATTGTGCGCTGCGGGATTTATCTGCGGCAACAGTAGTACGATCGACATAAGAATGCCGACGACGATAATTCTGCTTGTGTCGGTTAGAAAACCAGACCGCATAATCCTGATAACCCGGCTGTAATAGGGTGACGTAAAAAACCTGCCAGTTCTGGCAGCCGGGGGGAGTATATGGCCTATTGGGCGTCTGCTCAACCGGAAAGCGATAAGGGTCTTGTGCGATTGCTGCTGGCCCCCCAGGCCCACTATTCCACCCAGTCAGCAAACTGGGCCAGCAGGTAGTCGATTGCCAGCCGGGCTCGCATTGGCAGGAATTGTCGGTTCTGGTAGACAATCCAGTTGCTGACGCCTCGGTGCCAGTAGGGTGCCAGCACGGGTATCAGTGTGCCGCGTTCCACTGAGGGGGTGAGGTTGCTGCGTGGCAGGTAGACGATGCCCAGGCCCTGTTCGCAGGCGCGTAGCAGGGTGTTAGGGTTGTTGCTCTGGAAGCGGCCATGCACGCGGACGCTGGTTTCTATGCCCTGGTGCTGAAAGGTCCAGCTGTCATTGTTAATTACGCAGCTGTGTTTGCGCAGCTGGTCGGGCTCCTTCGGTGTGCCATGGCGGGCCAGGTAGTCCGGGCTGGCGGCGGCCATCAGGGTGCGGTCGACCAGTTTGCGGGCGACCAGGCCTGAGTCTTTCAGCTGGCCCAGCCGGATGGTGAAGTCGAACCCTTCCTCAACAAAATTGATCAGCCGGCTATCGTAATTGATGTTCACTGTCAGCTGCGGGTGCTGGCGAGCAAAGTCGATCAGTGCCGGGGCGACATAGTTCTCGGCGAATGCGCCTGCTGCACTCACCCGCAGGGTGCCATTGAGCTGAAACTGCTGTGAGCCCACCTGCTCATTGGCCTGCTGCAGGCCATTGACCAGGTCACGGCAGCGGTCGTAGTAGAGCCTGCCAGCGTGGGTCAGGCTGACCATTCTTGTGGTGCGCGCCACCAGTGCAACCCCTAGCCGTGTTTCCAGTCGGGAGATCTGGCGGCTGACATGGCTGGTGCTACAGCCCAGCTGTTTTGCCGCTGCAGAGAAGCCCTGTTTCTCCGCCACGGCAACAAACTCGGGAATCCCTTCAAAACTGTCCACGACCATGTTGTCCATCCTATTATTGCTGAGCTGCAATAGTGAATTCTAGTTTTCTTATATTATCACCTGAACTGGAATTACCTATAGTGCCTCTCATCGCAACACCCGTTGAACCTGATTCGATAAGGACTGAGCATGAAAAAAGTACTGATCCCGGTAACTAACCACGCAACCCTGGGCGAGACCGATCAGGTGAATGGCACCTTTGCACCGGAGCTGACCCACGTGGTTGCCTTGCTGGATGAGGCGGGCGTTGAATATGAGATTGCCTCGATTGCCGGGGGCCAGGCACCGCTGTATGGCACCGACATGGAAGGCGATGCGGTTAACGACAGAGTACTGGGCAACGAAGGCTTTCAGAACCGTATCAACAACACCCTGCCGGTGGCGCAGGTGAACGCTGCTGATTACGATGCCATCTTCTATCCGGGTGGCTTTGGCCTGCTGTCTGATCTGGCTGAGAATGAAGGGTTTGCCAAAATCGCCGCCAGTCACTACGAAGCGGGTGGCGTGATCGCCGCGGTCTGCCACGGTCCGGCGGCACTGCTGCCGATTACCCTGAGCAGCGGTGAGAAGCTGCTGGCGGGTAAAGCCGTGACCGGTTTTACCCGTGAGGAAGAGGTGGACTACAACACCATTAACGACATCCCGTTCCTGCTCGAAGAATCGCTGGCCCGCAGCGCCAAACGCTACAGTAAAGGTCAGCCCTGGGGCGAGCTGGTGATTGAAGATGATCGCCTGATCACCGGCCAGAACCCGACCAGCGCCCATGGCGTGGGTAAAGCACTGCTGGTGCATCTGCAGGGGTAACCTGAACCGCCCGTCAGAGGGGTCTTAAAGATCAGCGCTAAGGTCTGCGGGGTTATCTGATCACGCCAGTGCGCTGATACGTAGCTGCTCATAGAGTGCCCGCGCCGCTGGGCCGGTGCGGGCCCCTTTGGACAGGGTCAGGTGCAGCGGCACCTGGTACACTGAATTCTGTTCTACGTTCAGCACTTTCAGCTGGCCCTGGTTCCGCTGGGCAATTACATGCTCGGGCAGGCGGCAGAAGCCGATTCCCTGTTCAATGGCGCGAAAGGCGTGGTCGAAATTATCTACCGTGACCCGCTGGCGTGCCTTCAACCAGCCCACATTCTGCGCAGTAGTGGTGCTGTCTTCAGCCCCTGAATCCCGGATAACGATCTGACAGCAGGTGGCGAAGTCTGCCATGCACAGTGATGGCTGTGCTGCCAGTGGGTGCTGTGTGGCCACCACCGGTAACATCCTTGTGAGGGAAAAGGCTTCGGCCGGATAGTTGGTGATGGGCAGGGTGATAATGGCGATATCGGCCTGCTCGCTGGTGACCATCTCGCGGGTTTTCGACAGCGAGGTTTCGATTACCTGTACCGAGGTCAGGCTGTTCTGCGCAAGGTAAGCCGCCAGCGGTGCGTACAGCAACGCGGGATCGCACAGGTGATCCACGGCGATAGTGATCTCCGATTCCATCCCGGCGGCGACCTGCTGGCTCAGGTCTTCCAGCTCACGCGCCTGCTCCAGCATGCTGCCCGCCCGGCGCAGCAACGAACGGCCCTGTTCGGTGATTGCCGCACGGCGTCCCCTGACTTCCACCAGTTGCACACCCAGCTGGTGCTCCAGCTTGCGGATGGCGTATATCAGCGTGGTATGGCTTTTGTTCAGCGTAGCCGCCGCTGCCTGGATACTGCCCGCCCGGTCGATCTCCTGAAGAGTGAGCCACTGGTCCAGGGTTGTTTTGAGTTTCATGGCGTCAACCTCAGTAAACTGTCGAATAAATCTACACTTAAAGGCGAAATTATGAACTTTTCTGTTCAATAACCATAGTCAACAATGACTCTATCGATGGGACACGAGTGTCGTGGCCCGCTGTTATCGGAGAGACAGGTTATGAAACTTTTGCAGGTTGATTTTGATTACCAGGGCCCGATGGGCGATGAGATGGCCGATACGCTGGTCGAACTGGCGAAGTCGATTAATGAAGAGCCCGGTATGATCTGGAAAATATGGACTGAAAACACTGCTGCAAATCGCGGTGGTGGGGTCTACCTGTTTGAAGATGAAGCCAGCGCTCAGGCCTATCTTGAAATGCACAGTGCACGCCTGAAAGCGATGGGCGTTAACGAGGTGCGGGGCATGATTTTTGAGGTTAATCAGCCGCTGACAGCAATTAACCGAGGCCCTGTGGGGCACTAAGGGGAGAGTGATGAGTAACAGGGTATTTCTGACCCTCCATGGTGCAATCTACACCGCTTTTGCGTTGGCGCTGTTTGTTGTACCGGGATTGGTGTGGCCGATGTACGGGGTGGAACTGAATGACCGCTACGCAGTATTTCTGTCGGAACACACCAGCATCTTCCTGGGCGGTGTGGCGGCGGTCAGCCTGCTGCTGCGTGAGATTGACCACCCGCCAACCCAGCGTCAGCTGATGAAAGCGCTGCTGATAACCAACGGCCTGGGTGCGGTGATCACCCTTTATGCAGGCATAACAGGTATTTTCACCGGGCTGGGCTGGAGCGATCCGGCGTTCTTTAGCCTGTTAACAGCGCTGAGTTATCTGCAGTTAAAAAAGCAAACCCCGGGGGCCGGTGCCAATGCCTGACGCGTGCGGAGCGCGCTGCTGCGGATCGCCAGCAAGCTCGCTCCTACTATGGTTACCGACTACAGCACTGTTGCGTGTAGAAGCCAGCTTGCTGGCGATCGACCAGATGTGTTCAAAGCAGGCAATGCGTGACCTGACCTGGGTATAAACCTGTAGCAGCCCGTTCCACGGGCGTCAGGGTAAGTACGCAGAACCTGACGCGCGCGGAGCGCGCTGCTACGGATCGCGAGCAAGCTCGCTCCTACGATGGTTACTAACTACAGCACTGTTGAGTGTAGGAGCCAGCTTGCTGGCGATCAGCCAGAGGCGCGCGTTGCTACCGATGCTTTCTCCCCACGCCAGTCTTCCAGAATGGTGTACAGGCAGGGCACTACGAACAGCACCAGCAATGTGGAGCTGGCGATGCCGAAGATGATGCTGGTGGCCAGCGGGATCAAAATCTGTGCCTGCAGGCTGGTTTCAAACAGCAGCGGCGTCATTCCGGCGATGGTGGTGAGGGAGGTGAGTAGTACGGCGCGGAAGCGGTCGTGGCTGGCTTTTGCGGCAGCGCTGTGGATGCTCATCCCTTCGGCGACCCGCACTTTGACGAATTCGACCAGCAGGATGGAGTCGTTCACCACGATCCCGGCCAGGGAGACGAAACCGAGCATCGAGGGCATGGTCAGGTCCAGCCCCATCAGCCAGTGGCCCCAGATCACGCCGATCAGAGCCAGCGGGATGTTGAGCATCACAATCACCGGTTCAATCCAGGAGCGGAACTGGAAGCTGAGCAGCACATAGACGCCGATCAGTGCCAGTAGCATGGCGCGGCGCATGGAATTCTGGGTTTTCGCGCCTTCTTCTATCTCGCCTTTCAGGCTGACCTCAATGGCCGGGTATTGTTGCTGAAACTCGATCAGCCAGCCGTTTTGCAGGTCACTCAGGATGGCGACTACGTTGTTCTGCCGGGTGTCGACATCGCCCAGTACGGTGACGGTGCGCTGATTGTCGATCCGGTGAATACGGGCAAAACCACGTACCGGGATAATATCGGCCACGGTATTGAGCGGTATAGCGGTGCCGGTTTGCGGGTGGATGATGGGGAAGTTTTCAAAGCTGAGCAGATCACTGCGCGAGGCGGTATCCAGCTCGACGATCACTTCATAGTTTTCCGCGCCGATGTTCAGCTCGGTGGCTTTTGCGCCCTGATAGGCGGCACGCAGCTGGGTGGCGATGGTCTGGGCGTTCAGGCCCAGGCTGTAGGCGCCTTCTTTCAGTTTGAGGTTGAACTCCGGCAGGCCGGGGCGCAGATCATCCATCAGGTTGTTGACGCCGGGGTAGCCTGCCAAAAAGTGTTGTAACTGGTAGGAAGCGGCGGCCAGCTGGTCAAGGTCATCACCGCGCAGGCGGATCTCGACGGCACGGCCCGCCAGTCCGAACGAGGGCTCGGCGATCACGATCTGCCAGGGCTCGGGCAGTGTCGCAGCGGCCTGCTGCCAGGCCTGTTTTAGCTCGTGGAGTGAGTAGTTGCGCTGTTCGGCGGTTAACAGGTCGACGTTAAGGGTGGCCAGGTGGGGGCCGGTCTCGAAGGCGTCTTTGTTCTGGACATACTTCACCGCCACACTGTTAATAGCGTCTGCCGGTTGGCGGTCATTCAGCGGGGTCGCGGCCTGCTGTAGCTGTTGCTGCAGACGGGCGACCACCTGCTCGGTTTTGGCCAGCGGGGTGCCGCTGGGCATGATAATCCGGGCTTGCAGCTGGTCACCTTCGACGGCCGGGAAGGCGGAAAAGTGAATCACGCCGCCCGCTAACAGGCTGATAGAAACCACCAGCAGGGCGACCACACTGCCGACGAAGGCGTAACGGATGCGGATTAAACGGCTGACCAGCCGATCAACCCCGGCGCGAACCCGGTCAAACCCCTGGTCGAAACGTTGCTGAAAGGCCGACGGGCCTTTGCGTTTCTGGTGTTCCAGTGAATGGTAGAGGTGGTTGGGCAGGATAAAAAACGCTTCGATCAGTGATACCACGATCACGGTGAGCAGTACGATCGGCACTACAATCAGCACCTGGCCGATATTCCCCTCCATCATCAGCAGGCCGGAAAACACACAGAAGGTGGTCAGAAACGATGAGAACACCCCGCGTGCCACTTGCTGGGTGCCATCAATGGCGGCCTGCAGCGGTTTTTTGCCCTGTTTGATATGCGCGCCGATGCTTTCGCTGATCACAATGGCGTCGTCCATCAGAATGCCCAGTGCCAGCAGCAGGGCGACCATGGAGATCATATTGATGCTGACGCCCAGGTAGTTGAGCACCAGTGCGCTGGCCAGAAATGACACCGGCAAGCCCATGGTCACCCAGAAGGCATAGCGGGTGCCGAAAAACAGCCACATCACGATAAAGACCAGCAGCAGGCCCTGCCAGGCGTTTTCGCCCAGCAGCTGGAGCCGATCACTGATCAGGCTGGTGTTGTCTTCGGTCAGCTGCAGGGACACTTCGCCGGGTAACCGGCGTCGTTCCTGTTCGACAAAGGCCTGGGTGGCTGCCAGTACGTTCAGGCTGTCATCACGGGTGTTTTTGCTGATCACCAGAAAGGCGGCGGGCTGGTCATTGAACAGGATATTGCTGTCCTGGTCGGCAAAGCTGTCGCGCACGGTGGCGATATCGCCCAGCCGCAGTTCGCCATACTGCTCACCGCGCACAATCACCAGCTCCGCCAGCTCGCGGCTGGTACGCCGTTCATCGTTAAAGCGGATCTGATATTCCGTCTCGGTGGTGGTGACTTTACCTGCCGGAACATCGACATCCTGCTGGGTCAGCCGGTCGGCGATATCCTGCAGGCTCAGGCCATACTGGCGCAGGTTATGCTGCGCAATCTGTACCTGAAACTCGCGCTGGCTGAACCCCTGGATTTCTACCAGCGGGATGGCACCGGTCTGGGCCATGCGCTGCTTAATCTGTTCGGCCAGGGTTTTCAGCTCCCGGCGGGGCAGGTCGGCGGTCAGCGCCAGGGTGACTACTTTCTGGGTGCGGCCCAGCTCAGTCACCACGGCAGCTTCACTCTGAGCCGGGAAGTTATCAATGCCATCCACGGCACTGTTAATGTCATCTTTAAACTGTACGAAGTCGCCAGTTTCCAGCATTTTCAGCGTCATAATGCCGATGCCGGAGCGAGCCTGGCAGCGCTTCTCATCGGTGTAGCTGATGCCGTCCAGCGCATCTTCCAGCGGCTTACAGATACCCTGTTCAACATCACCAGGGGTCGCGCCGGGGTAGGCCACGGACACGTCCACTTCATATTTTTTGATCTCGGGGAAGGTCTCCCGGCTGAGGTTCGGCACTGTCATCAGGCCTGCCAGCAGCATCAGTATCATTAACAGATTAGCGGCGGTGGGGTGGGCGGTCATATAGCGCAGCATATCAGCGACCCTCCACCCAGCGTTTGACCTGCTGGGCGCTGTGGGTGTCCTCAAACGGCGTCAGTTGCATGCCATTGATCGCCGGGAACAGATCGCTGGTGACGATCCGCTGCCCGGCCAGGGTGCTGCCTTTCACCAGTAGCATCGCGCCCTGGCTGTGGCCGCTAACCGGGGCGCGTTGCAGGCGGTCGCTGGTGTCCAGCTGATACAGGGTGTTCTCGTGTACGGCGCTGCGTGGCAGCACCACAAAATCCGTGGCTGGGCCCTGCAGGGTGACTTTCATAAACATCCCCTCCAGCAGTGGCGGTTTCACACCGGGGCGAATATCACGGTAGGGGTTATCAATGGTGACGATCACGCCCACGGTGCGCGATTGCGGGTCGACGTTACTGTCGGTGCGCGCCACGGTGGCGGGCCAGTGGCTCTGGTCGTTGCCTGCCAGCTGGGCGCTGGCGCGCAGATCCAGCTGGGCCATGATGTTCTGCCGCGCGCTGTCTCCCCGGATCAGTAGCTGGTCAATGGAGATCGACTCGGCAACGCCGCCAGCCACAATCAGACCGAACTGGTCGGCGGGCACCTGCACGTTCACCTGCACCCGATCTAGACTCTGGGCGGTAAACAGTGCGCTGCCAGGGGACACCACCGCTTCGGTTTCGACGCTGACACGGGTAATGCGGGCGGCAAAGGGCAGGCGGATTTCAGTGCGGGCCAGATTACGCTCGGTGGTGGCCAGGTCGGATTCGGCAATGTCGATCTGCGCCTGCTGCTGCGCCAGCTGGTAGGGCAGGGCCTGTAGCTGGGCGTTGAGTTTTTGCACTTCCTGCTGCAGCTGGATCACTTCGATCCGGCTGCGGTCGTAGGCTGATTGCGACAGTGACTGCTTTTTGCGCAACGCTTCGTTACGGGCCAGCTCCTTGCGTGAGAGCGCCAGTTTCTGTTTGACCAGTTTCAGATCGGTGCGGGTGTTCTTATCGTTGAGCTGTAACTCGGCCAGCTGCTGCTGACGTTGATTGAGTTGCGCTCTGGCTTGGGCCCGGGCCAGCTGTACATCCCGTTTATCCAGCGTCAGCATCAGGCTGTTTGCGGGCAGAATCGCGCCCTCCTTTAACTGCGGGTGAACGGTTTCCACCCGGCCACTGATCTCGGCGCGGATATCCAGCAGCCGGTCCGGGCGGACCTCGCCATAGCCGATAATCTGTGGCCGTATCTGCTGCTGTTGCAGCTCAATAACCCCCGCTGGCGTACCCGTGCGTTCAGCCTTGCTGTGTTCCATAACCGGGCGGTTTTTAACAATGGCCATGGCAATGGCGACACCCACGGCGACCATCAACAGCAGCGCCCAGGGTTTGCCAAAAAAGCGGTGGGAGGTTTCAGTGGTCATGGTTCTGCACTCCGCAGATAAACAGGGTATGGATGTGATTGGCCCAGGCATCGCTGGCCAGATCGTCTTCGCTGATCGACCAGGCCGCTTCGCGCACCGGTGCAACAATGAACGGCGTCATCAGCAGGCTGACCAGTGAAAACGCCGCCCATTTGAGGTCAATATCAGCGCGGATCAGCCCTTTGTCCTGATAGCCTTTGAGCAACTGCGGCAGCATCTGAGCTACTCGCCCAGGCATCAGCTCGATAAAGCGGTCCCGCAAGGGGCCTTCGTGCGACAGCATCTCATCGGCAATCAGCCGCATCATCGGGCTGGCGGTGAGCATGGTTTTCAGCGTCTGATGAATAAACGCTTTGAGGGGGTCTTCTGCATCCAGCGCCGCACCCATCTGCAGCATATTCGTAGCGGCAAAACGCTCGATCAGCGCAATAAACAGCCCCTCCTTACCGCCGAAATAGTAACTGACCATCGCCGACTTCATCTCAGCCCGCTGGGCGATATCGCGGATGGTGATACTGCGGTAGCTTTTCTGCCCCAGCAACGCCATGGCGGCATCCAGCAGCTGGTTTTTACGTTGTTGCTGGAGTTGAGGGTCTTGCGGTCGGCCACGGCTGGTCTGGGACATGATTAGCTTGATCAACTGATTAATTTAATCGAATGATAAATTAAATGAGTGAAAGGTCAATAGGAACCGGCTACTGCATGACTACATCATCTGCCCGCGCTGCCAGTGTTTTTATCGACAGTCAAAAGTGTTCAGAATCATTGCCACCGCCACCTGACGCTGTCAGATATGTTGAATGTACGGGCCGGTTCCAGTCGACGTTAATTGAGTGTCAGTCCCTACAAAAATGCATACCTGTAGTAAGTATTTAGACCATTAACACTCTACGTTGGATGGAATAGGGTTGTGATACGAAAGCTTGCAGGAAACCGAAGTAGTGATGAAGGTAGTAGTATGCACGCGATATGGGTCACCGGATGTTCTGCAGATAAAAGAAGTAGAAAAACCGATTCCCGGTGAGAATGAAGTCTTAATCAGAATCTATGCAGCAAGCGTTACGGCCGCCGACACGATGATGCGCAAAGGCAAACCCTTGGCCGGGCGGTTTTTTATGGGCCGATGGAAGCCTCGTGACATTATCATTGGGACCGGTTTTGCCGGGGAGATTGAGGCGGTTGGCAGCGGAGTCTCACGTTTTTGTGTAGGTGATTCAGTATTGGGTGCAAGCATTTCTGGCGGAACCAACGCCGAGTATATTTGCGTGGCTGATGATGGCTTGATCGCCAGAATGCCGGAGGACATGACTTATGAAGAAGCGGCCCCGGTGTGTGATGGAGCTTTGACATCTTTGAACTTTCTTAAAAATATCGCTGCTATTCAGAGCGGACAAAACGTTTTGGTGAATGGCGCATCAGGAAGTGTAGGCTGCGCGGCACTACAGTTAGCTAGCCACTTTGGAGCCAGGGTTACCGGCGTGTGCAGTATTCGCAACATGACGCAGGTCCAGGCTATGGGGGCTAACGTGATTCTTAATTATGGTTACGAAGACTTTACTCAGATGGCCAGCCAGTATGACATTGTGTTTGATACTGTCGGTACACGCTCCTTTTCACAGTGCAAACAGTCATTAACGGAGCGAGGCATTTACCTCTCGCCCGTTTTCAGATTGACGCATCTGGTACAGGTGCTCTGGACATCAGTGAGCAGGAAAAAAGCGAAGTTTTCTGCCACCAGGATACGACCGGTTTCAGATCTCTCTGTACTACTGGATGAGCTTTTGGAGCTATTTGTGGCTGGAAAAGTAACGACGGTGATCGACCGGGTCTATCCACTCACCGAAATTGTTGAAGCGCATCGTTATGTGGATACAAAACGCAAATGCGGCAATGTCGTCCTCAGCCTGGCTTGAGTCGCCCGAAAACACATAGCGGGCCTGGTTTCGGTGATGTTACTAAGGTTCGTAGAGCATGAAGCGCGCAGTGCCTTGACGGCTGAGGGTAGGAAATTACGCTCGGAGACCCTGTGATAGCCCATCACCCTGTGGGAGCGAGGGCAGAGCCAAAGCTTCCCGCTGGGGGGGGTATGCCCGGAGGATGCTGTTGTCCCACAGGGTATGCGGCTGCCTGGGTACTGAGGGGTGCTGTTGTGGGACCGGTGTCCCCACCGGGAATGGCTGGCACAGCGCCAGAGTTTGCAACGAAGTGACTCATTCTCAGTTGGCACCCGTAACTACGCCGACTCTGAACGGCCCGATTTTCTGTTGGCTCTGTAGCGATCAGAGGAAAATTTGTTTGACCGAGGTACGAGGGAGTTTATTTTCCTCAGCGAAAGAGTCGGCAGGCAATTGGAAATAGCCGTTCTGTGGAGGTGCTGGGGATTGTTAAGGGGACGAAGTCCCCTTGACGGCTGAAGACAGCAAATTACGCTCGGTGGTTCGGCGATAGCCCGTTCTAAGGGTTAAGCATTACCCCTCACCCTCCATCACCGCCACTTCAGGCCCATTGGCCTGACGGGTCTTACCTCGGCGTTCCAGCAGGCTGCGCACCAGTGGTAATAGCATCAGCACCACGGCGATCAGGGTGATCGACAGGGTCAACGGGCGGTCCCATAGAAATGAGAAACTGCCATCAGACAGGGTCAATGAACGACTGAGGTTTTTCTCCATAATACCGCCCAGGATAAAGCCCAGCAGCATGGGTGCCATGGGAAATTCCAGCAGTTTAAGCAACAGGGCGATCACCGTGATCACCACCATCATCTGAATATCAAAGGTGTTGAAGCTGACCAGGTACACCCCCGTGACCGAGAAAAACAGAATCAGCGGAATCAGGATTGGCCGTGGAATCGCCAGCAGGCGGGAGATGTACGGAATCAGCGGCAGGTTCAGTACCAGCAACACCAGGTTGCCGAAATACATCGAGATAATCACCGACCAGAACACATCCGGGTTATCCACGAACAGCCGTGGCCCCGGCTGGATGCCGTAGGCGATCAGCGCACCCAGCATAATGGCGGTGGTGCCCGAGCCTGGAATACCCAGCGTCAGCAGCGGTACAAATGAGCCCGTAGAGGCGGCGTTGTTGGCTGATTCCGGTGCGGCCAGCCCGCGCAGTGCGCCTTTGCCGAACTGCAGTTTCTGTTTGGCGCTGGCCAGGTTACGTTCCAGGCCATAGGCCAGGAAAGAGGCGATGGTGGCACCGGCACCGGGCAGTACGCCGACGATAAAGCCAAACACGGAAGAACGGGCCACGGTGGGTGCAACTTCGAGGATCTCCTCCCGGCTCAGTTTCATCGAGCCCAGTGCCGCCATATCCATTTTGGCTTCTTTTTCTTTGTGCTGGCCGCGCATGATGGTCATCACGACCTCGGTCAGGGCAAAGGTCGCCATGGCCAGTAACAGGAAGCTGACGCCGTCGATCAGGTCAATGCTGCCGAAGGTAAAGCGGGTCGCGCCAGACATCACATCGGTGCCAACGGTTGCGATCATCAGGCCAAAAATGGTCATGATCAGGGCTTTAAGTACCTGGCCTTTGCCAGAGAATGCCGCCACGGCCGTTAGCCCCAGCAACATAAGCGCGAAGTAATCGCTGGACTGAAAACTTAGTGATACCGAGGCCAGCGCCGGTGCTGCGAACAGCAGGATAATGGCTCCCACGGTGCCGCCAGTAAAGGACGACCAGGCCGCCAGCGCCAGTGCTTTACCGGCCTGGTTTTTCTGCGCCATCGGGTAGCCGTCAAAAGCGGTCACCACGGTGCTGGCACAGCCTGGTGCATTGATCAGAATAGAAGAGGTGGAACCGCCAAATACCGCGCCGTAATACACCCCGGCCATCAGAATAATGCCGGAAGACGGGTCCAGCCCGTAGGTGACCGGGATCATCAGCGCCACGGCAGAGATAGGCCCCAGCCCCGGCAGCATGCCAATAAAGGTGCCGGCGAAACAGCCGACGACCACCATCATCAGGTTAAAGGGCATTACCGCAGTGGCAAGGCCGGTAAAAATTCCATCCAGCATGATTCAGGCTCCCATTAACAGAGTGATTAACTGGCCCGGTGCCAGGTAGATGTCCAGCAGCTGGGTCAGTACAAACCAGATGCCGATGGCAAACGGCACCGACGACAACAGCAGCATTTTTGGCCGCCGTTCACCCAGCAACCAGTAACCGGCCAGCAGAAACAGCGCGGTGGACAGCAAGAAGCCGATCCAGTGCAGGGCCAGCCCGAACAGCACAATCAGCCCCAGCATCTTGCCGGTCAGCAACAGGTCAAATCCGGCCAGGCTCAATGTATCGTCGTTACGATCCTTGCCAAGCGAGCTGGTTGTCAGCAGCAGGGCGGAGATCAGGGCACCCAGGGTGGCAAGGGCGAGTGGCAGGGAGCGGGCGTTGAAGGGTTCAAACTCATCGCCCGGTAACATATCGACCTGACCGGCGTAGTAGCCGTAGGTCAGTGACAGGCAGAGGAATATCAATCCGCCGATCTGGTCTTTATTCAGCGTCATGGTGTGTCTCCAGACAAACCACCGGGCGACGCTGCAACGGGCCGCCCGGGGGTGGGGATTACTTCAGAAAACCCAGTTCTTTCATCAGATTGCCAACGGAGGTTTCCTGTTCTTCCAGGAAGCTGACAAACCTGGCATCCGGGCGGAAAATCTCAGACCAGCCATAGCGGTCCCGCACCTGTGCCCAGGCGTCGGTGTCGTACATCTCGCGCAGGGTTTTAACGTACTCCGCTGTTTGCGCCTCATCGGTGCCCGGTGCGGCAAAGAACCCGCGCCAGTTCACAAATACCGCGTCGTATCCCAGCTCGCGCAGAGTCGGCACATCCGGCGCAGCAACCGAACGCTGATCACCCGTCATCGCCAGTATCCGTACCTGACCGGCCTCAACCAGCGTCAAGGCTTCGCTCAGGCCGGTAGACAGCACGGCCGTTTCACCCGACAACAGGCTGGCCATCGCTTTGCCGCCTGCATCGTAGGCGACATATTTCACCCGCCGTGGATCACCGCCTGCCGCTTTAAACGCTTGCGCGGCGACCAGGTGATCCATACTGCCTCGGGCGGAACCGCCGGAAATCTTCACCGAACGGGGGTTCGCCTTAAAATCCGCCACCACCTGCTTGAAACTGGTGTAGCTGGAATCCGCCCGCACCACAAAGGCACCGTAGTCACCGACGGTGGCAGCAACGGGCGTCAGATCACGGAAGGACTGCGGGAATACTTTAGACAGCGAACGGATCACGATGGGCGTTGAATTCACCATCAGGGTCGGTTTTTGCTGACCTGCGGTTTCGATCAGATGGGCAATGGCTTTACCCCCGCCACCGCCAGACATATTCTCGTAAGAGATGGTATCGACCAGCCCGGCTTTGGACAGCGCCTCGCCGGTGCCCCGTGCGGTGCTATCCCAGCCACCTCCGGCACCCCCCGGAATCAGAAAATGGAGAGTCTCCAGCGCCATGGCGTTGCCCGCCAGGCCAAGGCCCATACAGCCAGTCAGTGCGGTGGCCAGTAAGGTGTTACGTTGTGCAGACAGAACAGTGCGGAACATTGCGGCATCCTCATGCTGTTTTTATTGTGAAATCAGCATAAGGTGGTCCCGCAGCGAACAGAACCTTATGAATTTAAAGAGCTTTCCGTGCATAAAGTGCATTGTGTTCATACTGTTCACGGGCAACCACCAGGGCCATCCGCTACTATATCTTTCGACAGCCCGGCGGCCTTTAACAACCCGAAGTATAAAAATTATGGGATCAATCTCACTACGTCACCTGCGTCTTCAGCCTCGCATGGTGCTGATTCTTGGCCTGGTTGCCCTGTTGCAGACCGGCCTGATCGGCATCTTTGCCCTTAACTACCTCAGCCGCGCCATGGATGAGCAGATCGCCCTGCGGGCGTTGCATGTGGCCACTACCATCGCCACCATGCCGGAGATCCAGCGGGCTGTTGTCGCCCATGACTCAGCGCTGTTACAGCCCCTGAGCCTGCAACTGGCCGAGAAAGCTGAAGCCCGTTATGTAGTGATCGGTGACCATGACGGGATGCGGCTGGCCCACCCCAACCCGGCGGCCATCGGCTTTTCCATGCTGGATGACGAGCCAGAAGAGATTGAACTGATCTTCCCCGACAAGCAGGGCTATACCTACACCGCCCAGGGCAGCCTGGGCGTCTCGATGCGTGCCCGTGCGCCGATCTATAGCGCCAGCGGGGCGCTGCTGGGGGTGGTGTCGGTGGGTTATCTGAAAGACCGGATTGAAGCGGTGATCGACCGTTACTGGCAGACCCTGGTGCTGGTGATTGTGGCGGCGTTTGCCTTCAGCGTATTGCTGGCGGTGTGGTTTGCCAGTCACTTTAAAAAGGTGATTTTCGGGCTGGAACCGGAACAGATCGGCCAGCTGTTTGAGGAGCGTAATGCCACCCTGCAGTCGATCCGTGAAGGGCTGATTGCCATCAACGCCGCCGGTGAAGTTACCACCTTCAATCGTACCGCCATCGACACTCTGGGGCTGAACGCCACGGATGCGCTGGTGGGTCAGCCCGTGCTGGAGCTGCTGCCCGATACCCAGATGCTGGAAGTACTGAGCAGCGGCGTGCCGCAGTTTGATCGCGAAGTATGGTTGCAGGATCGCTGCCTGATCGTTAACCGGCTGCCCGTTATTCAGAACGGCCAGATTACCGGTGTGGTGTCCAGCTTTCGCCGCAAAGACGAGCTGGACCAGGTCAGCCGTCAGCTGACCCGCATCCAGCAATACGCCGACACCCTGCGCAGCCAGTCCCATGAATACAGCAATAAACTGCACACCATCGCCGGGCTGATCCAGCTGGGGGCCACCGACCAGGCGCTGGCGCTGATCGGCCAGGAAACCCGCAGTCATCAGGCGCTGATCAAACTGCTGGTCGCCGCCGTCCCGGACCCGGTTCTGGCGGGCTGTCTGCTGGGTAAATACAACCGTGCCCACGAGATGGGGCTGGAACTGGTGCTCGACCCGGACAGCCATATGATCGACCTGCCCGAACGGCTACCACGGGAGCAGCTGGTCAGCATTGTTGGCAACCTGCTCGACAACGCGTTAGAAGCCAGCCTGCAACACAGTGGCCCTGGCGCACAGGTATTCATGAGCCTGACCGACCTGGGTAACGACCTGATCTTCGAGATTGAAGATCAGGGCCCCGGCATCAGTGCCGCGCAGCAACAGCAGATATTCGAGAAGGGCGTCAGCAGCAAAACCGCCGCAGGCCACGGCATCGGCCTGCACCTGGTCCGCCAGCAACTGGCCAGCCTGCACGGTGAGATCACCCTGGACCCTGGCGACAGCGGCCTTGAAAAGCACGGCGGCACCCGGATTACGGTGTACATCCCCAAACACCCGCCCACACAGGAGCAAGCCCCGTGACCCCGATTCGTATCGTGATCGCCGAAGACGACCCACAGATCGCCGAGATTCAGCAACGCTTTCTGCAACGTATCGAAGGCTGTGAGCTGGTGGGCATCGCCCACGGCCTGACCGAAGCGCGGGACCTGGTAGAGGTGATGCAGCCGGACCTGATGCTGCTGGATGTCCAGTTTCCCGATGGCACCGGGCTGGAATTGCTGCGCCAGCTGCGCGCCCGTAACCAGCACACCGACGTTATCCTCGTCACCGCTGCTCGCGAAGTTACCACCCTGCGCGAAGCCCTGCACGGTGGAGTGTTTGACTACATCCTCAAACCACTGGTATTCGAGCGGCTGCAGGAAGCCATTGAAAACTACCAGCAACACCGCGCCAGGCTACACGCCATGGAGTCACTCGCCCAGCCAGAACTTGACCGGCTGCTGCAACGTAACAGCCCCAGCGGCAGCACCACAGACCCCGATACCCGGTTACCCAAAGGCATCGATGCCCTGACGCTGGAAAAGGTGGTGGCTGTGTTTACCGACAGCCAGCAACGGCTAAGCGCGGAAGAGGTCGGCCAGCAGATCGGCGCCAGTCGCACCACTGCCCGCCGCTATCTGGAATACCTGACCACAACCGGAACGCTAAAAACAGATATTCACTATGGCGGGGTGGGGCGGCCGGAAAGACGGTATGGAGTGGTGGGGTAGATGTGTCAGGCAGGGTAAACACGCCATTACCTGACATTACTTATAGGTGGCACTACTGCTAGTTAGTCTCATCACGACAGGCTAACGCCAAACTGAATCTCAACCACATTTTCCATGGATTCAGGGGCGCTCCATGTATGGTAAACCTCCCGGCTTTCACCCGTAAAAGCGTAGCCTTTTGCCGTGATATGCTGCAGTAAAGGCTGATAGCCTTCCTCAAACAGTCCCGTCAACGCACCCTCATAGGTATGGCTCATGCAGTTGAACGTACTCAGTGTCTTAGCCTGAACAAGGTCATCTGCAATTACATCACAATCACCACTCACCGGCAGGCAATACTCAATAAAGAATTCCGTATCGATATCTTTGGGCAAATCATAAGAGATGAAATTCCACGGCCCAACGATATCCAGGCCCTGTTGCTCCGCCAGCGCGTGTATCCGACCACAGCATTCCATGCTTTCTC
The DNA here is from genome assembly GCA_913057435.1 of uncultured Oceanospirillaceae bacterium. Classification (GTDB taxonomy): domain Bacteria; phylum Pseudomonadota; class Gammaproteobacteria; order Pseudomonadales; family Balneatricaceae; genus Marinobacterium_C. Next base: position 168,525 of record CAJXNY010000003.1, on the reverse strand, counting down.
TGCCAATCTCAGGAATGGTAAGCCGTTTTCGGATAAAGAGCACCTTACCCAAATCTATGTCCTTGGCTATCATTGCGGAATTCTCCGTTTTGGTGGTTTTTTCTAGTGTAGCGTTGTGGGCTAGTTATATTTTTATCAGAGATATACTGTCGTAAATTAAATCCCCATAGCCGGAGGAAATGGCTCCCAAGCATATAAGTATACTAGTAACTATTATTGTCGTTTTAAAAAGAAACCTGAATTTTCTTGTTTTATAAATTTCATAAGTAAGTTGTGCTGGGTGTATAACGCTAGTAAGCTTATTTAACTTATAGATGAATGTGCTTTCCCCTATGATGGCTAGTACGGGAATAATGTTTCCAGTTCGCTGAATTCTTTTACTAATAGGTTCTTTAATGAAGTCAAAATAAATTAGATGCCATATTAATACTGCAGATAAAAGTGTGAAAGAACCCCATAATATGAAAGTGATCCATATCTTTAAAACCTCATCATCAAGCAATGCCCTGGTTTCTTCAGGGAATGATTTATAGATTTCTTCGAGTGATCTTTTGTAGTCATTCTCTACTGTCATCCTTAATCTTTATCCTTTTTTCTATATAGGGGTTTTATTGCTAAGGTATGTTTTTGTTACTTGAAAAATAGAATCCTGCTACTGATCCAATGATAGCGCTAGAGAAAGCTAGAATTTCAGAAAAATATGGGTTTTTTAAAATAGCAGTAATGAATATAAGGGTAAGCAATCCTATAATAAGAGAGATAGCCAGCATAGGTGCAACTCTTTTATTCATCCGTTCAGTTAGAGGTTCTGCTTTTCCTATTCCGCCACAGGACCCACATATTAAACCTATTTGATTGTTTTGTCGCCAAAATGGTAGTTCATTTTTCTTTGCACACACATTACATGATGTTGATTCGGTACCGTTGGAACAGGTTCCTGTACCTGAGCAGTGCTTGCATTCGTGTAGGTTTACGGTTACATGCATGAATTAATCCTTGCTTTATAACTTATTGAATTAACTGATTTCACCAGATGTATGCCCAGAAAGCTTATGATTTTCCATAACGTTTAATCAAAAATAAATTTTATTAAATGTGTGAAGATACTTTGTTGAATGTCGTCCTGAGTTAACAAAAAACCACTTGCCACCAACCCCCAATCTATAGTCATATATCCCTGCCTGTAACTGGGTGGGCCGGTTGCTCAGGCGTTGAGTGTCATAACAGGAGTTGTGCATTACCTGTATTTAACCGGCTGATAATAAAGAAGCGCTACCCCGATGTGCGCCAACACGATCGGGATAGCTAACCAATCAAGACTGAAACAGGAGTCAAGAATGGCTGCGTTCTATTGTATGTCAGGGGTTCCCCTGCGCAAGTGTTTTTCCTTTACTTCCATGCACTTAGGCGTGTATCGCTTACCCCTGCCTGTTGTTCGGCGGTTGTGGGGTTTCGCGGCGATAAACGGTGCTCGTTTCTCTGTTATCCACTGTCTGTTGTCGCGATGTGCAGCCAGGGGGCCGTGGTTTCTATGGCGTCAGTTACGGTGCAGTGGCACTTAGCATCACTGCATCTGCCGTATTGATTTTCCGATACTGAAACTACGTACGGCCCTGGCGTATGGAAAGCAGTTTGCAGGTCAGTCCGCTGGCCTGCCTTTTGCCGTTGTCCGCTATGCCTGTGTTGGCCGCTACGTGTCCTTTCAGTAAAGCCCCTCTGTTCTGAAAACAGCGATGGACTGTGCCGCCACATTAAACAGGCGCACCGCCATTGCGATGGACTCTGTACTTCAAGGAGTGAACTCATGCTGCTACTCACTGCCAATAATGGCGACCAGACCACCATCAGCCTGCCCACAGGCGAGACAATTTCCATTGTGTTGATCGAGAAACGTGAATGTAGCCGTCAGGCTGTGTTCGGTATCCAGGCCCCTGACCATTGCCGGATTCTGCGTGGTGCTGTGCGCGACAGGATTGCCAGCCAGCTGGAACGCACGCCAGTGTTCAGCGTACAAAGCGCATTACACCAGCGCTGGCTGATCGCTGCACACACGGTTGAAGAGGCGATCAGCTTCTATCAGGGAAATTTCCCCGACAGCATTGATGTGCAAGCCGTGCAGGTGGCAATGCACCGCCGTCCCCATTGGCTGGACCAGCTGGCTGCCCATTCCGATGAGCGGGTGCAACTACCCTTTGGTATTCGTCAGCCGGAATAGGGCGGGCAGCAAAGCTTCCTGCTGAGGATTTATGCCCGGAGGGTGCCACTGTCCCACCGGGTGTACCTGGCTGGATAGTGCCGCGTGCTATTGGTGTTTCTGTGAGGCCGGTGTCTCCACCGGGAATGTCAGGCGTAGCGCCAGAGATTGTAACGAAGTGACTCATTACCAGTTGGCACCCGTAACTACGCCGACTCTGAACGGCCCGATTTTATGGTGACTCTGAAGCGATCAGAGGAAAATTTGTTTGACCGAGGTACGAGGGAGTTTATTTTCTTCAGCGTAAGAGTCGGCAGAAAATTGGAAATAGCCGTTCTGTGGAGGTGCAGGGGATTGTTAAGGGGACGAAGTCCCCTTGACGGCTACGGTCAGTAAATTACGCTCGGTGGCCCTGCGATAGCCCATCACCCTATGGGAACGAAAGCAGAGAAAAACAGCTGCTCCTTGTCATTCAACCAGGCTTTGCACACATCTATAAACGTTTATTTCACCGGGATAACGATAGGCGCGTCTTTCTCCGTCAGTGAGAAAACGACCATCCTGGCGCGTTCAGTCGTACTGGCATTTTTCGATACCAGATGGATATCTTCAGGCGACTCATAAAAACTGTCTCCGGCTTTGAGCGTAACAGGCTCACTCCCTTTGACTTGCATGGTTACCGCACCTTCAAGCACATAGGCGAAAATATGGGCATCATGCCGATGTTTTTCCGAAAACATCCCAGGAGCATATTCCACGATTAGCATTGTGCCTTCTTTATTGGCTAGCCCGGCTAATTCTTCTTTCATCAGCGGGGTAACTTTGGCCCCATGAGCTAATGCTGAAACTGATACTGTGCTCAACATCAACGTTATAACTGTTTTGCTTATAAAGTTTGAAATTTTCATTTTCGTTTCCTGTTATTAAAAAGTTTTAGTGGCTGTGTAAACTAATCAGGTGGCCGCTGTTTTATGCTGCATTAAGAGTTGATGAGCTGTTTTTTAATATCTTGTACGTGGTCGAACGTTCTATGGAACTACTCCTGACCTGATCGATTTAAGCTCTTTACTGATGTATTGCTGCAGTGCTTTACCGCTGCCGCTGAATTGTAGATTACCGTCCTTCAATAATACGTGGGCCGGTGTCTTCCACAGTTTATAGCTGCGCAGTAGCTGGAAGTGCCGGTCAATAATCAGCGGTTTGCTCTCTGGAAATGCCACCTGATAGTCTCTCAGGTAGGCTGGTGTTATGTTCATGTCCGGTGAAACCCAGATACGTTTCACATTATTGGAAAACCTGGATGGTAGCTCTTCCATCAGGCCCTCAGGGCCACCATTAGCGAAAGAGTCCCAGATGTTAATGAACACCAGATGCTGCCAGCCCGGACCTTCCAGCGTGACCGGCTGGCCGTTCAGGCTGCGGTAGTCAGCCATTGCTGCGCTGCTGAGTATGCAAAGGGACAATAGTCGTTTTCTCATTACTCAGCTCTCCTGCGCCAGTTCTTTAATGGGCTAGTCCAGTGTTCCGGTAAGGACACATTCGTACCTTGCCGACGGCAGTCTCCTGCTTTCTGAACAGTGTGGCGACGGTGAGTGTGACGGGCAATGAAAGGGCGGGTAAATCGCCTGAAGCCTCTATGAAAAAGTAATGAAATTCTGATGAAATCCTTTTGATACAAGGTGTTGCGGCGCTATTAATCGCGGTTTTTTGACTTGAATGGTGATGTAGCTCCATGGCGTCTGGGGAGTGCGGCGTGTTGTTGGTGTTATTGTAGGACCGGTATCTTCACCGGAAATGGTTGGCACGATGCCAGGGCTTCCAGTTGGGGATGTGTTGCAGGTTATCGTGTAGTGAAGAGCGTGAGCTGGTAATCAGGAGAAACGTGGTTCTCCTGACTCCTGGTGTGATTGGTTTCTTCAGACTTTTGGCTTCAGGTGCAATCAGCATTAACAGAGGGGTAGGCAGTATTCATCAGCCATTTTCCAGCTGTTCCCGTAGAGCCTGCTTTGTTGTAGTAGATGAAACAGACCTTGCTTGGTGTGATTTTCTGCCAGCTGCTGCAGATACCGTTTGCTCCGACGGCGGTGCATTTCCATGCTTCCGTTATATTTACCAGGCTGGCATCTACAATATCTTTTACGCTACCTGATGTGCCGCAGTTAACATGGGTTTTGGTTGTATTGGCTTTCCATGTATCGAACGCGCTTTTGAATGTTGCCCAGTTTTTAAATGCGGATTTACCCATTTGGCTATTATCGCCACTAGGTGGCAAGGGGGCGCTGGCATCCTTCATATGCAGGCCCACATGCCCACCCTTGCCACCGGCATCACGGTTTTTCTGATCAGACACAGTGCTGGTTACAACGTTAGAATTGCTGGTACATATCGCTGCCTGTGAAGGTAGCGCAGCTGCTAGCAATGATGTGGCTAGTGCCACAGGAAGAATGGAATATCTCTGTTTTTTCAGTGAGTTCATTACGTGGTAATCCTTTGCCAGGTCAGGTTCTGCTGATTTTTTAAGCAGGGTACTTATTAACAGCGCTCTATGGGGAATATAAGCATGGCTTGTAATGATGACTCGGCTTAAGCCGTCAGGTTCGCGAAGCCTGCCTGAGTTTGTGTCTTCGATAACATCGGCCAGAGTGTTAGAATCGCGCGCTTGATGATCTGGCCGGTTCCACCGATAGCGGTCCGGGCCGTTGTTTTCATGCAGCAGGGTGCTGCAGTTACCCTACCGAAATGGATTTTGTATGTTTGCACCGCATATTGAGGCGCTGTTGCTCAACGCTGGCAGTGACGTTGTTACCGATAGTTTCGTGGCTGCTCTGGTCGTCGGCTTTCTGCTGGGGCTGGGGTTAAAGAAACGCAACCGTGCCCCCGCATTTACCCACTATGTTCCAACCCTGCTGACTACCCTGGGGATACTGGGTACCTTTGCTGGCATTATCGCCGGGCTGCTTGGTTTTGATGTTAATCAGATTGATAGCAGCATCAATGAGCTGCTGGAAGGGCTGAAAACCGCCTTTACCACCAGCCTGGTGGGCATGACCTTGTCGATCGTTTATAAGCTGCTGCTATCCACAGGCTGGATCTCACCCAGAGATGCTGACCAACCTGATGAAGGTGATATTGGCATCGGCGAACTTCACACCGCCATGCGGGATCAGGTTAAGGGCATTCATGCCCTGCACCGTTCAATCGAAATCAAAGAGAACGGTGAGGCTGGCTTGATGGGTCAGCTGAAGGCGCTGCGTACGGACCTCGGTGATCAGAATCAGCAGCTGTTGCAGCCGATCAACCGGATGACAGACCGCAGCGATGAGTTGCTCATAACGGTGCAGGCACAGCAGCAGGCCTTTAACGACTTCCAGCAATCACTGTGGACGAAGCTGGATGACTTTGCCGACATGCTGTCGAAGTCAGCCACCGAACAGGTGATTAAGGCGCTGGAGCAGGTGATCGGCGACTTCAACAGCAATCTGACGGAGCAATTTGGCCAAAACTTCAGCGACCTCAACGCTGCTGTGCTGGCGCTGGTGCAATGGCAGGAAAACTATAAGCAGCAGTTAAAGCAGATGGCAGTGCAGTATCAGCAGGGGGTCGAGGCCATTACCGAAACAGGGCGCGCCGTGACACAGATCAGCGAGGCGTCCGGGGCAATCCCTGAGCATATGGCTCAGTTGAAAACTGTGATTGAGTCCAATCAGTATCAGCTGCAGCAACTGGAGCGCCATCTGACGGCATTCCAGGGTGTGCGTGATCGCGCTGTGGAAGCGGTGCCGGAAATCCGCAGCCAGATCGATCAAGCCTTGTCTGGCATGAAACAGGCAACGGCCACCATGAACGAAGGGCTGAGTGAAACCACCCGAACCCTGACAGACGGCCTGAATACGGCGGCATCCACGGTGACCGGCGAAGTGAGTGCAGCGGTCAGTAGCCTGGCCAGCGGCGTCAACGAGAGTTCAGCATCACTGACCGCCAGTATCGCCAGTGCTTCTGACAACTTGGTAAGCCGGGTTACGGACGCCACTGATCAGGTCGCGCAAGGAATTACCACGGCAACTCACAATATGTCCGAAACAGTAGCGGACAGCTCCACCGCGCTCGGCACTGTGTTGCTTTCCAGCGGTGAAGCGTTCCGGGACAACAGCGAGCGCGTTAACCAGTCGCTGCAGAGCACCTCGGATGTGATCTCCCGCAATAGTGAACAGACCCGGCAGATGTTTGATGATGCGTTGTCTGAGACCAATTCAATTCTGCGCAATATGGTTGCTGATCTGAAAGATGACAGCGGCAAGCTCTCCGAGACCTGGAAATCATCGGCGCAGTCGCTGATTACCGAAACCGGGCAACTGCAGCAGAGTTTCACCCAGGGCATTGAACGGATGCGCAGCGAGCTGGAGGAGGCAATCAGCGCACTGGTGGAGCGTCAGGCCCTGGAGCATGAGCGGGTGTTGAGCGGGCTCTCCCAGCGCGCCGATGAAGCAGTGAATATGACCGGGGAAGCGGTACAGAAGCAGATGCGTGCTCTGGAAGAGGCGACCCAGCACCAGCTAAATGTGGTGATGAATGAGGCAGGTCAGGCGCTGACCGCGATTACCGGGCAGTTCACCAATGATTATCGGCAACTTGTGGGTGAGATGCAGCGGGTAACGCGTAGCCGGGTTGAGGGATAAGGATGAACCCGTTACTCAATTCAAAAGCAGCGGACCAGGATGAGTCCCATTGGTTGACCGTCTCCGACCTGATGGCGGGGCTGATGATGGTATTCCTGTTTATCGCCATCGCTCTGATGCAGAACGCTTTTGAGAAGCAGAAGGCGGTACAGGATGTTGCCCAGGCCTATACCGCCAACCAGAACGCGCTGTATCAGGCACTGCATGCGGAGTTCCCGGATGATGAGCTGTTGCGCTGGGATGCAACTATCGACCCTGAGACTTTGACCTTTACCGTTCTCTCCCCGGATATCATGTTCGGCGAAGGCGACGCGGGCCTTAGTCCTCGTTACAAAGCGTTACTGGATGACTTCTTTCCCCGTTATATGGCGGTGCTGACGCAGTTTCTGAACTCGATAACTGAGGTGCGGATTGAAGGCCACACCAGCAGTGGCTGGAACCGCAGTACCTCGGATGCTGATGCCTACTTTAAAAATATGAAGCTATCGCAGGACCGTACCCGCACTGTGCTGGCTTATGTGTACCGGCTGCCCGCTGTGCGAGATCAGCGCGACTGGACCAGAAGTAATATCACGGCGGTTGGCTTTTCATCGTCGAAGCCGGTACTCAAAGATGGACTGCAGGAGGAAGATGAGGTGCGTTCACGCCGGGTGGCCTTTCGGGTGATCACCAACGCCGACAAAAAGATCGGCGAGATACTGGGGCTTGAGCCATGAAGCTGGATGTTGACCTCAACGGGCTTTGGGCCTGCGCTAAGGCTATGGACGCTCCCCCCGGCGACTTCAGACTGGAACGTCCTGCGGATGGCCCGGAAGTCAGCCTGGAATTAGAACTGGAACTGTCCAGCCCTGGGGGTACTCCGGTCAGTGACGATAATCTTGATCAGGACAATGGCGTGCTCAGTGTGTATGGCCGTCATGTACTGCTATTTATCCCCGATCAGGGCGACGGTATTCAAAAAGTGCTTGATGGTACGGCGCTTGGCATCGCGTCTGGCAAACGGTTCCATATTGCCGACTGTAAAACGATCAGCGAGATGCGGGAGGGCAAGCGCTTTTCAAAGTATCGGGCCACCTATCATAGGGATGGAAATTTTCAGATATATGGCACCCGGCGGCGCACTGGCAAAAGTATCGAGGGCGCAGCTGCATTGACTGTTTGTCGCAACTGTCTGGATTATCTTAGCTATCAAGGCTACAAAGACGCGGCAAAAGCAGAAAGGGACAGGATTTGTGAGCGGTTTGATATCGCCACCTTTCTATCTGAACACAGCACTCTGTTTAGCAGTCTGCCGGAGCGTTCTCAGTTGATCGATAAAGGCGGCTACGCAGATGACTGGAAACAGCTATCTACCAGCTACCGTAAATCCGTCAGATTCTGCTGTGAGGACTGCGGGGTAGATCTCTCTAAACACGGTTATCTATTGCACTGCCACCATATCAACGGCAACAAACGTGATAACCGCTCGCAAAACCTGACAGCACTTTGCGCCGCCTGCCATCGTAAGCAACCCATGCATAGCCATATACATGTTCCCCGTGACGATATGTCATTACTGACCGTACTGCGAAAAGCCCAGGGCCTGCTTAATCTGACCGGCTGGGATGCGGTTATCGAGCTGACAGCCCCAGCTTTTAACGGGTTGCTACGACGATATCAGCATGAGGGCAGGACAGTGCCGGAGGTCGGTTACCAGGTACTGAAAGAGGGCGGTGCCATCGCGGCAACACTGGAGGTCGCCTGGCCAACGCACCGAAAGGGAATAGCAGTGAACCTCCATGATCGGGAAGCTGCCCAGGCACTGGGCTGGACAGCACTCAGCCTGGGCGAGGCACTGGACAGGATGAAATAATCAGCGTCACCTCGTATAACCCTGCTGACACACCCTGTCAGCAGGGTAAAGGTATAGTTTGCCTCCTATCCAGCAGGAGATACTGAGCTGGTGGGCATCGCCCATAGCCTGGTTGAAGCACGGGATCTGGTGGGAGTCATGCAGCCGGACCTGATGCTGCTGGATGTCCAGTATCCCGGCAGCACCGGGCTGGAACTGTTGTGCCAGCCGCACCACCGCCCGTCGCTACCTGGAATACCTGACCAGCACCGGCACCCTGAAAACAGATATTCACTATGGCGGAGTGGGGCGGCCGGAAAGGCGGTATGGGGTGGTGGGGTAATATGGCTGGAAGGGTAAAGGTAGCAGAACTAGATATACCCCGAAGTAGGATGATTAATTGGTTTTGGCTGATTCCATTGTGCTGATCGAAAGCCGCCAATCTACCCGTCAGGCTGTGCAGCTGCCCTTTGGTATTCGTCAGCCGGACTAGGGCAGGCAGAGCAAAAGCTTCCAGCTGAGGACAGCTGTCCCACAGGGGATGAGTCTGCCTGTTGGTGTTGTGACGCTGGTATTTTCACTGAGAGTAGAGTTTGTAACGAAGTAATTCACTATCAGTTGGCACCCGTAACGACGCCGACTCTGAACGGCCCGGTTTTTTGTTGGCTCTGTAGCGATCAGAGGAAAATTTGTTTGACCGAGGCACGAGGGAGTTTATTTTTCTCAGCGAAAGGGACAGCAGAAAATCGGAAGTAACCGTTCTGTGGAGGTGCTGGGGATTGTTAAGGGGACGAAGTCCCCTTGACGACTGAGGGCTGAAAATTACGCTCAGACGTTCGGCGATAGCCCACAGGGACTGTGCCTGCCCAGGTCTGTGGGACCTGTGTCCTCACCGGGAAGCTTTGATGGCTACGCTTTGCCCTTGCGTGTGAGTGCGGCTGTTTGTGGCTGAATGCGCAGCTTGCCCTTTTCGGCTGCCCGAACCAGGCGCAAAAATTTGGGGCATTCAAAGTGATCCGGCGCAGGGCAGGCGGCAGCGTGGCGCAGGCCATTACGCATCGCCGTCAGCTGTTTTATCTGCTCATCCAGTTCGTCAGCTTTGCTCAGCAGTAACTCCCGGTCGATGTCCGGGCCTTTAGGGGTAAACATCGCGCCGATCTCATCCAGTGACAGCCCTGCACCCCGGCCCAGTGAAATCAGCGCCAGCTGCTGCAACACACTGGGGTGAAAGGTGCGACGCAGTCCTTTACGGCCGGTGGAACTGATCAGTCCTTTCTCTTCGTAATAGCGCAATGTAGAGGCGGGCAGGCCTGAGGCTTTTACTACGTCAGCAATATCCATGTATTTTCCCCTTGACCTCAAGTCGACTTGAACCTGTATTCTGGTGCGCAGTGGTCAGTAACACAACATTTAAAGCAGGCTAGCGGCCTGGTATACGCATCATAAGCGAAAGAGGTTTGGCAGTATGGAAGCAGAGTTTTGGCATGAGCGCTGGAGTCGCGGAGAGATTGGTTTTCACCAGGGTGAGGTTAACCCGTTGTTGGCAGCACACTTTGAGCAACTGGCGCTTGAGCCTGGCAGCCGGGTGTTTATTCCGCTGTGTGGAAAGTCGCTGGATATGGTCTGGCTTCTGGCACAGGGCTATCAGGTGGTGGGGGCCGAGCTAAGCGAACTGGCGGTGCGGGAGCTGTTTGAGACACTGGATATCCAGCCAGAGATCTCCTCTGTTGGGTCTTTAAAACACTACCAGGGAGAAGGGGTCGATATCTATGTGGGAGATATTTTTGATCTGACCAGAGGCGTCATCGGGCAGGTGGATGCGGTGTACGACCGTGCTGCGATGGTGGCATTGCCCAGGGAACTGCGTGTTCGTTATAGCAGCCTGCTGCTGGCACTGAGTTATGCCCCTCCACAGTTACTTATCACCTATGAGTATGACCAATCCGCGATGGCAGGGCCGCCGTTTTCAGTCAGTGCTGAGGAGGTGAACCAGCACTATAGCTATCACTACCAGATCACCTGTGTAGAGTCGGTTGAGGTGCTGATGAAAGGCAAAGTGACGGCGATAGAAACAGTCTGGTTGTTAATGTAATGGTGTGAACCGAGGACAGCAGCCTCTGGTGCTGTCCTGTTGTTCGGCTTTGCGCTTACTCGGCTTGTTCTTCAGGTTCATCCGAGGGGCCATAAACGAGAATATCAGCTGGCTGGCACTGTAAAACCTCACAGATTTTGTCCAGCGTTGAGAAGCGAACCGCTTTAGCTTTACCATTTTTAAGAATGGACAGGTTCTGCTCGGTAATGCCAATCTGCTGTGCCAGGTACTTCATTTTCATTTTGCGTTTAGCCAGCATGACATCAAGCGTGATATGTATTGCCATTTTGATCACCTTACACCGTGTGGCTGTTTTCTTCAGCGATCTGGTAGCCTGTTTTCATTACCTGCGATATTACGATAATTAAAAAGGCACAGATTAAACCCAGCGCATCGTAACCGCCAAAATCTAACTCCAGAAACCGCTCACCAGGTTTGTTGTTGAAAGAGAGTGCTGCAGACATTAATCCACCGTAAATAATACCCGCGACAATCCAGAGTAATAAGCAACGCCCAAGCTGGTGGTATATCGTTGCGTTTTCAAGGGTGAAAACCTCGGTTTTCTCGTAGTTTTTGAATAAACGAATCAACTTAACGAGTGCATAGAGGGGAATTAGCGTCAGTAACAAGCTGAGCGTTAATGCAGCCAGCCGTGTCTGAAAACTTAGTGTTAAGTCGGTATAGATATTCACATCGGTACCAATCCCAAGTAGCGGGTGAATATCCAGCTCAGTCCCTGCAACCAGCCAAAAGTAAATGACGCCGACAGGTACCATAACCAGTAAAAACTGGAACAGGAGTCTTAACCGGCGGCTTAGTGTCTGGATATTGTCCATGATCGTTCCCTCTGCGTTGATGATGCTGGTAATCATATCGATGGGTGCTGCGAAAAACAATCATAAATTATCGAAAAACGATAAGTTATGATTGTTTTTCGTGTGCTGGTTGGTGTTGGTTGGTGTTGATGGAAGGTAGGGTCAGGCTGACGCTTGCAACGCAGTGACTCGCTGTCAGGTGGCACCCGTCACTACGCCGACTTTGAACGGCCCGATTTTCTGTTGGCTCTGTAGCGATCAGAGGAAAATTTGTTTGACCGAGGTACGAGGGAGTTTATTTTCCTCAGCGAAAGAGTCGGCAGGCAATTGGAAATAGCCGTTCTGTGGAGGTGCTGGGGATTGTTAAGGGGACGAAGTCCCCTTGACGGCTGAAGACAGCAAATTACGCTCGGTGGTTCGGCGATAGCCCGTTCTAAGGGTTAAGCATTACCCCTCACCCTCCATCACCGCCACTTCAGGCCCATTGGCCTGACGGGTCTTACCTCGGCGTTCCAGCAGGCTGCGCACCAGTGGTAATAGCATCAGCACCACGGCGATCAGGGTGATCGACAGGGTCAACGGGCGGTCCCATAGAAATGAGAAACTGCCATCAGACAGGGTCAATGAACGACTGAGGTTTTTCTCCATAATACCGCCCAGGATAAAGCCCAGCAGCATGGGTGCCATGGGAAATTCCAGCAGTTTAAGCAACAGGGCGATCACCGTGATCACCACCATCATCTGAATATCAAAGGTGTTGAAGCTGACCAGGTACACCCCCGTGACCGAGAAAAACAGAATCAGCGGAATCAGGATTGGCCGTGGAATCGCCAGCAGGCGGGAGATGTACGGAATCAGCGGCAGGTTCAGTACCAGCAACACCAGGTTGCCGAAATACATCGAGATAATCACCGACCAGAACACATCCGGGTTATCCACGAACAGCCGTGGCCCCGGCTGGATGCCGTAGGCGATCAGCGCACCCAGCATAATGGCGGTGGTGCCCGAGCCTGGAATACCCAGCGTCAGCAGCGGTACAAATGAGCCCGTAGAGGCGGCGTTGTTGGCTGATTCCGGTGCGGCCAGCCCGCGCAGTGCGCCTTTGCCGAACTGCAGTTTCTGTTTGGCGCTGGCCAGGTTACGTTCCAGGCCATAGGCCAGGAAAGAGGCGATGGTGGCACCGGCACCGGGCAGTACGCCGACGATAAAGCCAAACACGGAAGAACGGGCCACGGTGGGTGCAACTTCGAGGATCTCCTCCCGGCTCAGTTTCATCGAGCCCAGTGCCGCCATATCCATTTTGGCTTCTTTTTCTTTGTGCTGGCCGCGCATGATGGTCATCACGACCTCGGTCAGGGCAAAGGTCGCCATGGCCAGTAACAGGAAGCTGACGCCGTCGATCAGGTCAATGCTGCCGAAGGTAAAGCGGGTCGCGCCAGACATCACATCGGTGCCAACGGTTGCGATCATCAGGCCAAAAATGGTCATGATCAGGGCTTTAAGTACCTGGCCTTTGCCAGAGAATGCCGCCACGGCCGTTAGCCCCAGCAACATAAGCGCGAAGTAATCGCTGGACTGAAAACTTAGTGATACCGAGGCCAGCGCCGGTGCTGCGAACAGCAGGATAATGGCTCCCACGGTGCCGCCAGTAAAGGACGACCAGGCCGCCAGCGCCAGTGCTTTACCGGCCTGGTTTTTCTGCGCCATCGGGTAGCCGTCAAAAGCGGTCACCACGGTGCTGGCACAGCCTGGTGCATTGATCAGAATAGAAGAGGTGGAACCGCCAAATACCGCGCCGTAATACACCCCGGCCATCAGAATAATGCCGGAAGACGGGTCCAGCCCGTAGGTGACCGGGATCATCAGCGCCACGGCAGAGATAGGCCCCAGCCCCGGCAGCATGCCAATAAAGGTGCCGGCGAAACAGCCGACGACCACCATCATCAGGTTAAAGGGCATTACCGCAGTGGCAAGGCCGGTAAAAATTCCATCCAGCATGATTCAGGCTCCCATTAACAGAGTGATTAACTGGCCCGGTGCCAGGTAGATGTCCAGCAGCTGGGTCAGTACAAACCAGATGCCGATGGCAAACGGCACCGACGACAACAGCAGCATTTTTGGCCGCCGTTCACCCAGCAACCAGTAACCGGCCAGCAGAAACAGCGCGGTGGACAGCAAGAAGCCGATCCAGTGCAGGGCCAGCCCGAACAGCACAATCAGCCCCAGCATCTTGCCGGTCAGCAACAGGTCAAATCCGGCCAGGCTCAATGTATCGTCGTTACGATCCTTGCCAAGCGAGCTGGTTGTCAGCAGCAGGGCGGAGATCAGGGCACCCAGGGTGGCAAGGGCGAGTGGCAGGGAGCGGGCGTTGAAGGGTTCAAACTCATCGCCCGGTAACATATCGACCTGACCGGCGTAGTAGCCGTAGGTCAGTGACAGGCAGAGGAATATCAATCCGCCGATCTGGTCTTTATTCAGCGTCATGGTGTGTCTCCAGACAAACCACCGGGCGACGCTGCAACGGGCCGCCCGGGGGTGGGGATTACTTCAGAAAACCCAGTTCTTTCATCAGATTGCCAACGGAGGTTTCCTGTTCTTCCAGGAAGCTGACAAACCTGGCATCCGGGCGGAAAATCTCAGACCAGCCATAGCGGTCCCGCACCTGTGCCCAGGCGTCGGTGTCGTACATCTCGCGCAGGGTTTTAACGTACTCCGCTGTTTGCGCCTCATCGGTGCCCGGTGCGGCAAAGAACCCGCGCCAGTTCACAAATACCGCGTCGTATCCCAGCTCGCGCAGAGTCGGCACATCCGGCGCAGCAACCGAACGCTGATCACCCGTCATCGCCAGTATCCGTACCTGACCGGCCTCAACCAGCGTCAAGGCTTCGCTCAGGCCGGTAGACAGCACGGCCGTTTCACCCGACAACAGGCTGGCCATCGCTTTGCCGCCTGCATCGTAGGCGACATATTTCACCCGCCGTGGATCACCGCCTGCCGCTTTAAACGCTTGCGCGGCGACCAGGTGATCCATACTGCCTCGGGCGGAACCGCCGGAAATCTTCACCGAACGGGGGTTCGCCTTAAAATCCGCCACCACCTGCTTGAAACTGGTGTAGCTGGAATCCGCCCGCACCACAAAGGCACCGTAGTCACCGACGGTGGCAGCAACGGGCGTCAGATCACGGAAGGACTGCGGGAATACTTTAGACAGCGAACGGATCACGATGGGCGTTGAATTCACCATCAGGGTCGGTTTTTGCTGACCTGCGGTTTCGATCAGATGGGCAATGGCTTTACCCCCGCCACCGCCAGACATATTCTCGTAAGAGATGGTATCGACCAGCCCGGCTTTGGACAGCGCCTCGCCGGTGCCCCGTGCGGTGCTATCCCAGCCACCTCCGGCACCCCCCGGAATCAGAAAATGGAGAGTCTCCAGCGCCATGGCGTTGCCCGCCAGGCCAAGGCCCATACAGCCAGTCAGTGCGGTGGCCAGTAAGGTGTTACGTTGTGCAGACAGAACAGTGCGGAACATTGCGGCATCCTCATGCTGTTTTTATTGTGAAATCAGCATAAGGTGGTCCCGCAGCGAACAGAACCTTATGAATTTAAAGAGCTTTCCGTGCATAAAGTGCATTGTGTTCATACTGTTCACGGGCAACCACCAGGGCCATCCGCTACTATATCTTTCGACAGCCCGGCGGCCTTTAACAACCCGAAGTATAAAAATTATGGGATCAATCTCACTACGTCACCTGCGTCTTCAGCCTCGCATGGTGCTGATTCTTGGCCTGGTTGCCCTGTTGCAGACCGGCCTGATCGGCATCTTTGCCCTTAACTACCTCAGCCGCGCCATGGATGAGCAGATCGCCCTGCGGGCGTTGCATGTGGCCACTACCATCGCCACCATGCCGGAGATCCAGCGGGCTGTTGTCGCCCATGACTCAGCGCTGTTACAGCCCCTGAGCCTGCAACTGGCCGAGAAAGCTGAAGCCCGTTATGTAGTGATCGGTGACCATGACGGGATGCGGCTGGCCCACCCCAACCCGGCGGCCATCGGCTTTTCCATGCTGGATGACGAGCCAGAAGAGATTGAACTGATCTTCCCCGACAAGCAGGGCTATACCTACACCGCCCAGGGCAGCCTGGGCGTCTCGATGCGTGCCCGTGCGCCGATCTATAGCGCCAGCGGGGCGCTGCTGGGGGTGGTGTCGGTGGGTTATCTGAAAGACCGGATTGAAGCGGTGATCGACCGTTACTGGCAGACCCTGGTGCTGGTGATTGTGGCGGCGTTTGCCTTCAGCGTATTGCTGGCGGTGTGGTTTGCCAGTCACTTTAAAAAGGTGATTTTCGGGCTGGAACCGGAACAGATCGGCCAGCTGTTTGAGGAGCGTAATGCCACCCTGCAGTCGATCCGTGAAGGGCTGATTGCCATCAACGCCGCCGGTGAAGTTACCACCTTCAATCGTACCGCCATCGACACTCTGGGGCTGAACGCCACGGATGCGCTGGTGGGTCAGCCCGTGCTGGAGCTGCTGCCCGATACCCAGATGCTGGAAGTACTGAGCAGCGGCGTGCCGCAGTTTGATCGCGAAGTATGGTTGCAGGATCGCTGCCTGATCGTTAACCGGCTGCCCGTTATTCAGAACGGCCAGATTACCGGTGTGGTGTCCAGCTTTCGCCGCAAAGACGAGCTGGACCAGGTCAGCCGTCAGCTGACCCGCATCCAGCAATACGCCGACACCCTGCGCAGCCAGTCCCATGAATACAGCAATAAACTGCACACCATCGCCGGGCTGATCCAGCTGGGGGCCACCGACCAGGCGCTGGCGCTGATCGGCCAGGAAACCCGCAGTCATCAGGCGCTGATCAAACTGCTGGTCGCCGCCGTCCCGGACCCGGTTCTGGCGGGCTGTCTGCTGGGTAAATACAACCGTGCCCACGAGATGGGGCTGGAACTGGTGCTCGACCCGGACAGCCATATGATCGACCTGCCCGAACGGCTACCACGGGAGCAGCTGGTCAGCATTGTTGGCAACCTGCTCGACAACGCGTTAGAAGCCAGCCTGCAACACAGTGGCCCTGGCGCACAGGTATTCATGAGCCTGACCGACCTGGGTAACGACCTGATCTTCGAGATTGAAGATCAGGGCCCCGGCATCAGTGCCGCGCAGCAACAGCAGATATTCGAGAAGGGCGTCAGCAGCAAAACCGCCGCAGGCCACGGCATCGGCCTGCACCTGGTCCGCCAGCAACTGGCCAGCCTGCACGGTGAGATCACCCTGGACCCTGGCGACAGCGGCCTTGAAAAGCACGGCGGCACCCGGATTACGGTGTACATCCCCAAACACCCGCCCACACAGGAGCAAGCCCCGTGACCCCGATTCGTATCGTGATCGCCGAAGACGACCCACAGATCGCCGAGATTCAGCAACGCTTTCTGCAACGTATCGAAGGCTGTGAGCTGGTGGGCATCGCCCACGGCCTGACCGAAGCGCGGGACCTGGTAGAGGTGATGCAGCCGGACCTGATGCTGCTGGATGTCCAGTTTCCCGATGGCACCGGGCTGGAATTGCTGCGCCAGCTGCGCGCCCGTAACCAGCACACCGACGTTATCCTCGTCACCGCTGCTCGCGAAGTTACCACCCTGCGCGAAGCCCTGCACGGTGGAGTGTTTGACTACATCCTCAAACCACTGGTATTCGAGCGGCTGCAGGAAGCCATTGAAAACTACCAGCAACACCGCGCCAGGCTACACGCCATGGAGTCACTCGCCCAGCCAGAACTTGACCGGCTGCTGCAACGTAACAGCCCCAGCGGCAGCACCACAGACCCCGATACCCGGTTACCCAAAGGCATCGATGCCCTGACGCTGGAAAAGGTGGTGGCTGTGTTTACCGACAGCCAGCAACGGCTAAGCGCGGAAGAGGTCGGCCAGCAGATCGGCGCCAGTCGCACCACTGCCCGCCGCTATCTGGAATACCTGACCACAACCGGAACGCTAAAAACAGATATTCACTATGGCGGGGTGGGGCGGCCGGAAAGACGGTATGGAGTGGTGGGGTAGATGTGTCAGGCAGGGTAAACACGCCATTACCTGACATTACTTATAGGTGGCACTACTGCTAGTTAGTCTCATCACGACAGGCTAACGCCAAACTGAATCTCAACCACATTTTCCATGGATTCAGGGGCGCTCCATGTATGGTAAACCTCCCGGCTTTCACCCGTAAAAGCGTAGCCTTTTGCCGTGATATGCTGCAGTAAAGGCTGATAGCCTTCCTCAAACAGTCCCGTCAACGCACCCTCATAGGTATGGCTCATGCAGTTGAACGTACTCAGTGTCTTAGCCTGAACAAGGTCATCTGCAATTACATCACAATCACCACTCACCGGCAGGCAATACTCAATAAAGAATTCCGTATCGATATCTTTGGGCAAATCATAAGAGATGAAATTCCACGGCCCAACGATATCCAGGCCCTGTTGCTCCGCCAGCGCGTGTATCCGACCACAGCATTCCATGCTTTCTCTGCCAATCTCAGGAATGGTAAGCCGTTTTCGGATAAAGAGCACCTTACCCAAATCTATGTCCTTGGCTATCATTGCGGAATTCTCCGTTTTGGTGGTTTTTTCTAGTGTAGCGTTGTGGGCTAGTTATATTTTTATCAGAGATATACTGTCGTAAATTAAATCCCCATAGCCGGAGGAAATGGCTCCCAAGCATATAAGTATACTAGTAACTATTATTGTCGTTTTAAAAAGAAACCTGAATTTTCTTGTTTTATAAATTTCATAAGTAAGTTGTGCTGGGTGTATAACGCTAGTAAGCTTATTTAACTTATAGATGAATGTGCTTTCCCCTATGATGGCTAGTACGGGAATAATGTTTCCAGTTCGCTGAATTCTTTTACTAATAGGTTCTTTAATGAAGTCAAAATAAATTAGATGCCATATTAATACTGCAGATAAAAGTGTGAAAGAACCCCATAATATGAAAGTGATCCATATCTTTAAAACCTCATCATCAAGCAATGCCCTGGTTTCTTCAGGGAATGATTTATAGATTTCTTCGAGTGATCTTTTGTAGTCATTCTCTACTGTCATCCTTAATCTTTATCCTTTTTTCTATATAGGGGTTTTATTGCTAAGGTATGTTTTTGTTACTTGAAAAATAGAATCCTGCTACTGATCCAATGATAGCGCTAGAGAAAGCTAGAATTTCAGAAAAATATGGGTTTTTTAAAATAGCAGTAATGAATATAAGGGTAAGCAATCCTATAATAAGAGAGATAGCCAGCATAGGTGCAACTCTTTTATTCATCCGTTCAGTTAGAGGTTCTGCTTTTCCTATTCCGCCACAGGACCCACATATTAAACCTATTTGATTGTTTTGTCGCCAAAATGGTAGTTCATTTTTCTTTGCACACACATTACATGATGTTGATTCGGTACCGTTGGAACAGGTTCCTGTACCTGAGCAGTGCTTGCATTCGTGTAGGTTTACGGTTACATGCATGAATTAATCCTTGCTTTATAACTTATTGAATTAACTGATTTCACCAGATGTATGCCCAGAAAGCTTATGATTTTCCATAACGTTTAATCAAAAATAAATTTTATTAAATGTGTGAAGATACTTTGTTGAATGTCGTCCTGAGTTAACAAAAAACCACTTGCCACCAACCCCCAATCTATAGTCATATATCCCTGCCTGTAACTGGGTGGGCCGGTTGCTCAGGCGTTGAGTGTCATAACAGGAGTTGTGCATTACCTGTATTTAACCGGCTGATAATAAAGAAGCGCTACCCCGATGTGCGCCAACACGATCGGGATAGCTAACCAATCAAGACTGAAACAGGAGTCAAGAATGGCTGCGTTCTATTGTATGTCAGGGGTTCCCCTGCGCAAGTGTTTTTCCTTTACTTCCATGCACTTAGGCGTGTATCGCTTACCCCTGCCTGTTGTTCGGCGGTTGTGGGGTTTCGCGGCGATAAACGGTGCTCGTTTCTCTGTTATCCACTGTCTGTTGTCGCGATGTGCAGCCAGGGGGCCGTGGTTTCTATGGCGTCAGTTACGGTGCAGTGGCACTTAGCATCACTGCATCTGCCGTATTGATTTTCCGATACTGAAACTACGTACGGCCCTGGCGTATGGAAAGCAGTTTGCAGGTCAGTCCGCTGGCCTGCCTTTTGCCGTTGTCCGCTATGCCTGTGTTGGCCGCTACGTGTCCTTTCAGTAAAGCCCCTCTGTTCTGAAAACAGCGATGGACTGTGCCGCCACATTAAACAGGCGCACCGCCATTGCGATGGACTCTGTACTTCAAGGAGTGAACTCATGCTGCTACTCACTGCCAATAATGGCGACCAGACCACCATCAGCCTGCCCACAGGCGAGACAATTTCCATTGTGTTGATCGAGAAACGTGAATGTAGCCGTCAGGCTGTGTTCGGTATCCAGGCCCCTGACCATTGCCGGATTCTGCGTGGTGCTGTGCGCGACAGGATTGCCAGCCAGCTGGAACGCACGCCAGTGTTCAGCGTACAAAGCGCATTACACCAGCGCTGGCTGATCGCTGCACACACGGTTGAAGAGGCGATCAGCTTCTATCAGGGAAATTTCCCCGACAGCATTGATGTGCAAGCCGTGCAGGTGGCAATGCACCGCCGTCCCCATTGGCTGGACCAGCTGGCTGCCCATTCCGATGAGCGGGTGCAACTACCCTTTGGTATTCGTCAGCCGGAATAGGGCGGGCAGCAAAGCTTCCTGCTGAGGATTTATGCCCGGAGGGTGCCACTGTCCCACCGGGTGTACCTGGCTGGATAGTGCCGCGTGCTATTGGTGTTTCTGTGAGGCCGGTGTCTCCACCGGGAATGTCAGGCGTAGCGCCAGAGATTGTAACGAAGTGACTCATTACCAGTTGGCACCCGTAACTACGCCGACTCTGAACGGCCCGATTTTATGGTGACTCTGAAGCGATCAGAGGAAAATTTGTTTGACCGAGGTACGAGGGAGTTTATTTTCTTCAGCGTAAGAGTCGGCAGAAAATTGGAAATAGCCGTTCTGTGGAGGTGCAGGGGATTGTTAAGGGGACGAAGTCCCCTTGGCAGCTACGGAAAGAAAATTACGTTCGCTGGTTCAGCGATAGCCCGTCACTACGTGGACCTGAGAGCAGTGCAAAAGCTTCCCGGTGGGGACACCGGTCCCACAAAAAACCGCTGATACTTGGTGATCAGCTGCCTGTTTGCAGGCGGTACTGCACCAGGTCTTCAATGGTCAGGATTGGCATCTGGTGACGTTGTGAAAAATCAACCAGCTCCGGCAAGCGTGCCATGCTGCCATCGACATTGGTCAATTCACATAACACCCCGTAAGGCGTCAGCCCCGCCAGCCGCATCAGGTCGATGGTGGCTTCGGTATGGCCACGGCGGCCCAGCACCCCTTCAGGGTGAGCGCGTAGAGGGAAGACATGGCCAGGGCGGTTGAGATCGTCCGGGCGGGCACCGTCGGCGGTGGCGGTGCGGATGGTTTCTACCCGGTCGGCTGCCGATACACCGGTGGTGACGTTTGTGGCCGCTTCGATGGTGACGGTGAAGTTGGTGTGATTGGTACAGGTGTTGTCTGTGACCATCATCGGCAACTCAAGTTGCTGAACACGTTCGTCGGTCAGGCACAGGCAGACGATGCCTGAGCATTCACGGATCATCAGTGCCATCTGTTCGGTGGTCAGTGATTGTGCGGCGTAGATCAGATCACCTTCGTTTTCGCGATCTTCATCATCGGCGACCAGAACTCCCTGGCCATTGCGCAGTGCTTGCAGTGCAGTTTCCACACGCGCTACTGGCGTGCCAAACGGGGTAAGTAAAGACTGATTCATGGTAAACCTCATTGATTGTTTAATTACCAGAATCAGGGCGTAGAAGGGCCGGGTTCTGTCAGTTTGATACTGACGAAAACCTGAGCACGAACGGATACAGCCCACAGGGGGCCGTATTCGCTATTCTCTTCCATCCGGACTTTAACCGTCGGCTCTGGAGTCTCACCAGATCTGCTGACCTTAATTGCGTAAAAGCATAACAATTAAGCGCTCGCGGGCTGCTGGCCTGAATGCCAGATCACCGCCGGTGGGGAATTTCACCCCGCCCTGAGAATGCGGGGCTAATAGTAGGGAATCATGACGGGGATGGCAATATCGCCTGCGTCCAGTCAGCCAGGGCTTCTGGGGTATCAATATCAATGGCGGCTTCCGGCAGTGCCCGTTCGGTGATGGGCAGGGTGCTGCTGTTCAGCAGTTTTTGTGCGCCCCGATCCCCCGCCAGCTGTTGTAGCTGAGGGAAACAGCTGGCCGGGAACAGCGCCGGTGCGCCCCGGCGGTGCTGATAGCGGCTGCAGACGATGTTGTCGCCGGTGAAGGCATCCAGCAGTGTCTGGATGTGATCGCTGCGCAAGGCAACCTGGTCCGACAGCAGGATCATAATGCC
The DNA here is from genome assembly GCA_913057435.1 of uncultured Oceanospirillaceae bacterium. Classification (GTDB taxonomy): domain Bacteria; phylum Pseudomonadota; class Gammaproteobacteria; order Pseudomonadales; family Balneatricaceae; genus Marinobacterium_C. The sequence goes on along the minus strand of CAJXNY010000003.1, from coordinate 146,439 downwards.
ATCGTATTCTGCCGCCAGCTGGGTGACGCCGTAGGCGATTGAGCGGCCCATGCCATCTTTCCAGTCGGGGTTGTAGTGCAGCTGACCACCGTGGATTGTTCCGTTGGTCTGGGCCTGAGAGAGCGCAGGGTGCCAGTGGCCGGTGATAATGTGTATATCCCCGGCCAGTGGTGCTGCGGCGTTGATTACCGACTGGATGATCGGCTGGTTCTGGCACTGGGCCAGTTGCTTGCAGCTGCCGAAGCGGCTGGCCTGGCCTGCGGCGAGTATCATCGCGGCGATTTTAAGCGGCATGGTGGGCCTGCTGTCTGCGTTGTGTATCAGCGTCAGCCTCGGCGTTAAGGATGCCACTGAATGAGCCGCCACTGCGTTTGTACAATGCCGCATGGCATTCGCTGAGAATGGACAGGGCGATACTTTCTGGCAGTTCGCCACCAATGCTTAATCCGGCGGGGCCAGCCAGTGGGCAGGGTAGACGTTGTTCATCCACATTTGCCTGGCTGAGCACGGTCTGTTTGCGGTTAAGTGGGCCGAGCAAGGCCATATAACGTAGCGGATGCCGACTTAACTGCTTCAGGGCGGTGGCGTCCAGCGTAATGTTGTGGCTCATCAGAATGGCAGCATCGGCGGGGTGCTGCTGCAGATAGTCGTCCAGCTGTGTGATGGGGCCAGCGAGTAGCTGGTCGGCTTCCATAAAAAATTCCCGACGGCCATTGGCGGGGCGAGGGTCCCAGAGGGTGACTTGCCAGCCGAGCTGCTTCGCCATGGCTACCACGGGGCGTGCATCAATACCGCCGCCGATGATCAGCAGGTGGGGTGCTGGCCGGATGGGCGTTATCAGCAGGTCCTGGTCGGGTTTGCTCTGCAGCTGAGCCGAGCCGGGGATGAGCTGGGCATTGGGCTGTGCTTCAAACCGGTTTTGCGTGGTCTGGAGTGTCTGATGATAGAGGCCGGGGGTATGGCTGTTCAGTGCCTGATAGACCTGATCCAGCTGTAAATAGTCGTTCGCGGCGGTGATCGGTTGCAGCAGGATATGTACGGTGCCACCACAGCCGATACCCAGCTGGAAGGAAAGGTCATCTTCGTCACTGCCGTCGTAGCACAGGGTCAGGTTTCGGCCCTGTTGCATCACCCGGCGGGCGTGGGTCTGAATATCGGACTCCAGGCAACCGCCGCTGAGCATACCCAGCTGTTGCCCCAGACCGCTGAACAGCATCATGGCACCGGCTTTGCGATAGCAGGGGCCTTCTGTTTTGTAGAGGGTGCCCAGCACCCAGTCTGTCTGATCCCGCAGGGGGTACCACTGTGCCAGCAGGCTTTGAATATGAGTCGACATGTAAGGGGTTACTCCATGGTGGATAAGAAAGGTCAGCCCCTGTGCTGGCCGTATAATCGCCAGCACAGGGGGCGGCGTTACAGCCGCGCGCCTTTCAATGGCAGAGTGGTCTGCCATTCACCGGTCGCTGCTGCCAGGGCATTGGCCACGGCAGGCGCGATGGGCGGAGTGCCCGGTTCGCCGACACCGGTGGGGGCTTCGGCTGAGGGCACAATGTGCACATCAATGGCTGGCATCTGGTTGATACGCAGCACCTGATAATCATGGAAGTTGGATTGCACGATTTGGCCGTCTTCCAGCGTAATCTCACTCATCAAAGCCGGTGACAGGCCGTAGCCGATGCCGCCTTCCATCTGTGCGCGAATAACATCCGGGTTGACGGCAATACCGCAATCCACGGCACAGGTGACTTTTTCAACGCTGAAGGTGCCATCGTCATGCATGGCGATCTCGGCGACCTGTGCCACATAACTATGGAAAGACTCATGTACGGCAACGCCTCGGAAACGCCCGGCAGGCAGAGGTGAGCCCCAGCTGGCTTTCTCAGTTGCCAGCCTGAGTACACCCTGGTGGCGGGGGTGCTCCGTCAGCAATGCCATGCGGTAGTCTACCGGGTCTTTTCCGGCGGCTTTAGCCAGCTGGTCTATAAACACTTCTGTTGAAAAACCGGTGTGGGTATGGCCCACAGAGCGCAACCATTGCACCGGTACGGGCTGCTTAACGGTGTGGAGTTCGACCTGCAGGTTCGGCACCTGATACGCCAGGGTAGAAGCGCCTTCGACGGAGGTGCTGTCGATACCGTTTTTCACCATGGCTGACTCAAACGCGGTGTCTTGAATAATAGACTGGCCTGCAATACGTTGCTGCCAGGCCAGGGGCATGCCGTTGTCGTCCAGGGCGGCACGGATTTTGTGTACGTAGGCCGGGCGGTAATACCCGGCACGGGTATCGTCTTCGCGGGTCCATATCAGCTTAACCGGGATACCGGGCTGGCTGCGGGCGACCTGTGTGGCTTCGACAATGTAGTCGCTGGCCGGGTTAGCGCGACGGCCAAAGCTGCCACCGGCAAACAGGGTGTTTATCTTAACCTGTGCGGGCTTGATGCCCAGTATGGCAGCCACGGCTCCCTGATCTAATGTCTGAATCTGAGCACCGTTCCAGATCTCACAACCGGTTTCGGTCACCTGTACAACACAGTTCATCGGCTCCATTGCGGCGTGTGCCAGATAGGGGAACTCGAAGGTGGCTTCGATCACTTTGCTGGCAGTGTTTAGCGCGGAAACGGTATCTCCATCATTGCGAGCGGTTGTGCCGGGCTGTTGCACGCGCTGGTGGTAATCATCGAGCATCTGGCGAGAACTGCCCCGGAATGCTTTGCTGTTATCCCAGCGGATAACCAGCGCATCACGGCCCTGTTTAGCGCTCCAGGTGTCTTTGCCAATAACGGCAACACCGGAGGGGATCTGTACAACATCGATGACGCCAGACAGCGCACGGGCTTTGCTGTCATCAACGCTGGCGACGGTGGCACCAAAACGTGGTGGGTGGGCGACCATCGCAACCCGCATGCCCGGCAGCTGAATATCCTGGGTGAATAGCGCTGTCCCGTTTGTTTTACCGGCATCGTTGCGGCGCACTTTCGCGTTGCCGATCAGGGTGAAATCTGCCGGGTTCTTCAGGGTCAGGCTGTCAGCTGGCGGGATTTTCTGTTGTGCCGCCGCACTGGCCAGCTCGCCAAAGGTGGCGTTGCGGCCACTGGCCTGATGGCTGATAACGCTCTGTTTTACGCTGATATCACGTACGGCAACCTGCCACTGCTGGGCCGCAGCGGCTACCAGCATAGCTCGGGCTGTTGCACCGGCAATGCGTAACTGGTTGAACGAGTTAGCCAGCCCGCTGCTGCCGCCAACCCCCTGCATACCCCAGAATGTGTTGTTGTAACGTGAGTCTGCCGGGGCATGTTCGGGGCGGATCTGTTGCCAGTCGGCATCCAGCTCTTCGGCGATCAGTGTGGTCAGGCCGACGAATGCGCCCTGGCCCATCTCCAGGTGTTTAACGACCACGGCAATGGTGTTGTCCGGGTTGATGCGAATAAAGGCGTTGGGCTCAAAACTGCCGTCACTGTTCAGGCTGGCGCTTGCGGTGCTGGCCTGCACTGAAGTGTTCAGCGCTAGGGTGAGGCCTGCGCCGGTGCCTGCCATCAATTTAAGAAAACCACGGCGGCTGGTGGGCATCTGTGCGGTTGGACGTGCCTGTATGCGGTGCAACATGTCGCTCTCCTTAACTCAGTTTATCGGCAGCAGATTTGATGGCGTTGCGAATACGCGGATAAGTGGCGCAACGGCAGACGTTACCGGACATGGCGGCGTCGATAGCGTCGTCGTCCGGGTTGCTGTTTTGGCTGAGCAGGGCGGTGGCTGACATGATCTGTCCTGACTGGCAGTAACCACACTGGGGCACCTGAAGTTCAGCCCATGCATCTTGTACGGCACTGGCGGCCGCATTGGTGGTCAGCCCTTCAATGGTGGTGATTTTTTTACCGGCAACGGCGGATACCGGTGTACTACAGCTGCGAATGGGTTGGCCATCCAGGTGGACGGTGCAGGCGCCACACATGGCGATACCACAGCCAAACTTGGTGCCGGTCAGTTGAATATGATCGCGGATCACCCATAGCAGCGGGGTGTCGGCGCTGGCATCGACACGGTGTGTAACACCATTGATTTCCAGTGTGACGGACATTGTTCTCACCTCATGTTTATATCGCCTGGAACAGGCGTGCCACTGACAGTATGGCTTGGGCTTTTATTCTTAAGCGGCTGGGGTATTGGTAGGTAGTCGGATTGTCCGTAGTGCTTGCACAAAAATCCGGATTACTGCCAGATCGGTAGTGATTGGCACGAGGCTAGTGCCATAATCGCCCGAGTCAGTCTGATAAGGTGTGCTGGCGTAAATAATCCGGAGGCTGAGATGCAAACATCACTAACACAGGTGATTGATCGTTACACACCCGATGAAGGGACTTATAAGACACCGCTTGACGGGTTGAACCTGTACAGTGCACAGCAGCCGATGCCCCGTACGCCGCTGTGTTATGTGCCGACGATCTGTGTGGTTGCTCAGGCGGGTAAGCGGATTTATGTGGGTGAGCGTTACTATGATTATGACCCGCATAACTACCTGATTAACGCTGTTGCTATGCCAGTTGAAGCGGAAATTCGCGATGCCTCGACGGAGTATCCATATCTGGGGCTCAGTCTTGAGCTGGACCGTTACATCATCAGTGAGCTGATTCTGGAGATGGATGCCTACGATCATCAACCCGCAGAGCCCCGACCCGAGCTGATTAATGCGGTTTCACTGACAGTTGACCTGGCCAGTGCTTTTCGTCGTCTGATCGAGTGCAGCCAGCAGCCCATGGATTGTGCAGTGATGGCCACGGTGATTAAGCGGGAAATCTTTTATCAGGTGCTGAAAGGGCCGCAGGGCGGGATGTTACGCAACTGTATGGCCAACCACAGTGGTGCCAACCGGGTTGCACCGGTGATTCACTTTATTGAGCAGAACTTCCAGCAGCCGCTGGGGATTGATGAGCTGGCAAACGTGGCCGGTATGAGTGCCTCCACGTTGCATGAACACTTCAAGCAGGCGACAACGCTGTCACCGATGCAGTATGTTAAAAGCCTGCGATTACACCAGGCCCGTACCTTGTTGCTGAGTGGTTGTCAGGCGGCTGAAGCCTGCTGGCAAGTGGGTTACACCAGCCCATCGCAGTTCAGCCGCGAGTTCAAACGCTTTTTTGGTGAGCTGCCCAGGGATGTGCAGCAGCTGGTGCAGGGCGGGTAACTCAGCGGCTTTTCGATGTCGGGTGTTTGGGGTGAACTCAGCACCTGATCGTTTTTATTATGCCGGGTTTATTCGCCCACCCAGACTTACCGATTATCTAAAAAGCGTTGCTTGTCTCTATCGTCGGTGGCGTTACTGAGATTGTTCAGTAGTTCGTTCAGATGCTGGCGAGCATCGTCACGGGTCTGATCTCCTTTGGTCACTTTGACAGATTCGTTTGTCAGGTTGTCGATGATTTGTGCACGTATAGTGTCGGAGCTGTTCTGTAATTCTTGTATTAACTCATCAACGTGATTACCTGCCAGCTCTGTTGCAGTCCAGAAGTCTTCTTTTTGTTCAACGGGTGTATTGGTCTCGGCCTGTAGCAAAGCCTTCACGTCATCTGTGTTTTTAATGCTGCTGGTTCTGTTCTGTAGTGGTTGCAGCGCCTGCTTCAGTTCGCTATCTGTCTTTTCGGAGAGTGGGCTATCCAGTTTATTCAGCTGATTGAGATCGGCGATAAGCTCATCACGTGCTTCCCCTCCGAGCTGGTTCAGTTTGTCTGCCAGTTGGCCTGTATCGTCAGGGTTCAGCCATGCATCGGTCGCCAGCAGTTTGATCATCTCCTGCTGATCATGCTGGCCTTTGCCGTATTCCTTTATTTCATAGGCGGATAAAACGGTAGATTTGTCCCCTAAGGTGCTGAACGAGACAGCTTCACGGACACTGCTGCTATTACGCAACTCATCAAGAGTGTCAAGCACGCGTTGCTGGTCTGTCAGATCAACAGGGGCCTCTTTACTGCCGGAACCGGCCAGTGTCTCCAGCCCGGTATGGGTGATGGCAAGCCAGGTGCGCTGGTCTGCCAGGTCCATATTGTTGAGGGTGTTAAATGAATCAGCTAACTGCTCATCATCCATTTTATAGTTCGTCAATAAATCCATACTGCGATTTATAATGTCTATTGAATTATCTTTGCTGGTGATGCCCTGTTCAGGGGTCCTCGCCCAGGATCCGCTATTATCAATGGATAGGGACAGTATGTGTTTCGTGGCGAAGTGCCAGGTTTCAATTCTCGGGGACAGGTAATTGAGCACAGCATCCCGGGTGGCACTATCCCGTTCAGCCAGGCTGTCCATCAATGTGGTGCCTGTCTGCTGATCTGCTGCCAGAGCGCCGAACAGCAGCGACTGCTGTGAGTCTTCAAACCCGGCCAGCTTGTCCAGCATCTGAGTAGCATCGTCTGTTGTGTTGATGGCTATAACAAAGTTGTGCAGATCATTTGCAGAGCTTGAACCTTCGCTAAGGGTGACAAAGCCTCTGGCGTTATAGATGTCGGTTGCTGGTGTGCTGACCGCTTTGTCTGCATGCTGACTGGCTTCAGTGACCGCCCGTTTCATGGTGGCGTCATCCATACTGGACAAAGTATCAATAAAATCTTTGGCTATACCTGCGCTGTGATTCACGACGATGGGCATATCTGGATTTGATCGGCTGGGCCGCGTCTGCAATTTATCCAGACTGTTGATTAACTGTCCCAGTTCCTCGTCAGACAGTTTTTCGGCCAGATCAAAGAAGGTTTGATCCGCAGGTAAGTGGCTATCGAGCACGACTTTCTGTTGGTCTTCATTCAGCCGGGCAAACAGCTGGTCGCGTCTTTCATCCGGTGCCAGCAGATAGTAACTATGGTCGCCTCTGAAAAGCTTCTGATCAGGGAGATCTATAGTTGCGTCTATCACGTCAGAGGTCATCTGGCCAGAGCGTAAGGTAATGCTTTCAGGTTGTGTATTGTTTGCCTGTAGCGGGGTGGAGGATGGAATGTCGCCAGTAGCCGGTCTTGTGCTGGAGAGTGTATTGGCGTTTATCAACGGACTATTGTTGTCAATCTTCATTGGTGTATCCCTGAAAACGATGACTAAGGGTAGTGTTTCGGCTTATATCTTCGTTTTTGAATGGGTACAGTTGTTTTTTTTTCAGGCTACACAGATGGAGAATCGAAATTATGTGATGGGTTTTCTGTTCGTAAATATGCGGTATCTAGCTGTTCAATGCTATGCATTTAATTTTGGCTGCTTTTTCAAAGTGGTCCAGCTTATGTTCAAGTATCCACCAGTATGCAGCTTCCATAAGTAATACAGGGTCATCATTCTTGTTGGCGAAAAAAGCATAGAAGGACAACCCGACGTTTGGCCCTTTATCGGCTATTTTTTTATCGCATACGGTGATAATTTTCTGTTTCAGGCTGTCTCTCATCAGTTACCAACGTATTCTCATTAAATATCAGGTGTTTATTCTGAAACATGCTGCTGACAACCGATGTCAGTAGAGATTTTTATTCTGGAAAAGGCTATGAGACTGGGCTCTGTGGAGGCGCGCCATTTTGCAGTGGCGCGCTTAATTGAAAGGCTCTGTCGATCAGTGTGTCATACACTCTTCGTTAAAGCTGGCATCTGTCCGGCTGGAGCTGGTAATGATGTTTTTATAAATCGCTTCGTCAGGCTGGCCTTTTGTGTGGCCTTTATCGACCAGGTAACTAAACGTGGGCCCATCGGGGTTACCGTATTTCTGCAGATCTCGCGCCTGCAGTGTCTCCACATCATCGGCCATCATATAGCGGGCGTTGATCCGTGCCTGGTGACGCAGGCTGAACGCCGCTTTGGCGCGTTCTGCCAGACTCATACCTTTTTCTTTCCAGCGCTGATTAATCTTCGGAATGGCGACCACCTGATAGTTGTACCAGAGGCGGATATCGCAATCAGACTCTGGCACCTGTACCAGCTGGCGGGCGACAGGGGCGGCGCTAACCTGAGGTGGCGTTGATGTGATGCCGGTAGTGGCGCAGCCGGTTGTAACGGCAAGCAAGGTGGCAAGCAGGGTTGTGCGGATAAACGGGGTTGTCATATGCATTCCTTTGGATGTGGTTCCATGTGTTGTCAGTCGTTACTTGCTACCCGCCAGATATAACCCTGCGCCCATCATAATACTGCCGGCCCCCCGGTTCAGTCGCTGGACGGCAGCAGGTGTTCTGAGCAGACGAGCGGCACGGGCGGCGAACCAGGCGACCATCATTAAACCGGCCATCAGGGCGACCAGAGTCAGGCCGGCGGCCAGAGCGATATCCTGATTGCTGAGTACGGTCAGGTCCATAAACGTGGGCAGGAACGCGATGTAGAACAGGATAACCTTGGGGTTGGAGGCGGAAATCAGGACACCCTGGGTAAAACTGGCCAGCGCATCGTTGGCACGTCTGGCCGAGTCTGCATCCGGGTTCAGGCTGGGGTTCTGTTCTGGTTGGGCGGTGAACATTTTGTAGCCCAGGTAGAGCAGGTAACCAGCACCAACAAAGCGGATTACGGTGAACACTTCACCCCAGTTCTCGGCGATGGTTGCCAGGCCAAAACACGCCAGCACCAGATAAATCAGATCGCTGGTGACCATACCCAGCGCCAGAAGTACGCAGCGTCGAGCACCTGCTGTCAGGGCGCGAGCAATAATGGCAAAGGTGCCAGGACCGGGGGTGATGCCAAAGATGAAAATGGCTAGAAAGAAGGTCAGTGCGCTTTCAACAGACATAGAGCTGCATTCCGGTGGGTCGGTAAAGCGTAATAATACGCCGCCGGGCTGGTGATGCAACGCTCCGGTATAGAATCAGCCGCGCATACTGAAGTCGCACCACATTCGTTTTCTGGCCAGGGATAATAAAGGCGATGTGTATTGGTTGACTGCTTTGGGCCAGTGGCTGCACAAGATTGGTGCCAGATAGATAGTATCCTGTATGATTTTTTCTAATAAAACGGTGTGTTAAGACCAATGCATGAATTCTTGAGAACAGACCAATAAATTTACTATGGTAAGGTTAGTGTTGGTTATTGATTCATAGTAATCCGTAAGCTTTATGTTGAACTGTCGATGTTGAATTAATAGCACTCATACCAACAATAAAAAGGTCGCTAAATGGTATCAGCATTCAGAAATAGACGTATTCTACGTAACTATTTGTTTTCCAGGGTAAAATCCACTTCCTCCGCTGGAGCCCTCGTGGTTGCTGGCTTCCTGTCTCTTGGGTTGAGCACATCCGTGTCTTCAGCTGAGTACCAGAAAATCGCCAGTGCCTGTTTTGCATGCCATGGCGCAAGTGGGATAAGTGAATTTAAGACGATTCCAAATTTACGCTGGCAGAATAAGGACTATCTGGTCCAACAGCTGCAGGAATTTAAAAACGGAACTCGTAAAGATAAAACCATGAGCAAAATTGCTCGGCTGTTAAGTGATGAAGATATTAATCACCTGGCTGAACACTTCTATGCAGCAGAGGAAAAATAATAATGAGTTTAAATAGACGAAAGTTTTTACGCGGCGCTGTTGCTGCATCCGCGGCCTCAGTGATTCCGGTTAACTGGGTGTTTGCTGGTAATATGCCAGCAGGTGTTGCACCGCTGGATATTAAGGCGTTAACCTGGATGCGTGCTGAAGACTTGCCTGAGCATTATACCGTCCTTAACTCCAAACCTCTGAATGCCTACCCGGCACCGCATATGCTGGATGCGCCGGTTACCCCGGCGGGGGTGCCGTTTTACCGCTGGAATGGCCATTTACCAGAATTTGAAACGATCGACCCGGATACCTGGACCTTTGTCGTTGATGGCGAGTCGGTGGAAGAGTCAAAAACCTACACCATCAGCGATCTGAAAGCCAAGTTCAAACACCATACGCTTAATCTGACACTGGAATGTGGCGGTAATGGCCGTCGTAACTTCCACCCGGGTGCCAAAGGTAACCAGTGGTCTGATACTGCTGTGTATTGTGCTCAGTGGACCGGGGTACTGGTCAGTGATGTGCTGAAAGATTGTGGTGTGAAGGACGATGCAGTGTATACCGGCCACCATGGTGCTGACGTTCATATGAGTGGCAATGGTGCGGCGATCTCCCGTGGCGTGCCGATTGATTTTGCGATGAATGACAGCGCGCTGATCGCCTGGGCGATGAATGGCGAAGATATCCCGTATCTGAATGGCTTCCCGTTGCGCATTATCTATGGGGGACGCCCTGGGTCGGTGTCGCAGAAATGCATTAAAGGCATGAGTGTTCGTAACAAGAAGCATGACGGCCAGAAGATGGCAGCGCCTGCTTATTCAGTGCCAAAATTCCCGGTTGCGCCGGGTGAGAAAGTTGAGAAGAAAGACTTCGAAACCATCGAAGAGATGATTGTGAAGTCGCTGATCACCTTCCCGAAAACGGGCACAGTACTCACCCAGGGTAAGCCGATGGAGGTCCGTGGTCATGCCTGGGCGGGCTTGAAAGAGGTGGTGAAGGTTGAGATCAGCGTCGATTTTGGCAGACGGTGGCAAACCGCCGAACTGACCAGACCGGTGAACGTGGCAGCCTGGCAGCAGTGGAAAACAGTGATCGAGCTACCAGAGCAGGGCTACTACGAAGTCTGGGCCCGTGCCACTGACAGTAATGGTGATACCCAGCCGCTGGTACAGCCAGAGTGGAACCCTAAAGGGTATATGTTTAATGGTTGCCACCGCATCGCGGTCAGGGTGGTCTGATGCATGTTAAATCAACGTTAGCAGTAAGGGGAGTTGCTACGCTGGCGCTCTGCCTGGCCGTTTCGTTACCGGCCGCTGCAGGCGAAGCGAAAACCACTTATCCGGTGGATAAAGAATCCGGCCTGATTATGGCGCCGGGCTGGGAGATGGTAAATCAGCAGTGTAACGCCTGTCATTCCAGCAAGCTGGTGGCCCAGAACAGTGGTAACCGTGAAGTCTGGCGTGGCACCTTGCAGTGGATGATCGATACCCAGGGATTGTGGGATCTGTCAGAAACCTGGGAGCCGGTGCTGAAATACCTGAGTACGTATTATGGTGATGCTGAGATTGATATGACGACCTTCCGTCGTTTGCCACTCTCTAAAGATCAATTGCCACCGAGCCGTGCAGCGCTGGAGGGGAAATGATGAATCGATCACGCGCACTGTTATTTGCGGGCCTGCTGCTGTCGGCGTCGGTACCTGCACTCGCTGCCAGTTCGGAACAACCGGACCTTAAACGGGGTGAGCAACTGGTCAAAACCCGCTGTATGGCCTGTCATAACACCACTATGTTAAAGCAGGTGAGAACCTACCCCAGCCTGTACGGCCAGAAGTCAGCGTATCTGTTTAAACAGCTGACTGACTTCAAGGAAGGGCGGCGAACCTCGGTGACGATGCAGGCAATAATCCAGGGGCTGACGGAACAGGATTTCCGGGATGCGGCGGAGTATTGGGGGTCTTTGGCACCGGTGAAGCTGAAAGGAGAGGCGAAGGAGTAACAGGAAGTTCTGGCTGAAATGGTTAACTCCGTGAACGTCCCACCTCTGGCTTGGTATGGGGTGTTCACGAAATGCGAAGCTTCTGCTGACTCGTCAGCAGAAGCTTTTGTGTCAGGAAAAAGTAGTGTAGATCTGATCAACAGATGACTGCCCAAGATCCTTTGCCAGCTGATAAAATATATTTTCTACTTGTGGATTCTTCTCTGAGAATCGGTGCATCAAAAATATAGCTTTAATCATATCGTCATCAGTGATTTTATCATTGAATGCTGCGGCCCCCGTTGCTAACCCTACCGTCAATAAATAAACTGTACATATATGGAAGAAATGTTTCAGGGTTGTTGTTTTGTTTTCTGGATTTGAAAAAAGATAAAGTGGTTTTATGAGCTGGCTAGCAAATAGGTTTTCCTGTATGTGAGGATTGCTCCCCAGATACGGAGCGATATGCTTGTTGTAAGCGGAGTCATAGTTTGTTATATGGCTGTCGTCTATTGAATCAAATGTTTTCACACCTATTCCGTTGAAGCATTTTCTTATTTCTTTCTCGACTTCTGCATAGAATGGAGTGTGGTTGTTTGAAATTGACAGGTTTTCAGTAATCGAAATGAAACAGGTGAATATGTCGAACTGACTGGCTCTTGATGAAGCTAAGGGTGGTGTTTTTTGTTGTTTTTCATTTAGTATGTCTTTTATTTTAGACGCGAAATGTTTCGCTAACTCATTGTTGTTTTTTATATCATTAGCGTCCATTTCTTGACACAGCAAAAGTATCGTTGCTAACCTTTTTTTGATAGGTACTTCTCTTTGCTGCAGGAGTTTTAGAATACCTTCAGATATTTCTAGCAATACAGCAGAATTTTCAGTGGAATTTATTATTTTATAGTCAGGGGTGTCATGATGGCGGTTTTTTTCTAAGGAGGTACTGTTCATTGTTAAAGGCTTTTCTCGCATAATAGATTTACGAGCAGCTTCTGGGCAGCCTAATGTCATAGTTAAGTAGTATTCCCTGATGCCTTTAAGGTAAACACCATAGCGAGGGAAACTATTGCAGGTTAAACTAAGTGTATCAGCGCCGAAGTTTTTAACGATAGAGCACAATCCATCGTTCTCTAACAAAGGGCAGTAGCCATTGTTGTTTAATTCAATGTAGTTAGAATTTTTATTTTTGGTGTCGTCACTGATGATGATGTTTTTCATCAGGCTGCTACCATGGGTCTTATCAAGCTCTTTGTACTTATCTATACTATTGTCATCAATGATTATCTTCCATGAGGAACAGCAGTTGAGTTCACACTTGCTGCCTATGCACTCAAACTCTTCATAATAATCTATGAGGCTAACTTTTAGGGGGGTGTTATTTTTGTTCATGGTAGTTCCATTCACCTGCTTAACTGATTGCCGGATATAAAAATAGGTATAGTGAGTCAATGCTCGTAGCTAAAAGTTCAATTTTTATGAACAATTGATAAGATTCTAGTGAATTTTGTTTCAGAAGTCTCTCGTCACCGTGCTTCTATAGTGGCTAACTTTACTAAGAGAGGTGGTTGTTTTATGAATAATTTATGTTATTGCAGGCCTGAAAGTGCTTAATGGTGCGCTGTCAGGCCCGTTGTGAAATTGCAGGGGAAGGGTTGTGTCTACAGGTAAACCTTACTCACAAACGGTGAGGTCATCGCCATCAGCAGAGCGGCATAGTCGAGCTGAAAGCGGACTTCGTCGCCGACGTTTAGCGGCTGGTGCTGGCTGTTAAGGATCAGGTGGTCGCTGCTTGCGCCCAGTATTTCCAGCCCATCGGCATCCGGGGTAAGGCCGTCCGGTGGGATGTCCTGGCGACCCAGGTCAAGAATGCTGCGCTGAATATCTCCGCGTGATTCAAATACCGGGATTTTACCGAAAGCGTCCAGGCCAATATCGCCTTTGGGGACGGAGGGTTTGGTTTTAGACTCGATGACTTCAGCCACCAGGGTAAAGGCATCCTGCCGCAGACCTTCAAGTGGTGTGCGATGCAGGGTTTCGCAGCCCAGGTAAATCGCTTCACCTAAGCGCAGGTTGTTAACCCGGTTGAGCTGGCACTGGCGGGCCGGGTCAATATCCGAACGGGCTTCGGCGGTCAGCCAGTCGAAGTTGGCGGAGTTGCCGCCAGAGATGATCTGCAGTTGGCAGCCCAGGCTTGCTTCCACTTCCCGCGCCAGCCAGGACAGTTCATCCATATTGTTTAATGCCGGGCGTACGCCGCCAAAGCAGGCCAGATTGGTGCCGATGCCGACCAGCTCCAGGTTCGCCAGGCTGCGACAGATAGCGGCGACTTCGCACAGATCCGTGGCCATAATCCCTTCCCGTAGATCACCCAGTTCCGCCATCAGGATTACTTTATGCTGACGGCCCTGAGCAACGGCGGCGCGTGATAGCTGCGCCAGGATTTCCGGTTCAGTATTGAGGCTGATATCGGCATAACGAACGGTATCGTCTACCTGGCTGGGGGCAGGGGAACGCAGCAGTACGCAGGGGGCGTTGATACCCTGGTCACGCAATCGGCGGATGTTGTCGATACGGGAGTCGCCCAGTGCGGTAGCTCCGGCATCCAGTAACCGCTGGGCGATCACAGGATCCCCCAGGGTGACTTTAGTGACAGCGGTCAGAGCGATGCCCTGGGGGGCCAGCCGGGTGACCAGTTGGCGGGTGTTATGGCTCAGGGCGTCGAGGTTTATTTCCAGTCGTGGCGTCATTAGTTTTGCAGGCGCTTACGTTTCTGGCGCAGGGCCGGGAAGGTTTCGAGCAGCTGGGTAACGATGCTGTCAGCTCCCTGAGCAACGACATCGGCCACTGGCAGGCCAAACTGGCTGCGCAATTCTTGCATGGCCTGAGCCATCTGCTCGCTATCCAGATGTTCCGGGTTCATGGTCAGGGCGACGACATCGGTGCCACAAAAGGCTTTGAGCAGGTTGATTTCACTGCGGACATCGGCCATCGGCATATCCGGGAAATCTCCCCGATGTGGGCGGCCAGGAGCATGCTGTAAGACGATCGCATCAGGCACACAGCCTCGGATGATCAGGCTGGAGCTGGAGTAAGCCGGGTGGCTAAGTGCGCCCTGGCCTTCGACGATCATGATATCGGGCTGCTGTTCGCGGTCGGCTTTAAGCATGGTTGCTTCCAGCTCACCGGCGGCAAACTGTGCCGGAATCGCATCAATGGCGACACCGTAGGGGGTGCCCTGCATCAGGCCGGTCTGGCCGGTGGCAATCATCACTGCGTTGATGCCCATAGCTTGCAGCGCCTGCACCAGAATGGTGGCGGTGGTGCGTTTGCCGATGGCGGTGTCGGTGCCCAGCACGGCGACGCGAGGACAGGCCATTTTCATAATCTGGCCGGTGAATACACTCAGTTCATGGCTGGGGGCGGGCTTGCGAATATCGGTGACGGTGACGCCGCAGGTGAGTGCTTTGCGCATCACGCTTTCGTCGTTGGTCAGAAATTCATGCAGGCCGTTGATGATGTGCAGCCCTTTTTCCATTGCCTGGAAAATTACGTAGCGATCTTTGGCGGAGAACTGGCCATCGAGTGGGGCAACGCCGAAGATGAAATGGGTTGGTTCAGTGTCCCCTTCACGCAATGCCTGGTTGAGGTCACGGTAGATGGGGATGCCGTTAGCTTTGCCATCGAGTACGGTGCCAGAATCAAGACCCGCTTTGTCGCTGTCGATGACGCCCTGGATACGGAAGCGATAAGAGGCGCGGACCAGTCCGTTTGCTGTTTTTCCGTCCATCTCGCCAAAATTTCCCTCGCAGTACACCAGCGCAGTTTCCAGCGTTGTGCTGGCGGCGGTGTCCATCAGCGCTGAGCTGCTGGCCTGTAGCAGGGAGGTCTGGTCAATCTGGTGGATCTGCGCCTCGGTGGTCGGGGTGAGCTTGGTATTCATGGTTATTGTTCCTCATAACGTTCAGCCATGACCGGTACAGCGCAGCGGGCTGGGCTGTGTCTCGCGCGGCCTTGTCCCATGGCATTAAGCCTGGGTAGACCAGAGGGTCTGGTGCTGGAATTAATAACTGCTGGCAGTGCTCGATGCGATCTTTCGTGCGTGATGACGAGGTGAGCTGCCAGTCCGGTTGATCATCAGTAGTACGAGATCAGGAGCATAGAACGGACTACTTTTTTATAGTTATGGTAGCCAGAACAATTTGAATGCGCGGATAAAAACCGGCAACTACGTATCAAGAAGGGGCGTTAAAACTGAGTGTTTATCTGTGACAGGCAACAGCCTGGATTTATAGCAAAGATAAAGGTTCGGTTTCAGCCTTGTTGGCGTTTTGTTACAACCGAATAGAACATAGTTACTTAAACTTTACTAGCGCACCAAAGTCGAACAATGGCTGATGATGGCAGGAATTTGCTAACAATGGACGAATTTAGACGTGAGTATTGACATGTGTGGAGCCCCCGCTCAAGCCTCTTTCAGGCGTGAACGGGGATTTGTTTCAGCTTTTTTCGGTGGCGGTTTCCAGCAAGCTATTTAATTTTTCTGCGCTGATACTTTTTTCCCAATCGAACGATTCTCCTCGCTGATAGGCTTTTTTAACAGCCTCGCGGGCGACCATACGCTGAATATATGCAGCGACATTGGGTAGCTGTTCTATATCAATTTTCTGGTTCTCATAGCCGCGAATCCAGGGGTAGATTGCCATGTCGGCAATTGAATAGTCACCCGCGACATATTTACGGCCTGCCAGCTGCTTCTCCAGCACGCCATACAGGCGACGGGACTCATCGGTATAGCGTTTCTGAGCGTAGGGCACCTGTTCTGGTGCGTACTGATTGAAGTGGTGGTTCTGGCCCAGCATGGGTCCCAGTCCACCCATCTGCCAGTTCAGCCATTGGAGGACCTCGGCCCGTGCCTGGCGTTGCTGTGGCAGAAATTGCTGATGTTTTTCTGCCAGCAGAGTGAGAATGGCGCCGGATTCGAACACTGCCAGCGGGCCATCGGCCTCGCTGTAATCCAGAATAGCCGGGATGCGGTTGTTGGGTGAAACCTGCAAAAAGGCCGGATGAAACTGGTCATCTTTAAGAATGTTGATCGGAATCAACCGATAATCCAGCCCGAGCTCTTCCAGCAGGATGGTGATCTTGTGGCCATTCGGTGTTGGGGCATAGAACAGATCGATCATGGTCGGGCTCCGTGCAAATACAAAAAAGGGAAGGTCAAGCACCGCCGGTCTGCCGCCGTGACGTGCGGCAGGGTCGGTTTCAGTGGGCGCGGCCCCAGCGGCTGATCAGATCATCCGGATGAACGCGAGACTGCGGCGCAACGGCGGTGAAATCCGTGGCCTGAATGTTAACCGGAGCCAGATAGCGCACTGTGGTTGCCAGCTCGTCCACATCGAAGGGTCTCAGCGGGCGAGATTGTACAGGCAGCTGCTGACCAGCGCGGTGGTACACCGTATCCGGGGTGATGTCCGGGTCGCGCAGCGGATCGCTGGCGGCCTGTAGCGCGTTAACCCAGCTAAGGGTCAGTGCGAGCACAACGGGGGTGAGTTTGGCTGTCATTGCTATGTACCTGAAACGTGAACGGGGTGCTTAACCAGTGGGGCTACTTTACGGCGGTATTGGCGTTTAAAAAACACCTTAAGTAACACATCACTGTTGTCATATTTGCACCTGTGCCGGATCCCGCTGGTCTGTTGCGGTGCTGAACACGGCCTGGCGGGTTATACTGCTGCGCGCGTTTATGCCGCCGCCACCCACACCGTCAATAACCAATGGACAGACTGTTATGACACTGCGCCCCGTTTTCCCCCGCTCTGCAATTGCCGTGGCTGTACTCAGCGCGCTGGCAACCATGGTTCAGGCCGACACTCAGCCCGCTGCTGCCGCGAGTACTGTAGAGGCTCAGCCGCAGCCATTGACGGTGCTGGATATCAGCGAGCGCAGTCGTGATGGGCGCAACCTGTTGGCGGTCTTGCTGTCGACGGCGGCGGATGGCAGCCAGGATCTGCAACCCTGGCTGCAGGTGCTGGTGGACGGTAAAGCGGTGGCCGGTGGCTGGGAACTGAGCCCGGATGGCCGCACGTTATGGTTTAACAACAGTGCGCCACAGCAAAGCTATCAGGTACGGGTGCGGGCGGGTCTGCCGGCTGCTAATGATGCCGTGCTGGCGACCACGGTCGAACAGGCGCTGGAAACCCGTGCACTGGTGGCCGGTGCCAGCTTCAGCAGTGATGGACTTTATCTGGTGCCGGGCCAGGGGCTGCCGGTGCAGGCGGTCAATGTGGCGGAAGTGAACCTGGATTTCTTGCGGGTTGACCCAGCCCAGGTGCATGAATTTTTGCGCCAGGCAAGGAATAGCAGCCGTGAAAGCTGGTATGCCGCAGATCTGGCGAAGTATGGCCAGCTGGTGCACAGCGGGCGTTATGCGCTGGATGCTCCGGCCAATACTCAGGTGAACCGGGTGGTTGATCTGGCCGGGGTGGATGCGCTGGCGCAGGCGGGTTTGTATCTGGCAGTGATGACCGCGCCAGGCCACTACCGTAACGAGCAGCTCACCTGGTTCCGGGTGACGGATATGGGCCTGCATGCCCGCCAGTACCAGCAGCAGCTGACGGTGGTTGCCAGTTCTCTGAAGCAGGGCACGGCGATGGCCGGTGCCCAGGCCCAGTTGCTGGACCGTCGTCAAACGGTGCTGGCCAGTGCCACCACCGACAGCCAGGGGCGGGCGACACTCCCCTGGCAGGCGTTTGGTGATAAAGCCTGGGCGGTGCGAGTGATGCAAGGTGACAGCGAAGCGCGATTGCTGCTAAAACGCCCGGCGCTGGACCTGTCTGAATTTGAACTGGGCACGCGCCCCTGGCAGCCGCAGGAGCTGTTCATGTACGGGCCGCGTGACCTCTATCGCGCGGGTGAGACCCTGCAGGTATCGGGCCTGATGCGTGATGCGGATGGCCGCACGGTGCCACCGGTTACCTTACCGGTGAAGATTAAACGCCCAGACGGCAGTGAAGCGGCGCGCTTCAGCTGGCAGCCTGGAGAGCAGGGCTATTACGGTCAGCAGTGGGCGATTCCGGCCAGTGCACCGTTGGGGCGATGGCAGGTGGAGGTGGAGGGGCCGTTTAGCCATCCGGTGCGCTACAGCTTCCAGGTAGAAGATTTTATGCCGGAGCGGATGCGGCTGGAATTTAACGCCACTGAACAAGGGCTAAGTGGTGAGCGGTTGACTGTTGCTGCGGGAGAGTCGCTGAATGTGCCGGTGCAGGGGGCCTATCTGTACGGTGCGCCTGCTGATGGCAACCGCTTGCAACTGAAATTCCAGGCGCGGCCCTGGCGAGCGCCGCTGTCCCAGTGGCCGGGATTCCAGTTTGGCGATCTGAGCGTTAGCGGTGATCGTCGGTCGCAGCCTTTTGCCGACCTGACACTGGATGATCAGGGGCGGGCGGACATCAACGTTAAGCCGGACCGCTACAGCTACAGTGCGCCGATGCAGTTACGCCTCAGTGGCAGCCTGTATGAAAGCGGTGGCCGGGCGATTAATCGTTACTACGATGCGCTGCTATGGCCAGCTACGGCGTTGCCGGGGATCAAACCGGGCTTTAGCGGTAACCCGGCACGTAACAGCAAGGCGGCGTTCAAGCTGGTTCATAGCGATGTTGCTGGCCAGCTGTCGGCGGCGCAGCTCAGCGTTAAGCTTATCCGCGAAGAGCGGCAATATTTCTGGAGCTATAACAGCCAGCGCGGCTGGCATTACCAGTGGAGCGACAAAACCTACCCGGTGGCCAGCGAGCTGGTGCAGTTTGACGGTAAGGCCCCGGCACCGATTGAACTGCCGGTGGATTGGGGCTGGTACCGACTTGAGGTGCGTGAGGCGGGCAGTGATCAGCTGACCAGCCTGCGTTTCCATGCCGGGGAAGACTGGTACAGCAGCTGGCAGCAGAGCCAGAAAAGTGCCGCCGTGCGGCCTGACCAGGTTAATCTGGTGCTGGACAAAGCGGCCTACAAAGCTGGTGACACCGCACGGGTGAAAGTAACCCCGCCAGGGGCCGGAAAAGCCTTGCTGATGCTGGAAAGTGGTGATCAGCTGCTCTGGTCACAGCGGGTCAGCCTGCCGGAAAACGGCGCTGAGTTTGAGGTGCCGGTACCACAGGACCAGCCACGCCATGATCTCTATCTGTCGGCGCTGGCTTTGCGCCCAGCGGGTGAGGGCAGTGATGCCGTTACCCCGACCCGTGCCATGGGGCTGATTCACCTGCCGCTGGACCGTGAAGACCGCAAACTGGCGATCGAGATTGATTTGCCGGAACGGGTGACACCGGACCAGACCCTGCAAGTGCCCGTGCAGATCAGTGGCGTTACCCCAACAGACAGTGAGCGCTGGCTAACCCTGGCAGCGGTGGATAGCGGCATTCTCAGCCTGAACAACTTCACCACCCCAGATCCATTTACTGCTTTATTCGGCCCCCGCCGCTACGCGGTTGATGCGCGGGATATGTACCACAAAGTGGTGGAAATCAACGCGCTACCCCAGGTGCGCCAACGCTTTGGTGGTGATGCGGATCTGAGCCGGGGTGGTGAGCAGCCTCAGGCGGATGTGCAGATCGTGTCGCTGTTTAGTGGCCCGGTAAAACTGGATGCGCAGGGTAAGGGAGAAATCCCGTTGCCACTGCCGTATTTCAATGGTGAATTGCGGCTGATGGCACTGGCCTGGTCCGATACTGCAGTAGGCAGTGCTGAGCAACCGCTGACCGTCGCGGCACCATTGATTACTCAGCTGGCAATACCACGATTTATGGCCTGGGGCGACCAGGCGATGGTGGCGCTGGAGCTGCGTAACCAGAGCGGTGTGTCGCAGGCGCTGGATATCAGGCTGACCAGTAAGGGTCCGCTGAGCCTGCTGGGTAGCCATCGTCAGCTGAACCTGGCGGCGGGAGAGAAAACGCTGCTGCGCTTTGTGGTGACGGCGGACGATACCCCGCAGGGGCAGCAGGCTGAGGCTCAGCTGCAGCTCCAGGTGAGCAGCCTGAACAGCGAGGCGGGCGATAAGACGATTGAACCGCTGAGCCGTCAGTGGCGCTTGCCGATCCGCGCGGCCTGGCCTGCATTGACAGAAACCCGCTACCAGGCACTGGCGCCAGGTGCCCAATGGACCCTGGCCAGCCCGGTGCTGACGCAGTCCATTGCCAGCGCCCGCAAGGCCCGGCTGAACCTGGCCAGCAGCGTTCAGCTGCCCGTGCAGACACAGCTGGAACAGTTACTCAGCTACCCCTATGGCTGCCTGGAGCAGACCGCCAGCCGGGCCTTGCCGTTGCTTTGGCAGCAGCAGGACAACCCACAGCTGAGTATGGCGCAGCGTGGCCAGTGGCTGAATAAAGCGGTAGCCCGGCTCAGTGAGCTGCAGCGTGAAAACGGCAGCTTTGGCCTCTGGGATAACCGCTCGCCAGAGGAACACTGGCTGACGGTGTACGCCACCGATATTCTGCTGCAGGCCCGTGATCAGGGTGTCGCCGTGTCGGACACGGTGCTTGATAAAGCGATCAGTCGCCTGCATCACTACCTGGCCAGCCCGCGTACCGAAGGCCGCTGGAGTGAGAACCCGCGTCATTACAGCCTGGCGTACCGGGCCTATGCCGGGTACGTGCTGGCGGGGCTTGAGCGCGCACCGCTGGGCCAGTTGCGTCAGCTGTTTGATCAGCAGCGTGAGCAGGCCGCCAGCGGCTTACCGCTGATGCATATGGCGCTGGCCCTGCAAAAAATGGGTGACCAGCGTCGCGCCGATGATGCGGCGCGCCAGGCGTTGAGCCTGCCGCGCAGTGAGGGCTATCTGGGCGATTACGGGAGTGCTGAGCGGGATATTGCCGCGATGATTGTATTGCTTGATGAGCTGGGGCCGCAGTACGCCGCCGAGCAGAGCCAGCTGGCGCTGACACTGATGGAACGGCTACCGCTACAGCGTTGGTTCAGCACCCAGACCCGTGCGGCGCTGTATGAGGCCGGTCAGGTGCTGCAGCGTAAAGCGGGTCAGCCCTGGCAGATTGATTTGAGTCGTGGCGCTGAGCAGGCCCGGGTAACGGGTGAAGGCCGCTGGCAGGAAACGCTGCAGCCCGCCGCTCTGGCACAGGCGATCAGCCTGGTGAACCAGAGCGAGCAGCCGCTGTATCTGAACCTGACCAGCCAGGGCCTGAGTGATAAAGCACCTGCGCCGGTCAGTGAGCAGCTGGCAGTCAGCCGTAACTTCTATCAGCTGGATGGTAGCACCCATAATATGGACCGGCTGGATGTGGGCGAACTGGTGTTGGTGGAGCTGATTCTGGAGGCTGCCGAACGCACCCCGGATAGTCTGCTGGTGGACTTGCTGCCTGCCGGGTTTGAGCTGGAAAATCCGGCGCTGGCCCATGCGGTGGGGCTGGAAGGGCTGCGCCTGCAGGGTGATGAAGAAGACGTGCTCAGTCAGCTGCAGCGTAACCCGCCAGCCTACCAGGCATACCGGGATGACCGCTACGTGGCGGCGCTGGAATTGAACCAGGGGCGGGTGCAACGGCTGTTCTACCTGATGCGTGCGGTGACGCCGGGCAGCTATCAGGTTCCGCCAGTGCTGCTGGAAGATATGTACCGGCCTGACCGCCGGGCAATCAGCGAAGCGGGGGGCCGGGTGGAGGTTGTCCAGCCCGAGGTTACGCCGCCGGTTACGGCAACTGAGCCTGCTACCGCCCAGCCGTGACGCAATCGCTGAGACGGGGAGCCGTTGTCTGTGCTGCCATTCTCAGTTTGCTGGCAGGGCTGTGGGGGCTGGATAAAGCCTTCCCACTGGCGCTGCCAGATCAGCAACAGCTGTTTGCCCGGCTGGTCACCGATCGCGATGGCCAGCCGCTCAGGGCATTTGCTGATGCCCGTGGCGTCTGGCGCTACCCGGTCACAATTGAGCAAGTCAGCCCTGCCTATCTGGAGGCGCTGCTGGGCTATGAAGATCGCTGGTTCTGGTGGCACCCGGGCATCAATCCTTTGGCGCTGGCGCGGGCCAGTGTGCAAAACCTGCGCAGTGGCCGGGTAATCTCCGGCGGCTCGACGCTCTCTATGCAGGTGGCGCGTATTCTGCACCCACACCGGCGCACCCTCGCGGGCAAGCTGCAACAGCTGCTGCGCACTCTGCAGCTGGAATGGCAGCTCAGTAAATCCGACATCCTCACCCTCTATCTGAACCTGGCACCCTTTGGCGGCACCGTGGAAGGGGTGCAGGCGGCCAGTTACAGTTATTTGAATAAATCCGCCAGCGGCCTGACGGACGCTGAAGCGGTCTTGCTGGCGGTGCTGCCCCAGGCCCCCAGCCGACTGCGACCGGATCGCTACCCTGAGCGGGCGCAACGGGCGCGGGACAAGGTGCTCAACCGGCTGGCAATACTGCAGATCTGGCCTGCGCAGCGGGTGGCTGAAGCGCGTCAGGAGGGTGTCTATGGTCGTGCGCCCAGCCCGCCGCGTGATGCGCCGTTGCTGGCCCGCCGACTGGTGCAGCAATGGCCGGAGCAGCGGTTGATTCAGACCACCCTGGACGGTGCCCTGCAGCGTCAGTTTGCCAGCCGTGTACGTGATTACAGTCGTACGTTGCCGGTGGCCAGTTCGGCTGCTGTGCTGCTGATCGATAACCGTGATGGCACGGTGCTCAGTTATGTGGGCAGCGCTGATTTTCAGGATGCCCGCCGTTTTGGTCATGTTGATATGGTGCAGGCGCAGCGCTCGCCAGGGTCTACCCTCAAGCCGTTTCTGTATGGTATGGCACTGGACGCAGGGCTGATTCATTCCGCCTCTTTGTTAAGCGATACGCCGCGTTTTGGTCTGGCTTATCAGCCGGGTAACTTCAGTGGTGGTTTCAGTGGCCCGGTGCGGGCTGACCAGGCGTTGCGCCGTTCATTGAACATTCCGGCGGTCAACCTGCTGGAGCATCTTGGCGTGCATCAGTTCAGTGCCCGGCTGAGTAATGCGGGCATGGCGCTGAAAATTCCGGGTGGGCGGGCCAGTGCCGCGCTGGTACTGGGTGGCGGCGGGCTGTCGCTGGCGCAGCTGGTGGCGGGTTACCGGGCACTGGCGGGCAGCGGGCAGGTTTTACCACTGCGTTACAGTCAGTCCGATATTTTGTCGGATACACACAAACAGGGACGTTATCTGCTCAGCCCAGGCGCGGCCAGCCTGGTGCATCAGATGCTGCAGCCGCCCCCCGCGCGGGGCAGTCAGCTCAGCCGCCTGAAGCCGCCTGCGATGGTCTGGAAAACGGGCACCAGCTATGGCTTTCGTGATAGCTGGGCGGTAGGAGTGAGCCAGCAGTACAGCCTGGGGGTCTGGGTGGGCAGGCCGGATGGCACACCGCTACCCGGTTTCTATGGCCGTAACACCGCCGTGCCTTTGCTGCGCCAGCTCAGTGCGCTGTTGCCAGGCCAGACGGCCCCTCCGCTTCCTGATAGCGTTTCACGCGTCACCATCTGCTGGCCCAGCGGCTTGCGCCTGCAGCCGGGCCAGCCGTGTGCCCAGCCACAACAGGCGCTACTGCTGAACGACACCGCACCGCCGACGCTGATCAGCCCGGACGCACCACTAGGCACCCGCCTGCAGCTGGACTACTGGCTCAATCCGCAGGGCGAACGTGTTGTGCCGGGTTGTGCACAGGGCCTGTTTAGCCGAAAACGACTCTGGCGCTGGCCGCTGGCGCTGGAGCCCTGGTTACCTGCCGATCAGCGCCGAACCCAGTTAACCCCTGGCTGGGCTGCTGGCTGCAAAGCGCAGCAGCAGAGCGTCACCACCGCACCGTTACGCATTGTCGGACTGGAAGACGGCACCCGCCTGCGCCAAGCCCCAGGCAGTCACCAGCCGCCTATGTTGCAGCTCAACAGTGAAGGGGGGCAGGGTTTGCGACACTGGTATCTCAATGGCCAGCGCATCGCTAGCGTGAAAGCCGGGCAGCTGACTCAGTGGCCGTTCAGCCATCGGGGGAAAGCAGAAGTGCTGGTGATTGATGAGAGCGGCCAGCTGGACAGGGTGCAGGTGTGGGGGGCGTCGTTTCCAGCAATATCTACCGTCCCTTGATAGGTTTTCCATTGTTCTATATCAATGCTCACTTTTCGACTTAAGCACAATATCTTGTGCCTTAAAGGGCAGGGTGGCTCTACATGTAGTGGTTGGTGCTGTTCTGGCAGCACTGTTCGATCGCTATGGGTGTGATATCCGAGGCAAGGGCTGGGCCTCTGCTGTGTAGCGCATGTTACGCACGATCACACATCAGGTTGATGTAGTGAAGCAGGATGTAGGCAATGATTCAGACAGTACTCAAGCGTGACGGCAGTCATGCCGATTTTGATGTGCGGCGTATTGAACAGGCGGTCGCGGCAGCTGCCACGGCGGCAGGGTTTTGTCACCGTAAGCTGGTGCCAGAGGTGGTGGCGCATGTCCACCAGCAGCTGACGGTAGACTGGAGTGACGGACGGCAAATCGAGCTGCTGGACAATGGCCTTACACCACAACAGATAGTCCGGCCGGATGGCCTGGTCAGTATCGAGTACATTCAGCAGCAGGTGGAAAATGGGCTGATGCAGCACAACCCTGCCATTGCCCGTTGTTATATTGAATACCGCTATGAACGTGACCTGGCCCGAGACAAGGGCAGTCAGTTGAGCCGGGCGATCAGTGGCCTGGTTGAGCAAAGTAATGCGGACCTTCTGAATGAGAATGCCAATAAAGATGCCCAGGTAATACCGACTCAGCGGGATCTTCTGGCAGGGATTGTCGCCAGTCATTATGCCCGCCAGTACCTGCTGCCCCGCGAGGTGGTACAAGCCCATGAAGCGGGCGAAATACACTACCATGATCTCGACTACGCGCCATTTTTCCCGATGTTCAATTGTATGCTGGTGGATCTGGGCAATATGCTGAGCCAGGGCTTTCGCATGGGGAATGCGGAAATTGAAACGCCAAAGTCGATCAGCACGGCGACGGCGGTGACCGCGCAGATTATTGCTCAGGTTGCCAGTCATATTTATGGTGGCACGACGATCAATCGAATTGATGAGGTGCTCGCACCTTATGTGATGTGCAGTTATGACAAGCACCGGGCGGTCGCACAGCAATGGCAGATTGGTGATGTCGAGGCGTATGCCCGGGCGCTGACGGAAAAAGAATGCTTCGATGCGTTTCAGTCGCTGGAGTATGAGGTAAACACCCTGCATACCGCCAATGGTCAGACGCCGTTTGTGACCTTTGGCTTTGGCCTGGGAGCGGGCTGGGCAGAGCGGTTGATTCAGCGTTCTATTCTGCAAAACAGGCTGGCCGGGCTGGGTCGGAATCGCAAAACAGCTGTTTTCCCCAAACTGGTATTTGCCATTCGCAAGGGTGTTAACCACGCCCCGGCTGATCCGAATTACGATCTCAAGCAGCTGGCGCTGAAGTGCGCTGCCCGGCGTATGTACCCTGATATTCTTAATTATGATCAGGTGGTGCGTGTTACTGGTTCATTTAAAACCCCGATGGGCTGTCGCAGCTTTCTCAGCGACTGGTACCAGGATGGCCAGCTGGTGCACGAAGGGCGTAATAACCTGGGGGTCGTCAGTCTTAATTTACCGCGGATTGCGCTGCAAGCTGACGGTGATGAAGTGGCGTTCTATCGCATCCTCGATCAGCGGCTGGCACTGGCTCGCATGGCGCTGGATAGCCGTATAGAGCGTTTACGGGGCGTTAAAGCCCGAGTGGCCCCCATTTTGTATATGGAGGGTGCCTGCGGGGTTCGGCTACAGGCGGATGATGACATTATTCAGCTGTTTGAACAGGGCCGGGCGTCGATTTCGCTGGGGTATATCGGGGTGCATGAGGCAATGTTGGCTCTGTACGGTCAGCCGCTGGCAGGGAGTGAGGCGCTACAGGTTAAGGCCGTTGAGCTGCTGGAGTATATGCGTAAGGCCACCCAGCGCTGGAAGGCCGAAACCGGGTTTGGTTTCAGTCTCTATGGCACGCCGAGTGAAAACCTCTGCCATCGGTTCTGTAAACTGGATCGCACCCTGTTTGGGCTACGGCCTGGTATTACCGATAAAGGTTACTACACCAATAGCTTTCATCTTGATGTTGCGCATCATGTCAGCCCCTGGCAGAAAATTGATTTTGAGCAGGCGTATCCGGCGGTCAGCAGTGGTGGTTTTATCTGTTATGGCGAGTTTCCCAACATGCAGCAGAACATCGAAGCATTAGAGAATGTCTGGGATTACAGTTATTCACGGGTGCCGTATTACGGCACGAATACGCCAATCGATGAATGTTACGACTGTCGTTACCAGGGCGAATTCAGCTGTACCAGTAAAGGCTTTGTCTGTCCGGCCTGTGGTAACCGGGACCCGGCACGAGTGTCTGTGACCCGGCGAGTTTGTGGCTATCTGGGTAGTCCGGATGCACGACCCTTTAATGCAGGAAAGCAGGCAGAGGTGCAGCAGCGTGTCAAACATTTTCAGGGGCCGGGGCGGTGAATTATCAGCAGTATTTCCCGCGGGATGTTGTGAATGGCCCGGGTGTTCGCTGCACACTGTTTGTTTCGGGATGTGAGCACCGTTGCCCTGGTTGTTACAACGCCAGGACCTGGCCGCTGGCGTCGGGTGTGCCGTTTACCGAGACGATGATTGAGCAGGTCATTACCGATCTGAATGACCCGGCGATTCCTCGGCGGGGTCTGACTCTGACGGGTGGTGACCCACTGCACCCGGCGAATGTGGCGGCGGTGGAAGCGCTTGTCTGCAGGGTAAGAGCAGAGTGTCCGGGGCGGGATATATGGGCCTGGACGGGGTACGTGCTGGAGGCATTGACGCCTGCGCAATGGCGGTTGGTGGATCGACTGGATACCGTTGTGGATGGGCCTTTTATTCAGGCTCAGGCCTCGCCTGGATTGAGCTGGCGTGGCAGTGCTAATCAGCGAGTCATCAACATTCGGATGCTGGACAATGCAGAGTAAACGGAAATACGGATGCTGAGCGGTATGTATTCGGGGGGTTAGAAGAGAAGAGGCTCCATATGATATGGAGCCTCAACAGAGCTTATCTTTACTTTTTCTTACGACGCCCGCCTGCGCGGATCTGAGTGTTGGTGTTAGCCTTCACCTGAGTCTGGGTCGCTTTGTTGCGGCGTTGTGGGCCGCGGGTGCTCGCCACACGTTTACGCAAGGGATCGCGGTTGCCGACTTCAAAGCCTTCACGGCGGATGCGCTTGATGCGGTAGCCGATCAGGTGTTCGATGGCGTCCAGGGCGCGTTCTTCTTCGCGGCTGACGAAGGAGATGGCGTTACCTTTCTGGCCAGCCCGACCGGTACGGCCGATACGGTGTACGTAGTCTTCCGGCAACCAGGGCAGGTTGTAGTTCACAACATGCTCAAGCCCCTGAATATCCAGCCCGCGGGCAGCGACTTCGGTAGCAACCAGTACCTGCAATTTACCTGATTTGAAATCGGCCAGTGCGCGGCGGCGAGCGCCCTGGGCTTTGTCACCGTGGCAGACGGCACCTTTAATACCATCAATTTTCAGGTCCATCAGCAGCTCGTCAGCTTGCTGTTTGGTGCTGGTGAACACCAGGACCTGGTACCAGTTCTGTTCTTTGATCAGCTCGGCGAACAGGTCTGCTTTACGGCGTTCTTCTACCGGATACACCACATGTTCTACGGTATCGGCAGTGGCGTTCTGTTTGGCAACGCGGATTGTCTCGTGGCGCGTCAGAATCTGTTGCGCCAGCTCGTTCACGGCAGCGGAGTTAGTCGCGGAGAACAGCAGAGTCTGGCGCTTGGCAGCGGTGCCCTGCATCAGAGTCTGAACATCGGTGATGAAACCCATATCCAGCATGCGGTCAGCTTCGTCCAGCACTACAAATTCAACGTTGCCCAGGTTGATATTGCACTGAGTCACGTGTTCCAGCAGGCGGCCAGGGGTGGCGATCAGAATATCGATACCGGCGGCCATTTTTTTGGCCTGGCCCTGGGTGTTGGTACCACCGAAGGCGGCGACGATGCTCAGATCAAGGAACTGGGCGTATTCTTTTATGCTCTCGGCCAGCTGTTCCGCCAGTTCGCGGGTGGGTGTCAGGATCAGGGCGCGGGCGCTGCCTGGCTGGGTCGGTTTTGGATCGTCGATCATGCGCTGCAGGATCGGCACAGAAAAGGCGGCGGTTTTACCGGTGCCGGTCTGGGCGTTGGCCAGCAGGTCTTTGCCGCGTCGTGCAGGCACGATCGCCTGCTGCTGAATCGGTGTCATCTGACGATAACCACAGGCTTCCAGCGCGCGCAGTAGATCAGGTGCCAGGTCCAGGGATGAAAACTTCATTCAATCGTTCCTCAATGGGTATCGTCAGTCGTGCACAGAATTATGGCGGCGAATTATACGCTAAATAGAACTTTTGGGTGAAATGCCTCAGCCGATTCGGCGCGCGGAAAGTTAAATTTTGTCGATTTTTATGGATTTAAACAGCTGTTTTTGACAGGTGTCACTGGCCCGGCAGGGAAAAGTTGCATTCCTGCACGTGGATGCTAGGTTGGTGGGCGGTAAAATTATTGCGCCTAATAACAATAAGTACTCGTAAGGGAAGCACGATGTCCGTTGATACTATTTTCAAAGTAGCGCTCCACCCATTTGTGAATGAGTCCATCGCCAGCCTCAAAAGTATGACCAGCCTTGAGGGTTCTGCCGGTGAGCCGTTTATGGATGAGGTGGATCAGTTTCGATTCAAAGGCTATGCCGTCTGTTCTGATATGAAGGGCAGTCTGGATGGTGTAGTGCTGATGCATCACTACTCTGAAACGGCTGTGGCGATTGGTAACGAGGTGTGCAGCTACATGCTGGGTGAAACGTTTGCCCATGAAGAAGTGAATGAGGAGCTGAGCAAGGCGTTGTCAGAATGGGGTAATACCATCGTCGGGCGGGCGACCGATTTTCTCAGCAAGCATAATCTGGGCTTTGATTTTTCTGCGCCCTATTGTGCGATGACGCTGGAAGATATGGATAAATACCTGGTCGGTGTGAAACAGATTGTGACAGTGCCGATCTTTATTGAAGGCGTTGGGCGTTACTACTTCAATTTGCTGGTGCGGGATGTGAAATACGATGCCGAGGCAAAAGGCGCGCCCGCAGCCGAGACACGTCAGGCGCCCACCGTTGCTATTGAAAATACCCATCAGACGCGGCTGTCATTTGAAAGCACCATTTTGCTGGTGGACGACAGCTCACTGATCCGCAAAGCGATCCGGCGGTTCCTGAATGAACTGGGCTACGGCACCATTATTGAGGCCAGTGACGGTACCGAGGCGGTAGAGATTGTTGCTGAACAGGCGATCGATTTTGTCTTTATGGATGTGGTGATGGATCAGATGAACGGTGATGAGGCGCTGGCTAAGATTCGTCAGATCAAGCCGGAGCTGCCCGTTGTAATGCTGTCCTCAGTGACTGACTATGAGATGGTTGCCACCTGTAAAGAGCTGGGGATTTCCGGTTTTATCTTCAAGCCGCTAAACAAAGATAATGGTCCTGAGATGCTGCAACGGCACCTTAAAGTCTGATTATTGAAGGCGTGTCCCGGTGCCTCTGTGGTCAGCCGGGGCAAGGTGTCTGCTGCAAGGCGGGCACCAGTAATTCAGTTATTAAGGGCATTTATGCCATCTTTCTTGCATGTTGAATGAATGTCCGTTAAAAAGATCAGCAATGCTTACGCTGCCTGTATTCATGCTTAACTGTGGTTTTTGATACCTGTTTCCCTGTCGGGTTATGGCGTAATTATCGTTACAGTTAATGTATACAGTAACCTGCGTGATTGTTGTCTACGGGCTGTGCTGATTGGCCTGATATCGAACGGTGCCTGGTTGCCGTCCTGAATCTGTTATTTGCTGGATTGCCCTGTGCCTATCTCTAACGCCCCGCCTAAAGAGCGTTTCCTTCCTTTGCTGATTGTTGCCATTCCTGTGCTCAGTGTATTGCTGGTGGCGCTGCTGGTCAGTTATATCTTTGTGACCCATCAACATGAAACCATGCAGCTGGAAGCTGAAGTCGTGGAGAACGCGGTGCTGGAGCAGAGTCGGGATAATATTCGCCGTGAGGTGAGTCAGGTTATCCGTCACCTGGCCTCCAGCCATGCTGATGCAGAGCAGATGATGCGGCGGGCGCTACGTGAGCGAACACAGTCGGCCAAAATGGCCATTGAAAAGCTGCATGAACAGTATCGGGGTAAGGTGCGCTGGGAGACGCTGGATCAGCTGGTGAAGATAAACCTGGCCAGCTTCAGTTTTGACCAGGGCGACAGTTTTTATGAGTTGTACCGTTTGCCCACTGGTAATGGGGTGCTGAAGCCAATGCTGGTATCTCCCGAGTCAGTGCTGGAAATTTCAACAGCAGCGGGTGCGTTGCTGGAGCCGTTGTCAGGACAACAGAGCGGTTTTGTACAGCTGGCGGGCTATGTCGGTGGCAGTGATGCGCTGTTGTATGTAACTCGGCTGAATGAACAGGGGCTGGTGCTGGCGGCCGTGCAGCGGCTGGATCGTTTCGAAGCGCGTCTGAAGCAGCAGTTGTTGCAGCGCCTGAGTGAGTTTCGCTATGGGAATGATGGCTACCTGTTTGTTTATGATGCAGATGGTAATTACCTGATGAACCCGGTGGATACGGCGCTGGTGGGGCGCTCTGTCTGTATGTTGCGAAATACAGAGGATCAGGCGCTTAAAGATAGTTTTATTCAGGCTGGGCATACTCCCGACGGGCGTTTTGTTGAGTATCGCTGGCATCGTCCTGAAAGTGAGGCACTGGAAGACAAGATCAGCTTTGCTCGCCCCTATGCCCGCTGGGGATGGGTGGTGGCGACAGGGGTGTATGTCGAAGATGCTGTGCGTGCCGCTGAGGCCGAACAGCTGGCGCTGCGTCAGCGGGCGGATGCTGGTATCAGGCGGGCGTTATTGGCCGTTGGCGTGTTTGTATTGGTGATTTTTGCTGGCACGCTGTTAGTGGCACGCTACACCTCGCGTTTGTTGCAGCGTTATCAGCGCCGGATGCGGCGTCAAAACCTTGAACTGAACGAATGGAATAGCCGGCTGGAAGAGGGCATTGCTCAGCGTACTCAGCAGCTGGAAGCAAAAAACACTGAGCTGAGGCGGTTGTCCAATACCGATGCGTTAACCGGGCTGAGTAACCGGCTGCGGCTGGATCAGTTCTTTGAGCGCGTACTGGGGGTTGCTCGGCGTTACGGGCGACCGTTCTCGGTGGTGTTGATGGACCTGGACCACTTTAAACGGATTAATGATACCTGGGGCCACCCGACGGGTGATGAGGTACTGATTAAAATTGGTGAGTTACTGCGTAAGGCGGTGCGCGAGGTCGATATTGCGGGGCGCTGGGGCGGTGAAGAGTTTGTGGTGATATTGCCCGAAACTACCGCAAAGCAGGCCTGTCTCGTTGCTGATAAGTTACGCATTGAGGTGCTTGAGCTGGATGTATTGCCTGTTACCGAGCTGAGTAGCAGCTTCGGGGTGGCCGAATACCAGGCGGATGATAGTATCGAAAAATTGATCGGTCGGGCGGATGCAGCGTTATATCGAGCCAAGGAAAAAGGGCGTAACCGGGTTGAATCGAGCTGACAGGGCTTGGTGCGCACCAGATACGAGACCAAAAAATACATATTCGAGAATCATACAAAATACATATCGTGTATTTTCTAAAGGCTTTTGAAAGAGTCGTGCAGTATGGGTCTGATATGAAGTGCTACCCGGGCAATGCTGAGCGATTCAGTCACTGACCGGGTGCTGCGCGCCTGATGTCAGGCGTTACGCAGTGTTTCCAGCAGGCTTTGCTTACCGGCAGGGTCTTTCACCGTAATCAGCTCACCTTCTTTCGGGAATAGCTTGTCGCGCAGGCGGGACAGCCAGAAGCGCAGCGCTGCAACCTGCTGCATGGCGGCCAGGTTTTGCAGTTCTTCTTCGTTTAGCGGACGTGTAGCCTGGTAGGCGGCCAGCAGGGCGTCGGCTTTGTCCTGATCGTACTTTCCGGCCTCTTCGTCGTAGCACCAGGCGTTCAGCGTAACGCACAGATCGTAGAGGTAGGGTGCGCTGCAGGCGTGGTAGAAGTCGATAAAGCCAGACAGGCTCTCGCCATCAAACAGGGCGTTGTCCGGGAATAAATCGGCGTGTACCGGGCCGGTTGGCAGGTTAGTCCAGGGGATGTTGCCGGCGTCCATCAGCGCGTGCTGGAGCAGGTCTTTCTGGCTGGCGTCCAGCTTTTCCAAAATAGGGGCGGCTGTTTCGGTGCACCATTGGTGCAGATGCGTGTACTGGTCGGCAGGTAGCTCGCTCGCCAGCTGGTGGGCATGGGCCTGGGCGGCGCCGATGCTTTTGCATTGGCCTGGCGTCGGGATGTCCAGTGGGCCGCCTGCCAGACGATTCATCAAGACGGCAGGGCGGTCATTGAGTTCGCCGAACAGTTCGCCGGTGTTCAGG
Organism: uncultured Oceanospirillaceae bacterium; assembly: GCA_913057435.1. GTDB lineage: Bacteria > Pseudomonadota > Gammaproteobacteria > Pseudomonadales > Balneatricaceae > Marinobacterium_C. Next base: position 113,521 of record CAJXNY010000003.1, on the reverse strand, counting down.
TGTACGGGCTGAGCGCATTCCATGCCGCGGCTGGCAAGGTGATCGACAAAGCCGAGAATAAAGGGAAGCTTTTCAACGCCAACGGACTCCACCAGGGTGAGTACAAACTCGCCCTTGCTGGTTGTGACGAAGTAGTTGGTGTTCTCTACACCGGCCTCAATACCGCGAAAACTCTGCAGTGTGCCAACGTTATAGAGGGAGAGGTAGGTTTCCAGCTGCTCGTGGGAAACCACTGTGTAGATAGACATAGTCTTGCGTGTCCTCAGCCAGACTACAGTACTTGTGCAGGCTGGCACTGATATCAGAGGGAGTCGATGCTGGATGCGTTGCAGGGCATCCAGCCCGACGGTTCAGGTATTGCTGGTTATTCTTTTTCGGGGCTGAACTGTTCAACAGTGCTGTGGCTGGCCTGAATGTCAGCATGGTAGGACGAGCGTACCATTGGGCCGCTGGCAACGTTTTCGAAGCCCAGTTCATAGCCCAGTTCTTCGTAACGCTTGAACTGAGCCGGTGTTACGTATTCTTCTACCGCAAGGTGGTGCTTGGTCGGCTGCAGGTACTGGCCGATGGTGAGCATACCAACGTCCTGTGCCCGCAAATCTTTCATCACCTGAACCATCTCTTCTTCGGTTTCACCCAGACCAACCATCAGGCCGGACTTGGTGGTGACCTGAGGATGCATCTCTTTATAGCGACGCAGCAGGTTCAGGGAGTTTTCGTAGCTGGCGCCCGGGCGCACGCGGTCGTACATGCGTGGCACGGTTTCCATATTATGGTTTAGAACATCGGGGGTATGTTCTTTCAGGTTTTCCAGTGCAAGGTCAAGTTTGCCGCGGAAGTCTGGAACCAGAATTTCTACCTTGGTGTCGGGGTTCATTTTCCGGGTTTCACGGACAACCTGAGTAAAGTGGTCTGCGCCACCGTCTCGCAGGTCATCGCGGTCAACCGAAGTGACGACCACGTAACGCAGACCAAGATCGCGGGTGCTCTCTGCTACATGCAAAGGCTCTTCTGCGTCCAGGTGCATTGGCTTGCCGTGGGCAACATCACAGAACGGACAGCGACGGGTGCAGATAGCGCCCATCACCATAAAGGTAGCCGTACGTTTGCTGAAGCACTCGCCCAGGTTGGGGCAGGAGGCTTCTTCGCAGACGGTGTGTAATTTGGTGCTGCGCAGCTGCTTTTTCACGTTGGCAACGGTTTTGGCATTGGTGCGCGCGTCGATGCGAATCCACTCCGGTTTTCTGAGGCGTGGGCGCTCCGGGTCCGGCTTCTGTTTGAGCCGTGACATTTTCGATTCGCCTTTGAGTTCAGTTAACGGGATAAGCTCCATAAGGGTCTCCAGTGTGCAGGGGAGTGGATCATAAACAATCAGCCAGCGCGGGCGCTGGCTGATACTGACTGAAAATTACAACTTAGGGTGTAATTTTCAGCCGCGATAGTAACGCTGTTCGATGAACGGTGCACGCGCAACTTTCATCAGCAGCTTTTTACCGCGTACTTCTGCAAATACTTCAGTGTCCAGCGTGCTGTATTCGGTTGTTACATAACCCAGTGCAACAGGCTTACCGATAGTAGGGCCAAAGCTGCCGGAGGTTACCATGCCGATTTTTTCGCCATCAGCGTTGAACAGTTCGGCGCCTTCGCGGATCGGTGCGCGGCCTTCGCCCAGCAGTCCTACACGTTTGCGGGTGTAGTCTTTGTTGGCGATCTGAGCGTAGATTTTATCTGCGCCAGGGAAGCCGCCGGCACGTTCGCCATCTGCGCGACGTACCTTGGAGATTGCCCACAGCAGGCTGCCTTCTACCGGTGTTGTTGTGGTGTCGATATCGTGGCCGTACAGGCACAGGCCGGACTCCAGGCGCAGGGAGTCACGTGCACCCAGGCCAATGGCTTCAATTTCTGGCTGTTCCAGGAACAGTTTAACCAGACGAACCGTGTCGGCAGCCGGGATGGAGATTTCGTAGCCATCTTCACCGGTGTAGCCGGAGCGGGAGATCAGGCAGTCAACACCGTCGATCTGCATTTCACGGGAATCCATGAACACCATGTCGTTCACGGCAGGCTGGATGCGGGCCAGGGCTTCTGCTGTTTTAGGGCCCTGGATAGCGATCAGTGCACGATCGTCCAGTACTTCAACTTCAACGTCGTCGCCCAGGTTGGCACGCATGTGTGCGATGTCCTGCTCTTTACAGGCCGCGTTAACAACAACGTAGATCCAGTCGCCAAAGTTGGCAACCATCAGGTCATCCGTGATGCCGCCGTCGTCGTTGGTGAAAACAGCGTAACGCTGTTTGCCAGCCGGCAGGTCGATGATGTCGACAGGCACCAGGGTTTCCAGTGCTGCAGCAGCGTTAGCACCGCGCAGGCGAACCTGACCCATATGAGAAACATCAAACAGGCCAGCTGCATCGCGGGTGTGCAGGTGTTCTTTCTTAACACCCAGCGGGTACTGAACAGGCATCTCGTAGCCAGCGAACGGTACCATTTTGCCGCCCATTTCTACGTGAAGATCAAACAGTGGTGTTTTCAGCAGAGTATCTGACATCTTGTTGTTTCTCTTTTCAGTGTTGTTATTAAGTTGAATCAGGCCCTGCCCGGGTGATTGAGTGTGCAACCACCCTGGCAGCAACAGAGACGCCGATCGCAGCGCTGCGTTGAGGCAGGGAACCCTGAAAACGTTTACCCCCGACGCTTTCTATAAGGGTAGATGTCGCTGACTTATAAATGTATCTGGAGGATGTCAGTTAACCTGCGTTTATTGGCGCGGTTTCGAATCTACCTTTAGAGAGCGTGTTTCGTATAGGAAACAAAATTAGAGGATGGGGAAACTTTATGCAACCTGTAATTTTGTTTTTTTGCTGTGTGGTCTGTCGTACGAGGCTGTTGAGTTGTCTGCAGCGCCCGCAGGGCGGGCGGCGGAAGATTGATGTGCGATCAGGCGGTAACCCACAGGACCACGGCATCGGCTTCGCTGGTTGATACCAGGGCGTGGCCCATATCGCAATCATAGTAGGCGGAGTCGCCTTCGTTCAGTTCGACTGGCTCGTAAAACTCGGTATAGAACAGCAATGAACCGCTCAGTACATAAAGAAATTCTTCGCCGTCGTGGCGTACCCAGTCGCCGTATTCGTCGAAACTGCGTGCGCGCACGCTGGTGCGGTACGGGAGCATCTTTTTACGGCTAAGCTGGTAAGAGAGCAGTTCGTGTTCGTAAGTGGGCGTAGGGTGCGGCTTGCCTTCGCCTGCGCGGGTTATGTCACGGCGGCCGGACGCCTGATTACGTTGGTTGTCGGGCTGCTCAAACAGCTGAGGGATGTTGATGCCCAGCCCCTGTACCAGCTTCTGCACCGCAACAAAGGTGGGTGAGATCTGTTCGTTCTCTATTTTAGACAGGGTGGAGCGGGCCAGGCCGGTCAGCTTGCTGGCTTCTTCCAGGGTCAGGTTCTGGCTCAGGCGGATTTCGCGAACACGTTTACCCAGCTCCATGGGCGACAATGTTGTCTCTGCCCGTGTCAATGACATCTGGGGGTTGCTGTTCTGTTCATCCACCATCAGTGGGGATATATCGGCCATTGTGTTCTCCGGGTGCTGCCTCGTGAATGGAGGGGGCAGCGTTCTCTGTATATATGCGTTTTATGGGTGTCTGGCTAACAGTATATGTTTCCCGGAACAGAAAACGAAGTTTCCTATAGGAAATATTTGTTGCTCAAATGGAAATCTGTTGCTAGTCTGCATCTCAAGTTGATTCGGACCAGCGCGAAACAGGGTTCAGATGCATCCTTTAAATAGTGATGTTTCCGCCCCCTTGTCATACGGCTGCGAGGTGCAGCCTGGCGAGAATGATAATAATAATGTTGGAGGCTTCAGGTAATGCTTTTAAGTATCTTTGATCTGTTCAAAATCGGTATCGGTCCATCCAGTTCCCACACCGTGGGGCCGATGGTAGCGTCTAATCGATTTCTGGCGGAGCTGAAAGACACAGCGAAGTTTGAAAGCACGACGGCTGTCAAAGTCAGTCTCTATGGCTCGCTGGCCATGACCGGTGAAGGTCACGCAACCGATATCGCGACGATGGTTGGTCTGATGGGCGAAGCGCCTGACTCGATCGATCCAGACAAGGTGCCCGTTTATATTCAACAGATTCGTGAGACTAAGCAGCTGAATCTGGCGGGTGAGAAACTGATCGACTTCGATGCTGATACCCAGGTGCCATTCTGTTTTGGTGAATCGCTGCCCAAACATCCTAACGGTATGCGTTTTCAGGCGTATGACGCGGCAGGCATCATCGTATTGGACTCCATTTACTATTCTGTTGGTGGTGGCTTTGTTCTGAGTGACGAAGAAGCCAGCGCCGATGAAGCGCCGAGTGCACATACCAGCGTGCCATACCATTTTGATAATGGTAAAGAGCTGCTGGTGATGGCCAATGAACACAAAATGAGCATCGCCGATGTAGTGCTGGCCAATGAGCACTCGCATACCAGTAAAGATGACGTGCGTCGTAAGCTGATGCATATCTTCAAAGTGATGGATAACTGTATCCGTCGTGGTTGTGAGCAGACCGGTGAACTGCCGGGCGGGCTGAAAATCAAGCGCCGCGCTCATGAGATGCGCCGCGAGCTGGTTGAGCATCCGGAAAGGGCGTTGCAGGATCATTTGACGGTAATGGACTGGGTTAACCTGTTTGCCATTGCTGTCAACGAAGAAAATGCGGCCGGTGGTCGGGTGGTAACTGCGCCAACTAACGGTGCAGCCGGTGTGATCCCGGCGGTGCTGGCGTATTACGACCGTTTTGTGCCGGGCTCTAACGAAGAGGGTATCTGTACCTTCCTGGCCACGGCGGCAGCCATTGGTATGTTATATAAGCGCAACGCCTCGATTTCGGCAGCCGAAGTGGGCTGTCAGGGTGAAATCGGTGTTGCCTGTTCCATGGCCGCTGGTGCGCTGTGTGCGGCGCTGGGTGGTACCAATGAGCAGATCGAAAACGCTGCTGAAATTGGTATGGAACACAACCTGGGCCTGACCTGTGACCCGATCAACGGGCTGGTACAGGTGCCATGTATCGAACGAAATACGATGGGCGCGGTGAAAGCGATCAACGCCTCCCGCCTGGCGCTGCGTGGCTCCGGTGAGCATCACGTATCGCTGGATTCTGTTATCGAAACCATGCGCCAGACCGGCGTCGATATGCAGGATAAGTATAAAGAAACCTCCACTGGCGGCCTGGCCGTTAACGTGGTTGCGTGCTAACACACGCATTGGCTAACCAAAACAATAAACAGTAGAGACAGACACCATGAGCAATCTGTACCCGAACAGTGAAACTGAGCAGTTTTTCAGCCAGGATCTGGCCGCTTCTGATGCCGCACTGCTGAGTGCCGTTAACGACGAATTTCGTCGTCAGGAAGACCAGATCGAGCTGATCGCTTCTGAAAACATCGTATCCAAGGCTGTAATGGAAGCCCAGGGTACTGTGCTGACTAACAAGTACGCAGAAGGTTACGCTGGCCGTCGTTACTACGGTGGTTGTGAATTTGTTGATGTTGCAGAATCTCTGGCCGTTGAACGTGCCAAAGAGCTGTTTGGCGCGCAGTACGTAAACGTACAGCCGCACTCCGGTGCCCAGGCAAACGGCGCAGTTTTCATGGCTCTGCTGCAGCCAGGTGACACTATCCTGGGCATGTCCCTGGATGCCGGTGGTCACCTGACGCACGGTGCTCGCCCTGCGCAGTCTGGTAAATGGTTCAACGCTGTACAGTACGGCGTATCCCCAGATACTCAGCGTATCGATTACGATGCCGTTGAAGCACTGGCGGTTGAGTGCCAGCCAAAACTGATCATTGCTGGCGGCTCTGCTATTCCACGTGAGCTCGACTTTGCTCGCTTCCGTGAGATCGCTGACAAAGTTGGCGCTTACCTGATGGTCGATATGGCGCACATCGCTGGCCTGGTTGCTACCGGCGTTCACCCAAGTCCGCTGCCACATGCGCATATCTGTACCACTACGACGCATAAAACACTGCGTGGCCCACGTGGCGGCATGGTGCTGTCTAACGATCTGGATCTGGGCAAGAAGATCAATTCTGCTGTCTTCCCTGGTCTGCAGGGTGGTCCACTGATGCACGTGATCGCTGCTAAAGCGGTTGCATTCGGTGAAGCGCTGCGTCCTGAATTTAAAGGTTACATTGAGCGTGTTGTTGCGAACGCTCAGGTGCTGGCTGCGACGCTGATTGAGCGTGGCTGTGACATCGTTACTGGCGGTACTGATACCCACCTGATGCTGGTTGACCTGCGCCCTAAGGGCTTGAAAGGTAACGTAACCGAAGAAGCGCTGGAGCGTGCAGGTATCACCTGTAACAAGAACGGCATCCCGTTCGATCCAGAAAAGCCAATGGTAACGTCCGGTATCCGTCTGGGTGCGCCTGCTGGCACAACCCGTGGTTTCGGTATTGAAGAGTTCCGTCTGATTGGTAACCTGATCGGTGACGTGCTGGATGGCCTGGCGGCTAACCCAGACGACAACAGCAAGGTTGAAGCAGAAGTTCATGCGAAAGTTGCAGAACTGTGCAAAAAATTCCCGCTGTACCGTTAATATAGACACCGGCGCCTGTCTGACAGGCGCTGGTTATACGCTTTAAAGTGATGAAGCTGTTTATCAGGTCTTACGGTTTCATCGCTGTGTAACCTCATAATAATTTTTGATTTTAAGAGAGTAACGATAATGAGCAACGTACCGTCTAACCTGAAGTTTGCTGAGTCTCACGAATGGATTCTGGATAACGGTGACGGCACCGTGACTGTGGGGATCTCTGATCACGCGCAGGAACTGCTGGGCGACGTAGTATTCGTTGAGCTGCCAGAAGTGGGCCGCGAAGTAGAGAAGGGCGAAGAGTTCTCTCTGGTTGAGTCCGTTAAAGCAGCATCCGACATTTACTCACCGATCTCTGGTGAAGTTGTTGCTGTAAACGAAGCGCTGGAAGATGCGCCAGAAACTGTTAACGAAGCACCATTTGGAGAGGGCTGGATCGCCAAGATCAAGCTGTCTGATGCGGCTGAAGTTGACGCACTGATGGGCGCTGAAGCGTACCAGCAGAAAGTTGCCGAAGAAGCTTGATTGTAGAGTGGCATCACGAATAGGTGTGATGCTTCTCTGATTGTCCTCCAATCAATCTTCTACACCGCCAGCTGCTTCGGCAGCCAGTGGTGGCAAAGCGGGGAAGGAGTGCAGGCCCGACCCGCAACCCTGTGCCTGCCGGGCTCTTTGAGTCCGGCAGTGTACAACCAGGGTTTACACTAATTCAGCCGTACTGCAGTGGCAGTCGTGTTCTGGGCAAACGGCGTTATAAGCCGGCCATCCTCACAGAGCACTCGATAGCCTTCAGGCTGCGGTACAGGCAATTTACAGGTTAGAAAACTATGGCTGTTGAAACTCGCGCACTGAGTGAACTGGAAAACCATGCTGAATTCACCCGTCGTCACGTAAGTGCCGACGCGGCTGAACAGCAGGCAATGTTGCAGGAGCTGGGCGTTGATTCCCTGGATGCTCTGATTGAGCAGACCGTACCGGATTCAATCCGCCTGGATGATGCGCTGGATATGGCTGAAGGTGTTTCCGAGCGCGCTGCGCTGGAAGAACTGAAAGCACTGGCGTCCCTGAACAAGGTTAACAAGTCCTACATTGGTATGGGCTACTACAACACTCTGGTTCCTAACGTTATCCTGCGTAACGTGATGGAAAATCCAGGTTGGTACACAGCGTACACGCCGTACCAGCCAGAGATTGCTCAGGGCCGTCTGGAATCACTGCTGAACTTCCAGCAGATGGTAATGGACCTGACCGGTATGGATCTGGCGAACGCCTCCCTGCTGGACGAAGCGACCGCAGCAGCGGAAGCAATGACCCTGTGTAAGCGTTCTAACCGTAAAAAGAGCAACAGCTTCTTTGTTGCATCTGATGTGCATCCGCAGACGCTGGATGTGATCAAAACCCGTGCTGAATACTTCGGTTACGACATCGTTGTTGATGATGCCGATAAACTGGATCAGTACGATGTGTTTGGTGCGCAGCTGCAGTACCCGGGTACCACCGGTGAAATCTGTGACCTGCCAGCACTGATCGCCAAAGCTAAAGACCAGAAAGCAATGGTATCTGTTGCTACTGATCTGCTGGCGCTGATGGTACTGAAATCACCTGGCGAGCTGGGTGCTGACGTTGTTCTGGGTTCTGCTCAGCGCTTCGGCGTACCGATGGGCTTTGGTGGCCCGCACGCTGCTTTCTTCGCTGCCAGTGAAAAACTGAAGCGTTCTGTTCCTGGCCGTATTATCGGTGTTTCTGTGGATGCCAGTGGCAACCAGGCACTGCGTATGGCGATGCAGACGCGTGAGCAGCATATCCGTCGTGAAAAAGCGACCTCTAACATCTGTACTGCGCAGGCGCTGCTGGCCAACATGGCTGCCTTCTACGCGGTATACCACGGCCCTCAGGGGCTGAAAGATATCGCTGAGCGTACCCACCGTCTGACCGCCATTCTGGCGAAAGGTCTGGCTGAGAAGGGCGTTCAGGTTACCGATACTTACTTCGATACACTGACAATTACGTCTGACGACGCTGCTGCAATCAATACACGTGCACTGGCGGCAGGTTGCAACCTGCGCAGCACTGATGCGGGCAAGCTGGGTGTGTCTTTCGATGAGACCACCACGGCTGCTGACGTTGCACAGCTGTTTGATGTGGTGTTGGGTGACGGCCATGGTCTGAATGTTGCGGCAATCGATGCGCGCATCGTTGCAGGCGAAGCGACCGGTATTGCGGCAGATCAGCGTCGTGAAGATGCGGTCCTGACCCATCCGACGTTTAACAGCTACCACGCTGAAACCGATATGCTGCGTTACATGAAGCGTCTGGAGAACAAGGATTACTCCCTGGTTCACGGCATGATCCCGCTGGGTTCCTGCACCATGAAGCTGAATGCAACCGCAGAGATGATCCCGGTTACCTGGCCTGAATTCTCGACCATGCACCCGTTTGCACCGGCCGATCAGACGACAGGTTACCTGGCGATGCTGAACTCGCTGGAAGACCAGCTGGTTGAAATCACCGGTTACGACAAAGTTTCCCTGCAGCCTAACTCCGGTGCTTCCGGTGAATATGCTGGCCTGCTGGCGATCCGTAAGTACCAGGAGTCTATCGGTGAAGGTCACCGTAACGTTTGTCTGATCCCATCCTCTGCGCACGGTACTAACCCTGCGTCTGCAGCGATGATGGATATGAAGATCATCGTAACGGCCTGTGATGAGAACGGTAACGTTGATGTCGCTGATCTGGCTGAAAAAGCTGAGCAGCATGCAGAAAACCTGTCCTGCCTAATGATCACATACCCGTCTACGCATGGTATCTACGAAGAAGATATCGTTGAGATCTGCCAGATCATCCACAAGTGTGGCGGTCAGGTTTACATGGACGGTGCGAACATGAACGCTCAGGTTGGCATCTCCAAGCCAGGCCTGATCGGTTCTGACGTATCCCACCTGAACCTGCACAAAACCTTTGCTATCCCACACGGTGGCGGTGGTCCTGGTATGGGTCCTATCGGTGTTAAGAGTCATCTGGCACCGTTCCTCGCCAGCCACAAGGTGACACCCGTTGAAGGTCTGAACCCGGAGAACGGTGCGGTTGCTGCAACGCCTTACGGCTCTGCATCTATCCTGCCGATCACCTGGATGTACAACCGTATGCTGGGTAAAAACGGCCTTAAGCACTCCACACAGAATGCCATTCTGGGTGCGAACTACCTGGCAGAGAAGCTGGGCGAACACTTCCCGATTCTGTATCGCGGTCGTAATAACAAGGTTGCCCATGAGTGCATCGTTGATATTCGCCCGATTAAAGAAGAGACCGGTGTTTCTGAAGAAGATATCGCCAAGCGTCTGATGGACTACGGTTTCCACGCGCCGACCATGTCGTTCCCGGTTGCGGGCACGCTGATGATCGAGCCGACTGAGTCTGAGTCTAAAGCAGAGCTGGATCGCTTCATTGATGCGATGGTTAAAATCCGTGGCGAGATCGACCGTGTTCACAACGGTTCTTTGCCTGCTGATAACAACCCGCTGTGTCGTGCACCACACACCCAGGCAGATGTGATCGGTGAATGGGATCGTCCATACACCCGTGAAGAGGCGGCATTCCCGTCTGAGTCGGCCCGTACTGCGAAGTTCTGGCCTGCGGTTAACCGTGTCGACAACGTCTACGGTGATCGTAACTTCATCTGCTCCTGCCCAGGCATCGACGCTTACCGCGACGAAGACTGAGGCAACCAGGCCGTGTTAGCGGCCTGTACAGCGCCTGCGTCAGGCGGGCGCTGATCTACTGTTTAGTGGTGGTTTCTCCCCTCATGTGTAAGCCACCACACCCTTATTCGCGCCTGCGCGGATACTGTGTCAGTTACTGGCACAACCTGTAAAAGCAAATATGGTTTTAAGCGCTTGCCTGGCTGGGTAGGCGCTTTTTTTTGTGCTGAAGAAAACCCTGTGAAGGGGCTGTCTAGCAGCGAGTTTCGTACCAGATTACCCGGCCGATGATTTTGATATTCTGAAATTCGTCTGAGTGCAGGGTGTGTGTTTGATAAGTGGGGTTATCGCTAAGTACTAGCAGTGTGTTGCTCGGGGTGGGTTGTAGCCGTCTGATACTGAGCTGGCCCATCATCTCAAGCAGGTATATACCTTCCATAGCCCTGTTTTGCTCTATATCGATCAGAGTGAGGGTGCCAGTCTGAAGGGTTGGGTGCATGGCATCACTGTTCTGGGCGTACGTTTTTAGCTGTGCTGGTGCACCGGCAAGGTCGGACAGATATTGCGGGTCAAAGGATATTTTCTGGCAGGGCTCTCCTGTGATGGCTGTGAGCCCGGTGAAAGTAGTCGTTTGTTCTGCAGGCTCGCCTTCTCCAGCGGCTAACCATCCAGCGCTCACACCTCCCGCTGCAGCCATGGCGACAACGCGGTCAACGGGTGGAACAGATTGGTTTCGGATATAGCGGCTCAGTGTTGACTGAGGGATATTGGCTGCATCCTGCAGGCAGCGTGCGCCTGTTTTACTCTGTATATGCGCAATGCGCTCGCCTAGCGTTTTCATATTGTATAACTCTACTTCAAGCTTGCCTGTGGATATTTACCCATTTATGGGTTAATTTGTCAAAACATAAGCCATATTTGGGTTTTTTGGTGTTTGTTACCCAGTTATGCTTCTCAGGACAGTAGTGCCCTGCAATGAATGCAGGCGATTATATAAGGAAATTGGAATGTTGATACTGACGCGTTACACAGGACAGAGCATTGTTATTGCGGACAATATTGTTGTGCGTGTTTTAAGAAATAATGGAAGTGAAGTAACGCTTGGTATTGATGCTCCGCGTGATGTGAAGATAAATCGTGAGGAAATTCAAAAGCGTATGGAGGCGGCGAGATTGGGGCTACCATCAGCTGATAAAGATGATGATATGGTAGCCTGAAATGCAGTGACTGAATGAAAGCCTTGTGGTTTTTTAGTCTTATTCGTTAGTCGAAGGGGTGCGTTTGAGTTGAAGGATATCGATCTTCGGTAGTATTGGTTTTTCCTAATGGAACGAACTAATCGAGGATCGATATGTTACCAATTTTTATGGTACTTCAGCTTGCTATCTATTTGCTTTTCCATGTATTTGAGCGTTTGTATCCCAGTCATAATCACCAGAGACCGCCTTTTTTTGGCTTGTACTGGGTTCTCCTGGGTTTTTTTGCCATTTTCTGGCTGCGTGTTACATTTCTTCTCTGGATAGAGTTTCCAGCCATTGGAATGAAGATTTTCAGTGAGTGGTGGATCGAGGGAGGAGGGTTTTATCTAGTATATTCATTCTCTAATTATTGGTTTCACCGCTTTAAACATAGTAACTCCATTGCATGGAAGTACCTACATACTTTCCACCATTCGCCTAGTCATATGGAGGCGAGAATCGCTTTCTATAGGCATCCTGTAGAGGTTGTCGCAAATTCAGTTCTATTGGTATTTTTAGGTAAAATTTTGCTCGATGTGTCAGTTGTCGCTGTTGCATTTGCTCTTTTGATTGAAGGGGGGTTGGAGGTTTTTCATCACTCCAATATTCGCCTTGATCGGCGCTTCAGGTGGGTTGGTTACATAATCCAGACGCCAGAGATGCATTTGGTGCACCATCAGAAAGGTGTGCATCGCTACAACTACGGCCCATTTTTGTGGGATGCTGTGTTTGGTACGGCCCGCTTTCCTGATGATGAGGTTCAGGCGTTAGGGTTTTGTCGGAGCAGGGATATTTTAGGGTTTCTAGTTTTTAAGCATAAGGAGTGAGGAGTGATGGGGCCAGCATTGGCGATCGAGGTTTCGCGACAAGTCGAGATCATGGAGTTAAAGGAGCGCCTCCGGCAATTTTATGACGTGATTGGTGTTCAGGAGCTTGAATCCGAACTGAGGAGTCGTATTACAGACTATCTGGCGTCCTCCTCTTTAATCAATGAGCGGCGGCGTAAAGGGAGCTATAATCTATTGTCTGAGCAGACAGATATTTCCCACACGTTTATCTGGAAGTTCCACACGAAGGAGCAGGCTATCTGTATTACCAATATGAATAAGCTGGCGAATTTCTTTGGTGTTAAATACTTCGTTGATAATTTTTAGACCTGTCAATTATTGTTGACAGTAAGCCCTGTCCGATTCATCATTTGTCAGATGAAACGGATGGGGCTTTTGTCTTTATAGATGACAGGGATGTGTAATGGAAGAACAGTCAAATCAAGTAATACAGGCGGGGGCTTTGTTGGATCACTTACAGGCTCATTTTACGCACCGTGGCGATCTTGTTTTGTCAGAATCAGAGCAGTATGGGGTTTATCTGGTTCTGGATCGCTTACGTGAGTTGCTCGGTGATGTTCCAGCAGTGTCTGAATAAGCTGTGTAGTTGTGAATGACGTCACGGTGCTGGGTTTCATATGTCTGCTTTATTTCCCCGGTACCGTACGCTTTTCTCTTCACTGTCTGGTGTGCTGAGTGCTGCCAGTGCTGCTTTTTCCCTGGAAACTGTTAAAATGCGCGCTTTCCGTCGGGCTTTGGTTCGGTGGGTGCATGCCATGTATGGTATGCAAAAAGAGGCACGTCAGATGTCTCCATGCTGCTGACATCATGTGTCAGGGGTGCGAGGGTTGATCGGATGGCGGGGTCGTCGCGATCAGGTTAGGGACCGGACTATTCCGGAATGAATTTTTTGAGCAGGTTTTGGTTATGCTGCAGACATTCTTGAAAGCTAAGTTACATCGAGTTACAGCCACCCACGCAGAGCTTCACTATGAAGGCTCCTGTGCCATTGATGGCGTGCTGCTTGATCGCTCTGGCATCAAGGAATATGAATTGATTCATATTTATAACATCAATAACGGCGAGCGTTTCAGTACTTACGCGATCCGTGCGGAAGATAACTCCGGTGTGATCTCTGTGAACGGTGCTGCCGCCCATAAGGCAAATAAAGGCGATCTGCTGATCATTGCTGCTTACGTGCAGATGGATGAGCAGGAAGCGGAAGCGCACCAGCCAATGCTGTGCTACTTCGAAAATGCTAAATCTGATGGTGGTGCAGGTTGCAGCGATGATGAGCTGCGTGCTCGTAACGTGCTGACGGGCACCAAGAAAGCGATTCCAGTACAGAGCAAAGAGATGTAATTGCTTGCTGAATCGGCGGCTGGAAACAGCTGTGTTGTACTGACAAAAGCTCTGGCCTCGGCCGGAGCTTTGTTTTTTTGGCTGTTGGCACCTGCTTTAGGGCAGGGCTAGAGTGAGCCAAAAGTATGGATTGTAGGATGATCCATATGCCCTCCGTAATTATTGTCGACAATGTAGGTTTTTTCTTCAGCCCGCGCTATCCCTTGTATCTTCTGCTTTTTGTCAGGTTCTGGCGTTGTTTTTGTAGGTTTGTTCGCCTTTTGTCGTAGTTCGTTCTGGCGCAGGTTTGGTTAGAGTTGTTGCCAACGAGACGGGGCAACTGTCTACAATAATAATAAGTAAGCGCCTCGATTTTTAACGATTGTCAACGAAAACAATAAAAGGGCCGGTGCTATGTCCTACCAAGCAGAGTATTCCAAATCCATCGAAGCGCCAGAAGCATTCTGGGGTGAAAAAGCCGAAGCCATTGCGTGGTACAAACAACCACAGACCATTCTGTCTAAAGACGACAATGGGATGGATCGCTGGTTTGCCGATGGTGAAATGAACACCGCCTATCTGGCGCTGGATTACCATGTCGAAAACGGCCGTGGTGATCAGGCTGCTGTGATCTACGACTCGCCTGTTACCGATACCAAACGCACGATCAGCTACCTTGAGCTGCGTGACGATGTGGCGAAGTTCGCCGGTGTGTTGAAGGCGCAGGGCGTCGCGAAGGGTGATCGGGTTGTTGTTTACATGCCGATGATTCCTGAAGCGCTGGTAGCGATGCTGGCCGTTGCTCGTCTGGGTGCTGTTCACTCTGTTGTGTTTGGTGGTTTTGCGCCCCATGAGCTGGCGGTGCGTATCGACGATGCTGAACCTAAAGTTATGGTAACAGCGTCCTGTGGTGTCGAAATCTCCAAGGTCATTGAATATAAGCCGATGCTGGACCAGGCGATTGAAAAATCTGCCCATAAGCCAGGTGCGGTTGTTGTGTTACAGCGCCCTGAAGCGGTTGCTGAAATGATCGAAGGTCGTGATATGGACTGGGTTGAAGCGGTTGCTAGCGCTGAGCCAGCGGATTGTGTACCGGTTAAATCAACCGATCCTCTGTATGTCCTGTACACCTCGGGTACAACAGGCAAGCCGAAGGGTGTGGTACGTGACAATGGTAGCCACGCGGTTGCGCTGAAATACTCGATGAAAGCCATCTACAACATGGAGCCGGGCGATGTGTTCTGGGCGGCGTCCGATGTTGGCTGGGTGGTGGGTCACTCCTACATCTGTTACGGGCCGCTGCTGGCAGGTTGTACCACGGTTGTATACGAAGGTAAGCCGATCCGTACACCGGATGCGGGTGCGTTCTGGCGTGTGTGTGCTGAGCACAAGTGTAAAGCGCTGTTCGCTGCACCAACAGCTTTCCGTGCGATCAAGAAAGAAGACCCTGACGCGGCTGAGCTGGCTAAGTACGACCTGTCCAACTTGCAGACCATCTTCATGGCGGGCGAGCGTCTGGATCCACCAACGTACCACTGGACCGTTGAGAAAACAGGTAAGCCAGTCGTCGATCACTGGTGGCAGACTGAGACCGGCTGGGCGATCTGCGGCAACATGATGGGTGTTGAGGCTAAAGCGCCGAAACCGGGCTCCTCTACTGTGCCAGTACCTGGCTTCAATGTTTGTGTGCTGGACCATGAAGGTAACGAACTGCCAAACGGTGAGCAGGGCAACATTGTTCTTAAGTTGCCACTGCCTCCAGGTTGTTTGCCAACGGTGTGGGGTGACTTCGAGCGTTTCCGTACCAGCTACCTGACCGAGTTCCCAGGTTATTACAGTTCCGGTGATGGTGGTTACAAAGATGATGATGGCTACGTGTTCATCATGGGTCGTACCGATGATGTGATTAACGTTGCCGGTCACCGTCTGTCTACCGGTGAGATGGAAGAGATCGTTGCCGGTCATGATGCGGTTGCTGAGTGTGCGGTTATCGGTATTAACGACCCACTCAAAGGCCAGGAGCCTGTTGGTCTGGTGCTGCTGAAAAACGGCGTCGATATTGAGGAAGATGAACTGCAGGCCGAGCTGGTTGCGCTGGTGCGTAAAGAGATCGGTGCGGTTGCCTGCTTCAAGCGTGCAATTGTTGTGCAGCGTCTGCCGAAGACACGCTCTGGTAAAATTCTGCGTAAGCTGCTACGTCAGATCGCAGACGGTAAGGAATACAGCATTCCTTCCACCATTGATGACCCAGCCAGCCTGCCTGAGATCGAAGAGATCATGGGTGAGCGCGGTCTGGTAAGTGCGTAAATAGCAATACAGGGTACTTGTTGACCCTGCCCTTAGCTCCTTTAAGGCGACCTGATGGTCGCCTTTTTTTATGCCCGTGTTTTGGTGAGGGTTACGGTCAGACTCGGAATTGACCGAGGGTGGATTTGAGTGAGTATGACAGTCTGCTCAGGTCGTCAGCAGTGCTGGCGTTGTCCCTGACGGCATCTGCGGTTGTGTTGGCGTGGCCGCTTATTTTCTCGACGCTGTGGGTGATCTCGTGCGAGACCTGCGACTGCTCTTCCGCCATCGCGGCGATGTCGTGGGTGAAGTCGTACAGCTTCTGTACCGCGCTGGAGATTGCCTGGATCTTCTGGTCTGAACTGTCGATAGCGATGATGCTGGTTTCGGCGTTGTCGCTGGCGCTGTTGATCACACTGACGGCGCTGTTTACCCGAGTCTGCAGGGCATTGATCTGTTGCTGGATGCTTTCGGTGGAGGCCTGGGTTTTGCTGGCCAGATCGCGGACTTCGTCAGCGACGACGGCAAAACCACGGCCTCGCTCACCTGCGCGGGCAGCCTCGATTGCGGCGTTGAGTGCAAGCAGGTTGGTCTGTTCGGCGATGCCTTTGATGACATCCAGAATGGCATTAATATCCTCGCTCTGGCTGGCCACATTGTTAACTACATCGGCAGCGCCGCGCACTTCGGTGCCGAGCTGGCGGATGTTGTCTCGGACATCACGGGATATGTTGCCCGCTTCCTGGCCGGCAAAGCGGATTTCGTCAACATTAGCCAGATTTTGCTGGATTCGTTCGGCAACCTGCCCGGTGGTTTGCGACATCTGGGTGATGGCGACGGAGGTTTGTTGCAGTTGTTCGTTCTGGTGGTTTACAGCCTGATGGGCGTTACTGCAGCTCCGGTTGATATCGCTGATACGGCCTGAGGTGCTGTCAGCGGCCTGGGTGGCCTGTTGCACCAGTTGCTGGATTTTCTCGATGAAACTGTTGATGGTTGAAGCCATGAGGCCGATCTCATCGCGGCTGCTGATCTGTATGCGACGGGTCAGGTCACCATCACCGCTAGCCAGCTCGCGCAGGGCGCCAGTCAGGGCAGTCAGTTTGGTGATAATGCGCATGCCCATAATAATGGCCAGCAGGATGATCATCAGTATACCCAGACCGACCATGATGGCGGTCATCTTCTCCATCAGGGTGCTGGCGCTGCTCAGCATGCTCTGTGCTGCTTGCTGATTGATTTGCTGGTTAGTCGCCAGAGTTTCTTTCACTGCCTGTTGCAGGGTGTCCTGAGTGTTTTTGGCCTGACCGTTAATTTCCATGGTGACAGCCATTCGGCTGGTGCTTATAAGGCGGTCAAAGCGCTGCTCCAGTGCCAGGCTGGCATCCCGTGCCTGCTTGTTTGAGACTGCCAGCATAAAGCGGCCGATCACGGCGCCACGAGGATTGATGTCAACCTCGACCAGGTAGATCTCAGGGTCTTTACGGGCGGCATCGATTACTTTATCCATCGTACGGCGGCCTTTGCCATTCTTGATCAGCGCTTTCACCTTGGCCTGACGTTTGTCCAGGTGTCGGGTTAAAGGTTTGCCGTCGATATCGTAGTAGCGGGCGAATACTACATTCTTATTTCGATGCAGGTTTCGCACCAGTTGTGTGAGGGCAGGGCTGTCTTTGTCCCAGATCGCCTGGGGGGCGGCGATAGCCATCATTTCAGCCAGGGCGTTGGCGGTTTGCTGGGTCGCATTGGTCAGTAGGCTGGCAACTTGCTGCTGCTCTTTGCTCAGGCGGCGCTCCAGGGTGCTTGTCAGGGTGTCGCTGGTTTTCTCGGTAAGGGTTTCAATTGAGTGGCTGATGGTTTGCTCGGCTTGTTGCAGGCGTTGTTCCATCTGTTGGCTGCCTGCACTGAGGGTGCTGCTGGTGCTATTGACCAGCTGGTTGATGTTGTCTCGGGTCACCCCGAGCAGGGTAAGCGTCTGAACGACGATGATCGCTATCACTGCGAACAGTATTGGGCGTAGCAGGGGGCTGCCCAGGTTTTTTATCAGATTAGTCATAGTGGGTGTCTTGCTGGATATTATTAGTTTTATTGGTGTTACCACTCTTACGTCTTAAGACGTTGGTAGTAACTTATTATCCATAACACCTTAATCATCTGCTGAAAATTATCAATTGCTGCATGGGTATTTTTTGATAAACAGTGAGCTGTGCCGGGGCTTTATTCTGAAAGAAGAACCCCGGTAGCGCTTAGTAGGAGCTCAAGTATTGCAGGGCTGGCTTTTTTTGCGTTTGATCAGCCCTGTTGTCAGAGCTGTGCCGGTGAGGATGATGAGACAGCTACCAATCATCATCAGACTGACGGGCTCGTCGATAAAGAGCCATCCCCACGTCATGGCAAATGCGGGGATCAGGAAGGTCACGCTAATGGCGCTGGTGGCGCCAATGTTAGTAATCAGGCGGAAGTAGAGCAGGTAGGCGATGCCGGTACAGGCAATGCCAAGCGTGATAACCGCCAACCAGTCCGTCATGCTCGGTTGTTCTGCTGGTAACCATAAAAGAGCAGGTATTAACAGGATGATAGCGGCAGCCAGCTGGCTGCCAAATGCTTGTACCAGTGCGGGTGTTTCTTTCAATTGCTGGCTGCTGTAATTGGCGGCAAAGCCATAGCAGGCGGCAGCTCCGAGTGCCGCCGTCAGAGTCAGAATGGTGCTGGTGAGGTTCAGATCACCTTTGCTGCTGATCAGGCAGGTGACACCAAGGAGGCCGGTTAGCATGCCCAGTATTTTTGCCCGAGTCAGTGCCTGTTGATACAGCGCAGCACCGATGAGTGCGCCAAATAAGGGTGCAGTGGCATTAATGATGGCGGTGAAGCCTGTTGAAAGTACGAGCAAAGCCCATGAAAACAGTACGAAAGGCAGTGCTGAGTTGAATGTGCCGACAACGAGCAGAGGTATGGCTTTACGCTGAGCCTGCTTGAGCAGGCTCAGACGTAACACAAAAGGCAGTAAAAACAGGGCTGCCAGCAAAACGCGAAGCTCTACCAGTAGGGCTGGGCCGAATGCCGGGGTGGCGATACGCATCAGTAAAAACGATGCGCCCCAGAGGGCTGCTAAAAGTAACATATCGCGTATATCGGAAGGTTTCACTGCACTTGATCCTTGAGTCTGTACTGGCGTTTCATCCTAACTGTATTGTTTTTGCTGTGAGCGCCAGTATCGGACGTTGATCTTTGTTTGGGTTAAACCGTGATCAGTAGTGAGATGCCAATAACAATCAACAGGCCAAACGCGATGCGGCGTAGCGTGTTATTGCTGACCGGTGGTGGATACTTTCGGCCCAGCCAGGTAAATGCAGCAACAATGGGCAGGCAGATCGCTGAGAAGGTGAACATATCCATCGTCAACCCGCCCTGGGCGCCGACCATGACGGTGCGGATGAGTGAGCAGAGCAGGAATATCGCTAGCAGTGACAGGCGGATGGTGAGCATTTCAAACGGCTGGCGGTAAAACTGATAGACCAGCGGTGGCCCGGCCATGCTGAACATACCTGCCAGTAAGCCCGCTGTAGTGCCTGCGCCAGCAAATGTAGCGTTGCTGGAGATGGTTTTCATTGGTTCAGGCTTGAGCATGATCATCAGGCCGCCGCCGATAATGGTAATGCCCAGCAGAACCTGAAGTGTGCTGGCAAACTCAGCGCTCAGGTAATCCAGTAACCAGAGCCCGATGGCCAGGCCTGGGAATATGCCCAGGGTGGTAATCAGGACGGTTTTTTTGTTCAGGGCGTGCATATTGCCTTTGATGGCAAAGAGGCCGTTGGCCAGGGTGACCAGGCTGATAACGACAGAGGTGAAGGCGATCGGTACCAGGTCAAAGGTGGTGACAGCCCCCATGACAATCATGCCCAGGGCAAAGCCGGTGACGGTTTGCACGTAGGTGGCAAAGGCAATAATTGCTGCGAACGCGATAAGCGCGCTGGTTAACTCCACGGGGTTGGCCTCATAACTGTGGTTTAACAGGAAGATAGGCGGCGCATCATAGAGGCTCGGCGATCAAGAGGAAAGCTGATCGAAGGCTATTTTCTGGCAGCCGGAATGTTGAGGTGCGATTGGCTCCATAAAAGGCAACTGACTGGCCTTTGTCTGCGGGGCTTTGTGTTTCTAGCATGTCGGCTTATCGTGGGCGAAATGCCGTCAGGTGCGTGTGAAAGGTGTTCACCGGCTGGGGGCAATAGCAAAGTGGTGTATTGCTACTTTGTTATACCTATGTGCCATGGACTAACACCGATACTGATCTGGAGATATCTGATGACTTTTGCGTCTCGTAACCCGGCTGATAATACCTTGCTGGAAAGTTTCCCACTGCTGCCGAATGCTGAGCTGGACTGTGCGCTGGAGCAGGCTGCGCAGGCGGCTGCGTACTGGCGTGGTACTCGCTTTTCTGAGCGAGGTGCACTGCTGATCCGTATCGCTGAGCTGATTGAACAGCGCCGTGAACAGTTGGCGCAAATGGCCCATGAAGAGATGGGCAAACTGCTGGCTGAGGCGCTCGGTGAGGTCGATAAGTGTGCTGTGGCTTGCCGACACTATGCCGAGCATGCTGAAGGGATGCTGCAGGATGAGTTGATCGAAACCGTTGCGTCTCGCAGTCTGGTGTCCTACGAGCCACTGGGGGCAGTGCTGGCGATTATGCCGTGGAACTTCCCTTACTGGCAGGTATTTCGTTTTCTGGCACCGACGTTGATGGCGGGTAACAGTGCGCTGCTTAAGCATGCGCCGAACGTACCCCGCTGTGCTGCTGCGATGGTGCAGCTGGCGGTCGATGCCGGTGCGCCAGCAGGTCTGTTTACCAATCTGTATATCGATAATGACCAGGCGGCCAGAGTGATTGCTGATCCGCGCGTGCATGGGGTGGCGTTTACCGGTAGTGAGCGTGCCGGACGGCAGATAGGCGCGCTGGCCGGTGCGAACCTTAAAAAGGTAGTGCTGGAGCTGGGCGGCTCTGATCCGTTTATCGTACTGGAAGATGCGGATCTGGATCAGGCAGTAGACGTGGCTGTGCGAGCGCGTTACTCCAATGCAGGCCAGATCTGTATTGCGGCTAAGCGCTTTATCGTTGTTGATGCCATTGCCCGTGAATTTACTGAAAAGCTGGTGGCGCGTGTACAGGCATTGAAACCTGGTGAGTCTATAGCGCCAATGGCCCGGGCTGATTTACGCGATGAGCTGCACGCTCAGGTGAAGGAGAGTATTGCTGAGGGTGCGGTTCCATTGCTGGGCTGTGAGCCAGTTGAAGGGGAGGGTTTCTATTATGCGCCGTCTATTCTGGATAACGTCCAGCTGGGGATGACAGCCTTCAATGAAGAGTTGTTTGGTCCGGTAGCCAGTATTGTGCGTGCCCGTGATGAGCAGGATGCGATTGTCCTGGCGAACGCTACTCGCTTTGGGCTGGGGGCAAGTATCTGGACGGCTGATGTTGAAAAAGGCGAGATGATGGCGCGTCAAATCGAAGCTGGGGCTGTTTTTGTTAATGCCCAGGTCGCCAGTGATGTGCGTATGCCCTTTGGTGGCATCAAGGCTTCAGGGTTGGGGCGTGAGCTTGGAGAGCATGGCATTCGTGAGTTTTGTAATGTCAAGTCAATCTGGGTTGCATAAGCCGTTTTGCTGATATGAATCCATGGGTGTGGCTGTTTTTGCTGCGCTCATGGTGTTCAGTAATATTATTCATGTTTATATGTTTTTCAAATTGAGGCAGAGCTGTTTTTTATCCTCCATGTTTAGGTAGGTTGGTTATTTTAACTTTTTGATTTTTATGACAATAATAATTTTTTTCTGGTTTGGTTAAATTATTTAAGTGGTGGTTTGTATGTATGAAACTAATGTTTCCAGTCCATTGACGTGGGATATATTCAGCCAGCAAGAGCGTAAAATTTCCCAGCAAACTGGGAATTATTCTCAGATAATGCCCAGAGTTATAAAAGGCGATAAGCCACTGAAAGAGGAGGCAATTTCGACTGTTTCTGCGGTCTTTATCAAGCGGGTCTGATGGTCTGGATGGGGTCGATTGTGCGCTAAAATGTCACTGCTTTGTAGTGCTCTGTAATCAGGTTGTCAGATTTGATTAATCTGCGGTTGTTAACCATGCTGAAAACACCCGTTAATAGCGTCTCGCTGAAACAGAACTCACTGCAATAAAGGAATGCTGACATGCTAAAAAAGGAACCCGCTTATATAGCAGCCCGGTTACTCAAGGGTCGTTCTGAATCCAGTCGTTTAAGTAGTAATGAAATCCGCCAGTTCTGGCTGGAAATTGACCCTTTTGAAGATGCCGAACAGTACGATATCACCTGTACGGTTGAGAGTGATATCTGGCTGCATGATTGTGACTGGATTGGTATTTATGCTTCGGCAGAGTCTGCTGATGCTGAATTTCTTGACTGTCAGTTTGTACGCAGTTTCTGGGGGTTGCGTAAGAAGTCATTTAAGGTGGACTTTCAGTGCCAGGATCGTGATTTGATTGAGGGGTTGCGTCAGTGTGAAGCGCGCTACTTTAGCTGGAATGGTCGCGAGTATGAATGCATCAAACGCTGTTCGGCTTCCCGCATGAGCTCACGCTATATTATGCGTCCTGTATTTGGATCGGTTTTCTGAATTTTGTGCAGGTAGTCAGAATGATTGTTCTTTTGTAAGGCAGGCGCCATTTTCTAATTTGACGCCTGTTTTATACCTCTTATTATTGTCGCGTACTATCAGAAAATATTTTTTACTTCCTGACGCATCTCGTCCAGTTTACTTCTCATAATTGCTTCCATTCTGTCTATATCGGCTTCCAGCTCTTCAAGTTTCTCTTTATCTCCGCGTGTGCTTTCGCGTGTCAGTTGAGTTAATTCAGCGACGGCGGCCAGTTTCATCTGTTGCTGGGCTATATCATCCTGCTTGAAACTAAAGCTGGTGCTGCTTGGTAGAACGGAATTCTCCGGCTGGTCAAGCTGGACCTTGAGCAGGTCCTGACCATTTTTTTCTGACAGGCTGAAACGGTGAATGCTGCTTGTATCAGTCAGGCCCATCGCGGCCAGGGTTTTAAATTCGGACATCGTGGCTTCCGCTTTTATTGTTGTGAGTGCCGTTTTTATTGGTACGGCGCGAGATCTCCGTGGCCGGAGTATCAAGTGAGTGCATAACTCAGCATAGGGCCGGGAGGCTGCAGGGGTAGCACCAGTGGAATGGGTTTGATGCAGCCAGCTGGTGCCAGAAGGGGGGCTTTGTTGGTCCTAACGCTGGCGGGGCGGAGTTTTTATATTCGACTGAGCTCCTCATAACAACCATTAGAGCGAAGGCGTCAGTTATGTCACAGAACACACCAATCCAGATTGAACTGCCAGCGGAAGTGGCGGCGTTGCTTGAGCGCTACCAGCAGATTACAGGTACCGCACCTGAGCAGTACATCAATGAACTTGTTGTAAAGACTCTGCCGACGATCAAGGCGATTGTTGAGGCGATGGAAGAGGCGGCGGAAAGCGACGACCCGGAAAAGGTTATGCAGCTGTTCGGCCAGAAAATGGCGCAAGAGATGATTCAGCGCCGAAATGAAGTTGCTGCTGCACAGGCCGATACCGCAACTCACTGATTTTTATGTGCTATCTCATGTTGTACGCTCGCCCGCCCATCTTCGGATCGGCGGGTTTTTTTATGTTTGAGGGAGGCTTGTAGGGATCTTGTTTGTGGAGTGGGCACTCTTCCCTTGTCAGCGGGCCTTGTTTGGCGCTATATAGCTGCTTTCTTTTTCCCGCCGTTGGCGGTTGAGCTACAGATGGGGCTTTAAAGTGTATAAGTTACTTATCTTTGATTGGGATGGCACGATTATCGATTCTGCGGCGCGGATTGTGTCCAGCATGCAGCAGGCCTCCCGTGATCTGGGGTATGGTGAGCTGACGGATACGGCGGTGCAGCATATTATTGGTCTGGGGTTGCCTGAGGCGCTGGTTGAGCTGATTCCCACGATTGATGAGGCGGGTATTCTGGCAATGCGTGAGCGCTATGGCTATTACTACCTGGGGGCAGATGATACGCCTACTGCGCTGTTTGATGGGGTTGAGGCATCGCTGGGGCGTTTGAAGTCTGCAGGTTACCGTCTGGCTGTGGCAACGGGTAAAAGTCGGCGTGGTCTGGAAAAGGTATTTGATGAAACAGGCTTACGAGATCTGTTTGAGATCAGTCGCTGCGCCGATGAGACAACCTCGAAGCCAGATCCGCATATGTTACATGAAATTTTGCAGGAGGCCGGTGTCAAAGCTGATGAGGCGTTGATGATTGGTGATACCAGCTTTGATCTGGAGATGGGTCAGCGGGCGGACGTTGATCGGGTCGCGATGACGTATGGCGCGCACCCATTGGAGCGTTTAACGCCCTGGTCGCCGGTGTTGATGGCGGATCAATTTATACAGATTGAGCAATGGCTTGAGCAGAAAAGTTAAGAGGACAGAACGTGGCTGATAATCATTGGGATAACCCTGAAAAAGGGAGTGACGAGGCTTCGCAGGCGCTGGATAAGGTGCGTGCAGAAGGGACGGGGCGTGAATGGCGTTTGCTGGAGAAGATTGTTGGTGGGTTACATGTGGAGCAGCGTCGCGCTCGACGTTGGGGTATTTTCTTCAAGCTGCTGACGTTTACTTATCTGTTTGCCTTGCTGGCGCTGTTTTTTATCAAATCCGATATGACGTCTGATTCCACTGAATCGGCCGAACATACTGCGATTATTGAGGTGCTGGGGCCTATTTCGGCAAAGGATGAGGCTAGCGCGGATAATATTGTCTGGTCTTTACGGCGTGCATTCAAAGAGCCATCGGCTAAAGCGGTGATTCTTCGGATCAACAGTCCGGGTGGCAGTCCGGTGCAGTCGGGTTACATCTATGATGAGATCAAGCGGCTGCGGGCGCTGAACCCGGAGAAAAAACTGTATGCGGTGATTGCGGATATCGGCGCGTCGGGTGCTTACTACATTGCTGCTGCGGCAGATGAAATCTATGCCGATAAAGCCAGTCTGGTAGGGTCTATCGGGGTGACTGCGTCTGGCTTTGGTTTTGTTGATCTGATGTCCAAGCTGGGTGTTGAACGTCGTATTTATACGGCAGGTGAGCATAAAGCGTTTCTGGACCCGTTCAGTCCGTCGGATGATCGAGAGTCCCGGTTGTGGCAGGAAGTTCTCAACACCACTCATCGCCAGTTTATCGAGCAGGTGCGGGTGGGGCGTGGTGAGCGTCTGAAAAATGATCCGAAGCTGTTTACGGGGCTGGTCTGGACTGGGGAGCAGGCACTGGAGATGGGGCTGATTGATGGCCTGGGTAGTAGTAGTTATGTTGCCCGTGAGCTGATTGGTGTCGAAAAGCTGGTGGATTACATGCCACAACCAAAACCCTGGGAAGAAATTATTGACCAGTTAGGTGTCAGTTTTGCTAAAGGGATGGCGACGGCTATAGGGGTGGATGCCAGTGTGTCCCCCGTGAGCCTGCGCTAGCCCCGACTTATTAATAGCCGTGATGTTTAGCGGTTGTGTCTATACAGGTGCAAGGCGTTAGCTGGGTTACTTACGTACTTGGTTGTGTTTTATTTAACCAGTAGTTGAGTGTCAGGCCTGGTGTTAATTAAAAAAGGGATTGCCGAGGGTAATCCCTTTTTTATATGGCGGGTGAGCCCGGGTGTATCCGCTATCCCAGTACAGGAATGTTTTCTGCTTCAAGCATCTGTATCAGGCGGATTAGCGGCAGGCCGATCAGGGTATTGGGATCGTCGCCTTCCAGGCGGTTGAACAGGGCGATGCCTAGTCCTTCGGATTTGAAGCTGCCCGCGCAGTTGTAGGGCTTTTCAGCGAGCAGGTAATTTTCGATCATGCGCTCGCTGAGCTGGCGGAAATGGACGGTAAACGGGACGACGTCGGTCTGCATGCGTTCTGTCTGGGCGTTATACAGGCTCAGGCCGGTAAGGAAGGTGACGATGCGGCCAGAGGTGTTGCGTAGCTGCTCGGTGGCTTTCTCGTGCGTGTGTGGTTTGCCGATGATTGTGCCGTCCAGGATGGCGACCTGATCGGAACCGATGATCAGAGCGTCGGGGTACTGCTGGCGTACGGCGCGGGCTTTTTGCTCGGCCAGTCGGCATACCAGTTCGGCGGGGCTCTCGTTTTTGTGTGCGCTTTCGTCAATATTAGGGCTGTGGGTGGTATAAGGCAGGTTCAGCTTATCCAGAATGGTTTTGCGAAAAGGTGAGCTGGAGGCGAGTACAAGTGTTTGCATGTTGGGCGAATCCGTTGCTATCTACATTGGATATTTGGCGCTAAAATACACCCGAACATTGTAGGCGGCAAAAAAACTATTGTATTTTCGTCTGCCTGCCCTTCATAAACCTGCCTAAGGCTTTGACAGCACGGGCATTCGGCCCTAGAATTGCGCGCCTATGTCGTACGATCCATTACCGAAAAGAATTGATCCGCGAAAGCTTGCTGAGCGGGGGATACGGTTTCAGAGTCTTATCAAGGCTGCAGAGTTACCTGAATTTTCTCAGTGTCTGGCTACGTCAGATGGAGAGATTAAGGTAGATCTTCAGTTTGATCTTGATGAGCAACGAATTCGTACCATAATTGGTGACGCTAAGGGCATTGTCCCAATGGCGTGCCAACGCTGCCTTGAACCGGTGGACGTTGAAGTTACGGCAACATTCAATCTGGCAATCGCGCCCAGTGAGGAAAAAGCGAAGCATTTGCCTCGCTCTTATGATTCGCTGATCGTTGAGGATGAAGAGATTGAGCTGTTTCCGGTGATAGAGGAAGAGCTGATACTCAGTCTGCCAATGGTGCCATACCACCCAGATTGTAGTGTCCAAACCTCCTTTGGCGACAACGGCAAGGCGGTTAAGACGGATGACACAGAGAGTGCATCCGACAAACCAAACCCTTTTAGTATATTGGCTCAGTTAAAAGCCGATAAGAAAACGAAATAGGAGCTATTAATCATGGCAGTACAGAAGAGCAAGAAATCTCGTTCTAAACGTGGCATGCGTCGTTCACACGATGCGCTGAATGGCCCAACTCTGTCTGTAGATCCAACTACCGGTGAAACTCACCGTCGCCACCACGTGACCGCAGATGGTTTCTTGCGTGGTGCGCAGGTTGTCAATAAGCAGGTTGCCGAATAAGCCTTGACGGCTTATTCAACCATTGCAGTTGATGCGATGGGCGGGGACTTCGGTCCCCGCGTTACCGTTCCTGCTGTCCTTGACGCGCTCCGGCGTCATCCCCAACTGGTTATCCATTTAATTGGTGATCAGTCTCAGATCAATCCTTTTCTTAAGCGCATAAAGCCGTCTATTACTGAACGGTTAGTGCTTGTGCATTCCGATACTGTTATCCGTAATGAAGATAAGCCATCTTATGCGTTGCGTCACCTGCGTGATTCGTCGATGTTTTTGGCGTTGCAGTGCGTGGCTGATGGTGTGGCGGATGCGTGTGTCAGTGCGGGCAATACCGGTGCTTTGATGGCGATTGGGCGGCATGTAATTCGTACGCTGCCGGGTATTGATCGACCTGCAATTATCTCTCCTGTGCCTACGCCTGCCGGACATAGCTATCTGCTGGATCTGGGGGCGAATGTTGATTGCAGTGCTGAGCATCTATTACAGTTTGCTGTAATGGGGTCGGTGCTGGTGCAATCTGTTGAGGGGATTGCGCATCCGCAGGTGGGGGTGCTGAATATCGGCGAGGAAGAGATCAAAGGGAATGAGCAAGTCCGGCTGGCATCTCGATTGATCGATGAGCAGGCGGGGCTTAATTATATTGGTTTTATCGAGGCCAGTGATCTGTTTTCGGGTAAGGCTGATGTGATTGTGTGTGACGGCTTTGTCGGTAATATCGCACTCAAAAGTAGTGAAGGTCTTGCTCGCTTGATCGGGCGCAAGGTCAGTGCCAGTTTTCGTGGTAGTTTTTACCGTCGGCTGCTGGCGTTTCTGGCGCGGCCCATGCTGGTGCAACTGCAGCGACAGATTGATCCGTCGAGGCACAATGGTGCCAGCCTGTTAGGCTTGCAGGGTATAGTGGTAAAAAGTCATGGTGCGGCTAATGTGAAGTGTTTTCGTTATGCGCTGGAACAGGCGGTAGCGGAGGCGCAGATGGCGCTACCGGAGAAGATAAGTAGCCGGGTAGCACGTTACCTTAGCTGATGGCGGTCGGTGTTAATACTGGCCGAATCATGTAAACTACGGCTCCTGTTTACCGTCCCGGTGAGCAGTTGAGTCACAGATCGACTTTCTATATAGAGGAATCTATGTCGCAGTCTTTAGCATTTGTATTTCCGGGTCAGGGCTCCCAGCAGATTGGTATGCTGGCAGAGTTGGCACAGACGCATAGTGTTATTACTGAAACCTTCGCTGAGGCGTCTGAAGTGCTGGGTTATGACCTGTGGGCACTGATACAGGATGGCCCGGTTGAAGCGTTGAATCAGACCGATAAGACGCAACCTGCGTTGTTGACTGCTGGTGTTGCATTATGGCGTCTCTGGTTGCAGCAGGGTGGTGCTACACCTTCCGTGTTGGCGGGCCATAGCCTGGGTGAATATACCGCGCTGGTATGTGCGGGTGCCATCGATTTCAAAGATGGTGTCAAGCTGGTTGAAATGCGTGGGCGGTTTATGCAGCAGGCTGTGCCTGCCGGCGCAGGCGCAATGGCTGCTATTCTGGGGTTGGCTGACGATGCGGTGCAAGCTGCATGTGAAGAGGCTGCGCAGGGTGGCGTTGTTGCGGCGGTTAACTACAACTGCCCTGGTCAGATTGTGATCGCTGGTGAAAAAGAGGCTGTTGAGCGTGGCATTGAAGCCTGCAAAGCGGCGGGTGCCAAGCGTGCTATTCCGTTGCCCGTCAGCGTGCCGTCTCACTGTGAATTGATGAAGCCTGCTGCAGAGCAGATGGCGCAAGCACTGGCAGATATTACTGTTGCGCAGCCAAAAATTCCGGTGATACAGAATGTATCTGCTTCTGTGTCTGCCAGTGTTGATGAGCTGAAAGCGAATCTGCTGGCGCAACTGTATAGCCCGGTGCTCTGGACGAACAGCGTTCAGGCAATGGTTGCGCTGGGTGTTGAAAACACGATCGAATGCGGACCAGGCAAAGTGTTGTCTGGCCTGAACAAGAAGATACACAAGCCGCTGGTGGTTGCCGCGATTAACGATGCGGCCGGGCTTGAAAAAGCGCTGAGTCAGTAAGCTGGGGTTAAAGCATATTATGAGCATTGAAGGTAAGGTCGCGCTGGTTACGGGCGCAACTCGAGGTATCGGCAAGGCTGTTGCTGAAGAGCTGGGTCGTCAGGGTGCTGTTGTAATCGGCACGGCAACCAGTGACGCGGGTGCAAGTGCAATCTCTGAATACCTGTCTGCAGCAAACGTGGCAGGTACAGGCATGGTGCTGAACGTTGCTGATGCCGAGTCTGTCGACAGCGTTATCAAGCAGATTCAGGAGCAGTTTGGTGCGGTTGCGGTGCTGGTAAATAATGCCGGTATTACCCGTGATAACATCATGCTGCGGATGAAAGAAGACGAATGGGATGGGGTGCTGGAAACCAACCTGACCTCCGTCTACCGCGTTGCTAAGGGCTGCCTGCGTGGCATGACCAAAGCACGCTGGGGTCGCATCATCAATATAAGCTCTGTGGTTGCGTCTATGGGCAATGCTGGCCAGGCCAACTATGCGGCTGCTAAAGCGGGCATGGAAGGCTTTTCACGCGCACTGGCGCAAGAAATTGCATCCCGCAACATTACAGTTAACTGTGTAGCGCCTGGTTTCATCGATACCGATATGACCAGTGGGCTGCCGGAAGAACACAAAGCCGCGCTCACATCGCGTATTCCAATGAGCCGCCTGGGCCAGCCTGAAGAGATCGCCGCTGTGGTGGGGTTCCTTGCAAGCCAGGGTGGTGGTTATGTGACCGGTGAGACGATCCATGTCAACGGCGGGATGTATATGTCCTGACAAAGGCTGGCGGGAGTAATTGTTTTTTCCGTCAATATGTTGATAATGGGCCGTCAAACAAAGTTCGATCGTACATGCCATCATGTCTGAGCTTTATCAGGGCAAGGTGGATTTGAACACAATCCCGATTCGCATCCCCGGGTGCGGTGGTGTTGATAAAAAAGATAGGAAGAGTTATGAGCAACATTGTAGAGCGCGTTAAGAAAATCATCGCAGAGCAGCTGGGTGTTGAAGCCGATAAAGTGACTAACGAAGCTTCTTTCGTTGAAGATCTGGGCGCTGACTCTCTGGATACAGTAGAGCTGGTTATGGCGCTGGAAGAAGAGTTTGAAACTGAGATTCCAGACGAAGAAGCTGAGAAGATCACTACTGTTCAGCTGGCTATCGATTACATCGAAAAGAATCAGTAATTGATACAGCAATAAACAGATTGCTTGAAAAGCCGCACTATGTCTCATAGTCGCGGCTTTTCTTTTGACCAAAATAAAATTGGAGAATATATGACTCGCAGGCGCGTAGTAATCACCGGGCTAGGTATGTTGACCCCTGTTGGTAACAACGTTCAGGACAGCTGGAAAGCTATCCTTGCGGGCCGCAGCGGTGCCGCTCCAATTGAAACATTTGATACCAGCGCCTTTGCAACTCGTTTTTCTGCATCCGTTAAAAATTTTGATATAAACGAATATATAAGTGTAAAAGACGCGCGCAAGATGGATATTTTTATTCAGTTCGGTATTGCTGCTGCCAAACAGGCCATTAGTGATGCCGGGCTGGAAGTGACTGAACAAAATGCGCCTCGAATGGGTTGTGCCATCGGTTCAGGTATTGGTGGGTTGCCAATGATTGAGGCCACTCACGATACGTTAAATGCATCCGGGCCACGGCGGATATCGCCTTTTTTTGTGCCGGGCAGCATTATTAATATGATCGGCGGAAATCTGGCGATTGAATATGGCTTTAAAGGCCCGAACATTGCTATTACCACGGCCTGTACAACGGGTACTCATAATATTGGCCAGGCGATGCGGATAATTCAGTATGGTGACGCCGATGTCATGCTTGCCGGTGGTGCTGAAATGGCGACGACGCCGCTGGGCATTGGTGGTTTTGGTGCGGCCCGTGCGCTGTCGACCCGTAATGATAACCCGCAGGCTGCCAGCCGCCCCTGGGATCAGGACCGTGATGGTTTCGTGCTGGGCGACGGGGCTGGCATTCTGGTACTGGAAGAATACGAACATGCCCGTGCCCGTGGTGCGCATATATATGCAGAGCTGGCGGGCTTTGGTATGAGTGATGATGCATGGCATATGACCTCGCCGCCGGAACATGGCGAGGGTGCTGCGCTGGCGATGCAAAATGCAGTGCGTGATGCGGGTGTGGCGGTGGACCAGTTGCACTACATTAATGCCCATGGTACATCGACCCCGGCGGGGGATCAGGCGGAAACCAATGCGGTTAAAACCCTGATGGGTGCGGCTGCAGGCCGCGTGCGGATTAGCTCCACTAAATCCATGACTGGTCATTTGCTGGGTGCAGCAGGAGCGGTTGAAGCGATCTTTTCCATTCTGGCGCTGCGTGATCAGGTTGCGCCGCCGACGATCAATCTGGATACCCCCTCCGAAGGCTGTGACCTGAACTATGTCGCCCATGAACCACAGTCCTGCCTGATCGAAACCGCGCTGTCTAACTCGTTCGGCTTTGGTGGTACTAACGGCACCCTGGTCTTCCGTAAAATCTGATCCACTGTCCGGGGTGGCTTCCCGCCTCCGGCTCTGTACTGGCGAACTCTCATGAAAACCTGGCTCAATGGCCAACTGGCCAATCAGCTTGATCTTAGTGACCGTGGTTTAAGCTACGGTGATGGTCTGTTTGAAACCGTTCAGCTCCGCCACGGTCGTGCACTGTTGTTGGAGCAGCACTGGGCACGGCTACAGGCCGGTCTGGCGCGGCTTAAATTTCCCGCCTCAAGCCTGGCGTTGCTGCAGCAGGATGTCGCAGCGTTAACGTTACCCGATAGCGGTGTGCTGAAACTTACACTGACCCGCGGGCCTGGTGGCCGTGGCTATCGGTTACCCGATGTTGCGCAGGTTAGCCGGATTGTTGCGCTAGGTCCGCTGCCGGACTTTGCTGGCCAGCCAGCAGAGCAGGGGGTGCGGGTGCGCCTGTGTGATACCCGGCTGGGCCTGAATCCACTGCTGGCTGGGATTAAACACCTGAACCGGCTGGAGCAGGTGCTGGCCCGTGCAGAATGGCAGGACACGGCCATTGCTGAAGGGCTGGTCTGTGACCTGGAAGGCTACCTTGCAGAAGGCACCATGAGTAATCTGTTCTGGGTCGCTGGAGGGGTTTTGTACACGCCACAGCTTGATCGTTGTGGTGTTGCAGGCGTTGTACGTGACCGTTTGATCAGGCTTGCCAGGCAGGCCGATATTACGGTCGTTGAAGGACGTTATCTGCCTGCCATACTGTGCCAGGCCAGTGAGGTGTTTGTCTGCAACAGTCTAATTGATATCTGGCCTGTTGTTCAGCTGGATCAGCAGTCGTTAGAGATAGGCAGCGTTACCCGTCAGCTGCAGCAATTGTTGCAACAGGAGTATCAACTTTGAAGCGTAAGTTACTGGTTTTTGTGCTTGTCGTGGTGGCTATAACGGTCGCTGCCGCGGGCTGGCTGTGGTCGGACTATCAGCGTTTCACTCGACAGTCTTTGCCACTGGAGCAGGATGAAGTGTTTGTGCTGGCCCGAGGCACCGGCTTTGCCGGGTTGCAGAAACAGCTAAAAGCCAGGGAGTGGGTGACGAATAAACACTATTTTCGCCTGCTCGCCCGCCAGACCGGGCTGGGGCGTAAGCTCAAGGCAGGGGAATATAAAATCCCACAGGGCGTAACGCCGCAAGGGTTGCTGGAAATCCTGGCCAGTGGTCGCTCCATTCAGCACAGGGTTACCCTGATTGAGGGCAGCCGCTTCAGTGAACTGCGTGCTCAGTTGCTGGCGGATGCGCGTCTGACACATCCACTGGCGGCGCTGGATGATAAAGCTCTGCTGGCCCAGCTTAAGCTGGACTACAGTCATCCTGAAGGGCTGTTTATGGCTGAGACCTACCAGTTTCAGCGTGGCGATTCCGACCTGTCGATCCTGAAGCGTGCCCACGATCTGCTTGATAAAAAACTGACCGAAGCCTGGCAGCAGCGCACCGATAAAAAGAGCTACGCTGAGCCTTACCATGCGTTGATTATGGCCTCGATTATTGAGAAAGAGACCGGTCAGCCCCACGAGCGACCGCAGATAGCCGGTGTTTTTGCCCGCCGGCTGGCCAAAGGGATGCGTCTGCAGACAGACCCGACCGTGATCTACGGTATGGGGGATGCCTATAAGGGTAATATTACCCGGGCCGACCTGCGCCGTCCGACGCCGTATAATACCTATACCATAAGGGGCTTACCGCCAACGCCGATTGCGACCGTCGGACTTGAGGCGATCCAGGCAGCGCTGAACCCGGCCGCTGGAAAATCGCTGTACTTTGTTGCCCGCGGCGATGGCAGTCATGTTTTCTCTGCCACGCTGAAACAGCATAACCGTGCGGTGCGTGAGTATCAGCTTAAGCGCCGCAAAGATTACCGCACCACGCCAGAATGAGTCTGACTATGAACATACCCCGTCCCGGCCGCTTTATTACTGTTGAAGGTACTGAAGGCGTTGGCAAAAGTACCAATATTGCATTTGTGCAGCAGTGGCTGACCGAACAGGGCATTGAGGTTGTATTAACACGAGAACCTGGCGGTACCCCGCTGGCTGAGGAGTTACGCAGCCTGTTGCTGGCGCCCCGTGATGAGGCTGTCTGTAATACGGCGGAGCTGTTGTTGATGTTTGCAGCGCGGGCCCAGCATCTGTCGCAGAAGATTCGTCCAGCCCTGGCGCGCGGTGCCTGGGTTTTATGTGATCGCTTTACGGATGCCACCTTTGCCTACCAGGGCGGTGGCCGAGGGCTGGATACCACACCGATTGAAACCCTGGAGCAGCTGGTGCAGCAGGGCCTGTCGCCGGATCTAACGCTGTTGCTGGATCTGCCAGTGGAAACGGGTATGGCGCGGGCAAACGCCCGGAGTGCGCCTGACCGTTTTGAGCAGGAGAAGCTGCAGTTTTTCAGTCGTGTACGTGCCGCGTACCACCAGCGTGCCGAGGCTGACCCGCAGCGCTTCCGCATTATTGATGCTGCCCCTGCGCTACCTCAGGTGCAACAGCAGATAACGACCGTGCTGGCCGACTTTCTGGAGGCGTGCTGATGGGTATTCAACAGTACCCCTGGCTGGCCGAGCGCTGGGATTATCTGGCCCGGTTGTATGATCAGGCCCGGTTGCCTCATGCGTTATTGATTAATGGCCCTCAGGGGGTGGGTAAAACAGTCTTTGCGCGGGCGTTTGCGGATTATCTGCTGTGCCACCAGCGGGCTGACAATCATGCCTGTGGCCAGTGCAAGAGCTGTCTGCTAAGCCAGAGTGAGGCCGGTCACCCGGATTTTTACCTGCTGGAGCCAGATGAACCAGGCAAGCCGATCAAGGTTGATCAGGTACGACAGCTGACCGGTTTTGTAAACAGTACAGCGCAGCAGGGCGGGTTTCGGCTGGTAATGATCGCCCCGGCCCACGATATGAACATCGCTGCTGCTAATGCGCTGCTTAAAACCCTGGAAGAACCGGGCCGGGACACCATTCTGCTGTTACTGACTCACCGGCTGGGTCAGGTGATGCCGACCATCAAAAGTCGTTGCCAGCGGCTGGATATCGCGGCACCGGCGCAGGATATCGCAGTGCCCTGGGTTGCCAGCCAGTTGCAGGTCGATGATGCCCGTGCCCGGCTCTACCTGGCCACAGCCAATGGGTCGCCGCTGGTCGCGCTGGACTGTGCTGATGACGCTCTGCGTGAATTGCGTGAGCAGCTGGTTATCGGCCTGGCTGATATCCTCAAGCGCCGACGTACCCTGGTTGAGGTGTCCGCGCAGTGGCAGAAGCTTGATATTGAACAGCTGATCAGCTGGCTACATGGGTTGCTGGGAGATCTGGTACGCTTGCTGGTCAGCGGTGATGACAGTCAGTTGCGTCATGATGATGCGGCAAACATGTTGCGGGCACTGTCAAAACGGGTATCCAGCGATCGCCTGTTCAGCTTTATCGATCAGGTGGCCGAAGCGCGCCGGGCGTTATTGCTACGTCAGAACCCTAACAAACAATTGCTGGTCGAGTCGTTGCTGCTGGGCTGGATTGGCCTGGCGCAAGGCTAATTAATTGTGTACCGGCAGGGCGTCTGTACTGCCAGATAACCAGGAAAGATTGTTCTATGTTTATAGATTCCCATTGCCACCTCGATAAGGTGGACCTGACTCCCTATAACGGTGATTTTGAGGCCATGCTGGCCGCTGCCCGTGATCGTGATGTATCCCGCATGCTTTGTGTCTCCATTGACCTTGAGCAGTTTGATCATATGTACCAGCTGGCCGCCGGGCGGGATCAGGTTGATATGTCGGTCGGGGTGCACCCGCTACATGCCCACGAAACACCGGTGACGACGCAACAGCTGATCGAACTGGCGCAGCGGCCTGAGATTGTTGCGCTGGGTGAGACCGGGCTGGATTATTACTACCAGACCGATACCGTTGACGTACAAAAGGCGGGTTTTATCGCCCATTTGCAGGCGTCCCGTGCAACCGGGTTGCCAGTGATTGTGCATACTCGCGATGCCCGCCAGGACACGCTGGATATTATCCGTGAGCATGGCGACCCGGCAGTCGCCGGTGTGTTGCACTGTTTCACGGAAAGCTGGGAGATGGCGGAGCAGGCGCTGGCGCTGGGTTATTACATCTCGTTTTCCGGCATTATTACCTTCCGTAATGCCGAGCCTTTGCGTGAGGTGGTGAAACAGGTGCCGATGGAGCGGATTCTGATCGAGACCGATTCACCTTATCTGGCACCGGCACCCTACCGGGGCAAGAAAAACGAACCGCAGTATGTGCCGGAAGTGGCGCAGATGATTGCGGATTTGAAAGGTCTGACAGTGGCAGAGGTTGCCCGTATCAGCGCTGATAACTATAACCGTCTGTTCTATCGTCGCTGAGCATCCCGCTTAAGGAAACGCTATGTATTACTATCCGCCGGTTGAGTATATCGAGCCGCTGTTTCGCCCACCCAGTGAAGGCAATTCACTGATTCTGCAGGTGACCAACGGTTGCAGCTGGAACCACTGTACCTTCTGCGATATGTACACCGCTGAGCAAAAAAAGTTTCGGCCGAAGGCGGCGGATGCTGTGCTGGCGGAGATTGTTGCCTGTGGCGAGCAGCTGGATGCTGTACGGCGGGTTTTCCTGGCGGATGGGGATGCGATGGCACTGTCTTTTCAGCGGCTGAAAACCATTCTTGAAGCCATTCGCACATACATGCCATCGGTGACACGGGTGTCGGCCTATTGTTTGCCGCGCAATCTGCGTAAGAAAACCGTGGCGGAGCTGGCTGAGTTGCGCGAGCTGGGTTTGAGTCTGTTGTATGTCGGTGCAGAGAGTGGTGATGATGTGGTGCTGGAGAAGATCGCCAAGGGTGAAACCTGGCAATCAACTCTGGATGCACTACTGAAGGTCAAAGCGGCTGGTATAAAAAGTTCGGTGATGATCATTAACGGTATGGGTGGGCGGCAGTATTCCCACCAGCATGCGCTGAATTCCGCCAGCCTGGTGAATGCTGCACAACCGGAGTATGTCGCGACGCTGGTGCTGTTTTTTCGGGGGCAGGGGGAGCAGCGGGTGCGTGAGGGTTTTGGTGGTGAGTTTCAGCTGTTGAGCCAGCCAGAGCTGTTTGCTGAGATGGAAGCCTTTATTGGTGCAACTGAGCTGGAACGGTCGATTTTTCGTAGTGACCATATCTCCAACTCGCTGGTGCTCAAGGGGATGCTGGGCAAGGATAAGTCGCGTATGTTACAGCAAATTCAGGCGGCGATTGCCGGTCAGGCGCCGCTGCGAAACATTCATATCTCCAATTTATAACCTCCCGGTAACGTGTCTGTAACGCAGCGCGTTACAGACACGTTCGACGCAAATAGCTAACTTTGTGTCTTATCTGTCGATTTACCTCGGTCTCATTTTTGCTTTATAGTCGTCATACTTTGGTCTATCGATCAACGTTTAAAATTATTAAAAAGCCAGATTGAGTTGAGGTTTGACCATGAGACGCCCTGTTCGTATCGCAATTACCGGTGCTGCTGGCAGCATCGCCAATAGCCTGTTATTCAAAATCGCTGCGGGCGAGATGATGGGTAAGGATCAGCCCGTTATTCTGCAGCTGATTGATCTGCCGGATGCTATGGAAGCTCTGCGCGGTATTGCCATGGAGCTGGAAGACTGTGCTTATCCGCTGCTGCATACCATTACCCTGCATGACAATGTCGAAAACGGTTTTAAAAATACCCATTATGCTTTGCTGATCGGTGCCCGCCCACGTGGGCCGGGTATGGAACGGCGTGATCTGCTGGAAGTGAACGCCGAGATCTTCAGCCGTCAGGGTAAGGCGCTGAATGACTTCGCCAATCGTGACGTCAAGGTGTTGGTGGTGGGTAACCCGGCCAATACCAATGCCCTGATTGCCAGCCGTAATGCCCCGGACCTGAGTCCGTCGCAGTTTACTGCCCTGACGCGACTGGACCATAACCGTGCCCGCGGTATTCTGGCAAACCATACCGGTGCCAGCCCGAAAGACATTCAGCGTGTTGTTATCTGGGGTAACCATTCAACCACTCAGTATCCAGACCTGCACCATGCGCATATTCTGGGCGAGCCAGCCATGAGACAGATCGATACGGGCTGGTATCGTGATCAGTTTATCCCGACGATCCAGACCCGGGGCGGGGAGATCATTAAAGCCCGTGGTGCCTCTTCTGCGGCTTCGGCAGCGCAGGCGATTACTGACCATCTACGTGACTGGGTGTTGGGCACTGAGCCGGGTGATATCGTCAGTATGAGTATCGTCAGTGATGGTAGTTACGGTATTACCAAAGGCATCATCTACTCGTTCCCGGTACGCTGTGACTATGGCCGTTATCAGATTGTGCAGGGGTTAACCATTAATGACTTCAGCCAGCAGCGTATGACGGATACAGAGCAGGAGCTGCTAGACGAGAAAACAATGGTAGAACATCTGTTGCCAG
The DNA here is from genome assembly GCA_913057435.1 of uncultured Oceanospirillaceae bacterium. Lineage (GTDB taxonomy): Bacteria > Pseudomonadota > Gammaproteobacteria > Pseudomonadales > Balneatricaceae > Marinobacterium_C. The sequence goes on along the minus strand of CAJXNY010000003.1, from coordinate 75,362 downwards.
AAGAAACCGCAGCGTCCCATGAAGGTTTGTCTATTTGCCTGCGCTCCGGGGTGACGCTCTATGCTGATGGCACCGGCCCGGATAGTGGCAGCAAGTACCTGACGACCAACCGGGTAATGTAATTTTTCGCAATGTAACTGTTGCCTGAGGATGTTAATCTGCCTTCTTGAGAAAGGAGGCAGTTGTTATGGTTACTACACTCGATATTCATACCCATAAACAGGGACTGTACGATATCACCAGTTACCTGCGTACATTGATACATGGCAGTGAGATTGAAAACGGGCTTTGTACCGTTTTTATTCAACACACCACTGCCAGTCTGATCGTGCAGGAAAACTCAGGTGCCAGTGCCCAGTTTGATCTTGAACACTGGGCCCAACGACTGGTGCCTGAGAAAGACCCGGCATATACCCATAGAGTAGAAGGGCCGGATGGTATGTCTGCACATGTTCGTTCGGTATTAACCAATACATCATTATCGATTCCGGTGATGAATAATGAATTGGCATTAGGGGACAGGCAGGGGGTTTTTGTCTGGGAGCATCGCCGTGTCGGGACCAGTCGCCATCTGGCAATTGATATTCGACCCTGATCGATTTCAGTTGTGAAAAGCGTAAAAAAGGGAGGCTAAGCCTCCCTTTTTCAGATCTGCAAGCCGCTGTGTGTCAGTAGGTGGTGCTATTGTTGGCAGCGTTCTCTACTTCGTAGTCTTCAGGCGTGATGCTGGTCAGCATTTTCACCAGATCAAGCAGAATAATCAGTACATTGTCGTTGTAGCAAACGCCCTGTACGAAGCGTCGTGTTGATTCTTCGTTGGATACGTTAGGGGCACGGCCGACCTCATTTTGCGGCAGGTTGATGACTTCATCGACGCTGTCCACAACCATGCCGACGACTTCCTGTTCGTTAAACTCAACCACGATAATGCGGGTATCGTCGTCTTCCGGTACAGGTGGCAGGCCAAACAGCTGGCGGGTGTCAAGCACGGTAACGACATTACCACGCAGGTTAATAATACCGAGAATATAATGGTTCGAGCCAGGTACGGGAGTAATCTGGCTGTAACGCAGTACCTCTTTCACCTGAACGACGTCGATGCCGTAAAGCTCGTGATCAACTCGAAACGTCGCCCACTGATGGTATATAACCTCATCCTGGTTAGAGCGAGGGCTGACCTCTTCCGCCGGAACGTTTGAGTGCTCCATTACTCTTAGTTGCTCTGAAGCTGAGTGCATACTCATGTTTTTAATACCTGCTTATAGTTCCATTTGGCATAGCCAGTGCAAGCCGTCAACCGTCTGGCCGGCCGGGTTGTACTCCAGGCTGATAAAGCCTGAGTATCCCACAGCATCCAGTGCCTTGAAAAGGTTCGGGAAATTAATTTCCCCTGTACCAGGTTCATGCCGGCCTGGTACATCTGCAATCTGTATATGGCCGATCTGCTCTGTATATGATGTCAGAGTATTGATCAGATCGCCCTCCATTATCTGCATATGATATACATCATACTGGAATGCAATGTTGAGCTTATCCAGTTTTTGTATGATTTCAAATGCCTGGCTGCTGCTATTTAACCAGAAATTTGGGATGTCCTGGGTATTTATAGCTTCGATTAGCAGTTTGGTGCCAATTTTTTCAAATATGCTTGCGGCATATGCCAGGTTTTCTGCAAAAACACTGTCAGTTTGTGCATTGCTCTGATCCGGCGGTTTGATACCCGCCAGGCAGTTAATCTGGCGCACGTTTAATGCGCTGGCATATTCGAGTGCCAGGTTTACGCCCTGTCTGAACTCTGCCTGCCGTGCGGTATGGCAGGCAATACCGCGCTCTCCGGCAGCCCAGTCTCCAGCGGGGAGGTTGATCAGAATCAACTGTTGTTGATTTAACGTAAGCTGCTGCTGAATCTGGGTGACGCTCAACTCATAGGGAAACTGAATTTCTACATGGTCAAACCCCGCTGCTTTGGCCGCCGCAAAGCGCTCTATCAACGGGTATTCGGTAAACAGCATGCTGAGGTTAACAGCGAATGTTGGCATAACGGTGACCTCAGTCAGCTGTGGGTATGTGAGTGTCTCCAGCGCCCAGCTGGCAATTGTTCAGGCTCTCCAGCTGGAGTAGCAGGCCACTGTGGTCGACGTTTTCGCGACCGCTATTGACCAGGGCCAGATATTCATCGTGGACTCGCTGGGTCAGTGGCAGGGTAAGCTGTTCGCTGTGGGCGGTATCCAGGATGGTACGCAGGTCTTTCAGCTGTACTCGGGAGGTTGCACCCGGGGTAAAGTCCCGGTCCAGCATACGCTGGCCGTGTAGCTCCAGAATACGGCTGGCGGCAAAGCCCCCAAGCAGTGCCTCACGTACAGCAGCCGGGTCGGCACCGCCTTCAGCGGCCAGTAACAGTGCTTCTGATACAGCCCCGATGGTGATGCCAACAATCGCCTGGTTGGCGCATTTGGCCAGCTGACCTGACCCTGCCGGGCCTATCCAGGTAGCGGCTTTGCCCAGTACGTCAAAAACAGGTTTGGCGCGGGCAAACTGATCCTTGCTTCCACCCGCCATAATCGACAGGCTGGCCTGTTCAGCACCGACCGTACCGCCCGAGACCGGTGCATCAAGGTAGTTCAGCCCCCGTGCCTGTGCCTGACGGGCATGGGCTTTGGCCATATCAGGTGGAATGGAACTCATATCAATTAACAGAGTACCCGGGGCGCACTGATTCAGTGTGTCGTTTGCGAACAGTATGCTGTCGACCACTGGGCCATTCTCCAGCATGCTGATGACGATCTCTGCCCCCTGGCAGGCCTGAGCGGCGGTAGTGAATGCCCGGGCACCCTCAGTTTCCAGTGTCAGCGCTTTGCTCTGTGTACGGTTCCAGACCTGTAATGGATAGCCTGCTTTAAGCAGGTTGCGAGCCATAGGCTGGCCCATCAGGCCGGTGCCCAGCAGGGCGAGGGTAGGGAGCGTCATACGACATCCTGTTAGTCAGCTAGGTGGATCAGATACAGTTGGTCGGCTTTGGCAGCCCGGCGATTTTGGCCGCCAGCTTAGCCGGGCTGTCCGGGAACAGTTTCATCAGGTAAATACTGCGGCCCTTATCCTCCCCCAGCTGCAGCTTGACCGCTTTGACCAGCGGCCGCATCGCCGGAGCGTGCTCAAAGGTTTGATAGAATTCACGCAGCAGGGTAATGACTTCCCAGTGGGCGTCAGTCAATGGCAGTTCAGCCTGTTGGGCCAGCTGTTCGGCGACGGCTGGGCTCCAGTTACTCAGTTCGACCAGGTAGCCTTCGCTGTCCAGTGCAATGGCCTGGCCATCAACGTTTAAGTGTTGGGCGCAATCACTCATCAGAACCAGCTCACCGTCTGTTGGTGTTGAACACAGCGGGCGACAAAGCCGGCGTCATCAATCAGCTGGGCATGCTGCCCGCTGTTATGCAGCAGCGAGCTGAGGCCGCGAGCATCGGCATCCGCTTGCAGGGCAACAAACTCGGTCTGAGTTGGCAGTGTTGCTGGGCGCTGTTGTGCGCCATAAACACCGTTCTCAATCAGCAGCAGGGTGTCGCCTTCACTACAGGCCGTGAGGCAGTCCTGCCAGCAGGCGGTGTCCGAGGGGGCGCGGGAGAGAATATGCAATGTGCTCATCAGAAAGTCAGTACCCGGTCCTGTTGTTTTATCAATGCGTTAATGGCGTGTTTGTCCAGCAGTTCAACCGGAACCACCAGCTGGTCGGTGCTGAGGTTACGTTCAGCCATCGCCTGGGCGCAGACATACAGTTTGTCGATATCGTACATCGGTAATACCTGCAGATTAGCGCTGAGGGTTTTCTGGCCGATGGCTGCGGGTTGTTGTTCTTTCAGCAGCTGGTACACCCCGTCAGACAGAAACAGCATGCTGACAGACTGCTCAAACACTGCGGCAGTTAAGGCCGCGTCCAGCCCTTCGCGGGCCTGGTTGCTGGCATAGGGCGCACGACGGTTGATGATCAGGAAGGATAGCTCGCTCATTGTCAGGGTCTCAGCTGCCGAAGGTGATAACGCGGTCAGAGTTCAGGGCGGCATCGGTCAGCTGGCCCAGCCCGGACAGGGTAAAACCCTCGGCCAGGTTGTGCTGTGACTTGTCGTGCCGTTTGGCTTCACCGGCATCCATCACGCCACGGCGCAGGGCGGCAGCGATGCAGACCACCAGGTCGAGCTGGTGGTCACGGGCCAGGGCTTGCCAGCCTGCCACCACATGACTCTCGTCCTGTTGCGGTGTCGCCAGCGCAGAACCGTTATGAATACCGTCGCCAGAGAAGAAGACCCGGTAGATCTGATGCCCCTGAGCCAGCACGGCACGGGCAAAACGCAATGCGCTTTCTGCGCTCTGCTGGGTGTGTGGAGCACCCTGAACCACAATTGAGAAAATCATACTGCCTGACACTTTTATCGTATTAAAAGAAAACCCCGCCATCTTAACAGAGAGCGGGGTTTCGGCGCAGCATCCCGCAGGATGCGCTCAGAGCGTTACGACGGCTTAGTCGTCGCTCAGGAAACCGGTGAGTACCAGCAAGTTGATGAACAGGTTATAGATGTTCAGGTACAGGCTGACAGTCGCCATGATGTAGTTATCGTAATTGCCGTTAACGATATTGCTGGTGTCATACAGGATGAAACCGGCCATCAGCAGCACCATCATCGCAGAGAAGGCGATATGGGCCAGGCCCACATTCACGCCAAACATCGGCAGTACCAGCAGCGCAACCATGGCGATCAGCATCACAATCATGCCCGCCGCCAGGAAGCCGCCCATGAAGCTGAAGTCTTTACGGGTTGTCAGGACGTAAGCAGACAGGCCGATAAAGGTCAGTGCGGTCATGCCCAGCGCCGTACCGACGATCTCAGCACCGTTGGCCAGTCCCAGATAGCTGTTCAGCATTGGCCCCAGACCAAAACCCAGCAGGCCGGTAAAAGCGAATACCAGTGGCAAGGCCATCGCGCTGTTCTGTTTTTTGTGCAGTACGAACAGCAGGCCGAAACTGATCAGCATGGTGATGATAGAGGTGAAACGCGGTGGCTCTACGATGATGGAGACAATCGCGGTGAAGGCGGAGAACGCCATCGTCATGGCCAGCAACATGTAAGTGTTGCGAATCATCTTGTTGGTAGAAAGCAGCGATGCCTGCTGCGTTTCCGTGTATGCCTTTACATTACGCATGGTTATCCTCGGGAATCGTGTTTAATTACCGCTATTTATGGTGATTTTGGCAGATTTTTCAAGTGTTCGTTCAATACTTTATCCAGGTAGCAGGGTAAAATTGCGCTTTTTTAATGAACCGTGCCTCTGAGAGGCTATTTTCACCGCCCCCAAAGAGTATCTGCATGTCTGAACTCCCCCTGCCAGCCGAGCTGGATATCCTCTATGAGGATGATGCCCTGATCGCTGTTAACAAGCCGTCTGGCTTGCTGGTTCACCCCAGCTGGATTGCGCCGCGCCGTACACCGCACTGTGTGGGGATGATCAAACGTTATCTGAACGGTGCCACGGTACACACCATCCATCGGCTGGACCGGGCAACCTCAGGCGTGATTCTGTTCGGTAAGCAGAAAGAAGCGTCCAGACTGATGAATGAGGCGTTTGCAGAACGCCGGGTACGCAAGACGTATCTGTGCGTGGTGCGCGGTTATGCCGATGAAGAGGACGTGATCGATCATGCCCTCAAGCTTAAATATGATAAACAGGATGATCGCCGTACTCGTCAGGACAAACCGGCTCAGGATGCGGTGACGGCTTACCGTCGGCTGGCGACCGTTGAGTTGCCGATTCCGATCGGCCAATACCCGGCGGCACGGTATAGCCTGGTGGAGTGCAAGCCCCATACCGGCCGTAAGCATCAGATCCGTCGACATATGAAGCACATCTTTCATCCGATTGTAGGGGACAGCAAGCACGGTGATGGTCGTCATAATACGTTGTGGCGTGACAACTTTGGCCTGCAGCGTTTGCTGTTGATGGCCACGGAGCTGAGTTTCCATCATCCGTTAACGGGCGAACATATCACCCTGAAAGCTCCGGTTGCCCCTGAGGTGGACCAGCTGCTGCAGCCGTTCGGCTGGCAGGATTGCTACCCGACAGTACAGACGCGGATCGGCGTTATGCCGTTGCAGAGTGAGCAGGAAACGGAAGAAGAAGCGGCACTCGAGCTGCAGACAGAAGAAAGCCCGTGAAACAACGGATTTACCGTGGATGGCCGTATGCTCGGGCCCGTAAATTTCGTATGCTAGCGCTTTACAGGGTTAAGGCTGCGAAGACAGTCTGATCTTATAACTCACACAGTATTCTAAGGTTAAACAAGGCAATGACAGACGCTCAGACACTGGCAGTAAAGCTGGCCGCAGGTGACCACCTGAAAGTAGGTATCATCGGTGCAATGGATGAAGAGGTGGAGCTGCTTAAAGCTTCGCTGGAGGGGCGTGAAGACACCACGATTGCGGGCTATTCGTTTTTTACCGGCACGTTGCACGGTCATCAGGTTGTCTTGCTCAAATCCGGTATTGGTAAGGTAAACGCGGCGATCGGTACGGCGCTGCTATTACAGGAATTCAAGCCGGATTGCGTGATCAATACCGGTTCTGCCGGTGGCTTTGATCCTGAGCTGAATGTCGGCGATGTGGTGATCTCCAGTGAAGTGCGGCACCACGATGTTGATGTGACTATCTTTGGTTATGAGCCAGGTCAGGTGCCTGGCCAGCCTGCTGCGTTTATCCCGGATGAGCACCTGGCAGCCACCGCTGAGCAGTGTATTGCACGTATGGAAGGGATGAAGACCGTGCGTGGCCTGATCGCCACCGGTGATTCTTTTATGAATGATCCGGTGCGTGTGGCTAACACCCGTGAGACCTTCCCGCAAATGAAGGCGGTGGAGATGGAAGCGGCGGCAATTGCGCAGACCTGTGTGCAGTTCCAGGTACCATTCCTTGTGATCCGTGCGTTGTCTGATATTGCGGGCAAAGAGTCTAACCTGTCCTTCGAAGAGTTCCTGCCAATTGCCGGTAAGCACTCTGCCCAGATGATTATGGCAATCGTCGAAACGCTGTAACGGATACGGCTGGACACCTCAGTGGTCGAGAACTGGCCATTGCCTCAAACGCCCGGAATGTGGTTACACTGCAGCCGGGCGTTTTTGCATCTGCAGTATTAGTGGCTTTTTATTGACACTAAAGCATAGCGAGGCGCTGGAATAATCCCGCTGAGGTCGAAAGGCGTGTAGCGTGGACAGCGGATTAATATCCAATAATAACTATTCCAATCTAATCACTTTCAAGGGAAAAGGAATCGCACAATGATTCGTTCATTTAACCCACCTGTTCGCACCCTGATGGGGCCTGGTCCGTCTGATGTCAGCCCCCGAGTACTGGCGGCAATGTCACGGCCAACCATCGGTCATCTGGACCCGCAATTCATCCAGATGATGGATGAGATTAAACAGATGCTCAAATACGCTTTCCAGACGGAAAACGAGCTGACGATGCCGGTGTCTGCGCCGGGTTCTGCCGGGATGGAAGCCTGCTTTGTTAACCTGGTGGAGCCGGGTGACAAGGTGATTGTCTGCCAGAACGGTGTGTTCGGTGGCCGTATGAAAGAGAACGTTGAGCGCTTTGGTGGCGTAGCGGTCATGGTGGAAGATGCCTGGGGTACCCCGGTTGATGTGGCCAAGGTAAAAGCTGCACTTGAGCAGCATGGTGACATCAAAGCGGTAGCCTTTGTCCATGCTGAAACCTCGACCGGTGTACGTTCTGATGCTCAGGCGATCTGCGCCCTGGCGCGTGACTACGGTTGCCTGAGCATTGTTGATGCGGTGACTTCGCTCGGTGGTATTGAGCTGAAAGTGGATGAGTGGGGCATTGACGCCATTTATTCTGGTACGCAGAAGTGTCTGTCTGCTCCGCCGGGGATTTCACCGGTCAGCTTTGGTGAGCGTGCAATTGAAGTGATTCAGGCGCGTAAGACGCTGGTGCCAAGCTGGTTCCTGGATAAGAAGCTGGTGATGGGGTACTGGGGCGGTGGTGCCAAGCGTGCTTACCACCATACGGCACCGGTTAATACGCTGTATGCGCTGCATGAATCGCTGGTTATGCTGCAGGATGAAGGGCTGGAAAATGCCTGGGCGCGTCATGATCGCCACCATCAGGCACTGAAAGCCGGCCTGGAAGCGATGGGTCTGGGTTTGCTGGTGGATGAAGCGTGCCGATTGCCGCAACTTAATTCTGTGCTGATCCCCGACGGTGTTGACGATGCTGCTTTACGCAGTCAGCTGCTGAACGATTACAGCCTGGAAATTGGTGCGGGCCTGGGTGCGCTGGCCGGTAAAACCTGGCGTATCGGTTTGATGGGGGCTGCCTGCACTCAGCGTAATGTGATGTTGTGTCTGACAGCGCTGGAAAATTCACTGGTCAGCCAGGGTATTGCCATTAATACCGGTGTTGCAGGTGCAGCTGCGACGGCGGCGTATCGCTAGTCCTGTAGCAGCTTACTCCGTGAGCGTCCTGGGCCCGTAGTGGGCCTGACGCGCGCGGAGCGTGCTGAAACAAGGGTCAGTTTTTCAGTAATCCTTCAATCTTGCTGATGTTTGCTGCAGAGTCCCACTCCACACCACCTCCGATTGTTTCAATCAGCTCGCCGTCTTTACCGAAAATAAAGCTCATCGGCAGGCCGCGCAGGCCAAACTCACGAAAGCTCCGGCCTTTCTCATCAAGCAGGACAGGGAATGTCAGCGGATGACCCTTGCTTTTCATCTCTGCCAGAAACGTATCCACTTTCGCGCCCGGTTCCCCGGCATTAATCGCCACAATCTCAAACGGCTGGCCGGTAAAGTGCTGACGCAGGCGCTCCATGGTCGGCATTTCTTTGACGCAGGGTGGGCACCAGGTGGCCCAGAAGTTCAACAGTACAATCTTGCCTTTAAACTGGCTCAGACTGACCGGTTGCTGCTCGGTATTTTCAAATGACAGCTGATAGAGCTCGGTATCTGCATTAGCGGTCGGGGTGAATAGCGTGCTCAACGCCAGCAGGGCGGCGACAATCAGAGGGCGCATGAAAGGCTCCTTATACGCATGATGGATCCTGGTTGGACTGGGGCCATCATAGCGACAGTGCAGCGTGATTGCATGGGTGTTGGTTTGTCAGGTATGGCAAAGCAGTACAGACCGGGGGGATCTGCACCGGTACAGGCGCCCAGACATGGCTGACTGTACTGTGCTTGCAGCCAAAAAGCTGATTCTGTTACCGTCGCGTAAAGGGCGCTAGACTGAGCGCCATTCAAATCATATGTTCAATCAGGAAGAGTCAGATGAAGCTAGCGTTTATTGGCCTGGGTGTAATGGGATTTCCAATGGCGGGGCATCTGCAGCGTGCAGGTCATGATGTCACGGTCTTTAACCGTACTGCCAGCAAAGCGCAGGCATGGGTTGATACCTATGGCGGTAACTGGGCAGCAACGCCAGCCCAGGCTGCAGCCGGTGCTGAGATTGTCTTCAGCTGTGTCGGTAATGATGATGATCTGCGCCAGGTTGTACTGGGTGAAGACGGTGCCTTTAAGGGGATGAATGCTGGCGCTACGCTGGTGGACCATACCACGGCGTCTGCTGATGTTGCCCGTGAGCTGGCCACCCTGGCGGTGGAGCAAGGGCTGGGGTTTCTGGATGCACCGGTGTCCGGTGGCCAGGCGGGTGCTGAGCACGGTGCACTGAGCGTTATGGTGGGCGGTAATACAGACACATTCGCCCACTGTGAGCCGGTGATGCTGGCCTACGGTAAGGCGATCAAGCTGCTGGGCGAGGCCGGTTCAGGTCAGCTGGCCAAGATGGTTAATCAGATCTGTATCGCGGGTATTGTGCAGGGTCTGGCCGAAGGTGTGCATTTTGCCAAGCGCGCGGGGCTGGATGCCGAAGGGCTGTTTGATGTGATTCAGCACGGTGCTGCAGGTTCCTGGCAAATGGTGAACCGCCATCAGACCATGCTCGATAACGAATTTGAATTTGGCTTTGCCGTCGACTGGATGCGTAAAGATCTGGGTATCACCCTGGATGAAGCCCGTAACAACGGTGCTCAGTTACCGGTCACTGCTCTAGTGGATCAGTTCTACGCTCAGGTACAGAAAATGGGCGGAAATCGCTGGGATACCTCCAGCCTGGTCGCGCGACTGGAACGTGACGAAGACTGATGATCTAAGCCTCTGCCCCTGAAAGTGAAGTCCCTTTTGGGGATAGATTCAGGGGAGGTGAGGCGTCTGAAAATAGAAAATCATTGCTTATCCTTCGACCAATCGTCCGGTCAACTATGGACAGTGTATAGCTAGCCTCTATAAAATCAGCGCCGTTATACCCATACCTATAATGATCGATGTCTTTTAAAGGACGGTTCTATGGATAAGTACGCTCTGATCTCTTTCATCCCAAGCATGGCTGTTGTTATCGGCTGTGTCGCTATCGTTGTTGTTGGCGTTAAGTACATGCGCAAGTTTATGGCAGAAGACGCAGCAAAAGCGGCGGCAAGCGAACAGCGTTAAGTTGCTGTGAGTGCGTTGTCAGGTGTCATCATGGCTCTGGCGACGCGCCCCAGTTATCCGGCACCACAAACCCTCGATCGACTTCCTGCCAGTTCCCTTCATTATCCTGCGCTAGCCTGCTAACCAGTATGGGCCCTGTAGCCTGTGCCAGTCTCTGCTCAACCGCGTTGTTCTCTGTTTGCGGTGGCTTATTCCAGTTCAGTAGCCAGTCGGGCTTGTCACGAATCTGCAGAGCAAGGCTTTGATGGCTATTGTTTGAGGTCAGCTGGTCGCGTTTATGCTGATGCAGCCACCAGCCATGGTTGTGCTGTGGGTTAATTGCCGGGTGTAGCGCTGCCGGGGCAATCATGGTCTGGTGCCATGGGTAAAACAGATACCCCTGGATTAACAGATGCTGGTGGCGTGGGATGGGAAACCCCAATTGTTCACAGGCGGATATCCCGGCGGCCTTTGTACTGAGCTGAATCTGCTTTTGTGTCATATGAAGCCACTTACGCGCCAGGCTATCATGGCGATTGGGCCCGACAAAACTAGCCAGCTCAGTAGCCGGGCCATCACAGAGGTAGAATTTGATTGCGCACTCCATGTGATGGCACTCATAACGGTGATCAAGCCAGAGAAAGTCGAACTCGCCAATGGTGCGCTGTTGATTGAATACCTGGATATTGCTCCGTACATCAATAATGTCAGTACAGGCCATCAGGTAGTGCTTTACCATCTGCTCATAGTACGTGCCCAGTTGTGATGTGGCGGGCGATGCAGAGAATGGCTTAGCCAGCGGGGTCGTCGTCATTTGTTGCAGAGCTTTCAGGCCGTTGAGCGGTGCATGAGTGTTCATCAGCATGGGCTGTTTTAGTAGCCAGCGGTGCAGATTGGCATAGCAATTCGTCGTGCAGTGGCTAGGCAAGGGCGAGGCATCCCCGTAAAGTATTGGGCATTGTTTATCTGTATCAATTATAACGGGAACCCATGGCATGAACCGACCTCTACATCATCAGCCCCTTATATCCGAGAGCGACCCGTTAGAGCGCCATCCTATGATGTCTGAAACAGATATCAATAATATCCTTGTTAACGGTGCGATGATCTCGCTGGCTAAGCTCAAACGCGCACAAAGCTTTAATGCCCGTATCTATTACTATGCTGAGATCGGTGTTTATCTTGAAGTTGCGCTCTCGCGTGGGGCCGGGATTACGGATGCCACGCTGGAAGGGGTGGAACGTATTCACCAGGAAGCGACCCATATTCATATGGATGCCAGTAAGGCGACTCGTCTGAACCTGTCCTGATTCCGTTGGCACCTTATGGGGCCTGAACCTGTTGTCTGAGTCTGCTGTTTTTGATGACTGATACCCAAATTAGTTTTGATGCCGCTGCGTTTCTGGCGCAATTAACCCGCCGTCCCGGCATCTATCAGATGTACGATGCCACTGGCAAAATTCTGTATGTCGGTAAGGCCAAGAACCTTAAAAATCGCGTTAGCAGTTACTTCCGCACGACGGGGTTGAGTACTAAAACCCAGGCGCTGGTGGCGAAAATTGCCGACGTGCAGGTGACGGTTACCCATAGCGAAACCGAAGCGCTGTTGCTGGAACAGAACCTGATCAAGAACGAGCGGCCGCCGTACAATATTCTGCTGCGTGATGATAAGTCCTATCCCTATATTTTTGTCTCGGATAAGGATGCCTATCCGGCGGTGCGGTTTAATCGCGGCGCCCGGCGTAAAGGCGGGCGTTATTTTGGCCCATTTCCCAATGGTGGTGCGGTACGTGAAAGCCTGAATCTGCTGCAGAAAGTATTTCGGATTCGTCAATGCGAAGATGCTTTTTTCAAGAATCGCTCCCGGCCCTGTCTGCAATATCAGATTAACCGCTGTAGTGGGCCTTGTGTTGAAACTCTGATTTCAAAAGAGGATTACGCCAGCGATATCCGTCACGCCACCATGTTTCTGGAAGGTAAGAACAACGCCATTATGCAGGAGCTGGGCGAGGCGATGGAGCAGGCCTCAATGACACTGGAGTTTGAGAAAGCGGCGGTCTATCGCGATCAGATCAGCAGCCTGCAGATTGTGCAGGAGCAGCAGTACGTTACCGGTATGAGCGGCGATGCTGATGTGTTTGGTGTTGCGATGCAGCCTGGTGGAGTCTCGCTGCATATGCTGTTTGTCCGTGCGGGTCGGGTGATTGGCAGTAAGGCAGTGCATCCTAAGGTGTCGATCGAGGATAGTGAGGGCGATATTCTGTCGGCCTTTCTGGGGCAATGGTATTTCGGCTCCCAGCGTGAAATCCCCAATCAGGTGGTCGTCAGTTTTGCTCTGGATGACCAGGCCGTACTGGAAGAGGCGCTAACACAGCGACGCGGGCGCAAGGTGTCAGTCAGTCATAGCGTGCGTGGTGAACGTGCGGGCTGGCAGCGACTGGCGCAGACCAACGCCGAGCAGCAGCTGGTGGCCCATATGGCCAACAAACAAAATGTGTATAACCGCTTTCTGGCGCTGCAGGAGGTACTCGGGCTGGACAGCTTGCCAGGACGGCTGGAATGTTTCGATATCAGTCATAGTTCGGGTGAGGCGACAGTCGCTTCCTGTGTGGTGTTTGACCGTAACGGACCGTTGAAAACGGACTATCGGACTTTCAATATTGAAGGGATTACCGGTGGTGATGACTATGCAGCCATGCACCAGGCACTGGAACGTCGCTATACCCGGTTGAAAAAAGGTGAGGGTAAACTGCCGGATATCCTGCTGATCGATGGGGGTAAAGGTCAGGTGACTCAGGCGCTGGAAGTGCTGGAGCAACTACAGATTACCGAGGTGCTGGTGGTGGGTGTGGCGAAAGGCCCTAGTCGACGGGCCGGGCTGGAAGTGCTGATACTGGGAGATAGTGGCGACGAGATAACGCTGGCGGGTGACTCATCTGCATTGCATCTGGTACAGCACATTCGTGATGAGGCTCACCGTTTTGCGATTACCGGCCATCGCGCCCGGCGAGGTAAGGCGCGAAAACAGTCAAAACTCGAAGAAATTCCAGGGGTTGGCCCTAAGCGACGACGTGAATTGCTACGTCATTTTGGCGGAATTGCATCAATTGAGCGGGCCAGTATTGAAGAAATTACCAAAGTCTCTACCATTAGCCGGACGCTTGCAGAGGATATCTATGCTGCGTTACACCCCGAGTCTTAAGCGCGAAGCGTTGTTGGAAAAGCATTTTATATGACCATCCCGAATATTTTGACGCTGCTGCGTATTGTTCTGATCCCTGTCTTTGTTGTGATTTATTATCTGCCGTTTGAGTGGAGTGCGCTGGTGGCCGGCAGTGTGTTTTGTCTGGCGGCAGTCACTGACTGGTTTGACGGTTACCTGGCCCGTAAACTGGACCAGATGTCGCCTTTTGGTGCTTTTCTGGACCCGGTTGCAGATAAGCTGATTGTGGCCGTTTCGTTAGTGGTGCTGGTAGATAGCTACTCTACGCCCTGGCTGACACTGCCTGCGGTGGTGATTATTGGCCGTGAGATTGTGATTTCTGCACTACGTGAGTGGATGGCCGAGCTGGGTAAACGCGCCAGTGTGGCGGTGTCTTATGTGGGTAAGGTGAAAACTGCCCTGCAGATGCTGGCAATTCTGTTGCTGGTGGTTGCAGACCCCTGGAGTACGCTGGGGTGGTCGGGTATTGCTGCATTGTATGTTGCAGCAGGCCTGACCCTGTGGTCGATGTATGAGTATCTAAAAGCGGCCTGGCCGGAACTGGTAAAAGACATCTAACTGCTTAAAAAATAAACAGAATAATTTGAAAATAGTTTCAAGTAGAGTGTTGACACTAAAAGCCAGCGCTCTATAATACGCCCCACTTACAGCGAAGCGGAAATAGCTCAGTTGGTAGAGCACGACCTTGCCAAGGTCGGGGTCGCGAGTTCGAATCTCGTTTTCCGCTCCAATTTACTGTAAGGTTTTGAAAAATGGGCTGGATGGCAGAGTGGTCATGCAGCGGACTGCAACTCCGTTAACGCCGGTTCGATTCCGACTCCAGCCTCCATTTCTGATTATCAAACTTTCCCCTTATACCTCCTTATCCGCATAGCACTAATCCATCAGCATGTTTCCGTTTTTTGCGGTAAGGCAAAGCGCACTTTTATGATCGCTGGTGTGTCTTACAGGCCTGGTTGTTATCTACTTCCTTTTGGTTGCCGTTTGGAGTTGATTGGCGATCTTCAGCTTGATGCGCCAAAATACGGTTGCTGGTTGTTTTTGACATGTGTTTTATTGATGTTACCTGTACAGATTGCGTATGTGGGTTAATGTTTTTGCAAGTGTGCTCTAAAATAGGGGTATTCAATTGGAAATACATATCATTTGATATGTATTAAAGGAGATTAATATGCCCAGGCCAAGTAATACTTACGAGCGTGTATTTAGTGCGGCTGACCAACTGCTGGAACAGGGGGTGCGGCCAACACAGCAGAAGATTCGCGAGCAGCTGGGCAGTGGTTCAATATCAACTATAAATAAAGCGCTGGGTGACTGGTGGCAGCAGTTGGGCCAGCGAATGAAAGACCAGCGTAGTGTGCCGGGTCTGCCTGAGCCGGTGTCTGACGTGGCGCAAAAACTCTGGCAGCAGGCGCTGGGCTACGCGGAGAGGAGCTTTAAAGAGCAAAGTCAGCAGTATGCGGCTCAGTTACAGGCGCAAAGCGATGAAGTTCAATTGCAGGCGCAAGAAGCGTTTCAGCAGGCGGGTGTATTACGTAGTCATAATGAGCGGCTGATGCAGGAAAATGAACTGTTGATGGTTGAGCGTCGAGATCAGGAGCGGCGGGTACGTGAACTTGAGTCTGATGTGATAGCGCTGACAGGTGGTAATGCGGACTTGAAACGTGAGCTTAAGCAGCAAAAGATATTGTTAAAAAATAACAAGTTGAGTGATATTCCTAAGGTTGAATATAGTGATGAGCTTATACAGCTGAAGGTTGATGTAAAAGTGAAGGATCGCGCGCTTGAGCAATTTGGTACCAGGGTCGCACAGCTGGAAAATGAAAATTCTCAGCTACGGCGCGAGCGTTATGAGGTTGAACAGGATGCGCTTAAGCGTCAGCATGGTCTTGAGCTGGTGATAGCGCAGCAGGATGTGCGTTATGAAGAATCCCAACGATCCCTGCAGCGTTATCAGGTGGATATTAAGGATGTTATTGATCCGGATATCAATCAGCTTTAATACTGCTTATTAAGGCGTTGTTTTATGGATATTTATCTAGATGACTCGACAGATTACGAGGCGGTCGTTGCGACACTTGGCCGGTGTGAGCTGGATGATGTGTTGTGCTGTCGTTCCGAATCTGTATTTCAGGTGGCACGCTCAGCGATAACCCGGACGCGCCGTGCCGGGTTGGCGCTGCAGTTACTGGATTCAGATGGTTATGTTATCCGACAGTTGACCAGTAAGCAGCGCGTAGCGGCGGCTACGGATCAGTTGAGTGATAAGCAGATCACTGTTGTTCGGGCGCTGGAGAAGGTGCTTGGCTATTGCAAGGCTGAGGGTATTCAGTTGATAGGCTATAGCGACGAGCTGGTTGCTGTACCGGTTGGGATAAAAGATGATGATATTGCGTCGGCAGCGGCGTTGGCGCTGGAAGCTGAAGGGGTTTACCGTGGTGTAGAGGTGCTTGATAGCCCATGCTAAGGTTTGATTTTATGTGCATCTGTTCGCATAATCTTTGCGTTCCAAGCGATAAATCTAAGAAATCATATATTAAAATTAATTGTTAGGCGCCCTGATGGACCCAAAAATCCGTGTAATGCTTGTTGATGATCACCCTCTGGTCAGAGTAGGTTTCCTGCGTCTGCTTGAGTCCGAGCTCGATATGGAGGTTGTCGCCGAGGCCGAGACTGGCCGTGAGGCGTTTGAGTTGTTCCGTCAGCATCTGCCGGATGTTGTTGTGCTTGATCTGGTGATGCCGACGGGGTTTGAGCAGGAGGCTGAAGAGGTTCAATCGCAGGCTAATGGTGGTCTTGAAGCGTTACGCCGCATCCGCTGTTTTGATGATAGCGCGCGGGTGCTGGTGCTGACGGGGAAGGAGGGTGGTTCTTTTCCTTCCCATGTGCTGCAGGCGGGTGCTCAGGGTTTTATGACCAAGCGGTCTGCCCCTGAGGAGCTGGGCAAGGCAATCCGTGAAGTGTATGCGCGGCGTCGTTATCTCTCTGCGGGTGTTGAACTACCAGATGTTAGTCAGGATCCGGTAAAGCAGCTGACGCGGCGTGAGTTTCAGGTGTTTTCTCAGCTTGCTGAAGGTGTGAGTGTGGCGGATATTGCCCGGGCTATGAGTCTGAGCCCTAAGACTGTACATGCCCATCGCGCCAATATTTTTCGTAAGCTAAATGTGGCCAGTAACGCAGAAATTGTCCATATGGCCATTAGAAATGGAATTGTTGAGGCTTGATCCGCTCTAACCCTCTATAGTTGCTTTAGGGGGTTCCTATGAATGATCCTGCAAAAGAAGTTGTCGACGCGCTTGTTGCAGCGGATATGCTTTGGCGTGAAATTGATATTGGTGATCTGATCATGCTGGAAGGGGATTTGCATCGCAATAACCGACTCCAGTTGTTGGCAAAGCATCCATATCAGGTGCTGGCCAAAATGAACGGTGCATCAGGTTCTCAACGTTTTATTGTGCAGTCTGATAAAACAGATGAGGTTATAGAGGTTTATCCTGCCCAGTTGTGTAGCTACCAGGAGGCTCAGGTGCCTGTTTTTCATGCCTGAGTGCTGGTTGACTGTCGATCTGTGCTGGCGTTTGTGAGGCTGTGCCAGCAGCTTTATTTCACAAGGTTGTCGTAGCTTGTACTGAATGATACAGGCTTCATGTGATATATCCCTTATGCCGATAAATAGCATTATCGGCATCATGTCATCCTTCTTCGCAAGTAGCTCTTCTAATTCATTGTTTCTAAGTGGCTAATCTTTAAATAATCACGGCTCACGGCTCACGGCTCACGGCTCACGGCGCGTTAAGGCGTTAGTGCATGTCTTTTCCGGTTGAGTAGATGTGCGTTTATACAGTACGGTTTACCGTCTGATCGGTGGTGTTGAACCCAGCTGCCGGGTCTGCAGCAGAGGCCTATTGGTTGTTTTTCATGCTGCGTTTCGTTGGATTGCTTGTTATTAGCCTTAAAACACGCCAAAACTGCCCAAAGCTTATCTTCACCGTCAGGTCGGCAAAGCTGGCTGCTTTCGGCTACTCGAATGAGTCTGTGTATGTTGGTTTTTTATTTATTTTCACTTGCGCATGGATATCAGGATGGTCTTGGGTATCTCTATGAAAGGTTGCGTTCGTTCTTGGTCGGCGCTACCGGCACGCTTTTGTAGTCTGTGCAACTCAGGGGGAAAATAGGCTGTCTGACATTGTTCATGTTGCTGTTGGAGCTGCCGTGTTTGTGCATATCTGGATGTGTTTATGTCCTTCCAGCCAGGAGCTCTGGTTTGAGGTCTTGGCTCTGGGCTGATGTGATGCCTGGTCTTTATATTTGTGGATTGCTCAGTTGTTGGATCGGTGGGCGAGGTCAGCCTCGTGCGCAGCTATGTGTTTTGAATGGGCTGAGTGCTAACGCGTCTGGCTGCACGGTGTGTCAGAGGCATAGAGGTTTAGTCTGATAAGCTTCTGGCTGAGGGTCTTTGGCTGGCCTGAGTGCGCGGCCTGTAAAGGTGACCATTGAGGTCTCTTGGGTTGAAAAACACGGCAATATTTAACTTCTCATAATGTATATTATGTTAAATAAAGGATATGGAAATACCTGCCCCTGTATTGTTTTCTCTGTTTTAGTTGTCAGTATTTCGTCATTCTGGGTTTTGGGTGCTCTTTCCGTGCCAGCCTGGTGTTCAGGATTTAAGGATTGGCTGCTTTGTGGTCACCGCGTACGGAGAGTTGCGAAGATTTCTACTTTGCGGGCTGAGTGCTGTCTTATGTGAGATATCGACCTGTTTCGGCTCTGCGCTGAGTTTTTGGCCGTGAGCTTCTCGAATGTGAGATCTGGCCCCAGTGATCTGCTTGTCAGGTGTCTCTGCAGGAGTCGGTCTGTTGGCGATTCGGGAAATCCAGCCTTTTGAGTGGAATTCATCGTTCCGCTATGTGTCGTTTTACGGAATGAATTACTACGGTATGAGTGTCTTACCGCTGCCAGGGTTCGTTCCGGTGGTGTCTGTGCTGCAATGAAGGGTCTTTAATGATCGTATTTTATTTATATAATATGTATTTTGTACTTAGTTGTGCTTTTCACAGGCCTTTCCGGGTGCTGATTTCAGTTGTCAGCGTCCTGTCAGGCCAGTGTTTCAGCTGATCAGGGTCGCCAGCAAGCTGGCTCCTACGGTTAGTTTTTACCTGATCTATGGCTCTGATTTAACATTAAGAAAGCTTCTTAATATTCTGAATTATAATTAGTTTTTTGCTTATCTGAACTTCCTGTATCGCTTTCAGCGTGGTGTCGTGCTGGTTCTGCCGCTCTGTTCTGCCATTTGCCTGCCGTCCCATGATGACGATGGTAGTCGTTTAAGCTGAGCTGAAACCGTAATCAGGGTTCAGGGTGTTGTGTGGCAGTTGATAATACCGTTGTCGATAAGCTTCTGGCGCTGGTTGTGGATGCCGTTGTCTAGAGATGGTGTTTCTTTATTGCTGATCTGCGCGCCTTTGTGAGCCACGAACTCTCAGGTGGTTTCCCGGCCTGTGGTCAGTATCCCTCTGTGGCGTAAACTCCTTTTCCCGGTAATGGCTTTCCAGTCGTGGTAATGCAGGGTCACCTTCACCGATGTAGCGTCACTCACCCTCCCCGCTGCTGTCTGGCCCCAGAAGCAGATACGCGCTGGTCTGGCTGAACTCATCCCGTTATTTCACTTCGGCTCGATAATACGCAGGTCGTCCGGGTCGCCGTTGGCAGCGAAGATCTGGATGGAGAATGGTGTGTTATGGCTCACGGTGATGCCTTTTCCCTGACTTCTTCGGGGTGCCTGGTCAGGCTGGCGTTAAGCGCCAGACTTTCAGCAAGTTAGAGTGCTTTGTGCATTATTGTCTGGTGGCGGTAATGATCAGATAGCGGGTATGGGTCTGGATGGTGGAGAAGCCGGGGAATAGCTGGTCGGCAAAGGCGTCACGCATACGGCCAATGCTCAGCTCATCCTGGATGCCGGGTTCCTGCAGCAGGGCCAGTACCTGGCTGGCCCGCTCGGGATCGGTAGGAGTCGGTTTGCTGGGTGGTGTTATTCGGCTTTAGTGGCGGCGTTGGCGAATTTGGCCAGAGCGTTTTCAATTTTTCCCAGCGCGGCGTTGCAGCTTTTTATGTTGTGGCGCTGTTTCAGGTAGCTGGGCTTGTTATAGCCGTACCAGACGTCCCCTGCTTTGTCCTGCCAGATCAGCGCTTTTTGTGGCAAGTCGATGGCGGTGGTCTGGCTGCATTGCATTAATGGGGTGCCGACTTTGGGGTTGCCGAAGATGACCAGCTGGGTTGGGCGTAGTTGTTTGTTAACTTTTTTTGCACCGGCGGCGTGGTCGATGCGGGTGAATACGGTCATGCCTTTGGCGTTGAGTACGGCTTCCAGTCGGTCGGCAGTTTTGCTGACGCTGTGGTGGCTTTTGAGGGTGATCATGCCGTTGTCGCGGGTTGTATTGCTGTGGTTGTCAGCCTGGGCAGTGGCGGCCAGGGTTGCAGTGAGGGCCAGGGTGGTGAGGCTGAGAGTTATGTTGCGCATGGTGGGGGTCCTTTTTATATTTTGAGTGTCTGTCTGGTTCAGGGCGGAGTAATAGCGTCCCGGTGGGACGCCGGTCCCACAAAGATTGGCTGCTTTGGTGTGGGTGACCGGGTTTTGGGGCTGGAGTTCCGTTGGTTTGGATGAGCTTGGACCTTTGGGGGAGGTTTCGGTAAGCGGTCTGATACAAAAAATACAGAAAACGTATTTTGTGCTTTTATGTTTCGTAACTGCCCTTCAGTCTGTCCATGGGTTTGGCGGCGGCGCTCTGGTGTCGCTCTACCCGGCTGGTGTGGAGGTATTGGGAGGTGGTGTCGATGCTGTCGTGTCCGGCGTCGGCCTGGACGTGGGACAGTGGGCGCTGGTTGAGGTTGATGTCGTGGGATATGCCGGTGTGGCGGATGCTGTGGGGGGTCATCTGGCGCATTTCTTGGGCGTCCTGATCAAAGCCGTCATCGGCGGCCAGGTTGGCGGCGTGGTTGAACAGCAGGTAGATCTGTTCGCGTAGCTGGCGAATGCCCAGGTTGGCGTTGCGCAGGCCTGCATCGCGGCCATGGCTGGCGGCGCGGTGGCGGGTGAACAGCGGGATTTCTTCTTTGGGGGCCGGTAGTGTGCTGAGGCCCAGGTGGCTGCGGTAGCGTTTGAGGGCTTTGAGCAAGGCGTTGGAGGCGGCAACGGTGCGGGATTTACCGCCTTTGCTGCGCGGGATGTGAAAGCCCCAGACCCCGGTTTTGCTGTCGCGGCGGAACTGGCCCATGATCGGGGCGAAGCCGGGCCGGGCGGCGATTTCGGAGATGCGCAGGTAGCAGCTGTACAGCAGGCTGATCATAAACAGGGTGCGTTCATGCTGGTCGGGCTGATCGTCGGCCAGCTGTTCGGCGCTGCTGATTACGTAAGACCATTGCAGTTCGCTGAAAGCTTTGATGTCGGCGTCGTCTTCGCCGCTGATCAGCCGTTGCTGGCCGGATTTAAAGCGGCCATTTCTCATCAGCATCATGGCCGGGTTGCGTTCGGTGTAGTCCAGGTCGATCAGGTAGCTGAAGAAAGAGGACAGGATTGCCAGTTTGGTTTTCAGCGCTTTGTCGGTAATGCGGTATGGCTGCTCCATGCCCTGCTCTTTTTTGCCCAGGAATGGCCGCCATAGTGGGTTCGGTAACCGTTCGCCCAGCTGTTTGTCGAGCCTGAACTGGGGCACGTTGCGGTAGCCGATCAGTTCTGTGGGTGGTGCCATGCAGTATTCGATGTAGCGATTGAGTACCCGGCGGTCGATGTCGGCCACGCTGACACCTTCGGCGACGAAGGCCCAGTGCAGAAAGGTGGTCAGTTCGCTGCGGTAGCTTTTGTAGTTGTTCTCGCTGTAGCGCTGTTCCAGTAGCCAGTCGACAGCCAGCTCGTAGAGCATGGCGGCGTCGTGAACCTGATTGAGGGTGATGCTGGCGATGTGCTGGTTGACGCTGGCGTTACTCTCTTCCAGCAGATCGACGGCGTCGAACAACGGAATGGCCGGTGGTAGGTCGTGCATCTGGGATCTGCGCTCTTGGGTTTTTATATATTGTAAAACAATGATATATGGCTGTAACTTAATGTTTTTTGTATCCATTTGGCAGTATTAAGAGCAAAAGCTTCCCGGTGGGGACACAGGTCCCACAAGGGCGTCGGTCTTATCGGGTGGTTGATATTTGAAATTACCACTGGGTGCGGTGGTCCTGGCCGATGGCTTCCTGCCAGCTGTGGTCCGGGTTGCCGCCGGGGGCTATATCCGGCACCCCTGCCTGGCTGGCGAATGTTGGCCATTGTTTTACGGCGTTGAGTACCTCGTTAATGATGCCCAGGGCGGTGCTGCGGCTGAGGTCGCCGTGGCGTGCGGTGGCGATCAGGTCATCCAGGGTGAAATTGTCCTGTTTGCCGTTCACGGTCATCTGGTGCTGGCGAGTCCAGCCCTGGCCGTTGCAGTGAGTGATGTCGTAGGCTGGAGATAGCCGCCACTGGCCGCGTTTGTCCATCAGGAAGCTGATGTTTTTGGTGTGGTCGTCCTGGTTGCGGGCGATGATGTTGAATACCATGCGGCGGTAGAATTCTTTGAAGGCCGGGTTGGGCAGGCGCAGGTCGCGCAGTACGCCGAAGGCCTGTTCGTAGGAATAGCCGCCGGACTGGTTGAAGTCGAAATGGGCCAGCCCGCACAGGGATTGCATGTGCAGTTTTTCGCCGCCGTCGAGCCGGTCAAAGCGATGGGTCATAAAGTGGGCGCGGCCATGTTCGTGAAACAGCCGGCATTGCGACATATCGATGCCAGCCGCTTTGGCCATCAGGTAGTAGGCGTATTCGACGATGCTGAAGCCCTGGGGGTCGGCCAGGCTTTCGTGGTCGCGGTTCTCTTCTACGCCATCAAATTTGAGCAGCCAGTAATCGAAGCCGGGGTCGGTATTAACCTGACCGGAGCGGACTTCGTTGGTGGTCTGGTTCCAGGCGATCACCGCTTTGGCGCGAGCGCCCCCGGCGGAGGTGCCGACGGATATGATCTGCTGCACCGCCTGCTTTCTGGTGAGGTCGTCCTCACCCAGGGCGGTGGACAGGCGCTGTTTGCTGCTCAGGGCGTCATTGGCCAGGACCACCAGTTCGGAGACTTCCAGCGGCATAGATTGTTCGGCCTGGTGATTCTGAGATGGCTTAAACTCCAGTGCGCCCATGCCTCGATTGCCGATGTAACAAAGCCGGTCGATGGGGCTGAAATCTGCTTGCGCCCTGCCCTGGCGCTCCAGCCACTGGTCGATCAGCCGGTTACCAAATTTGTCGGGCAGTGAGTCGGCCAGCAGGCCTGGCAGACCTTTGTATGTGTCGTGGCTCAGTGCAGAAAAACTGTAAGCACGGTCGGCCAGCGGCATCTGTAGCGGCGACAGCTCGATGCCGGAGCCGAGCAGTTTTTTATCATATTCGAAGTAGCCCAGGCTGTTATGCCAGATAACAGTGCCGACCTGGGTGCCCCAGAGCATTACCTGGGCGCTGGCAACGGTGTTGGCCATTTACGTATCCTCACCCCATTGCCATGGGGGCGCTGTGTCGTTTATCTGTGGTGTGGAGGCTTTTTGTCGGGAGGCGCGCTGGCGCGGGGTTTTGCGGTCCGCCAGCAACTGTGCGGCCCGTGGCGGTGGCAGCGGCAGAAACAGCTCCAGCTGATCCAGTATGCCCAGCGCTCGTAGAATCGCGATAACATTCAGCAGGCCGGTGCTTTTGGTGCCCTTTTCCAGGTTGCTGATGGTCCGGTCTGTGACGCCAGCGGCCTCCGCCAGCGCCTGGCGGGACAGATTGGCATTCAGTCGGGCTGCCTGAAAGCGCTGGCCTAGCTCCACCAAAACCTGCTGATTACTGAAATGATCCAAAGTCATAACTGAACCTATCGTTCCATAAAAAGCACAAAAATATAATTTTATGGAACTATAGTGCCTGAAATGAAAAATGATATATAGAGAAATATAGTTCCTGTTTGGTGGTCAAAAAATCATCAAGTGGAGTTATAGTTCCTGTTGTTGATTCTGGTATAGAAAGCCACTTAGTGATGCGGCAGGCATACAGCCGATGACGGATGCCATCGCTGTATGCCGTTACGGTGTGGGATCAGATCCGGGTGACGGATTCGTCCGGTATTGTTGGGTCGGAGGCTGGGTTGCCTTGAGGCACAGCCTGCTGGCTGTAGGCGATTTCGCCAAGCATGCTGTCGGCTGCAGAGGGCGCGCGTTCTGCGACGATGGTTGATTCTACCTCGCCGAAGCTGAAGCCGTCGTTACCGGTCTGCTGGCTATCGTCTTCAACCACAACACTGGTCTGGGCAGGTTCACTGCCCTGCGCCTGATTGTTCCCGCTGGTCACCTGCGGGCTGAAATCGCTGCTTTCCAGGGTGCTGTGCAGAATCTCCTGTTGTACTGCCTGGGGTTTTACTTCGTATTTGTAGTTGTACTTTTCCTGCTCGCTATATTCCAGACTTTCATCCTGGTATGGGTTGCCGTCGTCCAGTTTTTCGTATTCTTTTTCGTCGGAACTGCGAAATTCGCGGCGGTTTTCGTCGATCATTTTGAGTACATCTTTGAACAGCTCACTGCTGATCTGAGTGGACTCGCCACTTTCGCGGCCTTTTGTGATTGCCTGGTCGTAACGCTCCAGCGCATCCGGTTTGTAATCGCGGTAAAGCGCATCGGTAAAGATCTGCATGGTGACAGACTCCATTTTCAGGGCGCGGGCAAACACTTGCCGCCTGCCGCGTTAATTCATCCATTTTTGGCAGGGATTGTTGTTAATTGGCCTGCGGATAAAGATTTAGCATGGCGTATGCCAGCGATCAGGGACAGTGTTTTCTATTTTATGGGGGACAGATTGTTATTTTTTGTAGCAGTGCATTCCATGCGCGTCGGGGCTGGCGCGGGGGTTGGACGCTCGCGGAGCGAGCTGCTACGGGTGTCGGGTTAGCCTGGGCGGGTGGCTTTGCAGCTGTCTTTGTCGTTGTGGCGGTATTGGCTGCAGCCCCAGAATTCGCCGTTGCGCCCTTCTCTCAGGTTCATGGCGCTGCCGCAGGCTGGGCAGCTGGGTTCGGTGTGGCGGCAGACCGGGTTCATGCAGATGCGAACTTCTGCGTCCGGGTCCTGTTCCATGGGCGCGCCGCAGTTGCCGCAGGCCGGTTCGCTGTGATCGCAGCGTGGATAGCTGCTGCAGCCGTAGAAGCTGCCGCGTCGGCCCTGGCGTTCCAGCAGGTTGCCTTGCTGACATTTGGGGCACTCAGGGCTCAGGCCCAGTTGCTGGCTGAGGCTGGAGGGGAAGCTGTCCAGGTCCAGCGGGTAGTTGTTGTCCAGCAGCTCGCTGATGAACTCTGAGGGCCGGGTCATGTCGGTAACCAGTACGCTGCGGTGGCGGGCGCGGGTCAGGGCGACGTAGAACAGGCGGCGCTCTTCGGCGTGGGGGTAGTTGTCCAGCCCGGGTAACATGGCTTCGAGTAGCGGCGGGTTTTCTTTTTGCGAGGGGAAGCCGTTACGGCCGCTGACCAGTTCGACGATGACGCAATAATCGGCTTCTTTACCCTTACTTGCATGCATGCTCAGTGCTGCCAGTTGCAGGGTGCTGAACTCGGTTTGGAGCTCGGCCAGCTCGCTGCGGTCTGGCAGGTTATAGAGGTAGCGGCCCAGCAGGTAAACGCTGCTGCCCTGCTCGGCTTGCAGGCTGAGGGCGCGCAGGGCTTTGCGGATGGGTTCCAGCCGGGTTTTGCCGCTGTAGCCGCTGCGCAACAGGGATACCGCAGGAAAATCGACCTGGCTGTGGGTGGTCAGGTTTTTGCGTAGCTGGTCCGGGTTGCTCATAACGAAGCGATTGGCGATGGCACCGATGCTGTTGTTGAAGCGGAAGGTTTTATCCAGCACGGTGATGGCGGTGTCGCCAAACTGCTCGGCAAACTGGGTGGTCAGAGTCAGGTCGCTACCGGCAAAGCGGTAGATCGCCTGCCAGTCATCACCCACGCAAAACAGGCTGGCGTTGTTGTGCTGTTCACGCAGGGCGCTGATCAGATCCGCCCGTGGCCGGGCGATGTCCTGAAACTCATCGACCATGATCTCCTGCCAGGGTGAGTGAAACCGACCGCTACGCACATGTTCGATGGCGCGGTTGATCATATCGTCGAAGTCGATCTGCCCGGCGTCGTCCAGCGCCTGCTGATAAGCTCCCAGCAGTGGCTGGAGCAGGTCCAGCGCGGCGCGCATCCGTTCGGAGTCGTCAGCGTTTTCGATCAGCGGCTCAAAGCCGGTGTGATTGAACCGCCCGCCCCTGGCTCGGCCCAGCATCTCGTTCAGCAGTTCGGCCATCTGTTTGGTGGCACCGGTTTCATTCAGAGTGTCGAGCACGGCTTTGCCGGGCAATGGGTCAGGCTCTACGCCCAGCCCCAGCAGCCATTCAGCCAGCCGGGTGATCAGGGTGCCCTGCTGCCATTGCTGGTAATCGGTACATAACCAGTGGTTCTGCTCACGCTGATGGAAGGTTTCCAGCCAGCCCCAGTTCGCTTCGCTGTCTTGCTGGTTCATCCAGCGGGGCACTTTGCCGTCGGCGTTACGTGGCAGATAGTCGATCCAGGCGTCGAGTTCGGGCAGGTAAAACGTGGCTTCGTAGAAGCGGTAATCGGGCTTGCGCTGTTCCGGACTGTGGCGGTGCTGGTAGCAGTATTCGATGCCGTTGCGGAACAGCCAGTTGGCCAGCAGGGCTTCGGCCAGGCTGGCCATGGTCTCGCCTTTAAGGCTGACGATGCGGTTATCCAGCAGATATTGCTTGTGCTGGCCTTCGTGCTGAAAATCGAACGGGTCCCGCCCTGGATAGAGATAGTGGGCAAAGTAATGCAGGGCTTTCTGCTGGAAGCTGTCGTCGCTGCTGAGCAGGTGATTAAAGCACTCTTCGACCCAGGCTTTGCGGGTGGCCGGGTCTTCCGCCATCAGCGAAATCGCCGGTTGCTGGCCCTCCACCTGCTGGATGATGTAGCGACCCAGCGCATGGAAGGTAAAGCTGGCGATGCCGTTGGCACTCTGCCCCAGCCGTGAGTTGAGCCGTTCGCGCATTTCATCGGCGGCTTTGCGGGCAAAGGCCAGCATCAGAATTTGCCCCGGCTGGGCCCGGTTACTGGCCAGCAGATAGCCTGCCCGGCCGATCAGGGTGCTGGTTTTGCCGGTGCCTGCCCCGGCGACCACCAGGTTGTTGTGCTCATGGGTGACACAGGCGGTGCGCTGGGGTTCGGTTAGCGGGTTGCTTTCGATCTGGTCGAACAGCGGCTGATAACGACCCGCTTCGGCATCGGTGTAGCGCTTCTGTACTTTTTGCAGCTGCGCGTCACCGGCATGGGCCCAGCTGTAAACGTAGTTAAACGGCTTGCAAAACTCGGTATCGAAGGCCTCTGAGTCTGGCGGCTGTACAAACCGGGCGGCGGCATCACTGGCCTGCTGCACCAGGGCGCTCAGTTCGCTGATCAGTGGATAGCGACCACGAGGAATGCCCTGCTGCAAGGCTTTGGCATCAGTCTGCGCCTGGTCAGCGTGCTGCTGGTAAAACTGCTCGGTGATCAGCTGGGCCAGCTGCTGCCCTTCGTCCAGTGGCAGGCCGGTGAGCTGTAGCTCGTTGCCTGTCTGATCATGCAGGGTCAGGTCGGCCTGTTTGTCCTGCTCAGCCAGTAGCGGTGGCTGTGCCAGCTCGCTCAGGGCCAGTGACTGCTCATCCCAGTGCAGTGTGTCATTAGTCAGGTGCAGGGTTTTCCAGTTGGTGCCGGTCAGGCGTTTAAGCCAGCTGGTATTGAGTTCGAACAGTGTGGTCATGGGTACCGGATTTATCAGCAGAAGCGAACCGGGATTGTAGCGGGTATTTGAGGGGGTGTGCAGCTAAAGATCACCGGCTTGTGCCGAGTGTATGATCGATTTTTTGAGCATGGCTCAGTGCAGAGAAAAGCTAGAGCTTCCCGGTGGGACTTTTATCACGGTCGCTGGTCCCACAGGGCTGCTGGTCAGGTTATGAACACGGCGTCCAGGTTATCAGCGAACAGCAGGTTTTCCAGCCACTGGTCCAGTTGTTCAGCGGAGGCGGTGTTGATCTGTGCATCGCAGGTGCCGGGTAAGGGGCCAAATTTGCGGGTGAGCAGGCGTTTCAACGATTCTGCTTTGCCCTTTTTTAGACCTTCTGCTTTGCCTTTTTTCAGGCCTTCGGCCAGGCCCTTTTTCAGGCCGCGCTCGGTGGCTTCGCGTAGCAAGGTGACCTCGTCGTGCAGGGCGCGCTCGCGGACGAAGGCCTGACGACGGGTTTCGCCGTCGGCGCTGAGGCTATTGGTTGAGGGCATAGTAATGGCCTGTAGCTTAAGATGTCAGCACTCGACAATATCGCTTTTAAGGCTGGAAACAAAGGCGACGATATCATCACATTCCTGCTGCGGCACGTTCAGGGCCTGCATGGTGGCACCGGCATGTTCGAAGAACTGGTTCCAGTCGCTTTCACTGATGTTCATGCCGGTGTGCGAGAGTTTCATATCCCGGCCGGTGTAATACATCGGCCCGCCTGCGCTGGCGGCCAGATAGTCGATCAGCAGCTGTTTCTCGCGGGCGATACCGTCGTCGCTGCGGTGTTGCCAGAAACGGCCCAGTTGTGTGTCGGCCTGGAGCCGGGGTAGCAGATCATTGACGAAGGCGGTGATGCCATCATAGCTGCCCAGGCGTTGGTACAGTGTGGTTGTGCTCATTGGGGTTACCTTCCTGTTATCAGGTACGGCGGTTGGTCCTTTGAGCATAGTCGGGTGTGGGTGGCTTTGGGATATAGCGAAAAGAGCTTCCCGGTGGGGCTTTTACCATGATAGCGGGCCCCACAAGGGCTTGAACCTATTACGTCTACGGAAACACCACCGCTGTGTCCCCTGCTTTCCACTGTGGGTATTTGTGCATAATCTGTTGGAACAGGTCGCTGTTGATGCGGCTGTCCAGCCAGGTTTGCAGGGCGTTGTAGTCAGTGTTGTAGAACCACTCTTTGTCGACGTGGGCGCATTGGCGGATAAACGGGAAGATGGCGATGTCTGCGTAGGTCAGGTGGTCGGTGACCAGGTAGCCGTTGTTGCGCTGCAGCTGGCGGTCGAGCCGGGCCAGGGTGACTTCGCACTGGTCGCGGTGGTATTCCATCGGCCGTTCGGGGTGGCGGTCGTGATATTTATAGCGGTCCAGGTGCTGTTTGAAGACGAAGTCGTTTTCCTGCATCAGCCCTTCCAGTTCCCACACCCAGTCGTTATCGGCGCTGAACAGCCAGCCATCGGGGTCATTTTGTTGCAGCGCCCAGCGCATGATGTTGCGGCTTTCGTCGATTACCTTGCCATCCGGCAGTACCAGCACCGGGACAGTGCCTTTTGGTGAGGCAGACAGCATCTCGGCGGGTTTGTCTTTGAGGATGATTTCACGCAGTTCAACGCTGACGCCGCTGTAGGCGATGGTCAGCCTTGCGCGCATGGCGTAGGGGCAGCGGCGGAATGAGTAGAGAATGGCTTGGGTCATGGTTCTGTTATCCGGTTTGGGCCCCCCATGCTGAGCATGGAGGGCTGAATACAGTGCGTGACGCGACGGGGCGTCGCTGCTACGGCCTGGGGTGTACTGGATGCGGCATCAGGTTATCGCGAACTCTGCATCCAGTTTGCTGTAGCCCAGCCCGGCGTGTTTGTGCACGCTGATCTGGTTGGGGATGCGTTCTTTCAGGGCGTCGACGTGGGAGATGATGCCGATCATCTTGCCGCTGGCGTTGAGGGCGTCCAGTGCATCCAGCGCCAGTTCCAGGGTGTCGGGGTCCAGGGTGCCGAAGCCTTCATCGAGGAACAGTGAGTCGATGCTGGTTTTATGGCTGACCAGATCCGATAGCGCCAGTGCCAGCGCCAGGCTGACCAGGAAGCTTTCGCCGCCGGACAGGGTGCGGGTGTCGCGGATGCTGTCGCCTTGCCAGCTGTCGATCACGGCCAGGCTGAGTTCGGCATCGCTGCGGCGCTGCAGTCGGTAGCGGCCATGCAGACGGCCCAGCTGGCGGTTGGCCAGTTCGACCAGATGGTCCAGAGTGAGGCCCTGAGCGTAGCGGCGGAACCGTGCCCCGTCGGCGGAACCGATCAGGCTGCTCAGGCGTACCCAGAGATCATAACGGGCTTGCTGTTCGCTGTGCTGGGCTTGCAGCGCTTCAAACTGATGGCGTTTCTGGTGGTCGTTATCGAGCTGTTCTTTTAGCTGACCCTGGCGCTGGTTCAGTGTTGCCAGTTCGGTGGTGGCAGCGGTCAGGTTTTCTTCGATCTGCGCCAGGCTGTCGTCGGTTTTCTGTTTGCCGATCAGCTCGGAGAGTTGTGCGGCGGCCTGAATATGCAGTGCGTTGGCCTGGGCGCGGCGGGTATCGAGCTGCTGCTTCAGGGCGCTGAGCTGTTCCCGCTGTTCGGCGGGTAACAGGGCCTGTTGCCACTGTTCGGTGCTGTCGAACGGGCTGTCGGTCAGTGTCTGTTGCCATTGCTGCTCAGCGTCGCTGATGGCGGTTTGCTGGCTGGCCAGGATCTCTTCCAGCTGTTTCAGGGTGCCGGTCAGGCTGTCCTGTTGTTGCTGCAGTGTTTGTTGTTCTGTGCGGCTGTTGTCCAGTGCGCTGCGTGTCTGTTCAAGCAGTGCTGTGGCCTGGCCCCGCGCGTGGCTGGTGTCTTTGTCGCCAAACAGCTGCTGGCGTTGCTGTTGCAGGGTTTCAAGCTGGCTGCGCTGCTCGCTGAGCTGGCTGTCCAGCTCGCCCAGCAGGCGGGTTTTCTCTGTGTATTGGGCCTGAGCTTCAGGGTTGTTTTTAGCTAACACAGCCAGGGTTTCATTGCTGAGTTGCTGGCTGTGCTGCATCTGCTGGTAGCGTTCAGCCTGCTGTTGCTGGGTTTCCAGCCAGGCCTGCTGGGCATCCAGTGCGGGCAGCGGTTTGATCTGCTCGGCCAGAGCGCTTTCCAGCTGTTCAATGTCACGGGCCAGCTCATCCAGTTTCTGATGCTGGCTGTCCAGCTGATGCTGATCTTTGCCCTGCTCGCCCTCTGCCAGGCTCAGTGCCTTCTGGGCGTCGTTAAGCTGGCTGGCGCATTGCTGTAACTGCTGACTGTTGTCGGCCAGCTGCTGGTTGAACTGGTCCAGCTGCTGTAGCCGGGCCTGTTGTGTCTGCTGTTGTTGCTCCAGCTGCAGGATTGCCTGGTTGATGCCGTCCGGGTTGCGAATGTCCAGCGTCAGATTCAGCTGGGTGCAGAGTGCCTGCCACTCGTTCAGCAGCGCTGTTTTCTGCTGCTGCAGCTGAGCCTGCTGTTGCTGGTACTGTTCCACCGTGGATTGCAGGGTGGCCAGTTCGGTGCCGATCTGCTGACCGGCTTTGATCACGGCATTAAACAGCTGCTCGCTTTGCTGCAGGCGCTGTTCGGTTTCTGACACGTTAACCGGCTGATACTGGCTGACGGCCGGGTGTTCGGCGGAACCACACAGTGGACAGGGCTGGCCGGGCTGGAGCTGGGCGCGATCCTGCTCGTACTTGGCGATCAGCTGTTCCTGTTGCAGCAACGTGCGCAAATCCGTGATCTGCTGTTTCAGCTGTTGCCACTCCCGCCCTTTTCCTTTGCGCTGTTCGGTTAGCTGCTGCACCGCTGGCTGTTGAGCATCAATCTGCTGCTGTAGCTGCTGATGCTGTGTGGCCAGTTGCTGATACTGGCCGCCAAGGTGACGCAGTTGTGCGATCTGCGCCCCCTGCTGGCTCCATTGCTGCTGGCGCAGCTGCTGCTCATCTTCACCCTGTAACAGCGCGACACGTTGCTGCTGCAGTTCTTTTTGCTGTTGCTGTGTGGCGGCCTGGCTCTGTTCGCACTGTGCCAGGTAGCCTTTCAGGGTTTGATGGCGCTGCTGGAACCCCGCCAGTTTCTGATGTTGTTCGCTGATGGCGGTGGTGGTGGCCTGCTGGTTGCTGGCCAGGGTTGCCCGGCGTTCCAGCTGGCCTTGCCAGTGGCGCAGCTGCTGGGGCAGTTCTTTATCGGCCTCGTGCTCGGCCAGGTAATCAACGGCGGCTTTACGTTGTTGCTCGGCGTCGTCTTGCTGTTGCTTCTGCTGGGCCAGCTGGCTGTTCAGCGCGGCCATGCCATCGCTCAGGGCTTTATGCGCGGTGTCCTGCTGTTGCAGTTGCTGCTGCTGATGGCTGAGTTGTTGATCCAGCGGGATCACTTGCTCCACCAGCAGGGTTTCCAGCGTATTACGGGCCTCTTCAGCGCTGCTAACGGCCTGCTGTTTTTCGTTCAGGCTGCTGTTCAGCTCGGTCAGACTGGTGGCGGCCTGTTGCTGGGCCTGTTGCTGGCTGTCCCGTTGTGCCGATTTGTCTGCCTGGTCAGTTTGCAAACTGTGCAGCCGTTCATGCAGGGGTTTGAGCTCCAGTGCAGGCAACGCGCAGCTGAGTTGCTGCAGCGCCTCGGCGCTGTCTTCCTCGGCCTGCTCTACGTCGTCCAGCTGGCCGCTGGCCTCTGTCAGCCGACTTTCCTGGGCGATAATCTGCTCGCGCCAGGTTTTATGGGTATTCAGGGTTTTCTGCTGCTTTTGCAGGGTTGTCAGCTGGCCATCGAGTTGCTGCTTCTCGGCGTTCAGAGTGGTCAGCTGATCGTCATCCAGCAGGCTGACATCCCCGCAGCGCTCATTGAGCGTTTTCAGCTGCGTCTCTTCATCACGCATCCGCTGAAATACCCGCTGGGAGATCTCGCCGTAGATCTCGGTGCCGGTCAGCTCTTCCAGCAGTTCGGCCCGCTCGTTGGAGTTGGCATTGAGAAAGGCGGCGGTTTTACCCTGTGCCAGCAGCATGGAACGGGTAAAGCGATCAAAATCCAGCCCGGTCAGTTCGGTGATCTGGGCGACCTTCTCGTTCAGCTTGTCGCTGAGAATAGTCCCGTCACCAACCATCGCCAGCTCGCCTTTGGGCGGCTGCAGCTTGCCATCACTCAGACCACGGGCGCGGCGACGGCTCCAGTTAGCGCGATACGCCACGCCTTTAACCTCAAACTCGACCTCGGCCATCGCTTCCGAGGTGTGACGGGTCATCAGCTCGTCGATCTGTTTATCCATCCGCGGCGTGGCGTGATACAGCGCCAGACAGATGCCATCCAGCAACGAACTTTTACCCGCCCCGGTCGGCCCGGTAATGGCGAACAGACCGTTATTGGTAAACCGATCCGTGGTGAAATCGATAAACCATTCGCCTTTCAGCGAGTTGATGTTTTTCAGACGCAGGCTGAGAATCTTCATGCGCTAACCTCCTCGACAGGGGTGGCAGCCGTATCGCGTTCAGCCAGCTCGTTCATAATCTCGTTAAAAGCCTGAGTCAGAGAACCGGTGATCTCATCGGGCAACTCTGCTTCCTCAGCCAGCCGCCGGGCAAACACATCGCCTACGCTCAGCTCGGTCAGGGTTTCCTGGGTTTCACGTTCCAGCACCGTGGTACGTTCTTTGCGCTTACGCCGTACCCGCAACAATTCCACCGGCTTATCGGCAACAATGGTTTCCATTCGGCTTTGCAGATCATTCAGATAATCATCCCCGGCGATCTCAACTTCCAGCCAGATCAAGGGCTTAGTCAGCGCTTTGTCTGTTGTTTCTGGTTTGCTGGGCTCGCTTTTCAGGGATTCCATAAACTCAAACCCGAGCTGGATCGGCGGGGTTTCATCGGGCAGCGCGCCCTCTTTCAATAACCGGTCCAGCTTGGCTTCCACCTCGCTCAGAGTGCCTTTAAGCAACACCAGCTCCTGACTGCGGGGCACCGGGATCGGAGTGATCTGTGGCGTGGAGCCTTTCTTGCCGAACTCCACCAGCACCACCTCTTTCTCCATACTGGCTTCATCAAAACTTAGCGGGATGGGTGAGCCGCTATAACGGATATGCACATTCCCGGCCACCTGCTGAGGCCGATGCAGATGACCCAGTGCCATATAATCCACCGGCGGAAAGGCGCTCACCGGGAAGGCATCCAGGCTGCCGATATAAATATCACGTACCGACTCCGAGCTTTTACCGCCTACCGTCGTCAGATGACCGGTCGCAATAATCGGCAGATTAGGCAGGTCCAGCTTTTCACGCTGGCGCACGGCTTCGTCATGGCGTGTCTGATAGTGCTGTTGCATCGCCTGCAGCAACGCCTGCTGCCGGGCCTGACTGCTTTGCCCGGCCTGGCTTTGTAGCAGCTCACGACTGCGCAAAAACGGAATGGCACACAACAGCGCACCGGGTTGCTGCTTACGGTCTTTAAGCAGCAGCACCTGGTCGGCCGGGTTATCACTGATACCGCCGATTACCGACGTGCCCAGACAGGCCAGCAGATCACGGGACTCATGCAGCGTGGCCACCGAGTCATGGTTACCCCCCAATACCACCAGCTGGCATTTATGGGCGCGCATCTCGACAATGAAATTGTTATACAGCGTACGGGCATAACTGGGCGGCGTACCGGTATCGAACAGATCCCCGGCAACCACCAGCGCATCCACTTTATGGGTGCTGATCTGTGTCAGTAGCCAATCGAGAAAGGCGCGGTGTTCCGCATCCCGGCTTTTGCCCATAAAATGTTGCCCCAGGTGCCAGTCGGAACTGTGCAGAATTCGCATGGTGATTCCCGTCGTGAGTGCTAGTCGAAATGCGCTGAAATTCAGCGCGCCAGTCTAGCACGAGAGTTACGCCTGCGGGGGCCAGTAAAGGAACGGAATTCTGTTCGTTATTCGCCGCTTGGCGAGGCGGGTTCCGGCACCCCAAAGCATGAACAGTGATAGAATGCCGCCCCGCATTTTATTCAGGGTAATTAAGCCGTTATGCGTTCTGATCGACACCTTCTGATAATTGGCTATGTCTGGCCGGAATCCCACTCCTCTGCCGCAGGCACGCGGATGATGGAGCTAATCCACTGTTTCCGTCAGCAGGACTGGCAGATCACCTTTGCCAGCCCGGCACAGCTGAGCGATCACATGGATGATCTGACCGCGCTGAATGTCGCAACCCACGGCATTACCCTGAACTGCAGCAGCTTTGATACCTACATCAGCGAGCTACAACCCGAGATGGTGCTGTTTGATCGCTTTATGATGGAAGAACAGTTCGGCTGGCGAGTCGCCAAGGCTTGTCCTGATGCCTTACGCCTGCTGGAGACCAGTGACCTGCACTGCCTGCGTAATGCCCGCCAGCTGGCGTTGAAACAGCAACGTGAAGTGACCGATGCCGATATAAAATCCGATATGGCTTTACGGGAGCTGGCAGCGATCTACCGTTGTGACCTGACTCTGATGATCTCTGACTATGAGATGCAGCTGCTACAGGACACCTTTAACGTGCCCGCCGCCCTGCTCCATCATCTGCCCTTTATGATCGACCCTGCGCCGCTGGACCTGCCGTTACCCGCCTTTGAGACCCGCCAGCACTTTATGACCATCGGTAACTTCCGCCACGAGCCCAACTGGGATGCCGTGCGTTACCTTAAAGAACAGGTCTGGCCGCTGATCCGTAAGCAACTGCCTAAAGCGCAATTACATATCTATGGCGCTTACCCACCCCCTAAGGCGACGCAACTACACAATGAGAAACAGGGCTTCCTGGTGAAAGGCTGGGCCGATGATGCCCATACCGTGCTGCGTGACGCGCGGGTGTGCCTTGCGCCCTTACGTTTTGGTGCAGGCATTAAAGGCAAACTGGCCGATGCGATGCTCAATGGCACCCCGAATGTGACCACGGATATCGGCGCTGAAGGCATGCACACCGGGCTTGACTGGAGTGGCCTGCTGGGTGATACCCCACAACAGCTGGCGGACGCCGCCGTTGAGCTGTACCAGAACGAAACCCTGTGGCAACAGAAACAGCAGCAGGGTTTTACGATTATTCGTCAGCTATATAACCCTGAGCTACTGGGCCAGGCGTTGGTTGAACGGATTGAAGCGGTATATGGCAACCTGGCGCAGCACCGGCTGGCGAACTTTACCGGCATGATGCTGAACCATCACCACCAGCGTAGTACGCAGTTTATGTCGCAGTGGATTGAGGTTAAGACCAAGTTGGCGGGGGTTGAGGCTGGGGCTGATTGAGGTTGTTGGCGGGTGGGGTTTAGTGAAACAAGCGCAACGTTCTTGCGCTTGTGTTCGGGTTTGTTAAATGCTGCGGGTTGAGCCGCAAGCAAGGCATTTATGATACAGACCATACCTGCCATTACGTTGCGTTGTCAGTCCACCGCAGTCATAGCAGGTTTCGCTATTTCCCTTGTACCAATTGTAAAGGCGAAAGCTACTGTACACAGCCCATATAACACCTACCGCAAGCATTGTTAAACTAGCCCACTGTCCAGCTTTAGTTATCGATTCAATGACAGCAGAGAACATATGATTGCTTCCCAGTTTCCCCGGAAGGTAACTCGTGGAAATATGTAATACTGCTGTAGAACCAACAGAAAGCAACACTGGCATCAGAAAAAGCTGAATTAACATCTTATTCACGAATTTAAACCCCTCTGTGATCGTCTTATATAAACTGTAAATCGTTTTTTATGGGGTAAATATAACGCTTAGCTTAGCGGGGATGAGCGCAGCGACGATCCGTTACAGCTACTTATTGTACGGTTTCTATAGGCTCAACGCATTGTATTTTCTCTGGAAGAATAGTACTGCCTTCAGAGCTAAAAAATGTATTTGCAGTTGATCCAGCGTCAATTTCTGACTCCCCATCCTCTACCAGCTTTAGAAACCACAATGCATGCGCTACCTCATACCCCTTTGAATCAGCTAAAAATGAAACAATGTAAGGGGTAGCTACTTCTTGGAAGCGCTCGACTAGATGACTATAGTTTTCTCCAAGTAAGGCGCCAGCAATATCCTCAACTATTTCAGGTACTTCAACGTAACTGTGATTTTCTCCTGGCGCTTGAATCGCAACGTCCTTAATTAAGAACGCAAATGGCCCTTCATCATGTGGTCCCTGCTTTCCTGAAAGTGACAATGAAAAAGGGTTGTTTCCTGAACTATCTAACCCTTCAGCCAGCTCCTTAAGTCGTGGCTCTATTAACTCCCTTGCAGAACTTTTAGGTAGAATTCCTCTCTCATTAAAAAGAGTTCCATCTTCAACGCGAGTCCCATGAAACCAAATAACACTGACATCCTCACTGGGTCCACCAAAAGCCTCACATACACTGTTATATATATATTCCTCAGGTGGTTGGTCACCGCCGTAAGGCGATAGCGAACTCAAGGTAGCCGCCAACTCTTCTTCCTTGACTCCAAATATTCTGACTAAAGACTTTTTAGCAGAATCATAGGATGAGCAATCCAAGATCATGTATAGAACTCCTTGGTGAAAGTCTTACGTATAACGCCACCACCATCCGTAACTGACCAGAGTAAATTTTTTGCTAAACTGGCAACTGGCGCTTGCGCCAAGCAAATAAAAGTGCGACGGGTAGGCATCGGGTAGATGGTCTTGTTATGTCAACTATCTAGATGCACTCAGCCGTTGATACTCTTCAAGTGCAAACTGGTCTGTCATCCCACTGATGTAATCAATTATTAGTCTAGATCTATAATACAACTCATACATTTTGGAAGATTTTTCAGGGCTTTCTTGCTCGAATGTTTTTTCTACTGATTGATGATATGTAGCTTTGTGTTTGCTTGAAAGTTTATGATAGAGTCGCGTTTCAATTGGGTAACTCTTTGCAAAGTTATCTAGAGACAATTGTTTGAAATTCTCAAAACTAAGTAGCATTAGTGGAGAGTAAATTTCTAACAAGCCAGAGATCACTGCATATCCTTTCAACTCTAAGTTTTCAACCTCGTGATCACTGAACACGTTTTTAATCGATATTTCACGCAATGTTTCAGTAGCTAAATTATACCTATCAGAGCCATCAAGCAATGATTCATCTAAGCGGCCATGAAACACTGCTTCATGATTTTGGATAAAACGGTCGGCTGCATAGTTAGCCAGGTCATTGACCAATATTGTTCTCAATTTTAATATATATGCATGTTTTTTATCATGACGTTCATTTTCGTACTTTTGTTTAGCCAAATCAGCTATGCTCAACAAGTAACCTTCTTCAATAACACTTGGATCTACGTTTTTATCATCTGTAAATGAGTTCCAAATTCTCCTTATCTCAGCATCTAGTTTATCTATAGAAAGTATACCCTTATCCACCGCATCATCCACATCCGCAATACAGTATGATATATCATCAGCAGCCTCCATTATGTACGTCAAAGGAAATCTACACCCGGGTTCAATTGATAAATTCATATTTAATTTCTTAATAAGCTCTTCTTCTGATAAATAATATCCAGGTTTCTTCTTTCTATATGAGAAGTTACTATCGCTTTCCGGTTTTCCTTCTGAAGCACTACGAGTATACTTAATCAAACATGCTAGCTGCGTAAACGTTAAATTAAGCGATTGAAGGTTATGCAAAATCCTCAGGCCTTGAGCATTACCTTCAAAGTTCAAAAGATCGCTGACTAGCTTTTCGCAATCAGATTCGGAAGCGAAGTATTTATTGAACTTATTAGCAAGGAAACGTGAAGTCCATAAGTTGATAGCCTCTTCGCCGAAATGGCCAAAAGGAGGATTTCCAATATCATGGAGCAGACAGGCGATCTCTACTGCACTTACGAAACCATCAGCTTAACCTGCTAGCTTATATTCGTCGGTTAGATTATTATCCTCCAGTTTTTCTAAGATTAGCTTACTAATATAGCGACCCACTTGCTGGACTTCTAATGAATGTGTCAAACGGCTTCTTACAGCAGCATTTGTCTCTAGAGGAAATACTTGAGTTTTCTGCTGAAGGCGCCTTACAGCAGCAGAATTAATTGATCTACCTCTATCACTTTCCATTTCTTCATTGAAGCTACGTCCAGAAACTTCTGACTGCCTGAATCTAGCATTTCTTAGCTTATCTTCGTA
The DNA here is from genome assembly GCA_913057435.1 of uncultured Oceanospirillaceae bacterium. Taxonomy (GTDB): domain Bacteria; phylum Pseudomonadota; class Gammaproteobacteria; order Pseudomonadales; family Balneatricaceae; genus Marinobacterium_C. The sequence goes on along the minus strand of CAJXNY010000003.1, from coordinate 36,639 downwards.
GTTCATGACGCCTCTAACTCTTACTAAAGGTAAGGCTAAAATTATCTACAGCCACACAAGTTAATACCAGCGATATATCACCCTGCACTGAAAAAACCGACTAAAGAACGAGATAAAATCTCAGACCAATAGTCCGGTCTTGCCTCCTGGCGCGTCAAGGGCGGCGCGTCCCCTTAACAATCCCCGCATGCCTCCGGCTGAACGGCTATTTCCGCAAATCCAGCCCAGCTGGGGCTGGGGGAAAGAACTCGCTGCGCTCAAACAGATTTTTCCCTGACCGTCCCATCTGCACTGTATTTCCGGGCCGTTCAGAGTCGGACCAGGGTGTGGTGCTAATGTCTGGGCCACGCTATTTTTTGAGTTGGTTTAAGGGCAAAGGCAGTGCAAGAGCTGGGTTTATAGGTATACCCGGCTGCGAGCCGTTTCCGAATGTTCAGCGTAGTCGGATGGATTGGACGCGACGGGACGTCGCTGCTACATCGGTGGTGGTGATGTGGCTGTATCAGAAGATTACCTCGTTACAGCGAATGATTATTGAACACTTGATTCCGAAGCACGGCTTGGTGTTTGATTGTTACCGCCCATTCGGGCGATAACGATCAGGAGTGTGTAAAACCACGAAGTCTTTTACATCCTAAAACTGAAGGCGCTACGCCAGGGTGTCCTACCACCCCGCCGCAGCTAACCACAATCGACTAAACCGGAGTCAATCATGGCTGATTGCAATCATACGCCAGTGTTCCCCACGTCTAAAAGTTTTTCTTTTAGTTTTCCTGCACTTACGAGTGTTCTGTTTTCCCGTGCCTGTCATTTGGCCCTGCACTATATGTGTGGGCTGAGTTATGGCCGTTTGTCTGTGAAATCTGAGCCTTTGAACCGCTTCTTTGGGTGGCTGTCGTGCTGTGCTGCCCGTTCTGTTTTCCCTGATGTGCGCAGTATTGCCTGTGCAGGCGGGTTGTCGATTTTTTCACTGTGTGGGTTGAGTGAGCTGCTGCGGCCTGGCCGCGCGCTCGTCTTTAGCCCGCTGTTGAGACTGTAGTCCGACACGCTGTCGGATGTTGCCGTACTCAGCCCCCAGCGGACCTCCGGGTCCGCTTTATGGCCCTTTGATATGTTCAAGGGCATCAGTGGCTGGCAGTTGAATTTAACGGATGCTTGTACACAGGGAAAAAGACCATGCTCGTTCTTTGCATACGCCGTGGTGATGTCACCACGATCACGACGCCCAATGGGGAAATTCTGTCGATTGTGATGCTGGGTGATGATCGCAATTACGAGAGTATGCGGATGGGGATATCAGCGCCCCATGATTACCGTATTTTACGCAATGACCTGCGTAACCAGTTGCTGAAACGATTACGAAACGTCCCCGTTTTTGAAGTCTGTAGCGCCCTGCATGAAACACAGATCATCGCAGCGGATGATTACACGGCAGCCACGCACTTCTATGAGCAGCTCTATCCCACCAGCTGTGCCATTGTCGCTCAGCTGGTGCAGGATGTTGCCCAGCAACCCTGGTTCCCAAGGCTGGAAACCCTCTGGCTGCAGGACAATACCCTGCCGCTGGGTATGGTGGCGGGATAGTGCTGTCATTCCTGATTAGTGCGCATTATTAATCAGTGCGTATGACTATCAGCTGGCACCTCGACCTCTGCCGACTCTGAGACGCCCGGTTATGGCCTGTGACAGTAGCGATCAGGGCAAAACGTGTTTGAGCGCAGCGAGTTTGTTTTGTCCAGCGGATGGCGCAGGTCATAACCGGAAATAGCGGCTCTGTGGAGGTTTACGGGGGTTGCCAGGGGGACGAGTTCCCTTGGCGCGCCGACAGGCAAGACCCAAACGGTCAGTAACCATGAAATCTGGTCGCGATAGCGCAGTACAGAGCCTGGGTTACCGGGTAGCAGGGTTAAAGCCCAGAGCCTTGGTCGAATAAGAATGCAGTGCGGAGTATCCCGTGATAATGCACTCCAGTAATTCCCGGTGAAGACAGCGGTCCCGCATGCTGGTGTCCATCTGGGTGTTCCGTCGCTCTAAAAACCCCACAACACTGTATATATATACAGTGCTGCCGTTTTTGTGATTTTTACTTCCCTGTATTGCTGATTTTTCTGTCAGATCGCGTGCAGCCCTTTAGCTTCGGGGCTTTCGTTGATTCTGGCCAGGGTATGAGGAATGGGTGAAAGTCAGGAAATATGGGTAAATCACAAAGTACTGTATGTATATACAGTATTATTAGATGGCTTATTCAGCCCTATGGGCGATTATCGGGCTCTACCTGGCGGTTAATTTCCCCTACACTTTCCCCATTGTATAAAAACGTATTTGTAAGGATTCAGCGATGAAAAACGTTTTAAGCGTGACTTTGCTTGCACTGGCTATCTCTGCTTCTGCGCCAGCGGTTTCTGGCTGGGGCTCCCTGGTGGAAGATGTTAAGAAAACGGGTGGTGAATTGCTGAATCAGCAGCTGTCGGCAGATCAGGCGATTGATAATGAAACGCTGCTCAATGGCCTGCGTGAAGCGCTGGCGGTGGGCAGTGAGCGAGCGGTTGATGCCATCAGCCAGCCAGGGGGCTTTCTGGATGATGCGAAGATCCGCATCCCCCTGCCCGCTGCGCTGGAGAAGCTGACGCCGATACTGGAGAAGGCAGGTCTGGGCAGTCAGATTGAGCAGTTTGAAACCAGCATGAACCGGGCAGCAGAGAAAGCAGCACCGCAGGCGACGGCGTTGCTGCTTAATGCGATCAAAGAGATGAGCTTTGATGATGTCCGCCGTATCTATGAAGGTGCCGACGACGAGGCTACCCGCTACTTCAAAGAGAAGCTGGGCGGTGATATCGCTAAGCTGTTTTCGCCACAGATCGATGATGCGCTGAACTCTGTTGGTGCAACCCGTTACTACAGCGAGCTGGCGGGCGAAGCGAAGCAGATCCCGTTTGTGGGCAGTGCGGTGAATGTTGATCTGACCGACTACGTGACCGAACAGGCGATGGGCGGTATGTTCCTGAAACTGGCTGAGGAAGAACGCCAGATCCGCCAGAACCCGGTGGCCCGTACCACCGATCTGCTGAAGCAGTTGTGGGGTTCATAACCCGTTAACACCGAGGGTGGGCCTCTGTGTCCACCCTTCGCTTGTCCTTCCGTGCTTGTGCTTTATCCGTTTTTCTTCCTGCCTGTCGGCGGACTATCGAAAAAACCGATTGTACGCCCGTCAATTCCTTTCCTTCTCTACGTTACGGATAAAAAAAGCCCGTCTGTCCCTTGAATCTGAGCATTTTACGTAGCTGTTTCCATAAAGAAACGAGTTTCCTATTGGAAATACTCTTCAAAAACATCTAGTTAAAAGCACCATTAAAATTTCCGATGGTTGTCTCCTGCTTTTGTCTAATTCTGCTTTGTCGTCCTCTCCTGCTGTCCGTTATGGTGGTTTTATCTCCCGTGGCTGATCGGTAATGATTGGTTCGGGAAGTGTCCGGTTATCCGCTAAGTCGGATGACACAGAATAAAAACAAATTGATGAGGACAACGGCAATGACAGATACAACCAGCTCTGTCGAATACGAAAAGGTGTCGAATGACTACCTGCAACAGCGACAGTTGAAAAAAGGCGCAGTCGGCTGGGTGCTACTGGCCAGTCTCGGAGTGTCCTATGTGATCTCCGGTGATTTTGCGGGCTGGAACTTTGGCCTGCAGCAAGGTGGCTTTGGCGGCATGCTGCTGGCGACCATTGCGATGGCCATTATGTACACCTTTAAAGTGCTGACCCTGGCGGAGCTATCGGCATCGTTACCCACCGCCGGTGGCGGCTACTCCTTTGCTCGTCGGGCGATGGGCCCCTGGGGCGGTTATCTGACCGGCACGGCTATTCTGCTGGAGTACGCCATTGCCCCGGCGGCGATCGCGGTGTTTATTGGCGGCTATGTGAACGAGCTGTTCGGCCTTGATGGCCCGCTGGTGTATGCCCTGTTCTATGCGGCCTTTATTGGCGTGCATTTATGGGGGGCTGGCGAAGCGCTGAAAATCATGATGGTGATTACCGCCATCGCGGCCGCTGCCCTGATGGTGTTTATTCTGGGTGCACTGCCACACTTCGATAGCGCTAATCTGTTTGATATTGCGGTAAATACCGAGGTTGCCGGAGCCAGCAGTTTCCTGCCTGAAGGATACATGGGTATCTGGGCGGCGATTCCCTTTGCCATGTGGCTGTTCCTGGCGGTTGAAGGGGTACCACTGGCAGCAGAAGAAACTGAAAACCCTGCCCGTGATATGCCTAAAGGGATTATCACCGCGATGATTATCCTGTTGTTCTTCGGTGGCAGCGTGCTGTTTCTGGCACCGGGCATTGCCGGTGCGGATGCAATGAAAGAACACGGCGCGCCGCTGGTAGGCGCGTTGCAGGCGGTGTATGGGGCTGACTCCAGCGCGGCCACGTTTGTGAATGTGGTCGGCCTTGCCGGGCTGATTGCCTCATTCTTCTCCATTATCTACGCCTACTCCCGGCAGGTGTTCGCCCTGTCCCGTGCTGGTTATCTGCCCCGCTTCCTGTCTGTTACTGGCGAGCGCAAAGTGCCGACCATGGCGCTGATCGTGCCAGGCATTCTTGGCTTCCTGCTGTCGCTGACCGGTGAAGGCGATCTGATGATCACCATGGCGGTGTTCGGGGCGACGATCTCCTACGCCATGATGACCCTGTCCCACATCCTGCTGCGCAACAAAGAGCCTGATCTGGAACGGCCTTACAAAACCCCGGGTGGTAAATTTACTTCAGGTGTGGCGTTTGTACTGTCGATCATTGCCTTCGCCTCAACCTTTCTGGTTAGTTCAGAGGCGGCGCTGTGGAGTGCGGTGTTCTACGCCATCATGGTGGCGTACTTCGCTTTCTACAGTCGCCACCACATTGTGGCCCAGGCACCGGAGGAAGAGTTCGAGGCCATTGCCCGCGCCGAAGCTGAGCTAAATTAACAACAGGTTAGACGTGCGTTGCGGCGGCAATCGGTTGTTGTCGCAGCGCCCCTCCAGAGCAGAAAAAGGAAACGACTATTTGTGCCAAACCTATTGTTAGCAGTGGTTTTGGCAGAAGTATTTCCACAGTGAATTTCAGAATCAGATAGATGAGCTGTCACAAAAATAACAAGGCGAACTCAAGATGATGAATGCAAGAGATGTAAAAACGGTAGCCGATGCCAAACGCATCGTTGAAGAGCGCAAGCTGAGCCATGTCAAAGTCGGGCTGTTTGATGTGGATGGCATCATGCGCGGCAAGTATATGAGCAAATCCAAATTCTTCTCCGCGCTGGAGGGCGGGTTTGCCTTTTGTGACGTGGTGCTGGGCTGGGACTCCCATGATCAGCTGTATGAAAACACCGATGTAACGTACACCGGCTGGCATACCGGCTATCCCGATGCACCGGTGAAAGTGTTGCCAGAGTCCTGCCGTGATGTGCCGTTTGAAGACGGGATGTTGCTGTTCCTGTGTGATTTCGCTGGCGAAGCGGCAAAGATCTGTCCGCGTAATGTCTTGAATGGCGTGCTCAAGCGGGCCGACGATATGGGCTTTGATGCCCTCGCCGCGTTTGAGTACGAGTTTTTCATGTTCAATGAAACGCCGGAGTCGGCACGGGCCAAAGGCTACCGTGATCTGCAGCCGATCACGCCGGGCTTCTTCGGCTACTCGATGATTCGAAATTCAGTCCATGCCGATCTTTACCACGAGCTGCTGCAGCTCAGTGAAGATATGGACTTCCCCATTGAAGGCCTGCATACCGAAACCGGTCCGGGCGTGCTGGAAGCAGCCCTGGCGGTAGACGGCGCTCAGGCGGCTGCAGACAAAGCGGCGCTGTTCAAAACCTTTACCAAAGTCTGGGCTCAGCGCCGCGATATGATGGCCACGTTTATGGCCAAGTGGTCTAACGATTACCCTGGCCAGTCCGGTCATATCCATATGTCGCTGTTCAATAAGGCCGACGGCAGTTCGGTGTTCTACGACCCTGATCAGCCGATGAACATGAGCAAGCAGCAGCGTCACTTTATTGCTGGCCAGCAGCGTCTGATGCCACAGCTGCTGGTGATGATCGCGCAGACCGTTAACAGCTACTCACGGATGGTGCCGGGCTTCTGGGCACCAACGGATGCCACCTGGGGCTGTGAAAACCGCACCACCGCATTGCGGGTCATTCCCGGCAGCGCCAAGTCTCAGCGGGTTGAATACCGGCTGGGGTCTGCTGATGCCAATCCATATATCGCCCTGGCCGCGTCGCTGGGGGCGGGACTGTATGGCATCGAGCATGAACTGGAGCCAGAGCCGATGATTACCGGTAATGCCTATGAGCAGCAGCACCCTGCCCACCTTGCTCTGCCCAGCACTCTGTTTGATGCCGCCGAGGCATTGAAAAAATCCGAAGCAGCCCGTGAGCTGTTCGGTAACGAATTCGTTGATCACTATGCGGCCACTCGGGAGTGGGAAGGTCGGGAGTTCCGCAAGCATATTACCGACTGGGAGCTTCAGCGTTACTTTGAAATCATCTGAAGATATTCGTTTAACGTTTTGATTTTTAATTATTTTCAGCGAGAAATATGTGATGAGTAATCAGTTGAACACCCTGTCACCGATTGATGGTTCGGTTTATGTCAGCCGGGATTTTGCCAGTCAGGCGCAAATCAGCCAGGTACTGGCGCAGGCTGAGCAGGCAAAGCAAAGCTGGCGTCAGGTGCCGATTGCCGAGCGGGCGCGGATTTGCAGCGCGATGGTTGATGCGTTTGTTGCCAATAAAGAACAGATCGGTGAAGAGCTGTGCTGGATGATGGGTCGGCCGATCCGTTACGGTGCGGGTGAAGTGGCCGGATTTGAAGAACGGGCCCGGCATATGATCGCCGCCGCTGAGCAGGCGCTGGCACCGGTACAGGTGGCTGAACAGGCGGGTTTTATCCGCTACATCAAGCGTGAAGCGGTGGGGCTGGTGTTTGTTGTCGCGCCCTGGAACTACCCGTATCTGACCTCGGTAAACGCGATTGTCCCCGCCATCATGGCCGGAAATACCGTACTGCTGAAGCACTCGGCACAAACGCCACTGTGCGCCGAGCGGATCGCGGAGGCCTTTGCTGCTGCAGGTTTGCCCGAAGGTGTGTTCCAGTATCTGCACCTGTCTCACAGTGATACGCAAGCGGTGATTCAGGCCCCGGAGGTTAATCATGTCTGCTTTACCGGCTCGGTGCCGGGCGGTGAGATGGTTGAGAAAGCCGCTGCCGGCCGCTTTATCGGCGTGGGCCTGGAGCTGGGGGGCAAAGACCCGGCCTATGTCCGGGCGGATGCTGATCTGGACCATGCGGTGGAAACCACTATTGATGGTGCGTTTTTTAACTCAGGCCAGTCCTGTTGCGGGATCGAGCGGATTTATGTGGATGCGGCCATCCATGATCAGTTTGTCGAGAAGGCCGTGGCGCTGGTGAACCAGTACCAGCTGGGCCGTTCCGATGATCCTGAAACAACTCTGGGGCCGGTGGTGCGAGCCTCGGCGGCGGCGTTTGTTCGTGGCCAGGTGACCGATGCTGTGGCTCAGGGTGCAATTACCCATATCAACGCGGCTGATTTCCCGGCCGACCAGCCTGGCACCGCCTACCTTGCCCCGCAGCTGCTGACCAATGTGAACCACGGGATGCGGCTGATGACCGAAGAGTCCTTCGGCCCGGTGGTGGGTGTCCAGAAGGTCAGCAGTGATGCAGAAGCAATCACGCTGATGAATGACTCCGAATTCGGCCTGACCGCCTCGGTGTTTACCGCGGATATAGACGCAGGTCTGGCGATTGGTGAGCAGCTGGAGACCGGCACGTTCTTTGTTAACCGCTGTGATTATCTGGATCCGGCGCTGGCCTGGGCTGGGGTGAAGAACTCTGGCCGGGGCTGCACCCTGTCGGCACTGGGTTATGAGCAGCTGACCCGGGCCAAATCATTCCATCTGAAAACGGCGCTGTAACGGTTGGCAGCTTTACTCTGCAGTGAATAAGACCCCGATAATAAACGGGCAGGCAGCCTGTCAGCCTGCCCGGTTTGAGAATATGAGGATTGATCGATGGCGTATGAAAATCTGAGCGGTAACTGGAACTACCCTAACGCGATCCGGGCCGGTGCTGGCCGTATTGCCGAACTCGCTGAGTGCTGTCAACAGCTGGGTATGCGCGCCCCGCTGCTGGTAACTGATCCAGGCCTGGCGGGCTTGCCAATGGTGACGGCGGCGGTGCAGCAGTGCCGGGATGCCGGGCTGGATTGTGGCCTGTTCAGCGCGATTAAGAGCAACCCCAATGGCGACAATGTGATGGCGGGTGTGGCGGCGTATAAAGCGGGTAACCACGACGGCGTGATTGCCTTTGGTGGCGGCTCCGGGCTGGATGCAGCCAAAGCGGTGGCATTGATGGTGGGTCAGGACCGGCCACTGTGGGATTTCGAAGATGTGGGTGATAACTGGACCCGCGTTAATGAAGCCGGTGTAGCACCGATTGTTGCAGTGCCGACCACGGCGGGTACGGGCTCTGAAGTGGGCCGTGCGTCGGTGATTACCGACGAAGCGCTGCATGTGAAAAAGATTATCTTTCATCCACGTATGTTGCCCTCGCTGGTGATTCTGGACCCGGAACTGACCACCGGCCTGCCCGCCAGAATCACCGCCGCCACCGGTATGGATGCCCTCTCCCATAACCTGGAAGCGCTGTGTTCGCCGTTCTACCATCCAATGGCTGAAGGTATCGCCGTGGAAGGTGTGCGGCTGGTAAAAGAGTATCTGCCGACGGCGGTGGCCGATGGCGGCAATGTGGACGCCCGGATGCAGATGATCGTCGCCTCAGCCATGGGTGCGACGGCGTTTCAGAAAGGCCTGGGCGGCATGCATGCGCTGGCGCATCCACTGGGGGCGCTGTTTGATGCTCACCATGGTTTGCTCAATGCGATTCTGATGCCCTATGTGCTTAAGGCTAACCGTGAAGTGATCACCGAGCGGATTGAGCGTGCAGCGCGCTACATTGGGCTGGCGGATAGCAGCTTTGATGGCTTCCTGGGCTGGGTGCTACAGATGCGTGAGCAGCTGGGGATTCCGCATAGTCTGGCGGAGATCGGTATCGATGCCAGCCAGGCTGAGAAAGTGGGCCTGATGGCCACCGAAGACCCAAGTGCAGGTGGTAACCCGATCCAGTTCAGTGCCCGGCAGTACAGTGAAATCTTCACTGCCGCTGTTCAGGGTGCACTCTGAATGAGCAGGAGGCATCGCTGATATGAAAATTGGTATTCTGCAATGCGACGATGTGCAGGCGCAGCTGCAGCCTGAGTTTGGAAACTACCCGCAGATGTTCCAGCAGCTGATGGATCAGGTACGCGATGATCTGAGCTATGAAACCTACGATGTGCGGCTGGGTGAGTACCCCGCGTCACTGGACGACTGCGATGGCTACATCACCACCGGCAGCCGCCATGGGGTGAACGATGGTCTGGCCTGGCTGGATGAGCTGGAGAGTTTTGTTCGCCGTCTTTATGAGGCCGGTAAACCCTATGTGGGTATCTGTTTTGGCCACCAGCTGCTGGCCAAAGCGCTCGGCGGGCGGGTTGAGCGTTCAGCCCGTGGCTGGGGTGTGGGAGTGTCGTTTAACGAGATCAGCCAGCCGCGGGGCTGGATGAGCCCGGCACAATCAGCGCTGGATCTGGTGGTCAGTCATCAGGATCAGGTCACCCTGCTGCCGGAAAATACCCAGGTGCTGGCCAGCAGTCAGTTTTGCCCGTTCTATCTGATTCAGGTGGGCGAGCATATGCTGGGGGTTCAGGGTCATCCTGAGTTTTCGCGCAGTTATTCGGCTGCACTGACGGATCGCCGTCGTGATCGTATTCCGGCCAGCCGGGTGCGAGAGGCGTTTACATCGCTGACAGCAGAGGTGGATGCACAGCTGGCCACGCGCTGGATTCTGAACTTCATCGACCAGGCGCGCCAGTAAGGGCTGCGCCATAACGGATTCCTCCCTTATGCCCCGCTGTGACGGGGCTTTTTTATGGGCACTGCCTCGTCCTGAAATAACGTCTCAGCATTCGATTTCTGAGCGCAGCCATTCATATTCATCGGTGATCTCTGCGCGGAAGCTGTCATTAAGAATGGTGCGACAGTCGTGGGCGATCATGGCGGGCAGATCCCCCAGCTCGTGCTGCCGGGTAACCAGGGTGATGTTGCGGTAAAACGGCTCGGGCAGTGGCAGCAGTTTAACGCCCTGCTGGCGGATGCCACTCTGGAACAGGCAGAGCGGTGAGGTAATGGTACAGCCGATCCCCGAAGAGACCGCCGAGACGACGGCAAAGGAGTTGTCCAGCTGCATCCGTTGAGCGGGGGCACACTGATTACGGCGCAGATAGCGTTCGATATCCTTGGCAATCAGTGCAGTCGCGCTGTAACGGATAAAGTCGTAGTGCTGCACCACTTCATTCAGTTCACCGGGGCCGTGGTAATCGTTGGGCACGGCCAGTACAAAAGGCTCACGCAGTATCCGGTAGCGCAGCAGATCATCGCAGGTGTCCAGCGGGTCGTCCGAGATAATAATATCGGCCTGGCGGCTGACCAGCATATGGGCATGCAGATGTGACTGGCCGGTGATCAGGCTCCAGTCCTGAGTACGCTGGCGTACAACATCGAGCAGTGGCTTGCCCACGGCGGTGATAATGGAGTCGACCAGGGCCATTTTGACATGGCGCAGCAGTGTGTAATCGGCCTTGCGCATCTCCTGGCTGGTCAGCCGGGCTTCTTTCAGCAGTGCCGTGGCGCGGTCATAGAAATAGCGCCCGGCGCTGGTCAGCTCCATCGGCCTGACGCTGCGGTCCATCAGTTCGGCGCGTAGTGCTTCTTCCAGGTTAGCCAGTGCCTGGGATACCGACGATTGGCTCATGCCGAGCCGTTGCCCTGCGTGGGTCATATTGCCGGTTTCTACAATCTGGACAAAGATTTCCAGCGATTTGAGTTCGAAGCCAAACGAGGTGTTCATCGTCGATCCTGATTGACGGTCAATGCACCAATGTGGCGAAAAAGTATTCTGTAATCAAGCGGTTCTGATATTCGCTTTTTTACGGCGGCCAGACTGTAGCGCCATCATCCCGGCCCCGACAATCAGCACCAGCCCTGCCCAGCTCAACAGCGGCAGAATTTCCTGCCAGAACAGCCAGCCGGTCAGGGCGGCGAAACCTACCGAGGCGTAGGTGAATGGGCCCAGCTGCCCCGCCGGGGCCAGGCCATAGGCTTTACTGAGCAGTAACTGGGCGCAGGTGGAGGTGATCGCCATGGCGAACAGCCAGCCGGCCTGAATCAGGCTGGGGGTTTGCCAGTGGCTGATCGCAGGGATGGCAATAATCAGGCTACCGAACAGGGCAAAGTAGAACACGATACGCTGGGGCGATTCGGTATCGCTCATCCGTCGCACGGTGACTTTGGCTGTTGCGCCCAGCATGGCACCGCACAGCGCAATCAGTACGGCCAGGTTCAGGGTGCCATCGGTCGGGTTAAGGATGAGCAGGACGCCGATAAACCCGACCAGAATAGACCAGCGGGCCAGCACGGGAATGCGCTCACCCAGCCACCAGAAGGCGATCAGCGGTATAAAAAACGGGGCGGTCTGTTTCAGCAGTGCCGCTTCTGCCAGCGGCAGGTATTGCCAGGAATAGTACAGACAGCTCATGGCGGTTACGCCGATGGCACCGCGCATAAAATGGAAATGCAGTTTCTGGGTACGCAAGGCGTCACGACCATGGCGTAGTAACCAGGGCGTTAAGAGCAGCAGGCCAAAGATATTGCGGAAAAACACAATCAGCTCCAGCGGCAAGGCGTCGGCCAGCTGTTTGATGATCATGCCGGAGAGAACCAGAAATATTTCTGATACCACAATCAGGCCAGCGGCCAGATACAGGTTGCGGGTGTCCATACGGGGGAGTTAAGCCATGGCAGAAAAGAGTGCAGCACTTAAACAGGCTTTGTCGCAAGCTGCAAGCCGGTTGTGATCAATCAGGGGGATTTGGTGGAGGCTCAGGCGGCGACGTTGATCAGCCGGCCAGGTTCTACATCAGCCCACATTGGGATAATACCTGCCAGCGCAATACGCTGCTGCATCATGTCAGAATACCGGCCCATGGTGGATAACAGAGCTTCTTTGAGGGCGTAATCTTTACCCTGCAATTCAACGATTTCTTCTTCACTACCCTGGTTTTCAGCATAGCGTTGCTGGGCGTCGTAGATCTCTTTCTGGTTGCTGATAAGTTTGCATTTGAGCTCGTGAATCATCTGCTGTATTCGTTTAGCCATGCGTTCTTCAAGCTGAGCGGGAGATAAGTTTTCATCTCCTTCGTCCTGAGGTGCATCAAGGGGCTGATCTGTGGAATCCAGCGATTCAATCATCGGACAGCTCCTTGTTCAGTCAGATTAAGTGAAGCAGCACCAATAAGGTGCTGCTTTTTTCACAGCTTTGACAGTAATCGGCTGTCAGTCAGATAACTTAAACACTAATTACATCAAATTGTGCTGCTAGCGGTTCAGCGGCAGCGGCACTGGTGACAACAGCGATGCTGGCGTTGTCCTGGGTGAGCCAGGTGTCAGCGACACGCTGCAGATCTACCAGGGTGACCTGCAGAATACGCTGACGGAAGGCCTTGCGCTGTTCTGCCGTTCGGCCAAACAGTTCACTGTGGTAGGCCTGCTTGGCTTCACCGGCCGGTGAGCCGGGTTTGTCGATGGAGCTGACGACACCCAGGATGGCCTCTTCCAGTTTCTGTGGATCGTGGTCGGTCTCTTTCAGCCAGATCAGTGACTGATCAAAATCATCCAGGGTTTCAGTCAGGCGAGGGTCACGGTAGGAGAAGAAACGGAACACCGCATCACCGGAATCCTGGCTGGCACCTGAACCATAAGCACCGCCCTGCTCGCGGATTGCCCGGTGCAGGTAGCCGTTACGCAGGAATTCGCCCAGCACGGTCAGTGCCGCAGAATCCGGATGGCTAACGACCACGCTTGGGTAAGCCTTGGCACAGAAGTTAACCTGGGTGCTGGTGGTCCACAGCTGGTTCACACTGCTGCGGGTTTGTGGCAGGGCCAGGGTAGCCGAAGCGCTTTCTGGTTGCATCCAGCGACTGTCGAGCTGCCCCAGCAGTGCGGCTTTGTGTTCTTCTTCACCGATCATCAGGAAGCGGCGCGGTGCAGCGACAACCTTCTGGTGCATGGTTTCCAGGGTGCTGGACAGCTGCTGCAGACGGTTGTCGTCAGCCAGTGACTCGTCCAGATCTTTAATGAAGCGAATGCTGGCCAGGCCACGATTCTGGTGGCTCAGATGAGCAACCGGTGCAAAATTGGCACAGGCAGCCATGATTGCCATGGAGTGGCCACTGCCGGTGATGCTCTGCTCTTTGCGCGTGCGCTGCTGAGAGACAATCTCACGGATACGGCTGACTTCGTCAAACCGGGCAGATTGCAGGGTTTCCAGCATCAGCGCATCAAGCTCGCTGGCTTTGGTCTGCAGGGCTTTACCAGACAGCACGAAGTAACCGGTTACTTGCTGCTCGTCGTCGGTGGTGGCACGCAGTGAACTGAAAGCGCTCAGGCCGCCAGTCACTTGCGCCTGGCGTTGCTGGTTCTGCGGGTAGTCGCGTTCAGCACAGCCCAGTTCGGTGAAGCAGTAGCTAAACAGTGGCAGCAGCTGCTGCTCTTCTTCGGTGAAGTCCGGCAGATCAATAATCACCTGCTGGTATACCAGGCCGTTAGTGCCCTGGCTGTACCAGGTTGCCGGGACGCTGGCGCTGGCCTGTTCACCCTGGGGAATGCGCATGTCAGTCGGCACATCCGCGATGGTAACCTTCGGCAGAATAGACTCATCGTCTTCCTGCATCTGGCGGGCTTCCAGCGCTTTGCTGCGCTCAATTACCTGCTGTTTCTCATCGGCGCTCATGGCGGCGGCGATGACGTCCAGCTGGGCCTGTTCAGCGTCGTTACGGCGCTGGGCAAGGTCGGCATCCGGGCGCAGCGTCAGGCGAACACGGTGTGGGTTGTCCAGCAACAATGTTTTGATCAGGTTCTGCACGAAGTCAGGCTGTTTGATCTCTTCACGCAACTTTTCCAGTACCGGGTCCAGATTCAGCAGTGCGATCGGGTCACCGCGATGGGTCGCCGCTGACAGAGACTCCAGGATCAGGCTCATGCCGTAAGGGTAGCCGTCGCCACTGATCTCACGCTGGCCCAGCTCCAGCTGGTGCAGCTGTGCGTCCAGCATTTCCTGTGGAACGCCCTCTTCTGCAATGCGCGCCAGGGTGTCCATCACCAGCGTTTCAAAGGCGCCTGCCTTGTCGGTTTCGCTGCCTTCAAGGCCGCACATAAAGCTCATTTCGCGGTTGGAGTCTTCCAGCCCACATAATGGCGATGGTGCGCTGCCCAGGTCGGTGGATTCCAGTGTAAAGCGCAGTGGCGACGAGCTGTTGTCCAGCAGTACCCGTGATAACAGGTGTGCTTTGAGCTGTGCTTCCAGATCGGTAGATTTGCCCAGCAGCCAGCCCATCACATGGTGAGTTTTTCCACTCAGGTCGGACTCTTCCAGCGCGTAGGCTTCTTCTATGCGTAGCGGTGCGTGGTAGCGCTTCTCATCGGTTACGGCGATATGGCTGTCCTGGCGCTCGAACCGGCCTAGGGCTTCGCTTTCCATCCGCTGCTGCAGCTCGGTGACAGGAATATCGCCGAAGGTCATAAATACCGCATTACTTGGATGGTAATGGGACTTATAAAAGTCGATCAGCTCATCGTAGCTGAGGTCGGTAATACATTCCGGGTCACCGCCACTGTTATGGTGGTAGGTGCTGGTCGGGAACAGGTATTTAGTGGCGGTCTGCCAGAGTGTGGATGCCGGGGAGCTCATTGCTCCTTTCATCTCGTTGAATACGACACCTTTATACGTCAGTGGCGACTCCGGGTTTTCGGTTTCGGAGAACTCGACCCGGTGGCCTTCCTGCAGGAAGTCCATCTCATCCAGACGGGAGAAAAATGCCGCGTCCAGGTACACATCCAGCAGGTTGAAATAGTCTTTACGGTTCTGGCTGGCAAATGGGTAGGCCGTCCAGTCACTGCTGGTGAAGGCGTTCATAAAGGTATTCAGTGAACGCCGGGTCATCATGAAGAACGGGTCACGCACGGGGTACTTTTCGCTACCGCACAATGCGGTGTGCTCAAGTACGTGGGCAACGCCGGTGGAGTCCATTGGCACGGTACGAAAGGCGACCAGGAAAACATTCTCTTCGTTTTCAGCGGCCAGATGGTAGTGCATGGCACCGGTTTTTTTATGCTCGTACTCGGCAACGTCAACGCCCAGGGAATCAATACGCTCAGTACGGATCAGGCGGAATGTTTCATGACACGCAGTAGAATCCATAAATTGTTACCTCAGTTACGGCCTGCTGCCACTGCAGACGTTTAATTGTCATACAGGCGTGGCAGGCTGATGAGTCAGACACGACAGCTCGATTGTCGGTATAGACCCAGTTTAGCCGGTTGTGTTCTATCGGCCTGAAAATGTCCAGAAACACGGGCGGTGTATGGCGTGAAAATATGAGCCAGAGCCCGGAAGCCGATTCCATTGACGACACAGTAACAAAGGCGCACAGCAAAAAAAACATAAAGCTGGACTGCCTGCAGATAAGCTGCTGTTTCTGGAATAGTTTCCGGTGTTTACCCTTATATATTTGCCGTTGTGCGGTGCACCATTTATCGTTGACAGGCTATTTTTTAATCACTATAGTGAGCCCTGTTTGTTGCGTTGCACAAAATATTTTTGTCAGCGATCACGCCAGAGGACTCAAGGGGATATCCACCATGTACGAAACTATGCTGAATGACGTCAAGGGAAAGATGAAGCCGGTTGTAGATATGGCTGAGATCAACAAGCGGGCTGCTGAGCAGATCATCGCTCTGCAGACTGCCTACATGAACGACCTGTTTAGTGCAGGCATGGCCCAGATGAATGCACTGGCGATGGTACGTGATCCACGCCAGGCCGCTGAAATGCAGATGGGTTATTTCAAGCAGCTGGAAACTAACCTGAAGTCTACGGCCGAGAGAGAGCTGGCCGTTATGACGGAAGCCCGCGATGAGATGTCTGGCCTGGTTGAGCAAAGTTTTGCCGGCATGGGTGATCTGCCATGGGTTGGCCAGATGAATTCCGTGATGGAAACGATGAAAAACTCTGTTGTTGCTGAGCCTGCCAGAGCTGAAGTCGTTGTAGAAGCAAGTAAAGATGACGGTAAAAAAGTAGCTGCACGTCGTAAAACAGCGGCCTGATTGGCCGCTGTCTGATCATCCGATTTTTGTAATGCGCTCTTAAGGCCCCTTCTGGGGCCTGTTTTTTTCTGCTGCTCGAGTCAGTCTGTTATTACGATGGGCTCTTTACGGGCCAGCGCAGGCATCGGGCCCTCCAGCCCCATAGCAAACGACATCACCTTTCCTTTCGCCGGGCCTAAACGCTCTGCCATTCCCAGACCAATATTGCGCAGCAGTTTAAGCGGCGCTATATCGTTGCTGAATATCCGATAAAACGCATCCATGGTCTGCATCATCATCAGGTTATGGTTACGTCGGGCGCTTTCATAATCCTTCAACACTTCCATCTCGCTGATATCTTCCCCGGTACGGGCAGCAATCAGCAGGACTTCGGCCAGTGCTGCAGCATCAAGCAAACCGATGTTCACCCCCTGCCCGGCTAACGGATGGATCATATGGGCGGCATCACCGACCAGCGCAACCCCTTCCAGCACATACTGCTGTGCATGCTGGCGGCGCAATGGAAACGCAGCCTTGCCCAGTAAGGTTTCAATCCGGCCCAGATTACTGGGGAAAGTATTCACCAGCTCGTGCATAAACTGATCATCGCCCAGGCTCATCAACCGTTTGACGTTATCCGGGGTGTTGTACCAGACCAGTGAGGCGTGGTTGCCATTGAGTGGCAGAAACGCCAGTGGCCCGGTCGGGGTGAACTGCTGCCAGGTGATATCCTGCTGAGGGTAATCCGTGACCACCGAGGCGACCAGTGCGTGTTGCTCGTAATCCCATTTGGTCACCCCGATCCCCGCCGCCTGGCGCACGCGGGACTCGCCCCCATCCGCAGCGACCAGCAACCGGCCGATCAGCTCGCGGCCATCCTTGAGCCGCACAATGCTACAGCCTGGGGCATATTCGATATGTTCGGTTTCTGCCGGGCAGATCAGATCGATGTTGTCGAAGGTTTTCAGTCGTTCGAGTAGCGCCAGCTGGATCACCCGGTTCTCGACGATATGCCCCAGGTGGCTGTGGCCACTGTCATGGGCGTTGAACTCGGTGGCGGCTTTTTCTTCGCTGGCTTCCCAGGTTTTCAGCCGGGCATAGGGTGTGGCGCGGCGGCTGATAATGCCAGGCCAGGCACCGATCATCTCGAGAATATTCTGGGAGGCAATACTGAGGGCGGAGACGCGCAGGTCGTGGTCCTGTTCTGCGGTGAAAGGTTCTGGTGTCTGGTGTTCCAGTACGGCAACGCTGAGGTTGCTGTCACCCAGGGCGCAGGCCAGGGTCGCCCCTACCATGCCACCGCCCACAATGAGTACGTCGTAGTGATTTTCCATTGCTCTGTTTTCCGCTCAGTTAACTGTGGTTGATTATACGCGGTTCTGCTGTTGGTGGCTGAATGTGATGTGTTAAAGGTGGAAATGGTCAGCGTTTGTGGGCTGGTGCTGTTGTAGGAGCCAGCTTGCTGGCGATCCGGTGCGTGCCAGGCTCTGAGTAGCTTTTGTGGGACCGGTGTCTCACCGGGAAGAACCTCAGTATTTGCCCGGAGGCTGGGAGTTCATCATGGGCTATCGCGGGAAGTCTCTGCCGAGGCTGGATATTGGTCTTGCCTGCTGGCGCGTCAAGGGCTTTGCCCTTAACAATCCCAGCACCTCCACAGAACGGCTATTTCCGCTGAAGGCCACTGTCTGTCGCTGAGGAAAATAAACTCCCTCGTATCTCGGTCAGACAAATTTTCCTCTGATCGCGCCAGCCAGCACCCTTCAGCGGGCCGCTCAGAGTCGGCGCAACAGCGGTGCCAGCGAATAACCCCCTGCACTATCGTAGGAGCCAGCTTGCTGGCGATCAGGTGTACAAGGTTCTGTGTAGAAAGCCCCGCTGCCAGCCCATTCCAGCTGGGGACAGCTGTCCCACAAAACGTGCGTCTGACTGGCCCTCATACCTGGTAGCTTCTCGCGTTAGCGCTGTAAAAACTTGCAGGTTACGATGCTCTTAAGTCGCCGACTGTGAATGGCCCGGGCATGGCCTGTGGCAGACGCGATCAGAGTTAAATTTGTCTGACCGAGGCACGAGGGAGTTTATTTAACTCAGCGGCTGACGCAGGACAGGCACGGATTAAGCTATTCTTTGGAGGCGATGGGGGTTGCCAGGGGGCTAGCCCCCTGGCGCGCCAGCAGGCAAGACCATAACCCAAACCCGGCACACACTTCCCGCGATAGCCCATTGCAGATTATCCGTCTGGCAGCTTCGGTCAGGTTGGATCGCAACCTCAACGCTATGCATTACCACGCGGAGCGTGGGAACGAGAGCGATTTAGTCGCATGTACCAATACGAAAAAACCAGCCCGAAGGCTGGTTTCTGTTATCTGCAATTCCGTCAATCAATCAACGAATCAGATATGTGTCGCGCCGCCCATGTAGCCCTGCAGCACTTCTGGAACTTCTACTCGACCGTCTTCAGTCTGGTAGTTTTCCAGGATAGCCAGCAGTGTACGGCCAACGGCCAGACCGGAGCCGTTCAGGGTGTGGGCCAGTTCGGGTTTGCCGGTTTCCGGGTTACGCCAGCGAGCCTGCATACGGCGGGCCTGGAAATCACCCATGTTGGAAATCGAGGAGATTTCGCGGTACTTGTCCTGCGCTGGAACCCATACTTCGATGTCGTAGGTTTTCTGTGCACTGAAGCCCAGATCGCCGCCACACAGGGTAATCACGCGGTATGGCAGGTTCAGTTTCTGCAGAATGGCTTCGGCGTGGCCGGTCATTGCTTCCAGTGCATCCCAGGAGGTCGCTGGATCAACAATCTGTACCATTTCGACTTTCTCGAACTGGTGCTGACGGATCAGACCACGGGTGTCACGGCCAGACGCGCCTGCTTCGGAACGGAAACATGGGGTGTGGCTGGTGAATTTCATCGGCATTTGAGCTGCGTCGATGATTTCACCACGAACCATATTAGTGACTGGTACTTCAGCGGTCGGGATCAGGTAGTAATCGCGATCGCCGAACGGCACCTTGAACAGGTCTTCTTCGAACTTAGGCAGCTGGCCGGTGCCACGCAGGGAGTCGGCGTTGACCATGTACGGCACGTAGATTTCTTCGTAACCGTGGTCGTTGATGTGGGTGTCCAGCATCAACTGGATCAGCGCGCGGTGCATGCGGGCAACGCCTTTGCGCAGTACGGCAAAGCGTGCGCCGGTCAGCTTGGCGGCGCTTTCGAAGTCCAGTTCGCCGTTACGGGCGCCCAGGTCGATGTGGTCTTTGATTTCAAAACCGAAATCGCGCGGGGTGCCCCAGCGACGTACTTCAATGTTGTCGTCTTCATCAGCGCCTTCGGGTACGGATTCATGCGGCAGGTTAGGTACACCGGCCAGCAGATCGTCCATTTCGGCCTGGATGTCGTTCAGCTGTGCTTTAGCGGCATTCAGCTTTTCACCCAGGGAGGCAACTTCAGCCATCAGTGGCTGGATATCTTCACCGGCCGCTTTCGCTTTGCCGATGTTTTTCGAGCGGCTGTTACGCTCGCTCTGCAGTGTTTCGGTATCTACCTGTACTGCTTTACGGCGTTCTTCCAGCTCGTTGAAACGCGCCACGGGGAATTCGTAACCCTTTTTCTTCAGCAGCTGGGCTACATCGTCCGGGTTTGTACGGACAAATTTTGGATCTAACATGGGATTATAATCAACCTTATATTCAGAACAGGCGGGTTATCCATAAACCGGCGGACAGGGCCGCAATACACAGTAAGACACTGAATGATATATAAATTGCCGCCGACATTACATGCCCTTCCTGTAACATTGCGACGGTTTCCAGTGAAAAGGTGGAAAAGGTAGTGAAGGCTCCCATAAATCCGACCATTAGCAGTGGGCGCAGCTCCGGGCTGAGGCGAGCTTTTTCCAGAATCAGCACAAAACAGATGCCCATCAGAAACGAGCCGATCACGTTACAGGTCAGGGTGCCCCAGGGCAGTTTGTGGGTGGCGTTATTGAGGACGCCGCTGAGCCAATAGCGGCTCAGCGCGCCGAGTGCGCCGCCGAGGGCGATTGCGATCAGGTGCATGGTTAATCCTTATAGCGCTGGCGCTGGCTGAGCTGGTTCTGTTGCTCCAGGTGGTTCAGCTTGTCGCCGATCTTGATTTCCAGCCCACGGGGCTCCGGCTGATACCAGCGCTGGCCTGCGATCTCTTCGGGCAGGTATTCCTCCCCGGCGGCGAAGGCATGGTCTTCATTGTGGGCGTAACGGTAATCATCGCCATAACCCAGATCTTTCATCAGGCTGGTGGGTGCGTTGCGCAGGTGTGGCGGTACTTCCAGGCTGCCAGACTCAGCAACAGCGCGCTTGCAAGCGCTAAAGGCCATATAAACGGCGTTACTTTTTGGCGCGCAGGCGCAGTAAATCGCGGCCTGGGCGATGGCCCGCTCACCTTCGGCTGCGCCGACCCGCTCATAGGCTTCCCAGGCCGACAGGGCTACCTGCATGGCGCGGGGGTCGGCATTGCCGATATCTTCCGAGGCGATGGCGACCAGTCGTCGGGCGATGTAGAGCGGGTCGCCGCCGCCGTCGATAATCCGGCACAGCCAGTACAGTGCACCATCAGGCGATGAGCCACGTACGGATTTGTGGAAAGCGGAGATCATGTCAAACCACAGGTCGCCCTGTTTATCGAACCGTCGGCCACCGGCCTGAAGTACTTCGCTGAGTACGCTGTCGTCGATTTTCGCACCTTGCGGGGTGTCTTCCGCCAGATCAGCGGCGATTTCCAGCAGGTTCAACGCCTGGCGGGCATCACCGTCCGCAGCGCGGATCAGCCGTTCACGGGCCTCGCTGGACAGTTGCAGCTGCCGCGTAGCCAGCCCTCGCTCGGGATCACTCAGAGCCTGATCGATCAGCTGTTCAAGATCAGCTTCAGCCAGGCTGCGCAGCAGGTAGGTTCGGGCGCGGGATAGCAATGCATTGTTGAGTTCGAACGACGGGTTTTCGGTGGTCGCGCCAACAAACAGCACGGTGCCATCTTCGATATAAGGTAGAAAGGCGTCTTGCTGGGCCTTGTTGAAGCGATGCACTTCGTCTACAAACAGAATGGTTTTGCGGCCACTCTGGGCCTGGGTCTGCTGGGCGCGCATCACGGCTTCGCGGATGTCTTTTACCCCGGCCAGCACCGCTGACAGGGTGATGAATTCCGCATCCACCTGATGGGCGATCAGCCGTGCCAGGGTCGTTTTCCCCACCCCGGGCGGGCCCCAGAAGATCATCGAATGCGGCGCGCCCTGCTCCAGCGCTTTGCGCAGTGGCTTGCCCGGTGCCAGCAGGTGTTGCTGGCCACAGTATTGCGCCAGTGTTTGCGGGCGCATTCTGGCAGCCAGCGGCTGATAGCCTTGCTGGCTGTCGGCGAACAGATCGTCCATTTACAGCTCGTCTTCGAGGATGACATCAACGCCATCGGGTGGGGTAAAACTGAAGTGATTCACGGCCAGGGCCGGATTGATCTTCTGCTCGCTCAGCAACACGGTGGTGCGCTGGCCCAGATGGTCTTCCAGCATCAGTTCGGTCAGCAGCTTATTAACGAAGAACAGCCGGATGCGGGCGAAGCTGCTGTTTTCTTCGCGCGGTGCCAGGTCAAACAGCAGCTCGTTGCCGGTGGCTGTCGGGCTGCTGATCTGGTAATCCTGCTCCAGCTCGCTGATCTGGCCGTTAAGCAGCATAGCCGGGGCATTGCTGCTGGTGTCGCCGGGTTTGCGAGTGACCTGTTCCAGATCCGGGTCGTACACCCAGATATGGTTGCCGTCACCGACAATAGTTTGTGGGAACGGTTTCAGGGTACTCCAGTAGAACTTGTTCGGTTTGGCCAGCTGCAGCTCGCCGCTGCTTTCCTGGGCGCGGCGACCATTGTTGTTATTGGTGAACTGCTCGAAACGGGCGCTGAAAGTGTCGTAGCCCGACAGCAGTGCTGCCAATTTATCAGACGCGTTCTCAGCCTGGGCCAGCCCGGCGGAAAGCATCAAGGCGATCATCGCCAGGGTACGGGTAAACAGGTTCATACATTTAATCCCTTGGTGGTGGCGGTGCCAGCACTTCGCGTTGGCCATTGTTGCCCGCTGAGCTGACCACGCCTGCGGCTTCCATTGTTTCAACCATACGGGCAGCGCGGTTGTAACCGATTTTCAGTTTGCGCTGCACGCTGGAAATGGAGGCTTTGCGTGTTTCGGTGACAAAAGCGACGGCTTCATCATAAAGCGCGTCCTGTTCATCATCGAACAGGCCACCTGAACCCCCGCTGGCTCCCCCTTCTTCTTCACCGGCAATCAGATCTTCGATGTAGTTCGGGCTGCCCAGTGCTTTCCACGCTTCAACGGTACGGTGTACCTCGTCATCGCTGACAAACGCGCCGTGAATACGGTTCGGCAAGCTGGTACCTGCAGGCAGGTAGAGCATATCCCCCCAGCCCAGCAGGTTTTCCGCACCGGACTGATCAAGAATGGTACGCGAGTCGATTTTGGATGACACCTGGAAGGCGATGCGGGTCGGTACGTTGGCTTTGATCAGGCCGGTGATAACATCGACCGAAGGTCGTTGGGTCGCCAGAATCAGGTGGATACCGGCGGCACGGGCTTTCTGGGCGATACGGGCGATCAGTTCTTCAACTTTCTTGCCAACAATCATCATCATGTCGGCGAACTCATCGATCACCACCACGATATAGGGCAGTGTTTCCAGCTCGGGTGCTGGGTGGCCTGGCGGGTAGCCCTGCTCTTCCGGGTTCCACAGCGGGTCAGTTGCGGGTTGGCCAGAAGCTGCTGCGGCGTTAACTTTGTCGTTAAAGCCTGCCAGGTTACGTACGCCCATTTTTGCCATCAGTTTATAGCGCCGCTCCATTTCGCCGACGCACCAGCGCAGCGCCCCGGCGGCGTCTTTCATGTCGGTAATAACCGGAGTCAGCAGATGCGGAATGCCTTCGTAGATCGACAATTCAAGCATTTTAGGGTCGACCATGATCAGCCGCACTTCTTCCGGGGTCGCTTTAAACAGCAGGCTGAGCAGCATGGCGTTTACGCCTACCGATTTACCGGAGCCGGTAGTACCAGCCACCAGCAAGTGAGGCATTTTGGCCAGATTGGCAACAACGGGGTTGCCGCCGATATCGTTGCCCAGCCCCAGGGTCAGTTTGGAGCTGGCGTCTTTAAAAATACTGGAATCCAGTACTTCGGTGAGCGAGACCATCTGGCGATGTTCGTTAGGGATCTCTATTCCCATCACCGATTTTCCGGCAATCACTTCCACCACGCGGATTGCACTGACCGCCATGGAGCGAGCCAGGTCTTTCGCCAGGTTGGTGATCTTGCTGGCTTTAACGCCTGGCGCGGGCTGGATCTCGAACCGGGTAATTACCGGGCCAGGGTTCACCTCTACCACTTCGGCGACCACGCTGAACTCTTTCAGCTTGGCTTCCAGCAGGCGGGACATGTGCTCCAGCTGCTCGTCGGTGTAGCCCGGTGACTGATCCTGAGCGGCGGGGTCCAGGATGCTGATGTCTGGAAGTTTTGGCAACACTCTGGCCGGTGCCTGGGTAACAACGCCCTGCTCGTTGCCCAGTTCTGAGTCCTGCATTGGCTTATGAGTTTCAGACAACGGTACGATTTTCAGATTCTTCCGGGCCTGATCAGCGGCGACAGCGCGTTGTAACTGGGCTGCCTGAGAATGACCGGGTACCGGCGGTTCAGGTGCGGGTGCCGCCTGGCGTACCGCGGTCTGCTCGGCGACTGTTGTGGGTGCTTGTGCCACAGGTGCCACAGCCACAGGAGCTTGAACGGGTTCGGGTGGAGTCACCTGGGCGGGGGCAACCTGTACGGGCTGGGCTCGAACGGGTTGTGGCGCAGCGGCTGGCGGGGGCGTTACTTCAGGCTGAACCGGTGCTTCTGCGCGCGTTGTAATTGGCGTGTCAAAATGCACCGCATCCAGATCATGCTCATCCATGGTGTTGCGAATATCAGGTAGCTCGAAGTCATCAAAGCCATCCAGGTTATCGAAATCCATCGAGGGTTCGTGGCGCTGGCTGGCAACGGGCTCAGCATTGAACGTCGGTTCTTTATGTACCGGTGCCTGAGGTGCCGCTGGTGCTACAAACACAGGTGCAGGTTCCTGCCGTTTTACGGCAGGTTTGGGCTGTAGATGAGCTGTAATATCTGCCGCCGGATCGTAATCGTCGATCAGCGCGTCAGCCTCTTCGCTGTCATCTTCAACCTGTTCTTCAGCCGGAATCTGACCCGGAATGGCCCGCCCTGCCAGTGACATAATGCGCGCCCCCAGCTTCTCCATACTGTCCTGCAGGCCGATTTCGACGTACAGAGTAAAGCCGACCAGGGCCAGCATAAATAGCAAAACTGAGCCACCTACAACACTGAACCAGGAAATGGCCCAGTCAGACAACGCCTCGCCGATCAGCCCGCCTGCGCTGAAGGGATACTCCAGGCTACGGTTAGCGACATGGGTGGCGACCAGCGCACAACTACCCGCCAGCATAAGTCCAGCACCACTGGCGCGCAGAATAAAATAAGGAATGGCATCCATAAGGCTGGCATGCTTTCGGCTTAAAAAGCGCACAGCCGGAATCAGCACCAGCACAGGCGTGAGCCAGGCGGCCACGCCCAGCATGGACACCATCAGATCTGCCAGCCAGGCCCCGAACAGGCCGGTGAAATTTTCAGCCTCTGGCTGGTAGCCCGTATGCGACCAGCCAGGGTCACGCGGGTTGTAACCAATCAGAGTCAGCACCAGAAAGATTAACAGGCCGATCAGCGCGATCAGGCCAGACTCTTTCAGGGTGCGAGCCAGCAGTTCAGGAAAACTTGTAGTATTGCGCGGATGTTCGCTCTTCAATGACATTCCCCGGCACGGATGAAGCTGTGAAACAAATGCGCCAGACAATACCATACCGCCCAGAATTTTCCACGTAACTGGCGTGGAAGAGTTTCGATTTGTGGTCCATATTTAGCACTGTAATGTTATCCCACCCTGAATAGCGACTTGATGCAGGATGCTCCTATGAGTCTGGCAAATCTTTCCCTGGACAGTAATCGGGCACTGACTTTCCGAATTGGCGACACGCTGTTCGGTATCGATGTCTGTAACATTCTGGCGTTTTCTGATGAATATGCGGATATCCGTTCCCCTACCCGTCGGGTTGAGGGCTTTGCGGGCTATCTGGATTATCGCGAACGGCTGGTTAAAGTATTTGAGTGCGCCACGGTGTTGAATCGTGGGCGTGAACGCGATGGCTTCAAGGGCCTGATTGATGAGATTGATCAGCACAAGTTTTATCATAATGACTGGTTTGATGCGCTGGAGCGGTCAATCAAGCAACAGCAGCCATTTCCTGAGGCCTGTAGTCCGACCGCCGGTTCTTTTGGGCGCTGGTACTACAGCTTTGAAAGTGGAGAGGAAGGTCTGACAGCGCTGGTTGAAAAACTGGAAGACCCCCACCGTCAGATTCATCAACTGGGTGACCGGTTGCTGGAAATGGCAGATAAAGGGGAGCATTTGGAAGCTCTGGAGATACTGGCGTTTGAGCGGCCATTGCTGCTGCGAAAAGTGGATCGATTGCTGGTAGTGATCCGTAATTACCTGCTGACCAGTGTTCACCCGGTTGTTTTGCACCTCACTGAAGATGGTCTGACACCCTGGTTTTCGCTGGTGCTGGATGAGATCGACGACATTGTTGATTATGATCCGGACTGGATTGACCATACCTCTGGCTCGGCGCTGGGTAATGAGCCGGTTTCCGGCTATATCCGCCACCGTGATGGCGATAACTTTATGATGCTGGCGATTGAGCAGCTCTATGGCAAGCTATCCGGATTAGTGGATGAGCCAGAATCGGCGCACTAGTTGGGCCTGCGGTGGTCGTCTCTGTACTGTGTTCTTATAACTATTATTTCTATCCAGGGTGAAATGTATGCTTGAATTCTTGCACCAGCGGCCTATGCTTGGCTGCTTTAGCGTTGGGTAAAAGAGAACAAGACGTATATGAGTGATTTACAGCACCACCGCCTGATTATCCTGGGTTCCGGTCCTGCCGGTTACACGGCTGCCGTTTATGCGGCACGCGCCAATCTGAATCCTGTTGTGATTACCGGTATGCAGGCCGGTGGTCAGCTGACCACCACCACCGATGTTGATAACTGGCCAGGGGATGTGGACGGTGTACAGGGGCCAGAGCTGATGCAGCGTATGCAGCAGCACGCCGAGCGTTTCAATACCAAAGTGATCTTTGATCATATTAATGAAACCGACCTGCAGAGCCGCCCTTTCCGTATTAAAGGCGATATGGGTGAGTACACCTGTGACGCACTGATTATCTGCACTGGTGCCTCTGCGCAATATCTGGGCCTGGATTCCGAAGAAGCCTTTAAAGGTAAGGGCGTTAGCGCCTGTGCAACCTGTGATGGCTTCTTCTACCGGGGTCAGAAAGTTGCGGTAATTGGTGGTGGTAACACGGCCGTCGAAGAAGCGCTGTATCTGTCCAATATTGCTGCAGAAGTGACCTTGATCCACCGCCGTGACAGCTTGCGTTCTGAAAAAATTCTGCAGGACAAGCTGTTTGAGCGGGCTGAGAACGGCAATATCAACATTCTATGGAACCACCAGCTGGATGAAGTGCTGGGTGATGACATGGGTGTAACGGGTCTGCGTGCGAAAAGTACGGTTGATGGCAGTACTCAGCAACTGGACCTGGCCGGTGTGTTTGTGGCGATCGGTCATAAACCAAACACAGAACTGTTTGAAGGTCAGCTGACCATGAAAGATGGTTACCTGAAAATTCAGTCTGGCATTGAAGGCAATGCGACCCAGACCAATATTCCGGGTGTATTTGCAGCCGGCGATGTTTGTGACCATATCTACCGCCAGGCGATTACATCTGCCGGATTCGGTTGTATGGCGGCACTGGATGCCGAGCGCTTCCTGGATGATCTGTCCTGAGACGATCTATTAAGCTGAGCGATGGGGTCCCTTCCTGGACCCCGTTTGTTTACCCTTCCCTGCTGCGTAGATTATGATTCCCTGGCTGACGGAACAGAACGAGTTTCCCCCTTTATCTCAAGCCCTGCGCGACCCTGATGGGTTGTTGGCGGCGGGTGGTGATCTGAGCGAACAGCGATTGATCAGTGCCTATGCTCAAGGGGTCTTCCCCTGGTACAGTGAGGGCGAGCCGATTCTCTGGTGGAGTCCGGACCCGCGCTGTGTGCTCTATCCTGATCAGCTGCATATTTCTCGAAGTCTGCGCAAAGCCTTGCGTAAAGCTGAGTACCGCATCACCCTGGATTGTGCCTTTGCGGATGTTATGCGGGCCTGTGCGGCGCCTCGTGATGATGAGGACGGCACCTGGATTACCGCTGAGATGTTTCAGGCCTATTGTCACCTGCACCAGCAAGGCTGGGCGCATTCCGTTGAGTTATGGCGTGATGACGCGCTTGTCGGTGGGCTTTATGGCATTGGCCTGGGGAAAGTTTTTTTTGGTGAGTCGATGTTCAGCCGGGTTAGAGATGGTTCTAAAATTGCCTTTGCCTGGTTTGTCGAACAACTGAAAAATTGGGGCTATGCTTTAGTAGACTGTCAGGTCAGAAGTGAACATCTGGTGAGCCTGGGGGCCCAGGAGATCCCGCGGGATGCTTTTGTTGACGCCCTGGCGGAGCTGGTGCCACAGCCTGTTTCGCATATCTGGCAGATGGAACTGGAACACGACTGGTTTGAGTGCAGGCGATGACAAATCTGAAATCCCTCAACTTTTACGCAACTCCGGGCCATAGCTGCAGTTATCTGCAGAACAGGGAGGCCAAAACCCTGTTTGTGGACCCGCAGGCGATTATTGCCAAAGATACCTACAGTCAGTTATCAGACCTGGGGTTTCGTCGCAGCGGTCGTCATGTTTATCGCCCGCATTGTGATCAGTGCCAGGCCTGTATTTCAGTGCGCATCCCTTCCGATCAGTTTAAACCGAGCAAGGGGCAGAAGCGTCTGATCGCCCGTAACCGTGATTTAAAAGTGCGCGCTGTCAGTCCGCAGTTAACGGCCGAATATTATGATTTATATGAGCGCTATATAATCGCCCGCCATGCCGATGGTGATATGTATCCACCCAGTAAGGATCAGTTTATGTCTTTTCTGGTGGAGGGGGATCAGGACAGTGTGTTTTTTGAGTTTCGCGACCCAGAAAATAACCTGATTGGACTCGCGGTTTGTGATTTCCTGGCTCAGGGGTTATCGGCAATTTATACATTTTTTGATCCAGAACAGAAAAAACGGAGCCTGGGTAGTTACGCAATTCTGTGGCAGATTAATGAATGCAGACGGCTGGGTATGCCTTATCTCTATCTGGGATACTGGGTTAAAGATTGTCGCAAAATGAGTTATAAACTGGCATTTAAGCCCACAGAATTGCTGCTGGATAGCAATTGGGTGACGGTTAATTGATCAGTCGGTAACCGGTTGATTGTCTTGATCTTTGTGCTTACTGCTGGGGAACCCGTTGGGTTTGAGGCTATCGTTTCAGGCTTTAGTGCACAATCTGCACGTCTTCTCACAACTTTCATCCAATCCTCTCTATAATGCCTTTGCTATAACGCAGGGATTAGGGCAGAATACTGCGCTCTAATTATCGGTCCAGGCACCAAGGTAAAGATTAAATGGCTAAAGAAGACAGTATTGAAATGGAAGGCACGGTTGTTGATACCCTGCCTAACACTATGTTCCGTGTTGAGCTGGAGAACGGCCACATCGTCACTGCACATATCTCCGGTAAAATGCGTAAGAACTACATCCGCATTCTGACCGGCGATAAAGTGAAGGTTGAGCTGACTCCTTATGACCTGAGCAAAGGTCGCATCGTATACCGCGCTCGATAACAGGCCTTTTTCAAGACCTGTGACCAGGCCGGGTGGCAGCCTTCAGGCTGCCACCATCACCTCCAGATGCAAGTCTCCATTGGCATCCACGCCAATTCCTACCGTACCGCCCTCATCTGCAAGCTCTCCAAACAGAATCAGTTCAGCCAGTGGTTTCTTGATCCGTTCCTGAATCAGGCGCTTCATTGGCCGTGCGCCCATCTGCTGATCGTAGCCTTTATCTGCCAGCCAGTCGCGCGCTTCATCATCGAGCAGCAATACGACCCGTTTATCATCCAGCTGCACCTGCAGTTCGGTAATGAACTTGTCTACCACGCCTTTGATGATCTGCCTGTCCAGTGCTTTGAACTGAATGATTGAATCCAGTCGGTTACGGAACTCAGGCGAGAACAGTTTTTTGATCGCCTCCATGCCATCGGTCGTGTGGTCCTGCTCGGTGAAGCCAATGGACGGACGAGACATGGTGGTTGCACCTGCGTTGGTGGTCATCACCATGATCACGTTACGGAAGTCCGCTTTGCGTCCGTTGTTATCGGTCAGCGTGCCGTTGTCCATGACCTGCAGTAGCAGGTTGAAAACTTCAGGATGCGCTTTTTCGATCTCATCCAGCAACAGTACACAGTGCGGGTTTTTGGTAATCGCTTCGGTGAGCAGGCCGCCCTGGTCATAGCCGACATAACCTGGAGGTGCGCCAATCAGGCGAGACACGGTGTGGCGCTCCATGTATTCCGACATATCGAAACGTACCAGTTCAATCCCCATCTGGCGTGCCAGCTGGTTGGTTACTTCGGTTTTGCCGACCCCGGTTGGTCCGGCAAACAGGAAGCAGCCAACAGGCTTGTTAGGCTCTTTCAGCCCGGCACGGGACAGTTTGATTGCGGCTGACAGAGTGCCAATCGCCTCCTCCTGGCCCAGCACAACCATTTTCAGGTTCGGCTCCAGCTTGGCTAGCAGGTCTTTATCCGACGCAGAAACGCTTTTCGGCGGGATGCGGGCAATCTGGGCCACCACGGCTTCGATTTCGGGTACATCAATGCAGCTTTTGCGCACTTCTTCCGGCATCAGGCGCTGGTAGGCGCCGGCTTCATCGATGACATCAATGGCTTTGTCTGGCATATGTTTGTCATTAATGTAACGGTCAGCCAGTTCAGCCGCAGCTTTCAGGCCTTCGTCGGTGTATTCCAGTTCGTGATGGCTTTCAAAGCGGCTTTTCAGGCCCCGCAGGATCTGGAAGGTGTCATCAACGCTTGGCTCCATAACATCAATTTTCTGGAAGCGACGCGCGAGAGCGCGGTCTTTTTCGAAAATACCACGGAATTCCTGGAACGTAGTGGAGCCGATGCAGCGCAGCTCACCGGAGCTGAGCAATGGTTTGAGCAGGTTAGAGGCATCCATGGAGCCGCCAGAGGCTGCACCTGCACCGATGATGGTGTGGATCTCATCGATAAACAGAATGGCGTGGGGCTGCTGTTTAATCTCATTGAGCAGGGTTTTCAGTCGTTTCTCAAAATCCCCCCGGTATTTGGTGCCTGCCAGCAATGCACCAAGGTCCAGCGAGTAGACCGTAGACTGGTTGATAATGTCAGGCACATCACCTTCGATGATCAGCTTGGCCAGACCTTCTGCGATGGCGGTTTTGCCTACGCCAGCCTCGCCCACCAATAGTGGGTTGTTCTTGCGGCGACGGGAAAGGATCTGAATAACCCGTTCCACTTCAGGCAACCGACCGACCAGCGGGTCAATTCGGCCCTGAGAGGCCTGGATGTTCAGGTTTACGGCGTACTTGGACAGTGCGCCTTTGTCTTTGTCATCAGCACCCTCGCCTTCAATGGATGTGTCCTGGGCGGGGACGTTGTCTTCCTCGCCTTTGGCGATGCCATGGGATATGTAGTTAACCGCATCAATACGCTCGACGCCCTGCTGCTGTAGCAGGTATACGGCATGGCTTTCCTGCTCGCTAAAAATGGCGACCAGTACGTTGGCACCGGTAACTTCCTGGCGTCCGGAGGACTGCACATGGAAGACGGCCCGTTGTAATACCCGCTGGAAGCCCAGGGTTGGCTGGGTTTCTACATTAGGTACGGTCTCTGGTAGCAGAGGGGTTGTTTCGTCTACAAACTCTGTCAGGCTTTTGCGCAGCGGGTCGAGCTGCGCGCCGCAGGATTGTAATACATCCGCAGCTTCACGGTTATCCAGTAGTGAAAGCAGTAAATGCTCCACTGTCATAAACTCATGTCGCTTCCCCCGGGCGGTCTTAAACGCCACACTGAGGGTATCTTCCAGCGCTCTGTTCAGCATGATGTCACCTCCCTTATACCTGTTCGACTTCGCATAGCAGCGGGTGATTGTTGTCTCTAGCATATTGATTCACCAATGCCGCTTTAGTTTCAGCTACATCGCGAGTAAATACACCACAGACGCCTTTCCCCTGGGTATGGACGGACAGCATTACCTGTGTCGCCTTTTCCGGGTCCATGCTGAAAAACAGGACCAGGATCTCTACCACAAATTCCATGGGAGTGTAGTCGTCATTTAACAGGACGACTCGGTACATAGAGGGCCGCTTGAGCGCCGGTTTCGCCTCTTCTACAACGGTGCCAGCGTCCTGTCCGTCGTGATGGTCCGGTTCATCACCATTTCGAATCAGATGCGTTTTTTCACTCATAGAGACCTTTTCCACGTTGACTTTAAATAAAAACCTACTCATTACAATTAGTTGCACAAGCTTTGGTTTGGTATAGGCAAATCGTATGATTTACCATTCCAGCGATAGAGCATTCTGTACGAGGTGCTATACTGGCGTAAAGCAGGGTAGCTTATGTCTGATGTACCTGTACGTTTTTAGCCAAAAGCTTGGTTGCTGTGCTGCTTCCATTGTAGCAGCCCTGACCAATCAAAGGCTGGCAGATTTTTAAAGCGTCATAGTCAGGAGTAATGTATGCAAACAGGGAAAGTGAAGTGGTTTAATAACGCTAAAGGTTACGGATTTATCCTGTCCGATGAATTCGGTGAAGACCTTTTTGCGCACTACTCGGCTATTCAGGTAGAAGGATACAAAAGCCTGAAAGCTGGACAGGAGGTTGAATTTGATACTAAACCGGGGCCTAAGGGTATCCATGCGGTTAATATCAAACCGGTAGGTGCCCACTAAGAATTGACGCCTCTTCTGCGGCTCGCCCGCTTGAAGAACCAGTTCTATTAAAAAACCAGCCGAGCGGCTGGTTTTTTATTGTCTGTTTTTAAATCGCTAGTCTTCCATATGCTGAACAACCGCTGCGCCAAAACTGCTGCAGCTCAGCTCGGTGGCGTTGTCCATCAGGCGAGCAAGATCATAGGTGACACGGCCTGACTGGATTGCGCCTTCCATGCCATTTATGACGTTTCGGGCGGCTTCATGCCAGCCCAGGTGGCATAGCATCATCTGGGCTGAGAGTATCAGTGAACCTGGGTTGACCTTATTCTGCCCGGCGTAACGGGGAGCGGTACCATGAGTCGCCTCAAAGATGGCGACCGTGTCAGACAGATTGGCACCGGGGGCGATGCCAATACCGCCCACCTCGGCGGCCAGGGCATCAGAGATATAGTCGCCATTGAGGTTCAAAGTCGCGATTACATCGTATTCAGCGGGCCTGAGCAAAATCTGCTGCAGCATCGCGTCAGCGATCACATGTTTGACGATAATCGCATCACCGGTAGTCGGGTGGTTGAAACTTAGCTGGTCGCTATCAGGCACTTCAGTGGCACCAAATTCGTCTTTAGCCACCCCGTAACCCCAGTTTTTAAAGGCACCTTCAGTGAATTTCATGATATTGCCTTTGTGTACCAGCGTCAGCGAGCGGCGCTGATGATCAATACAGTACTGCAGGGCTTTGCGGATCAGGCGTTTGCTGCCCTGCTCCGATACGGGTTTGATACCGATGCCACATTGCTGGTCAAAACGGATCTGACTGACGCCCATCTCTTCCTTTAGAAACCGGATGACTTTATCGGCTTCGGGGCTGCCTGCGGGCCATTCAATACCGGCATAGATATCTTCCGAGTTTTCCCGATAGACCACCATATCGACATCGGCCGGGTGTTTCAGTGGGCTGGGTACGCCGCTGAACCAGCGCACCGGACGCTGGCAGACGTAGAGGTCCAGCTGCTGGCGCAAAGCCACGTTGAGTGAGCGAATCCCCCCGCCGGTCGGGGTGGCCAGCGGGCCTTTGATGCCCACCCGAAATTCTCTGAATGCTGCCAGGGTTTCATCGGGTAACCAGTTGTCATTGCCGTACAGCCGGTTGGCTTTCTCCCCCGCATAGACCTCCATCCAGCAGAGCTGGCGCTGGTTGCCATAGGCGCTGGAAACCGCGGCGTTGATCACTTGCTGCATCACCGGGGTAATATCCACGCCGATGCCATCGCCTTCGATAAAGGGTACAATCGGTCGCGCTGGAACATTAAGAGAACCATCGTGACCAGAAACGATGCGCTCGCCGTCGGCGGGCACCTTGATGTGCTGATATCCCATGCTCTGCTCCATCTGAATGAAGGGTTGATAACTGTTCAGTATAGGTGCTGTGGAGCCCGCCTTTTATTGAGTGAATTAAGACGCTGTATGGCCAGAATTCTGCTGTTTAATAAGCCCTTCCAGGTGATGACCCAGTTTACCGATGACCAGGGCCGCAAAACGCTATCGGATTATATTGACCTGCCCGACGTTTATGCGGCGGGTCGGCTGGATTATGACTCAGAAGGGTTGCTGCTATTAACCGACAACGGGCAGCTGCAGCACCAGCTAGCGCACCCGGATTTTAAACAGCCAAAAACCTACTGGGCCCAGGTTGAGGGTGATATCAGCGACGAAGCGTTGCAGCAGCTGTGCGAGGGAGTTGAGCTGAATGATGGCCCCACTCGCCCGGCGAAAGCGCGCAAGCTGGATGAGCCTGAACTGTGGCCGCGTAATCCGCCGATCCGGCAGCGTCAGTCGATTCCGACCAGCTGGGTTGAGCTGATTATCACCGAGGGTCGTAATCGCCAGGTGCGACGAATGACCGCGGCGGTGGGCTTCCCAACGTTACGGCTGGTGCGGGTAGCGATTGGCAAATGGTCGATTGAAGGGCTGAAGCCTGGTGAACATCGCGTGCTGGAGGTTAATACGCCGGCTCCTCGGCCTAAAGTGGCGATGAGTCGGCGCGGCGGTCGTTCGGGGTCTGCGCCTCATAAAGGCCCGCGCCGTGGTACCGGTGCAGGTAAGAAAACTGCTGGCAAACGCCCGGCTGGGCGCTGATCACCTGATAACGGGCGCGGCTTACCAGCGGGCAGCAGCGTCCATGTCAGTACCTTTCTGCTCTACCCACTGTTCGCTAGTGCGGGTCAGTTCTTTCTTCCAGAACGGCGCATCCTTTTTCAGGTAATCCATCATAAATTGGGCGGCTTCAAAGGCGTCCACCCGGTGGGCACTGCCGACACCAACGAAGACTATATTATCGTTCAGACCCAGGGTGCCCACCCGGTGAATAATAATCACCTGATGCAGCTGCCAGCGCGCGGCGGCCTGGTCGACAATGCTATCCAGCGCTTTCTCGGTCATGCCAGGGTAATGCTCCAGATACAGGCCGGTCAGATCGCCTTCAGCCAGTTCACGCACAATGCCGGTAAAAGTTACCACTGCCCCGCTGCTGGCATCGTCGGCTCGCAGCTGGCTGGCCAGCTCTGCCATGGAAAAATCTTCGGTCTGTACCTTGATGTAACGTCGGGTCATGACGGTGCTCACTACGGTGTGTTGTCAGGAGGTAAATTGCGGTTATTAATGGTATTGTTGGCGACCTGAATATAACAGTCAAATCAAGAGGAAAGCTATGGTCTGGACACCTCATGCAACCGTTGCCACTATTGTTGAGCGCGACGGCCGTTTTCTGCTGGTGGAAGAGGAATCCGGTGGCCGAGTCGTGCTGAATCAGCCTGCGGGCCATGTAGAAGAGAATGAGTTGTTCCTTGATGCCGCTGTGCGCGAGACCCTGGAAGAGTCTGCCTGGCATGTACAGCCTGACTACCTGGTTGGTATGTATGTGCATAAATCGGCAAATAACGGCGTGACTTATCACCGCATGTGTTATGCCGCGACTGCACTTACGCATGAGCCAGAACGGCCGCTGGATGATGGTATTATTGCTGCCCACTGGCTGACTCGGGATGAAATCGTCGCCCGCAGTGCTGAATTGCGCAGTGAGATGGTGCTTAAGTGCATTGATGATTACCTGGCGGGCCGCCGTTTCCCTCTCGACTTTATTTTTGAATCCCTGAGCTGATCTGCTGATCAGCCTGATGTGAGTACACCCCATCCATGAGCGAAAATGCCAATCTCAAAGTGATCGTCGGAATGTCCGGCGGCGTTGACTCATCCGTTTCTGCCCTGCTGTTGATACAACAGGGATATCAGGTTGAAGGCCTGTTTATGAAAAACTGGGATGAGGATGATGGCACCGACTACTGCACAGCCAAAGATGACCTGGCCGATGCCCAGGCTGTCTGTGACAAGCTGGGCATTGTGCTGCACAAAGCCAACTTTGCTGCCGAGTACTGGGATAATGTGTTTGAGCATTTCCTGGAAGAGTACAAGGCAGGCCGCACCCCTAACCCTGATATTCTGTGTAACCGTGAGATAAAGTTCAAGGCGTTCCTGGAATACGCCAAAGAACTGGGTGCGGATCGTATCGCCATGGGCCACTATGTGCGCCGTGGCGAAACAGAGGGTAAGGCAACGCTGCTCAAAGGCATGGATGGCAACAAAGATCAGAGCTACTTCCTGCACCAGGTCAGCCATGATGAGCTGGCCATGTCACTCTTTCCAGTCGGTGATATGGAAAAGCCGGAGGTACGCCGGCTGGCAGAAGAACATGATCTGGTAACTCACAACAAGAAAGACAGCACCGGTATCTGCTTTATTGGTGAGCGTCGCTTCAGTGATTTTCTCAAACAGTACCTGCCCGCTCAGCCGGGCAAGATCGAAACCCCGGATGGCGATGTGATCGGCGACCACACCGGCCTGATGTACTACACCATCGGCCAGCGTCAGGGTCTGCTGATTGGTGGTTTGAAAAACTACCCGGAAGCGCCCTGGTTTGTGGCGGCCAAGGACCTTGAGCGTAATGTGCTGGTTGCTGTTCAGGGTAAGCAGCATGATCTGCTGTTTACCGACTGGCTCACCGCCAGTGATATTTTCTGGATCTCTGATCAGCCGCCTGCTGTGCCGTTACAATTGCGGGCCAAAGTGCGTTACCGCCAGTCTGATCAGAGCTGTACTCTGGAGCGCCGCGAGAACGGCGACTGGTTTGTCAGCTTTGATGAGCCACAGCGTGCCATTACCCCGGGCCAGTCCGTTGTCTTCTATGATGACGATATCTGTCTGGGCGGCGGCGTTATTGCTGTCTCTTATACACATCTGACGCTGCCGACGAAGAGGATAGTGTAGATCT
>CAJXNY010000002.1 GCA_913057435.1 uncultured Oceanospirillaceae bacterium | reverse complement strand
AAGGTATCGCCTGTGTGAAACACCAGAACATGGCCGGTTCCGACATGGGTGATGATCACAAAGAATACTTCGCTGGTGAAGCGGCACTGAAAGCCGGTGGTAAAGACAACACTATGAACCAGTTCGGCTAAGCCCCGGCCTGAGTTAGAACACTAAAAAGGATGCCCTCGGGCATCCTTTTTTCGTTTTACTTACCGTTATCAGGCATGAGTGCTGATATTACTGCCTGGGTTCTCACTCCCTTCTTTTAGCGCATCAAGGTAGTTTCCCATGGCTGCAGTGAGCGCCCCTTGCAGACTTGACAGCATGCCAGAGAGAGATTCAACCTGATCACTTGCGGAAGGGTCTGATTCAGCGCGAGCTTTCGCGCTTTCCAGCTGCTTCTGTACATCGGCAATTTGTTCTTTTAATTGCTCGATGACTTCTTTAAGCCGTTCAAGTATTACATCTTTTATACTGCCGCCCCCTTCAGCCCCATCAGCTTGTCCCGCGCGGGCTTCCGTACCTGGCTGGCTTTCTGTATTACTGCTATCACTTCCAACGGCTTTTGCAGACGCGACGTCTGCAGAGGAGCGGACTGTGACATGTGCATTGCCCTCTGCTGTCGCATTGGCAGGCTCTGTTGTGTGTGTGGTCAACGCTGTCCGGGTTTGCGGCTGAGGAGCAACCGCCATGCTGGATATCATCATCTCAGGAACATCCTTTCAGAGAGAATAGTGCAGGCGAAATAAGTAGTTGCCATTATAGCGGCTATATTTACCGAAGCCGATTATCAGGCATTATGAGGGCGGTATTCAGCCTAATGCGTGCAGAGTCGCCAGATTATTATTGAGCTCAGTCTGTAAGGATTTTTTCAGTGAGCTAAGTGTCGCAATGTGTGAGTGTGATGCTGTGCCCGCTGGCTTGGACAAGGTGATATCCAGGTGGTGACTGACTTCGTCAACCTGGCTTTGTAAGCGCGTGATAACGACTTGCAGTTCTTCCAAAAGCACCCGAGTGTGTGCTGCAGAGGCTGCGGGTATTGCATGTATGCTGGAGCAGTTTGATGGTTCCATGATAGATATCCCTTCCTGTACATCAAAACGGCCAGATTCCTTACTGACCGATCTGCATTTTACCGCTCTGTGTGCAGGTATTCCCTGGGACTAAAGCACTGCTTTAATACTTTTTGTTATTGTTCAGCCATTTCAGGGTTTGTGGCATACAGTGCTTTCAATCAGGCTGGCGTGAGCCGTGATTAGATGCACGCAGGGATATGGCCGTTTTTCTTAGCATCTGAATAAACACCTGTTCAGCATCGGTCAGAGGTACATTTTCCGGTGTCACCAGATAAATATCGACGATAGGAAAATGTTCATAAGGGGGTAGTGGCCAGAGCATGTTCTGTGCGACGAATGCTTTGGCAGACTCCACCGTTAATGCCCCAAAACCAAGTCCGGCCAGAATCAGCCGGCGTACTTCTTCTTCATTTGATGATACCGCGACTCGCTTGCCCCAGAGTTGCTGGGCGTTGCGCAACTCGGTAATCCCGCCTAACCCCTCCCCTGGCTGGTCGCTCTCAAACGACACATAGGCCAGGCCGCGCAGATCATCCATATTCAGGTCAGCTTTGCCGAACAGCGGGTGGCTGGGGCCACAGTAAAACGCCATCTGTTCATCACCCAGAAAATCAAAACGTAAGCCGGGTTGAGATGTTTTTTTATTGCTCAGACCAATATGCAGGTGGCCATCAGCCACGGCACTGACGATATCCGTACTGGGCTGGGTATTGGTATTTATAAAAACATTGGGGTAGAGCACATGATATTCGGCGAGCGTCTGGTCGAACGCTGGGCTGCTGATATGGCTGGCGATTTCGATATGGATCTCACCCTGCACCGAACCTGCTGAATCTGCAAACTGCTCTGCCATATGGGACAGCATACTGCTGGCTGAGGACACGTACTCATACACCCTCAAACCCTGGCTGGTTAGCGAGAAAACCCCCTTGCGCCGCACAATCAGCTGTACACCCAGGTAACTCTCAAGCCGTTTCAGTGCATTACTGACGCTGGGCTGGCTAAACGACAGCTTGCGGGCGGCACCGGTAATGCTGCCCTCATCAACAATCGTCAGAAAGGTGTACAGTAAGTTCCAGTCCATATTGCGTAGAAATCGTTCGTGAGCTGAGAGCATATCGGGCCTGCGGCAGATAAAAGACTGTCTTCATATAGCTGAGGGCTATGCATCATATAATAACTATAAATTTGTAGAATGCGACTCCGTTTTAGACACTGCTTCTATTGCGCCAGGAAAGGCTTCCTTGCTGGGAGGTCGGTTTCAGGCGGTGTTTCAGTCAGAAGAATAAAAACGGAAGGTAAAATAATATGAATAAGAACCTGTTTTCCCTGGCATTCGCTACATTCCTCGCAACTGTTCCGGCAACGGCCGCAATGGCGGCTGAGACAGACACCTTACGTATTGGTACTGAAGGTGCTTACCCTCCATTCAATTACATGACGGCTGACGGCAAGCTGGGCGGTTTTGATCTCGAAATCGGTCGGGCGTTATGTAAAGAGATGCAGACGAAATGCAGCTTTGTTGCTCAGGACTGGGACGGCATTATTCCGGCGCTTAAAGCAGGCAAGTACGACGTTATCATTGCCTCCATGTTCATCACCGAAAAGCGCAAGAAGCAGGTCAGCTTTACTGATGCTTATCAAAAGTCTGCCATGACTTTTGTGACCCCGAAGGATTCAAACCTGACTGACTTCTCCCCTGCTGCCATGGCGGGTAAAACCATTGGTGCACAAGGTTCAACGACCCAGGCGGACTACATCAGTGCGCTGTATCCCGATTCTGACGTGCGTATGTACCCGACTCAGGATGCCGTTAACCTTGATCTGGTGTCAGGTCGACTGGATGCGCAGGTCGGTGATCTGATACCGATGCTGGAATGGACACAAAAATCTGACGATGGCGCTTGCTGTCAGCTGGCCGGTGAGCTGATTACCGATCCTCGTTTTGTCGGTGATGGCGTAGGTATGGCTGTACGTAAGGAAGATGACGCCCTGCGTCAGAAGCTGAATAAAGCGCTGACCGCAATTGTTGCCGATGGAACTTACAAAGCAATTAACGACAAGTTCTTCACCATCAATATTCTGACCTTGCAGTAACGTGTGAGTCCACTTTATTACCACCGGCTTGCCGTGCAGGGAAACGTGTATGACCTGGTTTGAATATCTGAGTTTTGGTGACAGCGGCTGGGGTGATGAGCTGTTGGCAGGGCTGGGGGTCACGTTGTCCCTGGCGTTGACGGCGCTGCCCTTTGGTCTGGTGCTGGGAATGTCTGTTGCGGCGGCATCGGTGTCAGCCCGGGCTGTGCCGCGCGGTGTTGCATTTGCTTTTACCACGACCATTCGAGGATTGCCCGAGCTGCTGACGCTGTTCCTGATTTATCAGGGTGTGGGTATGTTGATCAACGCGACACTCAAATGGTTTGACCCCCGGGCCGCGTTTTTTGAACTGAGCCCTTTCATTGCCGGTGCTGTGGCGTTGACGCTGGTGTTTGGCGGTTATGCCGGGGAAGTGCTGCGCGGTGCCTGGCAGGCGCTGGATAAAGGCCAGCGAGAAGCAGCAGAGGCTGTGGGAATGAGCCGCTGGCAGGTGTTCCGATTAATAGAGCTGCCGCAGATCCTCCGACTGGCGTTGCCTGGGCTGGGCAATCTCTGGATCAACCTGCTCAAGGACACCGCGCTGGTATCAGTGATTGCATTGAATGACCTGATGCGGGTCGCGAATATTGCGGTTGGCGTGACCAAGAAGCCATTCCTGTTTTTCCTGACGGTCTGTCTGCTGTACTGGATGGTCTGCATCGTATTCGAGTGGTGTATTGCCCGTATGGAAAAACGTGCAAATCGCGGTATCCGTTCGATCTAGCTGGTGAGGACTCAGACCCATGTTTGATCTGTTAATTGAATACGCGCCACGTCTGTTAAGTGGTGCAGTGATGACGCTGAAACTGACGTTTATCTCGGTACTTATTGCGGCGATGCTTGCGTTACCACTGGCACTGGTACGTCGCTCTGGAAGCCGGTATTTGCAAGGCCCTGTCCGGCTGTATATTTCGTTTTTCCGGGGGACGCCATTACTGGCTCAGCTGTTTCTGGTGTATTACGGCTCGGGCCAGTTCCGGCCTGAGCTGACGGAACTGGGATTATGGTGGTTTTTCCGTGATCCATTTTACTGTGCCATTCTGACGTTCTCGCTGAACTCTGCTGCCTACCAGACGGAAATACTGCGTGGTGGTTTACAGGCGGTATCACGCCAGGAAGTGGAAGCAGGCATGGCTATTGGTATGTCGAAGGGCCTGCTTTATCGGAAGATCATTTTGCCCCATGCCTACCGGATCGCTTTCCCGGCACTGGGGAACGAAATCATCCTGATGCTTAAAGGCAGTGCGATTGCCAGTGTGATTACCCTGCTGGATTTGATGGGACATACCCGACGGGTTTTTTCGCAGACCTTTGATATGTCGGTCTATGTCTGGGCAGCGCTGATCTACCTGCTGGTTACCACGCTCTTTGTACTGGTGTGGCGACGCATGGAGCACCGGATGACACGCCACTTCCGGGCACCGGTTACACCATCAGCACCTCTGACTTCAGTTATAAAGGAATCTACCCGTGTCAGTTAATCCAGAGTCAGCGATTGTATTGCAGGCGGATGGTCTGCAGAAAGCGTTTGGGGGTGTCGAGGTGCTTAAAGGTGTCTCACTGACGGCCCGCAAACATGATGTCATCACAATTATCGGTTCCAGTGGTTCAGGGAAAAGCACCTTGCTGCGGTGTCTGAATTTGCTGGAAGTCCCTGAGGCCGGTCAGCTGGCCGTACATGGCGAAACCCTGAACCTGGCCACTGATGCCCGAGGCCGACATGAGCGTGGCCTTCAGAAACAGATTGAACGCACTCGCAGCCGACTGGGCATGGTGTTTCAGTCGTTTAATCTCTGGTCACATATGACGGTACTGGAAAATGTCATGCTGGGGCCCTGTACCGTACTCAAACGTGACCGGGCTGAGGTGCAGCCCCAGGCTGAAGCATTACTGGCCCGTGTGGGTATGCTGGAAAAGCGCCATATGTACCCGGATCACCTGTCTGGTGGTCAGAAACAGCGGGTGGCAATCGCCCGTGCACTGGCGATGGACCCGGATGTGATGTTGTTTGACGAACCCACCTCCGCGCTGGACCCGGAGCTGGTCAACGAAGTGTTATGCGTTATTAAAGAGCTGGCTGAAGAAGGCCGAACCATGATTATGGTTACCCATGAGATGCGCTTTGCCCGTGATGTCTCCTCCCGGATTGTCTACCTTCATCAGGGACAAATTGCTGAGCAGGGTCCGCCTGATCAGTTGTTCAATGCCCCTCAATCTGAACAGCTACAACGGTTTTTATCGTCGCAATACTGACCGGTACTGTCGTCAGTGAAACGGGTCATATCTGACCCCTGGACACACTGACGACAGACCCCCTGCCCCATACTTTTAAAACATTCGATTCAGTTCGAAGGGCATTCTTCGCGCTGAAAAACAGGAAACTATTATGACTCAACAAGAATTCGGCGCACCTTATCTGGTTTTTCTGGGAGACGCAGAAGACTTCCTGATGGCAAAAGTAGCGAAAGGCGTGGCTCACTGGCGGCCAGAGAAGTGTGTCGGCCAGATGCGTCTGCCTGAAGCGAAAGCTGATCTCGGACTGCCTGACATGTCGATCACAGATGCCGCTGCTGCGGGTGCTAAAACGTTTGTACTTGGCCTTGCTCCGGTGGGCGGTACCCTGCCGGATGCATGGCTGCCTATCCTGATTGACGCGATGGAGGCTGGTATGGATATCGCCAGCGGCCTGCATATTCGCCTGAATGACATCAGCATGCTGACAGAGGTCGCCCACCGCACCGGTCAGCGATTGATTGATGTACGTGAGCCACAGGTTGATATGGTGTGCGGCACCGGCCTGCCACGTCAGGGGAAGCGCCTGCTGACCGTGGGTAGTGATTGCTGTGTTGGCAAAATGTTTACCGCCCTGGCTATTCATAAAGAAATGATCCGGCGTCAGCTGCCTGCCACGTTTCGTGCCACAGGCCAGACTGGCATCCTGATCGAAGGCTCCGGTGTACCGGTTGATGCCGTGGTATCTGATTTTATTGCCGGTGTTGTCGAGCAGCTGTCCCCCGCCAATGACCACCAACACTGGGACATCGTGGAAGGCCAGGGCTCGCTGTTCCACCCGGCGTATGCCGGTGTCAGCCTCGGCTTGCTGCATGGTGCTCAGGCTGATGTAGTCATCCTGTGCCATGAAGTGGGTCGCGTGCAGATGGATATGATGGAAGGCTACCCGGTACCTGATTTGCAAACGGTGATTGATACGAACCTGCAGCTGGGTCGTCTGACCAATCCGTCTATCCGCCTTGGTGGTATTGCGCTGAATACCTCTGCGCTGAGTGAAACTGAGGCGCTGGCTGAGATCGACCGCGTACAGCGACGTTTCAACGTGCCGGTGGTTGATCCTGTTCGTACGGGTGTCGCCACGATTGTTGACGGACTGGAGAGCGAATGATGCGTACTCTTTGTGTCCAGGTTGAAAAATGGCCATTAAAGCAGCCGTTTGTTATTTCCCGGCTCGCACCGATGTTGCATGGTGAAGTGGTGGTGGTGGAGATTGAGCAGGATGGCATGATCGGACGCGGTGAGTGTGAGCGTGCGGATGTATTCGAGCTGGATTACCCTTCGGTGACGGCTACCATCGAGCAGGCCCGCCTTGCCATTGAAAAAGGGGCCACGCGTCAGCAGCTGCTGACGCTCATGCCGCCGGGTTATGCCCGTAATGCCGTCGACTGTGCGCTGTTTGATCTTGAGGTAAAACAGGCCGGTACGACGGCCTGGCAGCTGGCGGGCCTGGACCGGCCGCCAGAGCCGGTAACAACCGTGTTCACCCTGTCACTGGATACGCCAGAAAACATGGCGGCAATGGCCGCAGAGCATTGTCAGCGGCCGTTGCTGAAACTGAAACTGGGCCGCGAGGGTGATCTTGAGCGGGTGGCGGCAGTGCGTGCTGCTGCCCCGGATACACGGCTGATTATTGATGCCAATACGGGCTGGAGCCTGGCCCAGCTGCAGGATTACCTGCCCCGGCTGGCTGAGCTGGGGGTGGAAATGGTTGAGCAACCTTTGTCGCCTGACGATGACCATCAACTGGCTCAGATCGATCCAGTTATCCCGCTGGCCGCTGACGAGTCCTGCCTGGATCGAAGTTCACTGGCGCGACTCAAAGGCCTGTATCAGGTGGTAAATATCAAGCTGGATAAAACCGGTGGCATGACTGAAGCACTGGCGCTGGCGGATGAAGCCCGTGCTCAGGGGTTTGAGATTATGGTCGGCTGCATGATCGGCACATCATTGGCGATGGCCCCTGCATTGCTGCTGGCCCAGCAGGCTCGCTGGGTTGATATCGACGGCCCGTTGTTATTAGCACAGGATCGCGAAGGCGGTATGCGCTACCAGGGCAGCGTTGTACACCCACCTGCTGCAGCGCTGTGGGGGTAAGCATGACGACGGCACAGGTAACGCCTCGGCTGGAAATTGATCTAAGCAAAATTCAGCACAATAGCCGCCAGCTCAGTCAGCAACTGGCGCCTCAGGGGATTACGATTACCGGCGTTACCAAGGCAACGCTGGGGGATCACCGCGTTGCCAGTGCCATGCTGAGTGGCGGCATCAGCACGCTGGGGGATTCGCGCATTGAAAATATCCGCAAGATGCGTGACGCCGGGGTGCGGGCTTCTTTTATGTTGCTTCGCTCACCGCAGCTGAGCCGTATTGATGAGGTTGTTCAGTACGCCGACATCAGCCTGAACAGTGAGCCTGCGGTGCTGGAGCGGCTATCGGAATCGGCATGCCGACAGGGCCTGGAGCACCGTGTATTACTGATGGTTGAACTGGGTGATCTGCGTGAAGGCATCCGGCTGGATGAAATTGAAACGGTGGTTGCACATTGCCAGCAACTGCCCAATCTGATCATTGAGGGTATTGGTACTAACCTGACCTGCCTGAGTGGTGTGGTGCCGGATGACCATAATATGGGCCAGCTATCGGAACTGGCAGCAGCATTGCAGGACCGGTTCGGGCTGAAGCTGGCCATGGTGTCGGGAGGCAACTCATCCTCACTGGACTGGCTTGCAAATACGGCCTGCACGGGCAATATCAGCAATGTCCGGTTGGGTGAGGCCTTATTGCTTGGGTGTGAAACATTGCACGGCCTGCCATTGGCGGGTCTGTATCAGGGGGCGATCAGCCTGGTGGCTGAAGTGATTGAGTCCAGA
Organism: uncultured Oceanospirillaceae bacterium; assembly: GCA_913057435.1. Lineage (GTDB taxonomy): Bacteria > Pseudomonadota > Gammaproteobacteria > Pseudomonadales > Balneatricaceae > Marinobacterium_C. The sequence goes on along the minus strand of CAJXNY010000002.1, from coordinate 228,019 downwards.
CGCAAGCCTTCAGTACCGCAAGGCACTCTGGCCCGTAATGCGTTTGGCGAACAGGCTGATTTTATTCAGCGAGGAGAGATGCATCGCTGCATTCTGGATATGGGGCAACAGGATATCAAACTGGGCGGTTTGAAACCGGTCAACCCGGCGCTTACTATTTTGGGTGCCAGCAGTGATCATCTGGTACTGGATGCAACGCGCCAGCCTCTGGCCGTTGGGGCAGAAGTCCGTTTCCAGCTGGACTACAGCGCCCTGCTGGCCGCGATGACATCACCGTTTGTCACTAAATGCTATTGCTAAACTTCGTACAGGTAGCACGTCCATTCGATTGGGCGTGCTACCTGAGCTGGTGTCAAATCAGTGGCATATAGATCTCTGTTAGCAGCTCTTCTGGTGCCACTTCCCGAGGGTTATTCAGATATTCTTCTACGCAGGGATGATTACCCACCTCTTCGCCTGACTGTGGCAACCAGATGCCGTAAAACCATTCATAGGCCTGCTGCAATCCGGCGTAAGGGCCTTTATGACGCAAAATGGCATAGCGCCCTGCCGCGATCGACAAACGAGCAAAGTCATCTGGGATGTTAATCCCTTCTTCGCTGCTTAACGCCACACAGGCGTGAGAGCGCAGCTGATCCGGTGCGACGGTTTCGGGATTATCATGATAAAGCGCCATCACCCCTTTCAGCTGCGGCCACACCTGATTTTCAACCATCCATCCATTGAGCTTGTCGAAGGCGTTACCAATGCTCATATAAGGCCCACTGTGTGGAATACAGAGCAAGGGCAAAGCTGTGTCGCGCGTTTCGATCCGTACATCCATTGCGGTTGAATCTGTCATCTGTAACTGCTCCTCTGAGCGCATCGCTAATGTGAAACGGGTATGGCTACCTTCACGTCTAAAACGTACTGGCGGCATTCCGTATGCTTTACCAAAGGCACGATTAAAGGACTGAAGCGTACTGTAGCCTGATGCTGCGGATACCCGATCAACAGGTAGTTCACTATTAATCAGTTGTGCTGCTGCACGGTGTAACCGTAAGCGTTTAACCGTCGCTGCCAGCGTTTCACCACACATCGCGGCATACACTCGATGCCAGTGGCAGGGAGACATATGGGCAATATCAGCCAGAGCATTGAGGTCCAGCGGCGCATCCAGATTCTGGTAAATATGGTCAACAACGCGCTGAAAACGCTGTTGATAGGCGCTGTAATCACGCATGTACGGCAGTCCTTGTTGTGCTTGTTTGATGACAGAAACGATAGCATGGGAGGTTTTAGCAATTCTTGCGCAGTTGAGGTCGGATGTGAGTTTATCAGGTTCGAATTACTGGGTGCGAGGTGTTTGTCTGTGGGTTTAGATTATTGAATGGGTATGAAATACCCTTCTGATAAAAGGTAACTATATAAACTTGGTAGTTTTAAAATTCACAGTTATGCGGTTAAGTGGGGTTAGCTCGAATAGACGGCTATTAGTATGTTATTCGCAGGGAGAATATGTACGGATATGAAGGATTACCAGAAAGGCTTTACGCTAGTCGAAATTGCGATCGTTATGGTCATTATCGGGTTGTTGTTAGGTGGCGCCTTAAAGGGCCAGAAGATGATTGAGAATGCTAAAGGTAAGCGATTGGCTGCGGATATTGAACAGTTTCGCGCCGCTCTCTATAGTTTTCAGGATATTTACCGTGAGTTGCCAGGTGATATGGCGTCAGGTAAGGCCACCAAATTTTTTGGCCCAGACATGCCTGCTGTTGGAGGGAATGGGAAAGATGGGATCGGCGGCGGCTGGTGTGAAGGTGCGGACGAAGAAAGCTGTAAGGCTTGGCAGCATTTGAGAATGGCAGGGCTTATCAGTGGCGATCCAAAAGCATCAGGTGCAGATGCCCGGCCTTCGCATCCGTTCGGTGGCTATTATGACTCCCTTTCAACCGGTAACTGGTCAGATGGTATTACGTCAATAAAGTTGCTGATTCGTTCGATGCCGAGTGATCTGGCCGCGAGACTTGATACTGCCTACGATGATGGTAATGGCAAAACAGGGAAATACCTGTGTGCCAATGGCTCAAATGGAGTGAAAGGTGCTTGTGACTGGTCAGCACCGGGTGCTCAACAGCATTTATTTATTGCAATGTAATCAGGCCTGAGCAAAAAAAGGGTGGCAGTTATCACTGCGACCCTTTTTTATGTGCTCAGGATAGGGTTAGGATGTTAAACATGACTATTCGCCAAAAAGAACCAGGTATCCAGCACCGAATCCGGGTTCAGCGAGACTGAATCAATGCCCTGCTCCATCAGCCAGCGGGCCAGTTCAGGGTGGTCTGAGGGGGCCTGACCGCAGATGCCGATGTATTTGTCCTGTTTTTTACAGGCGTTGATTGCCATATCCAGCAGGATTTTTACCGCTTCGTCCCGTTCGTCGAACAGGTGGGCGACGATGCCAGAGTCGCGGTCCAGCCCCAGGGTGAGCTGGGTCAGATCGTTGGAGCCGATGGAGAAACCGTCAAAGTATTCCAGGAACTGGTCGGCCAGCAGTGCGTTGGCGGGGACTTCGCACATCATGATCAGGCGCAGGCCATTTTCACCGCGTTTGAGGCCGTTCTCCTCCAGCTGATTAACTACCTGGCGGGCTTCGCCGACGGTGCGCACGAATGGCACCATGATTTCGACGTTGGTGAAGCGCATCTGGTCGCGGACGATTTTCAATGCCCGGCATTCCAGCTCGAAACAGCCACGGAAAGAATCCGAAATGTAACGGGTGGCGCCCCGGAAACCCAGCATCGGGTTTTCTTCACCGGGTTCGTAGCGGTCGCCGCCGATCAGATGGCCGTATTCGTTGGATTTGAAGTCAGACAGCCGCACGATTACTTTTTTCGGATAGAACGCCGCTGCCAGGGTGGAGATGCCTTCCACCAGCTTCTGTACGTAAAACTCGACCGGGGAGTCATAACCGGCGATGCGGCGTTCGATTACCTGGCGCAGCTCACGGGGCTGGTCTTCAAAGTTGATCAGCGCTTTAGGATGCACACCGATCATCCGGTTGATGATGAATTCCAGCCGGGCCAGGCCGACGCCGGCGTTGGGCAGTGCCTGGAAATCGAAGGCGCGGTCGGGGTTGCCGACGTTCATCATAATGTCGAATGATAACGGGGGCATGGACTCGACCGAGTTGGTCTGGTGTTCAAAGTCCAGTTTGCCTTCATAGACGCGAGCGGTGTCCCCTTCGGCACAAGAGACGGTGACCAGCTGGCCCTGGCGTAACTGTTCGGTGGCATCGCCACAGCCGACAATGGCCGGGATGCCCAGTTCACGGGCGATGATCGCCGCATGACAGGTACGCCCGCCCCGGTTGGTAACAATGGCGGCGGCCCGTTTCATCACTGGTTCCCAGTCCGGGTCGGTCATGTCGGTGACCAGTACATCACCCGCCTGCACCTGATCCATCTCGGCCAGGCTGTAAACAATACGCACCTTGCCGGAGCCGATACGGTGGCCCACGGAGCGACCTTCGATCAGGACTTTGCCGGTCTCTTTGAGCAGGAAGCGCTCGATAACATTGCCATCTTCACGGCTGCGGACCGTTTCCGGGCGAGCCTGGACGATGTACAGCTGGCCGTCGTCGCCATCTTTAGCCCACTCGATGTCCATCGGGCGCGCGTAGTGGTCTTCGATTTTGACCGCCAGTTTTGCCAGCGCCTGTACATCGGCATCGTTAATCGAAAATCTGTTCCGCTCGCGTACCGGCACCGACACGGTTTCAACGGCGTTGCCTTCACTGCCGTACACCATCTTGATCGCTTTGGAGCCCAGGTTACGGCGTAAAATAGCCGGTAACCCCTGGTTAAGCGTCGGCTTATAGACGTAGAATTCATCCGGGTTCACGGCACCCTGCACCACGGTTTCACCCAGCCCATAGGCGGAGGTGATCAGCACGGCGTGCTTAAAGCCGGACTCGGTGTCCAGGGTGAACATCACGCCGGAAGATGCAGTTTCACTGCGCACCATTTTCTGCACGCCTGCAGAGAGTGCCACGTCATGGTGTTGATATTGCTGGTGCACGCGGTATGAGATGGCGCGGTCATTGTAGAGTGAGGCAAAAACTTCGCGAATCGCCTGCTTGACGGCCGCCAGCCCACGGACATTGAGGAAGGTTTCCTGTTGGCCAGCGAATGAAGCATCGGGCAGGTCTTCTGCCGTGGCAGATGAGCGCACCGCGACGGCGATGTCTGGATTACCGGCCGACAGTTCAGCCCAGGCCTTGTCGATGTCGGCTTCCAGTGCGTCGGTTAACGGCGCGTCCATAATCCATTGGCGGATCTCGCCACCGGCACGGGTTAAAGCGGTGATGTTATCGACATCCAGATCCGCCAGCCGGGCATTGATGCGTTCAGTCAGGTCGTTTTGTTGCAGGAAACAGCGGAAAGCATCGGCGGTGGTCGCAAAGCCATTCGGTACTCGAACCTCGGCATCGGCCAGCTCCCTTAGCATCTCCCCCAGTGAGGCGTTTTTACCGCCCACCTGTTCAACATCAGTCATGCCCACCTGATCAAGGCGAAGTACGTTCTGCTGCAAGGTTCTGTCTCCTGAACTTATTGTTTTGAGGTATGCATTCTACTGCAGAATTGGTTAGAAATCCGCGAAAGAATAGTGACAGCGGGGGCGAGCTTAGGCACTTCAGATCGGGTTGGTTATTTTGTCAGCAACAGAGGTTGCAGGTACAATGCGCGCCCTGCTTCCGGATAGGCCGGGCACAGGGATAACGTACAGGTCAGCCAGCAATGAAGCGCAGTGCATTTTTTATTTCCGATGGAACGGGCATTACCGCCGAAGCTCTGGGCCAGAGTCTGTTGGCTCAGTTTGATGGTATTGAATTTCGTACCATCACCCTGCCCTACATTGATAGCGAAGAAAAGGCTCAGGGCGCTGTGGCTCAGATCGATGCAGCAGCCAGTGATAATGGTCGGCCCATTGTTTTCGATACGGTGGTTAACGAGGACATCCGTAAGATAATCGCTCAGAGCAGTGGCTTTAATATTGATGTGTTTGCCAGCTTCCTTAAGCCGCTGGAGCAGGAGCTGAAAACCCATTCCTCCTATACCGTGGGTAAATCCCATGGCATTCAGGAGATGACCCGCTATAAAGACCGGATTGAGTCGGTTAATTTTGCCATTGATAACGATGACGGTGCGCGGACCCAGCAGTACGACAAGGCCGATATTATTCTGGTGGGTGTGTCCCGCTGTGGTAAAACCCCCACCTGCCTGTATATGGCAATGCAGTTTGGTGTACGAGCAGCCAACTACCCGATTACCGAGGAAGATCTGTCGCTGGATGAGTTGCCAGATATTCTCAAGCCCTACCAGGATAAGCTGTTTGGGCTGACCATAGACCCTTTCCAGCTGGCCGCTATTCGCCATGAACGTCGGCCCAACAGTCGCTATTCCTCACTGGATCAGTGCTCGCTGGAAGTGCGCAGTGTCGAGCGGATGCTGAAAAAAGCGCAGATCCAGAAGATCAACACTACGACGTTCTCGATTGAAGAGATCGCCACCCGCATTATTGCGGCCCGTGGGCTTAAACGGGAAGTTGGCCTTTAAGGTTGCACTGCCCGATGGCGGCAAGTTGAAAGGCTCAGTACCTTTATGAATCCCGCTCATTCGTTGTTGAGCGGTTCTCACCAAATCTTCCAACCGATTGAATTACAATGCTTTGCTGATTAATTCGATTATCCAGAATACACTGTCATAATCGATCCGGCTGGCCAGGGCGTTTCACCTGAGAGTGTGCCTTCACCAGCTGATAAACAGACGAAAATGACAGGGACGACCCGGCTGGATAGCCGCCGGGGATGGCGCAACGAACGTGCCGGTGCCACCCTGTAACCACTAAGAATAACGCACATTCAGACGACGGGAATTCGCTTCGTGACCCAACAAGACAAGACACAACAGCTTTCAGACGCTCTCAAGCAACGTATCCTGATCCTTGATGGTGGCATGGGCACCATGATCCAGGAGCGTAAACTGGAGGAAGCGGATTACCGGGGCGAGCGTTTCGCTGACTGGCATGTCGACGTTAAAGGCAATAATGACTTGCTGGTGCTGAGCCAGGCCGAGATGATTGGTGAAATCCACGACGAGTATCTGGCTGCCGGTGCCGATATTATCGAGACCAACACCTTTAACGCTACCACCATTGCCATGGCTGATTATGAGATGGAGGCGTTCAGCCGGGAAATTAATGTCGCGGCGGCGCAGGTGGCCCGCGCTGCCTGTGATCGCTTTACCGCTGCAACACCGGATCAGCCACGCTATGTGGCCGGTGTGCTGGGCCCGACTAACCGTACCTGTTCCATTTCACCGGATGTGAATGACCCGGCGTATCGAAATGTTACTTTTGATGCGCTGGTTGAAGCTTACACTGAGTCTGTCGATGGCCTGGTGGAAGGTGGCTCTGACATCATTCTGATCGAAACCATTTTCGATACCCTGAACGCCAAAGCGGCGATCTATGCGGTTGAAAAATACTTCGATGACAACGGCCTGCGCCTGCCGGTGATGATCTCCGGTACGATCACCGATGCCTCGGGTCGTACCCTGTCGGGCCAGACCACTGAAGGTTTCTGGAACTCCATCAGCCATGCCAAGCCAATTTCCGTTGGCCTTAACTGTGCGCTGGGGCCGCAGGAGCTGCGTCAGTATGTGCAGGAATTGTCCCGCGTTTCCAGCACCTTTGTTTCGGCCCACCCCAATGCCGGTTTGCCAAATGCTTTTGGTGAATACGATGAAACCCCACAGCAGATGGCAGTTGAAATTTCCGAGTGGGCCCGTTCTGGCTTTTTGAACATTGTTGGCGGTTGCTGTGGTACCACGCCAGAGCATATCCGGGTGATCCGTGAAGCGGTGATTAAAGAAGCGCCACGCGTCTTGCCTGAGTTACCCGTGGAGTGTCGTCTGGCGGGTCTGGAGCCGATGAACATCGGTGACAGTACCCTGTTTGTTAACGTGGGTGAGCGCACCAACGTGACCGGCTCTGCCAAGTTCAAGCGTCTGATTAAAGAGCAGGACTATGAAACCGCGCTGGATATCGCCCGCCAGCAGGTGGAAAACGGTGCCCAGATCATCGACATCAATATGGATGAGGGGATGCTGGATTCTGAAGCCTGCATGGTGCGCTTCCTCAATCTGATCGCCGGTGAGCCGGATATTGCCAGGGTGCCGATCATGATCGACTCCTCCAAATGGGAGGTGCTCGAAGCGGGCCTGAAATGTATTCAGGGTAAAGGCGTGGTCAACTCCATCTCGATGAAGGAAGGCATCCCTAACTTCATAGAGCAGGCGCGTAAAATTCGTCGTTACGGTGCGGCGGTGATTGTGATGGCCTTTGATGAAACCGGCCAGGCGGATACTTACGAGCGTAAGATCGAGATCTGTGAACGCTCTTACCGCATTCTGGTGGATGAGGTGGGCTTCCCGCCAGAAGATATTATCTTCGACCCGAACATCTTCGCCATCGCCACCGGCATCGACGAGCACAATAACTACGCTGTGGACTTTATCCAGGCCACCGGCTGGATTAAAAAGAACCTGCCCTACGCCAAAATTTCGGGTGGTGTGTCCAATGTCTCGTTCTCCTTCCGGGGTAATAACCCGGTGCGTGAGGCGATTCATTGTGTGTTCCTCTACCACTGTATTCAAAACGGTATGGACATGGGCATCGTTAACGCGGGCCAGCTGGCGATCTACGATGATCTGCCGGAAGAGCTGCGTTTGCATGTTGAAGCTATTGTGCAGAATACCGACCCGGACGGCACCGAGAAGATGCTGGCAATTGCCGAGAAGTATCGGGGCGATGGTGCCGCAGTAGAAGACCCTCAGGCCGCTGAATGGCGCAGCTGGGATGTAAACAAACGCCTGAGCCACGCACTGGTGAAAGGCATCACCGAGTTCATCGATGAAGATGTGGAAGAGTGCCGTCTTAACCACGAGCGCCCTCTGCATGTAATCGAAGGCCCATTGATGGATGGTATGAACATCGTCGGTGACCTGTTTGGTGCCGGTAAGATGTTTCTGCCCCAGGTGGTGAAATCCGCCCGTGTGATGAAAAAAGCGGTGGCCTGGCTGATGCCGTACATCGAAGAAGAAAAAGGTGATGCTGTCAGCACCTCTGCTGGCAAGATTGTCATGGCAACGGTAAAAGGCGATGTCCACGATATCGGTAAGAATATCGTGGGTGTGGTGCTGCAATGTAATAACTTCGAGATCATCGACCTGGGTGTGATGGTGTCCGCAGAAACTATTTTGCGCACGGCGCGGGAAGAAAACGCCGACATTATTGGTCTGTCAGGCCTGATCACTCCGTCACTGGATGAGATGGTGCATGTGGCCAAAGAGATGGAGCGTCAGGGTTTTGATATCCCGCTGCTGATTGGCGGTGCGACTACATCCAAAGCGCATACGGCGGTGAAGATCGACCCGGCCCTCAAACGTGACCAGGTAGTGCATGTTACCAATGCGTCCCGCGCGGTAGGCGTTGCCTCTACCCTGCTGTCTGAGCGTAAAGCGGCTTACGTTAAAGAGATTCAGGACGATTATGTTTCTGTGCGTGAACGTCATGCGGCGCGTCAGAATGATAAACGTCGGGTAAATCTGGAAGCTGCCCGTGCGAACCGGGTGCCAATTGAGTGGGCTGACTACACCCCACCGGTACCTGCCAAGCCGGGCCTGCATGTCTACGACGATGTATCACTGGATGTTCTGCTGGATTACTTCGACTGGACGCCGTTCTTTATGTCCTGGGAGCTGGCAGGTCGCTTCCCGCGGATTCTGGATGATGAAGTGGTGGGTGTGCAGGCCCGTGAGCTGTATGCCGATGCTCAGGAAGTGCTGGCCAAGCTGGTAAAAGAGAAACGTCTCAGTGCCAGCGGTGTGGTGGGTATCTTCCCAGCTAACGCAACAGATACCGACGATATTGAGCTGTACACCGATGAGTCGCGCACTGAAGTGCTGACCACTCTGCACCACCTGCGACAGCAGATGGAGAAAGTCGGCGGTAAAGCGAATCACTGCCTGACGGACTTCATTGCCCCTAAATCCAGTGGTAAAGCCGATTACTTTGGTGCCTTTGCGGTGACGGCGGGTCATGGCTGTGATGAGATTGTGGCTGAATATGAAGCGGATCACGATGATTACCACTCCATCATGGTGAAGGCGCTGGCGGACCGTTTTGCCGAAGCCTTTGCTGAGTATATGCATGCTCGGGTGCGCAAAGAGCTGTGGGGTTACGGTGCTGATGAAGGTCTGAGCAACGAAGACATCATCAAAGAGAAATACCAGGGGATTCGCCCAGCGCCTGGTTACCCTGCCTGCCCGGATCACACCGAAAAAGGCCTGTTGTGGGAGCTGCTTGACGTTGAGACCAACACCGGTATGACTCTGACTGACAGCTACGCCATGATGCCTGCTGCATCAGTGTCGGGCTGGTACTTCAGCCATCCGCAATCACAATACTTTGGGGTGGCGAAAATCGGTGAAGACCAGGTGGAAGAATATGCCGAACGTATTGGCATGAGCCTGAAGGATACTGAGCGCTGGCTGTCACCGAACCTGGGTTATGAACCAGAAGATGGCTGATAGCTAACTGTTTTTATATTGGCAAGCAAAACGCCAGCCGGGTGAGCCCAGCTGGCGTTTTTGTAGCAATGAAAAAATAATGCTGACGGCGAATGTTGTCGCCTGACGCGACGAAGGATGTCGCTGCTACTGCCCTGCACTCTTTATTCAGGCCTTGGTTTTTGCCTCGAAGTACTTGTCCAGCATTTTGGCGGTGAAGTGCTCGCGAGCATCCATATCCAGCAGCTTATCGGCTTCCCAGTTGAGCAGGCGGACAAACAGAGAGATCTGATCGATCTGGCCTATTTCCAGGTCGCGAATACTCATACTGTTGCGCTGCAGGATCTCCTTGGCATCTTCGAACGCGGCTTCGGCGTTTTCGACCCCGGATGAGGCAACTTTCAGCAGTTCAAGAACTTTGCCTGCCAAATCAATGGTAGGTGGGTGGTAAACAGCAAGGTATTCACTGAGCAGTTTCTGGGTGAATCTTTCGCGCTCTTTTGAGGTGCTCAGCGTCCGGGCTTCGCGTTCGAGTAGCTGCATAAAGATTGATTTATGATGAATACGTGCCAGCGGCAGGTCGGTCAGGGTGAGTTCATTATCATCCATCAGGAACAGTGCACGGGTAAGCGCCGGGTTTTCTGCATCGGCAATATGCTCTGCTGCGACTTGTAGCTGGCTGGATATTTCGTCCAGTAGTGCCAGCCGGGCCTGCTCGGCCTTCCATGTTTCATGGGTGGCCAGGCGTTTTTTCAGATCTTCGTGCTCATCGCGCAAAGAGCGTAATTTTTTGAGGGCGTCTTGTTCGCGGTGACGACGATCTTGGCGCAGTTCGTGCATACTGGCTTCCCAGATCAACTGGGCTTCGGCGCGCTCACGGAAAGCGCGTTCAGCAGCTTCTTCGGCTTCAATTTCGTTGCGAATGCGAATAGCTTTCTCTTCTTCTTCGCTGAGGTCACCCTGCTCTCGCTCATCGCGGTAGGCTGTATAACAGTCTTTGGCGGCAATGATTCTGCCAATCACATCAACTAATCGGGTGCGAGCATCGGACTCGTCGAAGCTATCTTCATCCAGAGGGAGTTGATCGGCATCGATGTCCAGTGGCACTGTGGCAGGGTAATCACTGGCTTGCTCCACCTCAGCAAGGCTGTCATCAATAATGATAGTCATAGCAGAGTCAGCCTGGGCATCTGTATCGGCGGTCAGCGAGAGAGCTTCGGCGTCTATCTGATCGCCAAGGGGGCGAGTTGCCAGTGGCGAAGGTTCGCGCTCAAACATCATAAACGCGCCGGACTCGACTATATCGTCAAAGCTTGGTGGGTGCTCTGCTTCAAAGGATTCATCCTGTTGTTTGTCCGGCACTATGCCGCTGTCCAGTTGTGCATCAGGCTGTTCTGCTTCAGCAGTGTCTTGCGCGGCGCAGGGGGTTGGAGCGTCTTTATGATCGTCTTGCTCTGCCCTGCCCTGTTGCTTTTCCAGCCAGGTGTTTTTCTCGCGGATTACATACGGTTGGTGGTTCTCGGCATCCATCTCGAGTTCGGCCTTTAGTTCCCATGGGTCGATTGGCTCTGGACGGTCAGTCCAGTCGCCAAACCAGTCAATTTGCGCCAGCACGCTGCCATCACAAAGTTTGTCTGGGTCGATCTCTTCACGTTGAATATTGTGACTGTAAATCACGCTGTGGGCATGGTTTAAGGCCAGATCAGCTTCGTGGTCGACATCAGACGTAGCGAGGTTGAGCAGTTTTATCACTCGATTTAAAGCTTTGCTACGTTTGTTGTTGGCCATTCAAAAATTCCTTACCGTATATCAGCCCATATTATGCAATCTGTACCGGCACATTCAAAGGAAAAGCACCGAGTTAGCGTGTAATTGCTATAACAGGGCTACCCTGCTTATCAGGGTTGTAGAGACAGGGTAGTCGTTTTTTACCACCCGTACTCATTACACCGTCATTGGTGTACCAACTATATGATATTTATCAAATTATGCGATCTATATCGGAATAAATTATATTTCGGTGTTGCTGGCCGTTGAGGGGGCGATGGGCTATTGAACAGGTGGGGTATTACTGTGCTGTTACGCAGTGCGCTCCGACTACGGGCTATGTTACAGCAGCAGTGCCGCTAATGAGTAGCCAGGATAACGGATCGTCGATAATACAAGCCACGCCCTTTCACTTGGTTGCTAGCGCTAGCCACAAGCAGTGTACTAGAAGTGACCAGTGAAGCTACGTGCTTCGAATGCCATTTTATTCAGGGTCGGGTGGTCGGATCAACGCTGGTAATGTCAGAGAACAAAGTGATATTAGTATGTTGTTGTCACCAGGCTCTGCTTTGAATCCGGCATTAAGCTATATGATGACCATAAGAAAACGCCGTTGCTATCCATGGGACGGCAACGGCGAGATATTTGAGCGGGAATCAGACGTTAAGCAGGCTCAATACATGGCCCCGGCTACTGTTGGCCTGGCCCAGCATGGCGATCTCTGCCTGCTGTTTGACCTGGGCCTGGGACATCTCGCTGATTGCTTTTGCCATGTCTGTATCAGAGATACGGGAGCGGGCAGCTGTTTCGTTGAGATTCTCATTCATCAGAGAGTCCATGCCGAACTCAAGTCGGTTCTGACTGGCGCCAAACTCGGAGCTTAGTTCTCCTGCCAGGGACAAAGCACCGTCCAGGCTGTCAAATGCGGCACTGGTATCCGGGTTTGTCAGGTCCAGTTTGAACAGGTCCATGCTTTCCAGTTCGGCGGCAAGATCCACGGTGCGGAGACCTTGCTGCTCGCCAGCGTCAGCGCCAGTCTGGATATTCAAGCCTTCGTCGCCTTTGAGCATGGACTTACCATTGAACTCGCTGCTTCCGATGGTATCGCGGATACCTTCGAGCAGCTGGTCAGCTTCATTCTGCAAGGCAGAGCGGTCACTGTTACTTAAAGTGCCATTACCGGCTTGTACTGTGAGCTCACGAATGCGCTGCAGGCTGTCAGTAACGCTGCTCAGGCCACCTTCGGCGATCTGTAGTGCAGAAACACCGTCATTGCTGTTGCGCATGGCAATATTATTGCCCCTGATCTGACTGCTTAACTCAATAGAGACCTGAAGGCCAGCAGGATCATCCTTCGCCTGATTGATCCGGGAACCAGTGGATATCTGCTGTTGAAGACTGCCGACTGTGTTATTCAGCGAATGGCTGAGGCCGACGGATGCTGCATTAATGGACATAACCACCTCCTGTATTCCGTCCATTGCTGTGGCTTAGCGGACATTAACAGTGCCTCGCCTCAGCTTTATATAATTGACTAACAATAGCGCTCATTCATGTAGTTTTCCACTGCTACTTTGCCTTATCCCAGCCGAGCATAAAGGGTTCGGCCCCAAACGAGACTTTTTCACACACCCGGTTACCATCAGGCTGTTTCACGACGGAGCCACGACTATAAAGTTTGCCAGCGTATACGCAGTGGCGAGTGACGTCGGCCATTTCACTGGTGAGGGGCATTTTTATCGGTTGCCTGCTTTCATGTGCCAAGGCTGGGCTTGCCAATGCCAGTAGTGCGAGAATACTTAATAATTTTTGCACAGTATGTTCTCCCTGTCGGACGTGCCAGGTGCGGTCCAGTGTTAATGTTCTGTGATGATGGATTATGGTATCAGTCTGGGCAGGTTTTGTTTGGTGCTGGTTTTTTAATGGAGAGATTACTTGATCATTAAACGTATTATCCTGGCGATGAGTATTCTCATGTTGGCGGGGTGCTCGGGTAACGGTGGGCATGTGGCCTCGTCTGGGCAGTTAAGCCCGGTTCCCCCTGTTAAGCCTGCGGTTGTGACGAGAAAGCAATCGGCGCCGACGCTGCTGGATGCATTGTATGCGCAATACCGGCAGTGGCAGGGTACGCCCTGGCGCTATGGTGGCAACTCTGCCAGTGGTCTGGATTGCTCGGCTTTTACACAGCGAGTTTATGCCCAGCAGTTCGGTCGCCAGCTGCCGCGCACAACAGAGCAACAGCAGCGACTAGGCAAAGTAATTACTCAGGCAGATTTGCAGGCCGGTGATCTGGTCTTTTTTCGGCCCGCAGGCCGTGGCCGACATGTGGGCGTGTATCTTGAGAACGGCCTGTTTATGCACGTGTCTACTCGCGTCGGTGTGACTATCAGCAAACTGAAGAGCCCATGGTGGCAGTCTGCATACTGGAAAAGCACACGGCCATGAGTAGCCTGCCTGGCGGGCCTATACGACAAGATCAACCTGCTGCACCGTGCCGCTACCACCCTGTTCATTTAAGTAGAGGCTGGTACTGCGCAGTTGGCCCTGCTGAGTGTTCTGGCTGTCTTTAAAGCTGAACTGTGTGTCTATGGCGCCAAGGTAAATAGCGCCAACGTCTTTTTCAGCCAAAGAGAAATACTGATCCTGCCCTTCTGGGCTTTTTACCCAGAGCTTAAGCTGGCTATAAACGGCGTCGCCCTCATCAATGAAGCCGTTCTTGTCGTCGTCATATTGCGCCAGTTCTGAAAACCCGTTACCGGTACGGGCACCGAACAGTTCATTGCCGTTGTCAGCCCGTCCGTTCAGGTTGCTATCAAGCATGAGCAACCCGCTGCCCGGGCCGGCGAAGCTGATATTGTCTTTCTTGCCATCGGCATCCAGGTCAAAATCATATTTTTGCTCGGTCAGCTGCGCGCTACTGCTGGCAAAGTTGACCACTAGCGGGTCTTTCAGTTTGGCACCTGCTTCAATTGTCAGCGACTCAGAGCTAACAAAGTCTCGCTGCATAATCATTTCCAGATTGATGTCCAGTTGTCGGCCATCTGCCAGGGTGATGGCTCCTTTGGCCTGAAATTCGAGTGACTCTGCCTCCTGGTAGTAACTGAATGCCTGGTAACGCATGCCGGCTTGTGGTTCTGCCAGAGGGGTCCCCAAAATATCTGCCTGTAGGGCTGTGGAAGATGCTGGTTCCATCGCCAGACGCTGTCCATTACCGAGCTTGATCTCAAGGCCGAATAAGCCTTCAATTACACCTTTCATTGCCTGGGTTCTTATATCGAGAGAAAGCTCGTTATCAAAGTTGAATGCATCTCTAACGGGAGCCGGGTCGCGCGTCAACGGGATTGATCGAGCTTCTTCAGACAGGCGTTGAGCTTTTTCTGACAGACTCTGCGCTTCTTCAGACAGGGAGATTTTGTCCTGTTGCTGAATGCTCATGCTCAGCACTTGGCCCTGGCCGTCTGTCGTAAAGACTTCCAGTCGTTCAAACTCTGATTTTTCACGGGTTTCACGGTGCTGTGCGGCGAGTTGGATGTTGCTGTCAGATACAATCATCAGGTAATCCCTCCGTTGGATTATTTGGGCATATCGGCACGTTAGCGTTTTACCGTAGGGTTAATTGCATGTCATTCACGAGCTTTGGGGGAATAGACTTCGTCGTGTTTACTGTTAGGCTGCGCAGGTCTAATACCTCTCGATAGGAAATTTTCAATGGAATTGCGTTCCCTGTTCAAATACTCCCTTGCCTCTGTGCTAGCCCTGAGCGGTGCTGTACAGGCATCAACAGATGCATCACTTGAATCTCGATACCAGGCTGCTGTTGCAGATGCAAAGGTGGCGACTGTCGCAGAGGTGTCGCGCGACCTTGTTGCAATCTCGCACAATACGCCGGAGCTGGTCTGGAAGTCTGATCAAGACTCGGTGCTGGTACTCACATGGACAGGATGGGATGGATATGACAAACAGGTTGGCCAACCTGTCACGCTGCAACGTGAAGTCTGGGTGACCCCTGCTCCGTACCTGCAAGAATTCTGTAAAGCAAAGCGCTCTCAGTTATCTGATGAAGCCTTAATATTGCGACTGGAGCAGTTGATGGGGTTGCCGCCACATAATGGTAAAACCCGTTTTGTAGAAATGTGGGTACAGGCAGGTGATCTGTTCCGCCCTTCGCCTGATCCAGCGATTACTGACCATGAGGCAGAGCTGGATTTTCCAGTGGCAACAGGCATGACGGTCAGTCAGTCGCATAAAGACTGGATTAATAACCTGAAATCCAGCAGCTATGGCAACAATGGCTACCCGTGGACGCGCCTTGGTTACACGTACGATTGGGGAGACGACTCTCCCGTAGGTCTGAGTGAATTCGTGATCAGGGAGAAGGCTGTGATAACCGTCAAAGATGTTAAATCGTTAAACAGTTACTGCGGCCTGTAATTCTGAAATTTAAAACAAAAAAAGGCAGCTTTTGCTGCCTTTTTTTGTTTTGTTTTCACTTGCTTGTTACGGATTTTAGCTCAGGATGAGTGTTTTCTCTTTCAGGCCTCCTGTGCTTTGTTACCTACTTTTTCCTGGATACGTAAGTAAATTTCTTCTCGGTGAATATTTACTTCTTTCGGGGCATTTACACCAATACTGACTTGAGAACCGTTAAAGCTAAGCACTCGAACTTCAATGTCATCGCCAATACGAATGGCTTGTCCTATGTTTCGTGTAAGGATTAGCACAACGACTCCTTGTTTTATACAAACGTTGATTCAGCTGGCTGGATGCCAGAGCAATTAAGACTGACCATGCATTAACCACTGCCGTTGATGCAGTGTTAGTCAGGGGCAGGCACTACTTTTGTGCTGCCTCGCTAGCAGGTGTTTTGATAATAATTGTATGACGTATTATTTTGAAGGTGGAATGAAAGGTCAATAGCTATTTGTTGATCTGGCATCCTTATACCTACTGTTTCTACACTTCAAGGTACAGCTTTGATTGTTTTTTTATATTTCCTGTTTTTCAATAGGTGACATCAAGTAAACAGGGCATTCATCCCTCTTTACTCGTGAATATCAGAGTGTTTTCCAGTGTTGCTTGTAGCGTAAATTAATCGTTTGTTTTAAATTTATGTTTAACTTTTTATCTTTAGAGGCGCCAGCATTAGCTGGCACCTCTTGTAGAGCTGAAGTTACTTTTCCAGCAAAGCTTCGTAACGTTTGTCGGTCAGTGTCTTCATAAAGGCAACTAGCGCGTCCACTCGACGGTCATCCAGTGCCGGGCCATGTTCCAGTTCCTTCATCGACAGTGTGCTAGCCACTTCGGGTTGCTGCCATGGCTGATCGGTTTCCGGGTTTGTTTTACGCCGTAGTGCCCGGCTGTTGTACTTGTCATAAAACAGCACCACGGTGCGCAGGTCGGCAAAGACGCCGTTATGCATATAGGGGCCTGTTACAGCGACGTTGCGCAGCGTTGGCACCTTATATTTGCCCCTCTCTTTTTCATCAGTGACCTGTGGATTGTTTAGTAGCCCTGCATCGACAAAGTCTGCCGCGACGCCATTGATTTTGCGTAACGCTGTATTAGCGGGCGTGCCAATATTATGGAACTGGTAGTTACTGAAGGTCTCCCTGTCAGCACCTGGTCGCGTTTTAAGCTGATGGCACTGGTTGCAGTTAGTGAACTGCTGGGAGAAAAACAGGGTGCGCCCTAGCTCTTCTTCTTCCGTCAAAGAGTCATCGCCACGTAAAAAACGGTCGTACTTCGAGTCGAAAGGGGCAAAATCGGCGGTTTTTTCGTACTCACCGATACTGTCTGCCATTGCGGTGTAGGCCTGGTCAGCGGAGTTGAGAATGCCATCCCCATAGATACTTTCAAACTGTATCTGGTAAGCCAGATTCTCTTTGATCCGTTCAACGGTGAGTGCTTTAGAGCCCATCCCCATCTCTGCCGGGTTGGTCGGTGGTCCTGCCGCCTGGTCAGCCAGGGTGCTGGCACGGCCATCCCAGAACTGTCCGCCAACCCATTTGCCTTCTTTGTTCTGATGAAATGGCGGGCTGAACATGGCATAGGCGGCGGTGGGCGCTGTACGGTCGCCCAGCGAGTGACCATTATCCCCTAGTGATACGGCAGCCCCGACGCCATTGTCACGGTCATCAATATAACCGGCCTGCGGATTATGGCAGGTTGAGCATGCCTGGCTGCGGTTATGGGAAAGGTTCGGGTCAAAATATAGTTGCTGTCCCAGCTTCTGTTTGGCCTGGTTCAGTTCAGTGATGCTCTGCGCATTCGTCTGGATCTGGTCATCTGAATGTGTGGTACACCCCGCCAGCACGGACATTACCAGTGTGACACCTGACAATTTTTTTAACACGATGAAAATCACCTGTTTAAGACTATAAGCTATTTGTAGTTGCGAACCATTCTAACATTGATTATCAACTTTTTTCCTGTGTGGGCAGCTGTGGTGTTATAGGTCAGTCATTGTGTTGATCTGCGTCATATTGGCTAAATACCATCGATTGTTTGCCTGTCGTGAGAATTCAGCTGAAGTACTGGCTATGTCCAGCTAAAATGCCATCGTATGAATGTTGCATTGATGAATGACCATACTGCCTGCCACAGCTGTGATCTGCTGGTTCGGCTACCCACCTTGTTAGCAGGTGAAAAGGCCCATTGCCCACGTTGCGGTCACTTGCTATCGCATCAGATTCGCCATGGTCATGCTCGTAGTCTTGCGTTTGCCGCCAGCGCCCTGTTATTTCTTGTGCTCTCACTGCAGTTTCCATTTTTGGCGTTTGAAGCACAGGGGCAGGTGCAACAGATGACCTTGTTGCAAAGCGCCAGTGCGTTGGTAGAACTAAATTTTCTGCCGCTGGCTCTGTTACTGTTGTTATTTATTCTGATCTTGCCTGGGGTGTTGTTATTTTTACTGGTCGTGGTGCTGGTGCAGCTGACGCTGGATGAGCACAGCGACTGGACGAAACGGTTCACCCACGGGCTGTTTGCGATCGAGCCCTGGTGCATGGTGGAAGTGTTCCTGATCGGTGTGCTGGTCAGTCTGATAAAGATCAGTGCGATGGCTGATATAGTGTTGGGTCTGTCGTTCTGGGCTTACATCCTGTTTACCCTGACGATGACAGCGGCGCTTGCCAGTCTGGATAAACATTACCTCTGGCATCAGCTGGCTGGGGGTGACCATGAGTGACTATTCTTCCGGCTCCGCTGCGTCACTAGGACTGCAATGTTGCCATCATTGTGGCCTGCTTGCCCCTGAAGCACAGAGTCATTGTCAACGCTGTCATACGCGTCTTGTGTTGCGTAAGCCTCATAGCCTGCAGCGTACCTGGGCGTATCTGATCACGGCCATACTGCTTTATATCCCCGCCAATCTGCAGCCCATTATGAAAACCCAGCTGCTGGGTCAGGAGGAGCTAAGCACCATTGTGGGCGGCGTTCTGCTGCTCTGGGATATGGGGTCTTATCCGATTGCGCTAGTGATATTTATCGCCAGTGTGGTGGTGCCGATGGGTAAGATGCTGGCGCTGATGTGGCTGGCATTAAGTGTGTCAGGCCGTCACCATCGCTGGCCGCGGCAACGCACCCTGACCTACCGGCTGACCGAGCTGGTAGGCCGCTGGTCGATGGTGGATGTATTCGTTGTTGCTATTCTGGTGGCGCTGATTCAGCTGGGTCAGCTTATGAGTATTTATCCGGGCAGTGCCGCGCTCGCCTTTGCCGGGGTGGTAATCTTCACCATGCTGGCTGCCCACAGCTTTGATCCCCGGCTTATCTGGGATAAGCTGCCGCCGGATTCTTCACAGGAGTACCCCGATGACCCCACCTGATGCGACTGTTTCAGCCGGCCGCTCGTTTTCAATTATCTGGCTGATTCCGCTGGTTGCAGTACTGATTGGTGGCTGGATGGTTTATCAGCATTGGCAGAACCAGGGGCCGCTGGTCACCCTCACCTTCCAGACTGCTGACGGTATTGAAGCCGGAAAAACCGCGCTGCGGGCCCGCAATGTCAAAGTGGGCCGGGTAGAGTCGGTGTCGCTTAACCGTAATCTTGATGGCGTGCTGGTCAAGGCGCGAATTGATCCAGCAGCAGCCCACTTGCTGCGTGAAAGCACACTGTTCTGGGTTGTGCGGCCACGTGTCGATACGGCCGGGATTACCGGACTGGAGACTCTGGTATCGGGGGCTTATATAGAGCTGCGTCCAGGTGACGGTGACAAAGGTAAACGCAGGTATGCAGGGCTGGAACAGCCACCGGTTACGCCGCCGGGCACGCCCGGTATTCGACTGACCATTTTCAGTAAGACCGGCCACTCCCTCAGTGTGGGTGATTCTGTCACCTACCATGGCCACAATGTAGGCCGGATTGAGCAGGCCACCTTTGATGCTGCCCAGGGGGTGATCCATTACGAGTTGTTTGTACGAGCACCTTTTGATGAGCTTGTAAGTACTGGCTCGCGGTTCTGGAATATCAGCGGTATTGATATTACCACCTCCACTGAAGGGGTGAAGATCCGTACCGGCTCGCTGGATACCCTGCTGACTGGAGGGATTGCCTTTGATGTGCCCGAGGGCTGGCCTGAAGGAGAGTCTGCCAAAGACGGTGACAGCTACCAGCTCTATGCTAACGAAGCGGCGATTACCGAACAGCATTTTCGTTTATATACGGAATATCTGTTGCAGTTCGAGCAGTCTATCCGTGGTCTGAAACCCGGTGCACCGGTAGAGTTTCGTGGCATCCGTATCGGTACGGTAGTGGGGCTGTCTGAGCGGCATATGGGGATGATGGAAGACTATAGCGGTCAGATTCCTGTGCTGATTCGACTGGAGCCAGGCCGACTGGGTCAGTTTGATGTGGCATCTATTCAACAGCAGCTGACCCGCTGGATCCGCGAAGGGATGCGTGCCAGCCTCAAACTGGGCAACCTGCTGACTGGTGCGCTGTATGTTGATCTGGATATCTACCCGGATGCGCCTAAAGCCCTGCTCACCGAAACCGACGGTATCCAGGTCATCCCGGTGGTCTCCGGCGGCCTTGAGCGGATTGAGCAGCGGGTTGTGGCGGTACTGGATAAAATTCAGGCATTGCCGATTGAACCGGTGCTGATGAACGCGGATCAGACGTTTGTTGAGGCACAGAAAACCTTGCGTCAGCTGGAAACAACACTGAAAACGGTGAATAAACTGGCGGCCAGTGAAGATGTTCAGAAAGTAGCGCCAGGGATCGTCAGTACTCTGGCTGAAATTCGAGAAGCGGCCCAGGGTTTGTCGCCGGACAGCCCGCTCTACCATGAGCTGAAAAATGCGGTGCAGTCGTTACGCGATGTACTGAATAAACTGGAACCGGTACTTGATACCTTGAACGATAAACCCAGCGCGCTGATTTTTGACAAATCTGCCCAGCCGGATCTGCAACCAGGAGCGGGCCAATGAGAAAACGTATCTTTGCCGGGTGGATGTTAGCCGCCGCACTGCTGACCGGTTGCGCTACACCACCGACCCCCGAGGTTAAGTATTACCTGCTCAGCAGTAGTGACAGTGAACCGCGTCCGGTCAGCGCAGGTAATAGCCGTATGGTATTAGGGATCGCCCCGGTGACGGTGGCAGATTACATCAATACCGAAGGGCTGGCGCTGCTCAGTAGCGAAAATCAGCTGCGCATTGCCCGTCATCATCGCTGGGCAGAAAAGCCGGAACATGCTATTGCCCGCACGCTACAAACCGATCTGAGCGGTCTGCTGAAAGCAGTGCGTATCGATAATGCTCAGGAAAGCAGCAGCCGGTTGTGGGATCTGCGTTTGCGGCTGCATGTGGATCAGTTTCATGGCACAGAGTCCGGTGAAGCGATTATCAGTGGCTTCTGGCGGCTGGATAAACCAGACAGTGACGTTGTAGTCGCTTCCCAGCGTTTTTTGCTACGCAAACCGCTGAATCAGCCTGGCTATGGCGAGATGGTGAAAACCCTGCGCAGTCTGCTGGGTGATCTGAGCCAGCAGCTCAGCCAGGAGGTGAATAACCGGCAGTAATGCCTGACCGGTATCAACTCACCACGTGATGGACACTGTTACAGTCCTGCGATCTGTTTTTGATCGGAAGTAGTACAGTGTCCAGCACCTCTCCCTCCCCTGTTTCTGTTAAGCCTGTTCGCCCTAATCTGAGTCGCCGTCCAGTGCATTCTGAACCTGATCAACTGGTTTATGTGATCGATCAGACGCTCTATATCAACCTGACGGACCGCTGTACATTGCGTTGCGATTTCTGCCCTAAACACAATGGCTGTACAGATGTAAAAGGCCATGAGTTGTACCTGAGTGAGCGCCCACTAGCCGAGCAGATCATTAATCAGATTGGTGATCCAGCCCGTTATAAAGAAGTGGTGTTCTGCGGTTATGGCGAGCCGACGTTGCGGCTCACGCCCCTGCTGGAGATCGCATACGCGGTGAAAGCCGGTGGTGGAAAGACGCGAATAAACACCGATGGGCTGGGGTCACGGGTAAACAAGCGTGATATTGTCCCTGAGCTGGCACCGTGTATTGATGCTCTGTCAGTCTCCCTCAATGCGCAAGACCCGCAAACCTACGCGCGCCATTGTCATCCTGCCTTACCGGATGCCTGGCAATCGGTGCTGGATTTTATTAATCGTGCCAGTGAGATGATTCCCGCTGTTTATGTATCGGCAATAGATGGCTTACCCGGTGTCGATGTTGAGGCCTGTCGACAGCTGGCAGAGGCGCGTGGTGGTATTTTTCGGCGACGGGTGCTGGATGAGGTGGGTTAGCCGAAAGGGCGTTTTTCGCACGAATCAGAATATTATTCGGCATTTGTATTTTTTTGGGAATTAAATTCTGAAAGATGTTGAGTTTACGAATCTGGTTCTGTAAAGTGCGCTCTATCGAATTTAATTGCTTCGGACAACTGGGCCCGAATGCAGAATCAGGTGGATTGAATCATGGACCAGCGTCAGCAGCGAAAACACAACGGCGATAAACGGGGTAATATCCCTGCCGTCCGGTGCTGTCTGCCACGCTGAGAGATTCAGTTACACAGAACCCGGTTGCAGCCTCTGCCACCGGGTTTTTTATTGAGTATTTAAGGAGTTTTCCCATGTTTCGCGGTTCTTTTGTAGCACTGATTACCCCCTTTCGTGATGGCACAGTTGATGAAGCTGCCCTGCGCAAGATGGTGAACTGGCAGATCGAAAGTGGTACCCATGGTCTGGTGCCTGTCGGCACCACCGGTGAGTCACCAACGTTGACCGAAGCGGAACATAAACGGGCGATTGAGATCGTTGTCGAAGAGGCAGCAGGTCGTGTGCCAGTCATTGCCGGTGCGGGCTCCAACAATCCGCTGGAAGCCGTTGAATACTCCCGTCATGCCCAGGCGGCCGGTGCCGATGCAGTCTTGAGTGTGGCCGGTTACTACAACCGTCCCAATCAGGAAGGTCTGTATCAGCAGTTCAAAATGATCCACGATGCGATCGATATTCCGGTGGTGATCTACAACATCCCACCGCGGGCAATTGTGGATGTGCTGCCTGAAACCATGGCCCGGCTGGCCGAGCTGCCACGCGTTGTCGGCGTTAAAGATGCAACCGGTGACCTGTCACGGATCAGCATGGAGCGGATGGTGATCGAGGGTGACTTCAGCTACCTGTCTGGTGAAGACATGACCGCCATGGCGTATAACTGTAATGGTGGTAATGGCTGTATTTCAGTGACGGCAAACGTTGCCCCTGCCCTGTGCTCACAGATGCATGAGGCCTGTCAGGCCGGCGATTTCGCCGCTGCGCTGGCTATTCAGGATCGCCTGGCCCCACTGCATAAAGCGCTGTTTGCCGAGCCAAGCCCATGTGGTGTGAAATACGCAGCATCGCTGCTAGGTTTGTGTGAAGAGACTGCGCGTCTGCCAATCGTTGAGATGTCTGTTGAAGGCAAAGCCAATGTTAAAGCAGCACTGATGGCGGCTGGCCTGCTTTAAGTTACACCTGAAGCACAGCAGGATTCTGCTGTGCTTTACTGCCTGAGCATCAGCTCAGCAGTCGCCTTATCGTCAGAACCTCTTCACGAAATGAATTCAGGCTGCCCTTGTCTGGCTGGAGCTCCGATATTCGGTTCAATAGTTGATCAACCAGATCCCCTGAAGCCTGATTGGCTGTAGAGTGGTCGTTGGCTGATCGTGAGCTTGCGTTCTGCTGAGGTGTCGTTAGTTGGCTATCAATTTGCCGCTGCCGTTGCTGTGTCTCCAGCTCTTCCTGATGTTGCGCCTGATCGAGCTCAATCTCATTGTCAGCCCCCTGAATATCCGGCATTTTCATCGTTTGAATATAGGCCTCTACCTCGTTTGGCTTAAAACCCATTGTCCCCAGCACCTTGCGGATGCGATTCATTCCCTGACTGTTATCAGTACGTTCACTGTCAGACTCTTCGTCTCTTTTAGTATCTGAATTTTTAAATTCAGCTAACCCCGGGTCACGCCGAGCCTCTTCCTCACTTAAATCAGCGGGTCGACCTTCACGTACGTTTTCAGTCATTTCTGCCAGCAGGGTCAGGAAATCTGCGAACGTAGGCCCCTTCTCCTCTTTATTTGTTATTTCTGCTCCGGTGATTGTATTGGCGTGAGCTGCTTCAGTTGGAGATGAGTTACCAGCTTGCGTGCCGTAAGGATTCATTATGTGCATCGAGTGCTCCTGCAGGATGCATGAGCGGCAGGAATATGCCGCGCCATGAAGGTCTGTCTGGTTGATTTATCTGCCCTGCACGGCGTTAGCTCAACCAAAATTGATAGACAGCAGAAACACAGCAAATATCAGGCCGACTGCAGAGCGTAGAAAGTGTTATTTCAGTCGGTACAGTTGTTGGCCCTGATCATTTTGCTGGCTACTGACTTTGCCCTGGCTTTGCAGATAGTGCAGATGGGCCTGGCATTCGCCCAGTGCCAGTAACAGGTTGAAACCCTGCAGTTTGCGCTTATAGAGCGGATGGGTCAGTGCATTCACCGTCTGGTATTCGTCAGTACATAGCCCCAGCAGTTTCTCCAGCAGCTCATCATGGCTGCGCTGCAAGCCAGCAAGTCGACGATGCAGGCCATAAAAGGGTGCATCGTGGGCAGGCAGCACCAGCGTGTCTTCGGGTAAGGATTGCAGTGATTGCAGCCCCTTTAACCAGCAGGCCAGTGGGTTTGCATCGGGGGTATTCATATTAACGCTAACATTGGAGCTGATACGCGGCAGTACCTGGTCCCCAGAAATAAGCAGGTTAAGCTCAGCACAATACAGGGTGGCATGGGCCGGTGAATGGCCGTCGGCGAGTTGAACCCGCCACTGTCGACTACCAATCTCCAGAGTCTGATCATGGTGCAGGGTGTGGTAATTCTCCGGTAAAGGGTCGTACATATGCAGCACGGCCCCGGAGGCCTTGATAATCGGCAGTGCATCGTTCTGGTCAACGCCCAGGCTGGCCAGAAACTGTAATAGCAGCGCTGTGTCATCGGCCTGTACCAGCTGTAGCGCCGCACAGTCATACTCCTTCTGGCTGATAAACAGAGGTACCTGATAGTGCTGACAAAGCCAGCCAGCACTGCCGATATGATCCGGATGGTAATGGGTGACGATGACCCGCTTGAGGGGCTTACTGGCCAGCGGTTCTGCCAGTACACGTTGCCAGATGTCGCGGCTGACCTTGCCACCCAGCCCGGTATCGACAATCACCCAGCCATCATGCTCTTCCAGCAGGTAGAGGTTGATATGGTCGAGATCAAATGGCAGTGGCATCTTCAGCCACCAGATTCCCTCGGCAACTTGCTGTAATGCGCCCTTCTCGGGCGAAAATTCAAACGCATCAACTAATGGGCTCACAGCATACTGTCCTGTTTTTATTATGGTGGGGCTGTCAGGGAACGCGGATGGGATGCGGGAGTGCTGACAGCCTGCTGTCAGTGTGGCGGCACTGTTGCGACGCAGCAATAACCAAAACGGACCAAATGATTGACAGAATCGGCCTCAATTGGAGATTGAGGCCAGGGAGCCTGCCGGGATTAGCTTAGCTGTTCGCGAATCAGTTTCTTGTTGATCTTGCCAACGCTGGTTTTAGGAATCTCTGCAACAATATTGACCTGTTCAGGAATAGCCCACTTGTTAAGTTCGCCCTGGTCGACAAATTGTTGCAGGTGGGCTTTGATCATCGCGCTATCGACGACTTCATCGGCAGCGGCGACCACCAGAGCGCAGGGGCGTTCATCCCAGCGTGGGTCCGGGATGCCAATGACTGCGACTTCCGCGACTGCCGGGTGCTGGCTGATCAGGTTTTCCAGTGTCAGTGACGATATCCACTCACCACCGGTTTTGATCACATCTTTAATCCGGTCTCGCAGCTGCAGAATGCCCCGGCTGTCGATAGAACCAACATCGCCGGTGTGCATCCAGCCGCCCTGCCACAGTTCTTCGCTTTTTTCCGGTTCTTTGTAGTAGCCACGGGTCAGCCAGGGTGCGCGGACCACGACCTCACCCATCGCTTCGCCATCGTGGGGAACATCATTGCCATCCGGGTCGATAATACGCATATCCACCATGGCAATCGGCATACCCGAGCGGATGCGGGCATGAATCTGCTGTTCAGCAGGTAAGGCCCGTTCCTCTGCGCTGAGGTGGACCATACTCAGAATTGGGCAGGACTCGGACATGCCATAGGCGTTGTAGAACTGGATGCCGCGTTCGGTCATTTGTCGAGACAGACCGGCTGTGGGTGCGCTACCACCGGTCAGCATTTTCCAGCTGCTGAGATCAGTGTCGCGGGCTTCATCACAGTTGACGATCATCTGCAGTACGGCGGGTACACCGTGGGAAAATGTGACGCCCTCATTACGGAACAGCCTGACGATATTGTCGGGTACGTAACGCCCCGGGTAGACCTGTTTGACGCCCATCATGGTGGCAACATAGGGGATGCCCCAGGCATGAACATGAAACATCGGCGTCATGGGCATATAGACATCGTCTGAGCGCAACAGCGGCTGGCCGTCCTGGCTGGCCAGGGTATGGGTCATGCCGAGGGTGTGCAGCACCAGCTGGCGGTGGCTGTAGTACACCCCTTTTGGGTTGCCGGTCGTTCCAGTGGTATAAAACGTAGTGGCGATGGAGTTTTCATCAAAATCAGGGAAGTCGTAAGCGGGGCTGGCATCGCCAAGCAGGCTTTCATATTCGCCAGGGCCTGGCAGTGTCGTACTGACCGGGCTGTCGTCATCGGTCAGCTGGAGATAGCCCTTAACGCTGGGCAGCTGTGGCGCGATATGTTCGGCAATGGCAACAAAATCATCGTGCACCAGCACCAGATCATCTTCCGCATGCTGCATGGTATAAGCGATCTGATCCGGACTCAGGCGGATGTTTACATGGTGCAACACTGCGCCAATCATCGGCACCGCAAAGTAAGCTTCCAGATAACGATGGCTGTCCCAGTCCATTACTGCAACAGTATCGCCCGCACCGATACCGGCGTTACTCAGCACGTTGGCCAGTCGACAGATACGCTCGCGCAGGGTGAGGTAGTTGTAGCGTATTTTATCGCCGTAGACGATCTCCTTATCCGGTGCCAGCCGGGGCCCGGATAACAACAGGCTTTTGATTAATAGCTGAGCATTGTGTGCATTCGCGGCAGGTTCGAGAATTCTTGTTTTCATTATGTTTCTCCAGTCGGCAATCCGTGCTCGTAAGGCCCAGAAAACACGGTGGTGTTTCCGGGCGGCGCAGGCGAGACGCAGATGAGTTGCGTCTTTCTATTCTGGTGTGTTTTAGGGGTTTTCCTCAACGACCGATAAAGCTGGTCTTTTGATATATTCGGACATTTATAAGACCGCACATGCAGCGAAAAAAGTAGATTGATCAGCCCGACTAATGCCTGATTAGCCAGATTCACTTTACCTGTTTCGGGGCAGCGATTAAGGTCGCGGTGTCGAAGATTTGCCACCGTTATGCCCGATATACAGTCAGGCCCGTGGCTGGAAGTTAAGGATTGTTATGCAAAGTCGTAATGTACGTGCGGATCTGATTCTGCTGCTGGTTGCTGTGATCTGGGGGTTTGGGTTTGTTGCCCAGCGGTTAGGGATGGATGAGCTGGGGCCCTTCGGTTTTAACGGTAGTCGCTTCCTGCTGGGCGCCCTGTCACTGTTACCACTGCTGCTGGTATTTAAAGCAAAGCCTGGCCAGGGTGATATGGGCAAGCTGCTGAAAGGTGGTGTACTGGCTGGGCTGCTGCTGTTTGTTGGTGCTTCCCTGCAGCAGGTTGGTTTGCAATATACCACTGCGGGTAATGCGGGCTTTATCACCGGGCTGTACATTATTCTGGTGCCGGTTATTGCCCTGTGCTGGGGTCAGAAAACAGGTTTGAATACCTGGAGTGGTGCGCTGCTGGCGGTATCGGGGCTATATCTGCTAAGTGTGAATGAAGATTTCAGCATCAATTATGGCGATATGCTGGAGTTGATTGGCGCGCTGTTCTGGGCTGGCCATGTGTTATTGATTGGCAAGCTGTCGCCACAAATGGACAGCCTGCGCTTGTCGCTGGTGCAATTTTTGGTCTGTGCCCTGCTCTGCCTGGGTGTCGCGCTGGTCTGGGAGCCGGGCACACTGACACCTGCCAATCTGGCGGGGGCCTGGCAGCCGATTGTGTATGCGGGTGTGTTCTCCGTGGGTATTGCTTACACCTTGCAGGTGGTCGCACAGAAAGATGCGCCAGCCTCCCATGCGGCGATTATTCTTAGTCTGGAAGCGGCCTTTGCGGCCCTGGGCGGCTGGTGGCTGCTGGATGAACAGCTCGATGGTCGTGCACTGATCGGCTGCGGGTTGATGCTGGCGGGCATGTTGCTGTCGCAACTGCCGGTGTTTGGCCCTGGTGCTAAGCCTGAACCGGCTCAGGCGCCGTCCTGAACTGAGGCCTGGTGTGGAGGTTACCTGTCCGTATCAACCTGTGGGTGGGTAATTGGCTGCAGCGTACTGTCCATCAGGATGGGTGGTTCTGTGTTTTCTTGTGGTTCAGAATGCTCTGGTTCTTCTACCGCAACCCGTGCCAGCTCAAACCAGAACCGGGTGCCACTGCCAGTGGTGGTGCTGAACTGTAGTTCAGCACCCATCCTTTCCAGCAGACGCTGACTGATCGCTAACCCCATACCTGAGCCGTCAGGATTATTGTCGCTGCTCATCACGAATGGACTAAACAGTTGCTGCTGTTGCGTAGCGCTGATACCGCTGCCAGTGTCCGCTACTTCGAAGCGTAAACAGTCGCCGTTAACATCGGTCTGTAACCGTACTTCACCCTGATCGGTACACTGCACTGCGTTATTGAGCAGGTTCAGCAGCACCTGGCTAACCCGGGTGCTATCAAGCAGCACCCAGCCGGGCAATGCTGTATTGCTGGCGACACACAACAACAGGGATTTTTGATCAGCCAGCGGCTGAATCTGCTCAACGATGCCCTGAATCAGCGTGGGTAGCTGGCAGGGCTGGTCATGTAGTTGCAGTGTCTGGTTCTCAAGCTGGGCCAGATCACACAGGCTGTTAAGAAGCTCAGCCTGTTTCCCCGTCGTTTCCAGTGCTGCTGTGATGTAGTGGTCACGTTTAGCGGTGTTGCCTTCGTGCTGCAGCTGTTCCAGCAGGCTGATCGTGTTATTGAGTGGCGTACGCAAGCGGCTGTTTATCGCTGCCAGCAAACGGCTGCTGTCGATATAGCGGGTTTTTTCTGCTGGGCTGACGGGTTCAGCGCTGGCATGGCTACTGATATCCGGGAAGCTGGATACACTGCCGCCCTGATCTATGGAAAAGCTGTGTTCACGTACCTGATGCCCGTCCTGAAGTCGCAGCACACGGATGCTCTCAGCTGTGGTATGGCAGTGTTGTGCTTCGTGTAGCCAGCTTTCCGGGTTGGCGATGGCATCGGGAAATACGCCCATTACGACGGCGCGGGTCATAATGTTGTTGTAGTTCTGGCCCAGAGGCAGTGTTTCTTTACCGTCGGTTAGCATTGCGCTGGCAGCGCTACTTGCCCACAGCAGCTGGTCGGTGTCATCAAACAGCAGCAGACGCTGATCACCGTTATCCAGCGCTGCTTTGAGCAGCTCACCCTCACCTTCTGCTTTCAGCTCTGCGGAGACATCATAGAGTAACAGTACATGGCCAGCGGCCTGGCTGCGGGGCTGAAACTGCACCCTTACCTGTCGGATATCGCCGTCCTCACAGCGGGCAATACTCCGGGTTTCAGTGCCTGATGCACAGGCTCCAGCCTCACGGTCCGCTGTAATGTCGGCATAGTGAGGGAGAAGTAATGAGATTGGATGGTTGATTAGCTGCTCTTGTTGCCAGCCGAAAGCATGCATGGCATAGGGGGTGACGAGTTCTATTTTGCCCTGGCCATCAATTACCAGCACTACGCCGTTAACGTTATCCAGCGTCTCACTGAGTAACTGGCGTTCGCCTTCGAGCTGCGCCAGAGTGGCTGCCAGGCGGCGTGATAGGCGGTTAAACAGCACAACTTCCTCGCCATACTGACTGGCACTTCGGATCTGATAGCCCACCCCATGTTCAACCATATCGGGCATCGCATCGGCCAGTACGTTGAGAGTACGACGGTGATGGCGCAGCACCAGTATAATCAGCCCGCCTGCCAGTATAATCAGCCCCAGCATCAACTGAAACCAGCTTTTAAGCCAGTAACTGGATAGCGCACCGTCAGGGTTCAGCCAGCCATAGATAAGCATTCCGGTCATCAATGTCCAGATCAGGACGAAGGCGGGTAGCGCCAGTCGGGTCAGGGTCACAGGCTTAATACCTCTGTAGAGACAACTGTATTGCTCTGCACCTGGGCCGGTGAGTTAAGTGTTGGCGACTGATCATCGATTACCAATATAATGCGTTCCATTACTGCGCGTATGTGAAATTCACTAGCGGGACCTGGCAAAGGGTTCATTTGAAGCATAGTAAGCCTGCCTGCAGTTGCCAGCGGTGCCTGTTATGTAAATGACAGTACCGCAGGCGTCTGAGTTCTTTATCTGGGGAAAAAATGAAGTCAATCCTGATTACCGGCTGCTCCTCTGGGATCGGTCATTTTGTTGCGCGTGAACTGCATATGCGTGGTTACCGGGTATTTGCCACGGTCCGTACTGAGGCCGATATTGTTGCGCTACAGGCATTGGGGCTGGAAAGTCATCAGCTGGACCTGGATTGCAGTGATTCCATTAACCGTGCGCTGGAATGGATACTGGCGCAGACCGGCGGTGAGCTGTTTGCACTGTTTAATAACGGTGCCTTTGGTCAGCCCGGTGCTGTTGAAGATTTGAGCAGGGATGTGCTGCGGGCGCAGTTTGAGACCAACCTGTTTGGCTGGCATGAGCTGACCTGTAAAGTGCTGCCAGTGATGCGAGCCAGGGGTGAGGGGCGGATTATTCAGAACAGCTCGGTGCTGGGGTTAATCACTCTGAAGTATCGCGGTGCCTATAATGCCTCGAAATTTGCCCTTGAAGGGCTCACCGATACCCTGCGACAGGAGTTAAGTGGCAGTGGTATCCATGTATCGCTGATTGAGCCGGGCCCTATTGAAAGTGACTTTCGTAAAAACGCCTACGCTAAATTCAACGCCAACATTGATGTGGCCAACAGTGCCCATAAAACCACCTATGAAGCGGTGCAACGGCGGCTGGAAAAACAGGATGCTAACGCCCGCGATCCTTTTACTCTCGGCCCGGAGGCGGTGCTGAAGCGGGTGTTGCATGCACTGGAGAGCCCCAAACCTAAACCCCGGTATTACGTAACAACACCGACCTGGCTGTTTGGCTACCTCAAGCGCATTCTGTCGGCCCGCGCGCTGGACTGGGTGCTGAACCGGGTTGCTGATGGTGAGAACCGCTGAGGTAACTCTCAGATGAGGCTGAGCCGCTGTTCCTTATCAGTGGCAGCGGCTCAGAGCGTGGCTGTATTGCCAGCTCAGCTGAGGTCGTTGGTGACTTCGACCGGTACGATATGTCCGGCGGTGACCAGTGCTTGCAGATCCAGCGAATAAAGTTCATCAAGCAGGTACATATGCAGAGTGCCAGGACCTGACGCTCGTTTCGCTGCACGCTCGGCCGCGACGCCCAGGGTCAGCAGGGCCTGTACGGTAGCATCGAATGCATCGTGATCGAGTGCCATAAACCCGGCGATCAACGCATTGGTGGCGCAGCCCATAGCGGAGACCCGGGTTTGCAACGGACTGCCATTGGCGACCATCAGTGTACGCTGGCCATCGGTGACCAGGTCGGTTTCACCCGTCTGGGCAACCACTGCCCCGCTCTGGCGCGCCAGCTGCTGTGCCGCGTGGGGGCTATTGGTGCCCGCCAGGGTACGGATTTCAGCTATATTGCCGCAGATCACCGTGGGCTGCATGGCAACCAGTTCCGTGGCGAAGTTACAGCGGTGCTCTGAGGCATGCACCGATACCGGGTCCAGAATCCAGGGCTTGTTAAAATCCAGTGCCGTCTGTACGGCTTGCAGCATAACGGCACGACGCTGACTGTCCAGGGTGCCGATATTCACGTTCAGACTGTGAGCGCAGCTGACAAACTCAGAAATCTCTTCCAGCCCCATAGTCATGGAAGGGTGTGCGCCGACGGCCATCAGAATGTCGGCCGTGAACTCCATCGCAACCGTGTTGGTAAGGCAGTGAACGCGGGGCCGTTTATGGACCATTGCCGCCAGTGCCTGTGCGGTCTGGGTGGCATAGTAACCGGTGGTGGTCGTGTCGGGATGGGATACACGATAGGCTGTAGACATGGCTGACCTCCTTTATATCGTTTCAGCGTCAGGCGCTGCGCAATTGCTGGGCCTCATTGGGCACTTGCTGCATCGCCATGACCAGTCGTGTGCGGTTTTCTATATTCAGCTTACGCAAGATACTGGACATGTGGGATTTGATCGTGTGCTCGGTGACGCTCATTTCACTGGCGATCTGTTTATTACGCAGACCCCCGCGCACCCATTGCAGTACATTACGTTCCTGATTTGACAGGCGGCGTAAGGCATAGGTGAAATAGGCCGTTTCACGGTTTTGCGCGCGGCTGTCCGGGTCTTCCACCGGTCGCCAGTAGCCTCCTTTCGCCACTTTCTGCAGCGCTTCGAGCAGCTGCTCCATGGGGGCGTTTTTACTGATAACACCGTTCACACCATTGAACATAGCGCGGCGGACGAAGGCTGGATCATCCCCGGATGAGGTCAGTAAAATCGGCACATTGTGATCATGTGCAATGGTTTTTAGCAGCGTAAAACTGTCCAGCCCTTCAAGGGTGGCATCAACCACCAGTAAACGCAGGCTGGTGTTGCGCAATAACGCCTGCTGTAGCGTTGTGATGCAGCCCAGCCCGATGACGTTCTGGCCCATGCCTGCAGCGGCCAGTGCCAGCTGAAACCCCTGTCGGTAGAGGGGGGAGCTGTCAGCAATGATAATGTGAGCCTGAGAGGTCATCACCCTGCCCTCCCTATGCCAGTTCGCGCTGTAGTCGGGCGCGTTCCTGCTCAGTGTATTGCACCACGCCTACCGGGATATGGTCGTTAATGGCATCACTAACCTGGCGAGCATCATCTGTGCTGAAGCCACCGCACAGCTCGATCAGCTGCACGCCTTTGGTAATCATTTCCTGGGCAACCAGCATCGCTTCGTCAACGTTGCTGACACCGGAGATCGACATATGGAAATTTTCGGAGGCGATACGTGCGTGATGCTTAAAGAATTCAAGATCAGCAGCTTTGACGATAAATCCGTAACGTTGTAGTGGCATCTGGGGCTCCGGGTAACACTGTTTTTTGTTTTTGTTACCCGGATTAAACGCTTCTTTGTGCGGCTTGCTTAGGACCAGTATTTTCAGCTTTGTAGTGCCAAAGAGTGAATGTTAACAATGAACACCCATAGACAGCCGGTGCCGAACATGTCAGAAGCCTTGCTAAACATGGCGCTTACCGTTGCGGCATCAAGGCAAACAGCCACTGTTTCAGCGCCCCTGCCCGTGTGGTTAACAGTGCCACCAGGATCAGGCCACAGCCGATAAACTGCATCTGGGTCATGGTTTCGCCATACCAGAAAGCTGCCAGCAATGCGGTCCAGATGGGTTCCAGCACCATGATAATCGCGCTATGGCTGGCCGGAGCCATGCTCTGGGCCCGGGTTTGCAGGAAAAAACGCCAGGCGGTGGCGATCAATACACTGGCGGCAAACCAGCCCCAGATGGCTGATGGCTGTACATCAGGAACGCCTTCTACCATCAGTCCCAGTGGCAGTGCGACGCAACCGACAACGGTTAACTGCACAGCGGTCAATGCGATGGGAGAGGTTTTCGCCGCCGCCCGGCTATTGAGGGTAAAGTAAAAAGCGAAGATAAAGGCAGCGGTTAAAAAACTGTACTCCCCCAGCCCCAGCTCGAACTCGCTGTCCAGCGACAGGCAGGCCAGGCCACCGGCAGCAATGGGCAGGGCCAGCCAGGTGGTAGCCGGCGCCCGGTCACCGAGTAACAAGGCAAAAATCGGTACCAGCACGACACCTAAACTGGTCAGGAACGCGCCGACCCCCAGATGGTGTGCATGGGCCAGGCCCAGTATCCAGAAGACCAGTGCAACACTGAATACCAGTCCGACCAGGGCGGTGCGTAACAGCCCACGGCGGTCCAGTTGACGTAACTGACGGTGGCCTATTACACCCACCACAATGCCAGCCAGCAGAAAGCGCAGGCCGATAAAAAAGATAGGTGTCAGCCCGACCAGGGCTTCACTGGAGAAGATCCAGCCCGCAGCGGCCAGCAGGGTAACCCAGACCAGTAGCAGGTCTGCTTTAAGGTGATTCGAGAGTACCAACCTGATACATCCTTATGTTGGAATAGTGTGACAGGGTCGGGGATTTTACGCTGGAATTGAGAGGGATGCTGCAGTACTTGCGGGTAGATATCGCTGATGGGGAGCTGGCCACTGAGTGTGGCCAGCCGGGTGAGGCCTGAATGATCAGTCCTGTTTGAATTCTTCTTCGTGCAACCATGCTGCGTGCTTGGGCGCTTTTTTAGTACGAGACCACTCTTCCAGCATTGCCGGGGCAACTTCTTTCAGCTGCTTCATCTGTGCGTCCGTGCCTTTCACCCATGTCAGCTCCAGCCGGTGGCCATTTGGATCAAAGAAGTAGATCGAACGGATAATACCGTGCTCCGTTGGGCCCAGGACACTGATACCTTTCGCTTCGATCTCGGCCTTGGCGGACATCAGCGCGGCTTCGTCTTCTACCTGGAAGGCGATGTGTTGCACCCATTCCGGCGTGTTGCGATCGCGGTCCATCGGGGTTTTGGTAGGCAGTTCAAAAAACGCGAGGATATTCCCGTTGCCAGCATCCAGAAACAGGTGCATGTAAGGATCGGGCTCTTTGGTCGAGGGCACCAGATCTTCGGCGATCGCCACCAGGAACTCCATATTCAAGACGTCCTGGTAGAATTCCACGGTCTCTTTGGCATCGTTACAGCGGTAAGCGACATGGTGGATCTGCTTGATGTTGATCATCGTTATCTCTCGTTATTGTTGGCAGCATGCTCGGTGTCGGAGCAGTAATGTCGCCATCATAGTAACGCTGGTTACTAATGTCAAAGCTGTTCTCTCGGCCTCATACCCTTTATTATTCAAATAGATATGCTCACTCTTTCGTGAGTAGAAACAGTTTATGTTCAGCATGTCAGGAGTGCGTATGACTGATAAACAAGCCGGTGATGGGGCAAAAGCGCTGGTACTGGAAGAGTTTTTCCCTTACCGGCTGTCTGTGCTGGCTCAGGATGTCAGTGAGTCGGTGGCTGAGATCTACACCGGAAAATTCAAACTTAAACGCGCAGAGTGGCGTGTTGTTGCAGCCCTTGGCCAGCATCAGCCAATGTCTGCCAAGGCGATTACCGCCCATACCTGCATGGAAAAAATGCCGGTCAGCCGGGCGATTACCGTCCTGAAAGACCGCGGTCTGGTGGTTCAGGCAGTGGATGACCGGGATCGTCGTTATTCTCAGCTGAGCCTGACTGAGAGTGGCATGGCGTTGTACAACGAGATTGTGCCCTGGGTACTGGGTCGTGAGCAGGCGCTGCTGGATGAGTTTGATGCCCAGGAACGGGCGTTGATTGAGTCTCTTTTTGAGCGGTTGCATCGCCGGGTAGACACACTGAAAACGGGCGACGACTGAAGTCTTTGACGTTAAGCTTTCCCTTCGCAGGTCCGATACTGGTAACAGAATAACAACGCAACGGAGTTTATATGCACCAGGATATTTCACTGCCCACACTGGTTGATGCCAGCCTGACATTAGAGGGCCGTGTCGCCCTGTTAACGTTTCAACGCCATGATATTCGCAATGCCCTGACCGGCAGTGCGCTGGTGGATGACATTCTGGCGACGGTTGACTGGTGTAACCGGACCCCTCAGGTGAGCGTACTGGTGATGACCGGCGATGGCAGTGCGTTTTCTGCTGGCGGTAATATCAAAGAGATGCAGCTGCGCGATGCTGAGCATCAGGATGGGCCCTTTGGCGGGGATGTATACCAGGTGCAGCAGAAATACCGTGAAGGGATTCAGCGTATGCCGCTGGCGGTATATAACGCTGAGGTGCCGGTGATTGCGGCGATCAACGGCCCTGCAATTGGGGCGGGGTTTGACCTGACCTGCATGTGCGATCTGCGTATTGGCTCCAGCCGTGCCCTGCTGGGCGAAACCTTTGTCAATCTGGGACTCATTCCCGGTGACGGAGGTGCCTGGTTCCTGCAGCGGCTGATTGGCTACCAGAAGGCGGCGGAGTTAACTCTCACCGGGCGTACCATTGATGCCCGTGAAGCACTGGAGCTGGGTATTCTGCTGGAAGTGACTGAACCGGAACAGCTGCTGGCCCGGGCGATGGAGATGGCCCAGCGGATGGCGACCAAACCGCCTCAGGCGCTGCGAATGACCAAACGCCTGCTCAAGGCGGCTCAGCGTCAGGAGCTCCCTGATTTTCTGGATACCTGCGCTCTGATGCAGGGAATTTGTCACAATACTGAAGACCATAGTGAAGCTGTGAACGCCTTTGTTGAGAAGCGTCCAGGTCACTTTAAGGGTTACTGATCCAGTCATGGCGAAACCTGGAAAGAAAGGCCCGGCGACAACCGTAGACATTTACTGTGCCCGTTGCCGGACACAGCTGTATAAGTATCGTAAGGGCGGGAAAGGATCGCTGGTGAAGTGCTTTAAAGAGCGCATCACCGTGGATTATACCCAGCAACCCTGTACCTGCCCCGGTTGCGAACAGGCTTTTGCCAGAGAAACGTTAATCCGGGGGACCCCTGCCTTCAAGATGATTGGCGGCAAGGTTTTTATGAAATAGAGGGTTAGACCTGCCCTGTTCGGTCAGGTAAACACCGTCATTACTGACTCGCCTTACGTTGATCCGGTGGCCGGATCATCCCGAGTGATTTCTTAACCCATAACCCGCCCCGCTCAAACCGGGCCAGGTACATTGGCAGATCAAAATGATGGTCAGCCCGCATCTGTATCTGGCCGTTGCCTGCCGGCAATGTCATAGTCTCCATTGCGCTGACAATAGCTGACCGGTCTTCAGTTCCTGTCTCGGTAATGGCTTTGGCGAACAGGTGGACCAGATCATAATGAGATTTGGCCGCATAAGTCGCAAAATCCTCCGGGTAGCGTCGTGCAAAGGCACCGCTGAAGGCTCTGGCGCGGGGTTCCGAGGTATCGCTGAAAAAATGTAACACGGTGTAGATACCTTCAAGCTCATCGTTACGCAGAGCAAACAGGTAGTTTTCATCGGCGGCGAATGCGAGTGTCCGGTAGCTGCTGCTGACCCCCATCGTGTAGGCCTGACGTAAGAAAGCAAAGCCATCGCTGCCGGGCAGAATCAACATCAGATTATCGGTTTCTGCCGCCTGAATACGGCGAATAACGTCACTAAAGTCCGGTCGACCAAAAGAGGTAAACTCTTTGCCGACCACTTCACCACCCGCGGCAGCGACAGCACGCTCAATGGCCGCCGCCATTTTATGGGGCCAGATATAGTCATAACCGAAGATATAGAACCGCTTCCCCGACTCTTTACTCAACAGGGGGACAACAGGGTCGATACTGTGGGCCGGGATGGCACTGTAATTCACCAGCCAGGGGCTGAAGTGACCGCCTTCATAGTCGATACCGTATAGCAGCGGCACCTCAAGCTGCTCTGAAACGGTTAACATCGCCTCACGGGCAGTGCTGCTGACAGGGCCCATCAGCGCCAGTACTTTTTCAGCAGAGATCAGTTCGCGGGCATAGCTGACAGACAGTTCCGGATCAGTCTTGTTGTCTCGAACAATCAGCTCGACCAGACGGCCATTCAATACCCCCCCCGCTTTGTTGATTTCTTCAACCGCCAGCTGAGCGCCCTGCTTTGCTGCATGACCGTAGATGCTGTAGTCGCCACTGAGCGGCAAGACGACGCCAATTTTCACAGGAGTGTTGTCCTGACGGTCGCAACCGGTAAGCAGTAGAGTAAATAAAGACAATGTGGCACAGAGCACTTTTAACAAGATCATCTCCTGACGCTGGCATTCATGCGCTTTTCACCACAGGGTGGGTGAGTACAAAGGCGATGCCATCAGCATTATAGCGACTGTATCCTCTGCCGAGGAGTGAAGCGTATGAAATCGGCAAGGATGTTTGTAATTTTTGCGTAACGTCGCACAGCGTTATTGCATTTTTAATCACTGGCGTTGAATTATGGTGCTCTGACCGCAGGTTCCAGCATCTGCTGAGCCTCAGTCTCTGCGATTTCTACCCGGTTTCGGCCACCTTTTTTAGCGCGATAGAGAGCAGAGTCTGACCGGCTGACCGGCTGACCGGCTGACCAGGCTGTGCATGTTTTCATCATCACGCAGTACGGCAACCCCGATACTGACCGTAATATGCTGAACGGTTTGAAACCTGTGGTTTGCAATGGCGGCACGTACCGATTGAGCAAAGTCTGTTATCTGCTCCAGGGTCTGTTCCGGACAGATCAACATAAACTCCTCTCCGCTCCAGCGGCCAACCCGGCACGGGTTGCTCAGGCACTGGGTCAGTACGCGAGCAATGGCAACCAGAGTATCATCCCCCACCTGATGCCCCCAGGTATCGTTTACTGCTTTAAAGTGATCAATATCAAGCAGTGCGATGCTGACAACTAAACCTGCAGCACGGCAGCGCTTTGTTTCTTCGGCCAGAGTCTGGTCCAGCTTGGCGCGGTTATACAAACCCTGTCAGGTAAGGCGGTTGAAGCAGAAACTACTACTCAATTATCCGGTAGCGTTCGTTTGCTGGCAGGGTATTCAAGTAATTCATTTGACTCCCCTTCCTGCAAATAGGCGCTCTCTGCAGGCACGAAAATATCAATACAAACACCCTGATTAGCGCTGATGGTAATTTCACCACCAATATGTTCAACCCGCTCACGGATACTGATGAGCCCGAAACCGCCACCGCCTTTACTGGGTGATGAGCCTTTCGTAAATCCGACCCCATCATCCTGGATACGCAGTCTTAGTCCGTCTGTTTCATCTGTCAGCTGCAGTAATACCCAGGTACCGCTGGCATATTTCAGGACATTGGTCAGCCCTTCCTGCGCAATCCGGTACAGGTTAACCATCGTTTCTTTTCGCAAAGGCTGATGTTGGTCGATATTTATTTCCACTGCGTAATCAAGGTGTTCCAGCTGAGGAATAATGGTGATCATTGGCAGGCTGCCTGCCAGCCCGAAATGCTGCATTTCTTCGCTTGAACGTAGCATGCCGATGCGATTGTAAATGGCATCGTACATCAGGTTAACAATGTCCAGGGTGGTGTTCAGCGCCCGTGATTTGAAGTTTATTTCAGTATGTTCTTCACGAATGAAATAGACATTCGCTTTGACCGCTGCTAGAAGCTGGCCAATGTCATCGTGCAGATCATTACTTAAGCGCAGTCGCTCTTTTTCTTCGGTCTGAATCAGATGATGCAGAATACGGCGTTTATCTTCATTGTTTCTACGCAGTAGCGCTTCCTGCTCCTGCAGGTTGCGTACGATATTAATGATCTGGTGGCCGATATCATTAAACTCCGTGATATGGGTCTGTTTCCAGCTGGTATGCCGATTGAGGTGGGCGCGGCGCACAAAGCTCATCAACGATTGAAGCTGGCTATCTAATGAGCGTGACAGTGCCAGTGAGATAATAAAAACCATGACGATCGCTACCAGCCCACCGTAGATATATGTATCAAACAGCTCCATGCGTAAACGGGTAATTGAGGTGTCTGCTGACTCAATACGCAGCACCAGCTCTTTACCAAAAACGGTATTCCCCTGGGAATATGTAGGGGGATTATGATAGGGGGCAACAAATCGCGGCGCACGAACGACTTTAATCGGGAAGCTCAATGAACTCAGCGGTTGTTGTTGATGGAGGATGTCGATGCTGCGAATGTTATCTTTGGTATCGATTATGCGATTCAGTAAGTAAGTGTTATCACTCAGCTTGATACCACCGATCAGCTGACCAATAATTTTTCCGGAATCATGCACATTAAGTGGCGTAGAGAACACGCCGAGTTTCTGGCCATCAATTTCAATAATTTTCCAGCCATAATTATCCAGACCACCGTTGCTTTTAAAAAGCGAGGTGCAGTCAATATTTCTCAGGTTGGTAAAGTAGCCAGCGAAATAGAAACACTTGTCACTGGCGGGAAAGGAGACCGCAAGGAAATCATAGCGAGTGCGTTCATAATCTTCCTCCCAGGCTGACAGTGCGCTCAGAAAATGCGCCTCATTCCCGCCATGGAATGAGCTGACCAGACTCTCGTTTGAGCGGATGGTCAGGAAATTTTCTTCCACCAGGTCAAGATAAACGGACAGGTCTTTTTCGTAGCGGCTGGCCAGGCTGGAGATATAAACGTCTACCTGCTTACTGACGATACTGCGGGTATCCTGATACGCCGTTATCATAAATACCGACAGCGACAGCAGAATATACAACGACAGTACTATGAAAGTAACTGTCTTGAATTTCAGGCTGGCATTCATCCAGGTATCAGTTTGATTGCTTATTAGAGTAGCGGAATGCGAAACGCTCGATACGCTCGATCTCACTCATGGGCATTTTGTCATCCAGTACGGTAAAGTCACCGGAGAATATCAACGGGACATTTTTACCTTCCAGGTCACGTTTGATTGCCTCAGCCATTGAGACGCCATTCCCATCGTTCATACGCATCAGTACGACCTGTAAATTTCCCTTTTTCAGCTCGGCGATTTCTTCCGCACCCCCACCCCAGCCGTTCACAATAATATCCTGGCGGCCCAGCTCTGCCAGTGCATCTACGGTGCCCAGTGCTGTGTCGGTTGAGGTGGCGTAGATATAACGTACGCTGGGGTGCTCAGCAACAATTTTTTTCGCGGCGGCATATCCGCCCGGGCGACTTGAGTCCGTATAGTAGCTGGACGTTAACTGGTGATACTGACCGATGTCCTGGATATACGTCAGGCCGCGCATATCACTGATAAACCCTTTGCTGCGGAACACAACACCATAGGGTGAGCCTTCAGGCATCCGCTCTTGCTGGTATCGGGCCAGTATCTTCGCCCCTTCCGCATGATCGAAGCCAATATACATAAATGGCTGATCATCTCCCCACTCCTTAATTGGTGTGGTGATATTTTGCAGGATGACTTTGATATCCGTACCACGAATCAGCCGTTCAACTACCGCCCGCTGACGTGCAGAGTCTAATGTGTAGACCAGGTAATCAGGCTTCCAGCGCAGCATTTTTTCGATCTGTTGTACCTGCACCGACACTTCGGTGTTGGGTTTGGTATAGCTTGTGCGGATTTCGTAAGGAATAGCCAGTTCATCCATCCGTAACTGGAAAGATTTCACACTGCGGGGCCAGTAATTGGAAAACTGGTGTGATGGATAGATAATGCCAACTTTGATCTTATTTACTTTGCGGTCGATTTTGACTGCGCCTTTACGGACAGTTTCGACCAGCTCAGAAGAAGCCTTCTGTTGATCAGGGTGTGCTGCATAGTACTCGTCATACTTCCAGTAATCAGCCAGCTTGCTGGCGAACGCGTTGCCGGTGGTCGCAAACAGCAGCATGGCGAGAAGTAAGCGGATGGTCATAGCCGGTATTCCTTAGCGAGCAGCTGGATCAGGGCTGGCGATTATACCTGAAATATCCATTCAATAAATGCCGTTGTGAAGGCAGGATTCGGCCATGCAACTTGGCATGGCCTCGCTATTTCAGGGCGTGTTTTTTTGATTACCTTAAGCTGAATTATGATGCCTTTAAGATCAACGCTGATCATTACGCATAAAAAAAGGCACCCGAAGGTGCCTGTAAAAACCAGAGATACTCAATGCCGGATTACAGGCACCTGTATGTAATCTGTTTAGCTTGGGAAAGCGAACTGAACACCTTCACGGACACCGCTGGACGGCCAGCGCTGGGTGATGGTT
This sequence comes from uncultured Oceanospirillaceae bacterium, assembly GCA_913057435.1. Lineage (GTDB taxonomy): Bacteria > Pseudomonadota > Gammaproteobacteria > Pseudomonadales > Balneatricaceae > Marinobacterium_C. Next base: position 186,137 of record CAJXNY010000002.1, on the reverse strand, counting down.
TTGCGTTTAGTGTAGAAGCGTACGGAGTCAGGGCCGTAGGCATGCAGATCACCAAACAGTGAACGTTTCCAGCCGCCGAAGCTGTGGTATGCCACTGGCACTGGCAGCGGTACGTTAATACCTACCATGCCGACTTCGATATTGTCTGCAAAGAAGCGTGCTGCTTCACCGTCACGGGTGAAGATGCAGGTGCCATTGCCGTATTCGTGATCGTTAATCATCTGCATCGCTTCGTCCATGCTGTTAGCACGCACAATCTGCAGTACTGGGCCGAAGATCTCCTGAACATAGCTGTCCATCTCCGTCGTGACCCGGTCGATTAGCGTTGCACCAACGAAGAACCCGTTTTCATGACCGGCGACGTCAGGGTTGCGACCATCTACAACCAGCTCAGCGCCCTGCTCAACGGCACTGGCGATAAAGCCATTCACTTTTTCTTTATGCGCAGCGGTGATTACCGGGCCAAAGTCGTTGCTGCTGTCGTTGTACGCACCAACGCGCAGTGGCTTCATCGCTTCTTTCAGCTTGGCAACCAGTGCATCGGCGGCCTGGTCACCCACGGCAACCGCAACAGACAGCGCCATGCAACGCTCGCCAGAGGAGCCAAAGGCCGCGCCCAGCAGCTGGTTTACGGCATTGTCCATATCGGCATCAGGCATGACAATGGCGTGATTTTTAGCGCCGCCCAGTGCCTGACAACGTTTACCATTGGCATTCGCCGTCGCGTAGATATATTCCGCAATCGGTGTGGAGCCAACAAAGCTGACCGCTTTAACGCGCTTATCTGTCAGCAGCACATCGACCGCTTCTTTATCACCGTTGACTACGTTCAGTACGCCGGGTGGCAGGCCCGCTTCCTGTGCCAGCTGAGCAACAAACAGCGTCGAGCTTGGGTCACGCTCAGAGGGTTTCAGGATGAAGGTATTACCGCAGGCGATCGCCATCGGGAACATCCACATCGGTACCATCGTCGGGAAGTTGAACGGTGTAATACCGGCCACAACGCCCAGTGGCTGAAAATCGCTCCAGCTGTCGATGTCCGGGCCTACGTTTTTGCTGTACTCGCCTTTGAGCAGCTCGGGTACACCACAGGCATACTCAACGTTCTCAATGCCGCGCTGCAGCTCGCCCGCTGCATCATGGGAGATTTTACCGTGTTCTTCACCGACCAGGCGGCAGATCTCATCCGCATTCTCTTCCAGCAGCTGCTTGAAGCGGAACATCACCCGTGCCCGTTTGATCGGTGGCGTATTGCGCCATGCCGGGTATGCGGCCTGAGCGGCAGCAATCGCCTGCTCAACGGTGGCAACGGATGCCAGGGCAACCTCTTTGCTCACTTCACCGGTGGATGGGTTGTATACCGGCTGGGTACGCGCTGCATCGGTCAGCATTTCGCCGTTAATCAGATGGCCTACTGTTGTCATTATTCTAAACCTCAATCAGAAATCCGGGCGTACTGCCCTTAGCTTAATTCCGCGATGGACTCGCCCAGCACGTTGATCAGACGATCCATCTCATCTGTTTCCACAGTAAACGGCAGACCCAGCTGTATAGTGTCGCCGCCGTAGCGCACGTAAAAACCTTTTTTCCAGCAACTCATGGCGATCTGGTAAGGCCGCAATGCTGGCTCACCCGGGGCGGACTCAATGGTTAACGCACCGGCCAGGCCATAGTTACGAATATCCGTGACATACTGGCTGCCTTTAAGGCTGTGCAGCAGTTCCTCAAGCTTCGGCGCCATGCTGCTGACCCGGCTAACCAGCTGATCTTTTTCCAGCAGATCCAGCGCTGCCAGGCCTGCTGCACAGGCAACCGGATGGGCTGAATAGGTGTAACCGTGTGGCATCTCGAGCATGTAGTCCTTGCCGCCGGTATCCATAAAGGTGTCGTAGATTTCCTGCCTGGCAACCAGCGCACCCATCGGTATCGCACCGTTGGTCATCTGCTTGGCGATGGTCATCATGTCTGGCACCACACCAAAAGCTTCAGCCCCTGTGTTTGCGCCCATGCGGCCGAAGCCACAGATCACTTCGTCAAAAATCAGCAGGATATTGTGTTTGTCACAGATATCTCGCAGACGCTGCAGGTAGCCCACCGGTGGTGGAATAACCCCGGCGGAGCCTGCCAGTGGTTCAACAATGACCGCCGCGATATTAGACGCATCATGCAGGGCAACCAGCTGCTCCAGCTCATCGGCCAGGTAAGCACCTTCGGTTGGCATCCCTTTAACGAAGGTATTTTGTGGCAGCATGGTGTGCGGCAGATGTGAGGCTTCAATGCCTTCGCCATACAGCACCCGGTTAGCGCCAATACCGCCGACGCTGATGCCGCCAAAGTTAACCCCGTGGTAGCCCTTGATCCGGCCAATCAGGCAGGTTTTGCTGGCCATACCTTTTTTGCGCCAGTAGGCGCGGGCAACTTTCAGTGCCGTTTCCACGGATTCCGAACCGGAGCCAGTGAAAAAGACCCGGTTCAGCCCTTCAGGCATAAACTCGGTGATCCGGTGCGCCAGTTTAAAGGCGTCAGGATGACCAAACTGGAACGCCGGGGCGTAATCCAGCTCTTTAATCTGACGACTGACCGCTTCGGTGATTTCCGGGCGACTATGGCCTGCGCCACAGGTCCACAGGCCGGACAGGCCATCAAAAATCTTGCGACCGTCGACATCGGTGTAATAGTTGCCTTCAGCGGACACGATGATACGCGGGTCCTGCTTGAAATCCCGGTTGCCGGTGTAAGGCATCCAGTAGGCATCCAGTTGTTGCTGTGTCAGCCCGCAAGCTGCCAGGCGTTCATTCTTGTTATTCATCTGCCACCTCATCCAGAGCCTGAGTGCTCAGGTTGTTCTGTGTTTTGATGTCTTTCATTATCAATAGAAAATCTTGCAGTTAAATTCAGCGGTTTTTATCCTTACTTAACCAAATGCTTAACTGAGTGTGGATTACATCAACGAGAAAGCCCGCAGGCCTGTGCTGAACCAGCAGCGATTGCAAATTAGCGGCTCAAGCAGCACTCTAAGACGCATAAAATTCAGCTGACTGATGAAAAGGGACTGTTTATGAGCACTGTACAGCCAACCGACTGGGTCGCCCGCGCAGCGGACCTCACCCTGCCCCACCTTGCGTTTATTAATGGCCAGAATGTTTCGGCGCTGTCAGGTAAAACCACAGCGGTAACCAACCCGGCAAATGGCCAGCGGTTAACCGATATGGCAGATTGCGGGCCGGAAGATGCCGATGTGGCGGTCAAAGTTGCCCGTGCGGTGTTTGAGTCTGGTTGCTGGTCACAGCAGGCCCCGTCGGCGCGAAAGAAGGTATTGCAGCGCTGGGCTGATCTGTTAGAAAAACACCATGAAGAGCTGGCGCTGCTGGAATCACTGGATGCAGGCAAACCGATTAACGATACCCTTTATGTGGATGTACCCGGCGCGATCAACACGATCCGCTGGACCGCCGAAGCAGTAGACAAGGTGTACGAACAGGTTGCTCCCACCGGCCATGACTGTCTGGCGCTGGTCACCCGGATGCCGCTGGGGGTGGTTACGGCGATTGTGCCCTGGAACTTCCCCATCTCTACCACCGCCTGGAAGCTGGCTCCGGCACTGGCTACCGGTAACTCGGTGATTCTCAAGCCGGACCCAAAAACCCCACTCACCGCCCTGCGTATCGCTCAGCTGGCCAGTGAAGCGGGCCTGCCCGATGGCGTACTTAACGTACTGCCCGGCGATGGCATCAACCTGGGGCGGCACCTGTCGCTGCACCCGGATATCGACGGCCAGACCTTCACCGGTTCTACAGCGGTGGGCAAACTGTTAACCCAGTATTCCGGCCAGTCTAACCTCAAACGGACGTTTCTGGAGCTGGGTGGTAAAAGTGCCAATATCGTTTTTGCCGATGCCAACCTGGATAAGGCCGCCAGCCTGGCAGTGATCGGTGGTTTTTATAACTCAGGCCAGACCTGCACCGCCGCTACCCGACTGTTAGTTGAACAGTCAATTCACGATGAATTTGTCGAGCGAGTCATCGAAAAAGCCCGCCGCTGGACGCCGGGAGACCCGCTGCTGGGTAAAAACAAGATGGGCGCGATCATCGATCAGAATCAGCTCGATACCATTCAGCGTTACGTTGAATTGGGTAAGCAGGAAGGCGCAACACTGGCGATGGGTGGCCAGCAGGTGCAGGCTGAAAGCGGCGGTTTTTACCATCAGGCTACTCTGTTTACCGGCGTAACCAACCAGATGCGCATTGCCCGTGAAGAAATCTTTGGCCCGGTTGTTTCGGTGATTCCGTTTACCGATATGGCGGATGCCATCAGCATCGCCAATGACTCACCTTACGGCCTTGCCGGTGCCGTGTGGAGCCAGAACATTAATACCGCGCATAAAGTTGCCGCCGCGATACGGACCGGCACCATGGGCATCAATAACTATTTTGGCGGTGATATGACGGTGCCGTTTGGTGGCTTTAAAGAGTCAGGCAATGGTCGGGATAAATCACTGCACGCGATGGATGACTACACCGAGCTGAAAACCACCTGGATAGAGTTCGACTGATTAACAGGCTCTGCTGGGAGAGGCGCGGGCTGCTGGCCCGCCACCTCCCTGCTGCGTCAGGTTTATCAGGCGCGGTGTAAGGGGCCACTCATCTGTGTTTGCGGGAACAGCAAATTCATAAAGTGCTCCACCACCGGTTGTGAGTCATGATTGGTCAGGCTGGGCCGTTCGGTAACATCCAGCACCCAGCCTTGCGCTGCGTCAAGATCTTCAATCAGCATATCGATCCCGGCGACCTGTAATCCAGTCTGTTCGGCAGCCTGCAGTGCCTGTTGCTCCAGTGCTGGGGGAAGCTGGCCGGTGACGTCGCGCATTACGCCACCGCTTTGCAGGGTTGCCGCTCTGCGTACATCGAGCTGGCGGGCGTAAGGCAGAACGTCGTGCATCTGGTAGCCCGCATCGGTGACGCAGCGGCGGGTTTCTGCATCAAGCGCAATACTGCTTTCACCCTGGGTGGCATGCTGACGGCTCTGATCTTCGCGTTCGATCAGCTGCTGTATGGTGCGCACACCATCACCCGAAATAGACGCTGCCTGCCGTACCCCGGCGGCGACGATCTGCTTGTTAATCACGACCAGTCGCAGGTTCTCTCCATCGTGCCAGGGTTGCGCAATGATGCTGTCAGTTGTGCTGGACAGTGCGGCGAATGCGGTATTGATGGCATCAGGGGTTCGAAGGTCGATATAGGCCTGATTTTCCGGGCCGCTACGGGCAGGTTTAAGCACAATTCGACGATGTTCAAACAGAAAATCCTGCGCTTGCTCAGCACTTTCGACCACTTGCTGGTCCGGGGTGGCAATCCCTGATGCGACCAGGGTGCTATGCAGAATTCGCTTATCACTGCAGCGCGTCATGGCGATGGCGCTTGTCAGATCCGTCAGTGATTCATGGCAGGCAATCGTTCGCCCGGCCAGACGCAGCGCGAACATACCCTGCTCGGCATTGTGTATCTCGATTGAAATTCCACGACGACGGGCCTCATCAATAATAACCTGAGCGTTGACAGGTATTGTGTCTGCTCGCGGTGGTGCCTGATCCATTGCTGGGCGCTGCCACTGGCGTATTGATGGCGTCATGGTGGTGGCTGTGCGGCTGTTCACATTATTCGGAGCCGGTTGTATCACGTTGTCCCCTGCATCACGTTGCTGTGCTGTTCCTGACCTGTTGCCGTCAGTTTTACGCATGGATATGAGCACTCAAAGTGCCCAGGCGTTTATACGTATAATTAGAACACAAAACAAACTGATGTTTAAGTACGCTGCTATATTTCGGTTTATTCGCCTATATCTGAACCTGTCAGGCGATATCGCGTAAATCTCTGTTTTGACATTAGTTAGGGTTCGAATGATAATCCTCCGGTTCAGGTTAAAAAGGAGTCAGTGGTTTATGCATTCAACCGGTATTGAATTTCGCACCGAAGGCAGCAGTGTGCTGTGCCTGCGTTATAAAGTAAGCCCACCGCACGGTCGGGCTGATGAAAAGGTGGTGGCCAGTTTTGATGTGGCTGTCGACAGAGTGGCACCCCATGTTGCTGCCGTACTGACAGCCCCTGAACGGCAACGGTTGCAACACTGGCTGAGTGACCGGCATACGCTACAGCAGGGGCTGCGCCATGAGCCGCTGGAAAATACGGTACTGGAAAGCCTGCCTGCACTGCTGGATGAAGCGATCAGTGCAGCGGCCTCCGCAGAGGATATGGATATAGCAATCTACCAGCTGATTAAACGGAAACTGACGACGCTGGAGCGAGTGCTGGATAACGTAGAAAGTCAGTCACAGCCGGATAAACCGGAACGCAAAGTGATGAACGATGAAGAAGTGCTGAAGGAGCAGCTCCGCACCATCAAACGCAGGCTTTAAGCGATGTACGCAGCTGCTCTGCTCCCTAGAACCAGCGATCACGCATCGCGTAATAAAGCATCCCCGCTAGCTGGCCTGGTTTGCGTAGCAAAGTACCACCCGGGAACGCAGGTGTGGGCACGCGGGCGAACAGATCGAACCGCTCAGGTGCGCCACTGATCGCCTCGGCGATAAGCTTCCCTGCCAGTGTCGCCAGTGCCACACCATGACCGGAATAACCCTGCGTAACAAACAGCTGGTTATCCAGCCGATCAAAACTGGGCATCCGGTTCATCGTGATCGCCAGGGTACCGCCCCAGCTGTAATCAACCTTCACCTCTGCCAGTTGCGGATAGACCGCCAGCATCTGTTTGCGCACCAGGCCTGCAATATCTGCCGGAAAGCGTTGGGTATAATTCTCCCCACCGCCCCATAGCAAGCGCTTATCTGCTGACAGCCTGAAATAATTCACCACAAACTTTGAGTCGGCCACTGCCAGATCCCTGGCGTTGATCTGCTGACACAGGGCGTCACTGAGTGGCTCGGTGGCCAGCATAAAATTATTGATGGGCATGATCTTACCCGCAACTTGCGGCGCAAGCTTACCCAGATAGCCGTTGCAGGCCAGCACCAGGCTGTCGGCCAGCACTCTGCCATGGGTGGTATTCACCCGCACACCCTGGCGGGTGTGATAGCAGGTCACCCGGCTATGTTCGTAAATACTCACCCCGGCCTGTTGTGCCGCAGCGGCCAGCCCAAGGGCATAATTCAGGGGGTGAAGGTGCGCGGCATCGGACCAGTATTCACCGCCATGATAGTGGTCAGTGCCCAGAATGCTGGCAACCTGTTCCGGGGTCATATAGCGGCAGTGGTCGTAGTTTAATACCTGCTGGTTGTAGGCTGCGGCGGCTTTGAACGCAGCGCTATGCTCAGGTCGGGCTGCGACATGCAGTACGCCGGATTTCAGATCGCAGTCGATTCGATGGCGGCTTATCAGCGCTCGCACCAGATCTACGGACTCCAGGCTCATCTGCCAGAGCGGGTCGGCGTCTGCCTTGCCCATCGTGCGACACAACTCGGCATGGTCCATATTGTGGCCGGGGGCTACCTGGCCGCCATTACGGCCTGATGCCCCCCAGCCAACCTTTTCGGCCTCCAGCAGGCACACGCTATAACCCTGCTCAGCCAGATGTAACGCCGCCGACAGGCCGGTGTAACCCGCGCCAATAACACAGACATCGCAACGCGCCTCGCCGGTCAATGCCGGGTAGTTCACGGCTGGCAATGCGGTGTCTGCGTAGTACGAGCCCTCATAGCCCGGTAGCCCCATGTTCTCTCCCCTGTATGTCGTGATCCCTAGACATTGAGTAACAGGTATTCGCGCTCCCATGAGCTGATCACCTGATGAAATGTCTCGAACTCGGCCCGTTTAACCCCAATATAAGCCGCCACAAATAATTCCCCCATGATAGCGGTCAGCTCAGGGCAATCTTCCAGCAACCGTAAGCCTTCTTCGAGGGAACGGGCCAGCTCAACCATGTCACCCTCCTCCGCTGCTGCATTCTGGGTCGGCCGGGTCGGTTGTAACTGGCCTTTCAGGCCCAGATAACCGCAGGCCAGGCTGGCCGCGATAGCAAGGTAAGGGTTTGAGTCGGCACCGGGAAAACGGTTTTCGATGCGGGTGGCATCGGCCGGTGCATCGGGCACACGCAGGCCAGTCGTGCGATTATCGATACCCCATTTCATATTGACCGGCGCGGATATCTCCGGGGCAAAGCGGCGGTAGGAGTTAACGTTGGGGGCGAAAAAGCTGATCGCCGCCGGGGTATAGGCCTGTAGCCCACCCATATAGTGGTAAAACGTCGAACTGAATGCCTCGCCATCGGTGCCCGCAAACACATTTTCACCGGTGCGGCTGTCGATCAGGCTCTGGTGGATATGCATGGAGCTGCCCGGCTCATGCTGCATCGGCTTGGCCATAAACGTGCCATAAATACCGTGTTTGAGCGCTGACTCGCGCAACGTACGCTTGAACACAAAGACCTGATCAGCCAATGCCAGCGGGTCACCATGGAGAAAGTTTATCTCCATCTGCGCCGCGCCCGCTTCGTGGATCAGAGTATCCACGGCCAGCCCCTGCTCTTCGCAGTAGGTATACAGGGTATCGATTAGCGGGTTGAACTCGTTCACCGCATCAATGCTGTAAGACTGGCGAGCCGTTTCCCGACGACCCGAGCGGCCCGTCGCGGGTTTGAGTTCGTAATCAGGGTCGGTGTTTTTATGGATCAGATAAAACTCGACCTCCGGGGCGATCACCGGGGTCAGCCCCTCTTGTTCGTACAGCGCCAGCACCCGGCGCAGAACATTACGGCTGCACAGCGGATGAGGATCCCCGGCCTGAGTCAGGCAGTTATTGATGATCTGCGCGGTGGGCTCATCGGCCCAGGGCACAATACGCAAAGTATTCGGGTCCGGCTGCAACAGCATATCGCGGTCGCTGGGATCGACGATTTCGTAGTGATTACTGGCCCAGTCACCGGTCACCGTTTGCACCAGCAAGGTTTCCGGAATGCGCCCACCCTGTTCGCTGAGGAATTTACGGGTGGGGTAGAACTTGCCTCGGGCGTTGCCGGTCATATCCGGCAGGGTGGACTCAACTTCAGTAATGGCATTGTCCTTAAGAAACCTGGCAACGGCATCCATAAATCACCTGTCCTGTTAATGCGGGGGCTGAAGTGTAGCCAGCACCTGTTACAGCCTGTTGCCAGCCGCGGGCTACTTTGCTGCTTAGACTGATAGATTAGATATTTATTCCATTTACTGGCGGGTCAGGGCTCCAGCCGGAAGCGCAGCACCAGCTGGGACAACTCCCCGGACAGGCTCAGCAAGCGTTGGCTCTGTTCGGTTGCCTGCTCAGCCCCCTGGGTGGTGTCGGCCATGATCTGGTTAATCTCCAGCAGACTGTGACTAATATCCTCAACAGTGGCGTTTTGCTGGTCAGTTGCGGTTGCTACCTGAGTATTCATTTCCCGTATCCGCCTTACCGCTGCAGCCACCTGCCCCAGAGACTGGTTATTCTGGTTTTCCTGTTCGCTGCAGCGGTGGGCACCTTCGCTGCAACGGGACATGGAGGCGGTGCTTTGCTGCGCCCCGGTTTGCAGGGTGATCACCATTTCTTCAATGCTGCTGATCGAGCCCTGGGTACGGTTCGCCAGTGAGCGCACCTCATCCGCTACCACGGAAAAGCCCCGCCCACTGTCTCCGGCGCGTGCTGCTTCGATCGCCGCGTTGAGTGCCAGCAGGTTGATCTGACCGGCAATCTCTTTGATCACATGAATGACATTGCTGATCGCTTCCGCGTGCTCAGCCAGTGCAGACACATCCCCCATGGACGCGGTGACCTGGCTTGCCAGCCCTTCCATTGCCTGGCTGTTATCGATCAGCGCCTGGTGACTGCTGGCCAGGGTGGCCTCTGCCTCAATGGCATCATCCAGAGTCTGGTGGGCATGGCCAGCAACATCGCGGGCACTGGCTTCCATCTGGCTGGCGATGGTGGCCAGCCGGGTACTTTGCTGGCTTTGCTGTTCGACTCCGGCCAGGGTCTGGGTGCTGATTGTCGCGCTGATACCCGCTGCTTGCTGCACATCGGTGACGGCCGTGCTGATCTGCCCGACCAGCTGGTTCAGCTGGGTGGAAAGTGTGTTGGTTTTCTGCGCCAGATCGGCCAGTTCATCATGGCCCTCCAGTACGATCACATGGGCCAGATTACCGGCGCTGATCTGAGTCACCCCTTCTACCACCAGGCCTAATGCATGGCGGATATGAGACACCAGCCGATAACCGAACAATAGTGAGCAGAGCATCGCTAGCACGGTGCCCGCTGCGATCAGCCACTCGCCTTTGATAATGGTGGCATGGGTCTGCTGACCGATGGTCGCAGCCTGCGCCAAAGCGCTGTCCATAAAGCGATTGAGCTGTTGTTCGTTCAGAGTCACCTGTTGCTCAATTTTATGCAGCTGCGCTTTGGAGCGTTGTAAGGCTGCCAGTGCAGCCACATGGGATTGCAGGGTTTTATCTGCATCCAGCAGCTGGCTACGGTAGGGCTGCCAGCTTTCTACAATGGCCTCGTGCGCCTCACGATCAATCGCGGCAACCTGAGTAACAACCTTGTCCAGAGTTTTGATACTGGCTTCAACCTCAGCCAGTGCCGTGCGGGCCTTATCTGCATTTTGTAGCAGCAATAACGCACGTACTTTGCTGGCCAGGAACAGGCTGTCATCTCGCAGCGGGCGCACGACTTTCAGAAAAGCATAACGAAACTCTTCATCAAGCAGATCTTCAAAGGTATACACCAGCTCCTCTGACAGATACTTAAAGGCTTTAGCCTGGCCGGCTTGCTGGTTGAGCTGTTGCCAGTAGTGCTGTTTTTCCTGGATCAGGGTGCTGGCAGACTGGAATACCGACGCTGTCAGTGACTGTATCTGCTGCACGGCATCAGAGCCGTGCTCAAGCCGCGCCAGCGTTGCCAGCTCGTTATTTATCTGGCTATGCAGTTCGGCCAGGGTGCTATCAATGGCGGTAGCATCGCCATTACGCTGGCCAGAAATATAGTCCAGCAGTACGTAACGGGTCTGAGCCAGCTCGGCCCGTAACTGGCCACTGGAAAACACGCGGGGAGAGGCTTCATTAATCACCACCTGGACCTGCTGACTGACAGTGGTGAAGCTGTACCAGGAGAGCGCTGACGTGATCAGGAACAGTGCAAGCACCGCCAGTAAAGTGGCGATAATACGTTGGCATACAGACATAACAGCATCCTTGTTAGTTGGCGCATCAAGTTAGCGGCGACACAGGGCCTGAACGAGAAAAGGCCGCCCCGCAGGGCAGCCTGGTTAAACAGTGCATCTTGATCAGCTGCTGATCCGGTCCTTACGCCGCAGCTGCAGCATGGCAACGACTACACCCAGCGCCACAATGGCGATCATAATGGTGGCCAGCGCATTGACCTCCGGTGTGACGCCCAGTCTGACTTTGGAGAAGATCACCATTGGCAAGGTGCTGTTACCCGGCCCGGACACAAAGCTGGCGATCACCAGATCATCCAGTGACAGGGTAAACGACAGCAACCAGCCGGAGATTAGCGCCGGGGTAATCAGGGGCAGCGTGACCAGGAAGAACAGTGATGAGGGTTTTGCCCCCAGATCCATTGCGGCCTCTTCCAGGGTCTCATCCATCGACGACAGCCGGGACTGCACAATCACCGCCACGTAGGCCATACAGAACGTACTGTGGGCGATAATAATGGTGGTAGAGCCGCGTCCGGCGGGCCAGCCGAAGGTGGCCTCCAGTGCCACAAACAGCAACAGCAGTGACAGGCCGGTAATCACCTCGGGCATCACCAGCGGTGCGGTAATAAAGCCGGACATCCACATTCGCCCGCGAAACGCACCAAAACGACTGAGCGCCATCCCGGCCATGGTACCCAGCACCACGGCGACGGTGGCACTGATCAGGGCGATTTTCAGACTCAGCATCGCGGCATCGATAATCTGAGCGTTTTTGAACAGCTCGCTATACCATTTCAGTGACCAGCCCCCCCACACCGTCACCAGTTTGGAGCGGTTAAAGCTGTAGACGATCAGGGCAATAATTGGCGCATAGAGAAAGAGAAAGCCCAGCCCTGCGGTAATTTTCAGAAAGTAACCGTTGCGCTTCATGACGCCCCCTCCCCGTTGTTTTTGCCGTTACGGATAAACATCACCGGCAACACAATCACAATCAGCATCACAATCGCCACTGCCGAGGCCATCGGCCAGTCTCGATTGAGGAAGAACTCATCCCAGAGTACCCGGCCAATCATCAGGGTATCCGAGCCACCAAGCAGCGACGGAATCACGAACTCGCCCACAGCAGGGATAAACACCAGCACACAGCCCGCCACAATGCCGGGTATGGCCAGTGGCAGCGTAATCAGGAAGAAACTCTGTATCGGCCGACAGCCCAGATCTTCGGCGGCTTCAAACAGCGTCATATCCAGTTTTTCCAGCGCGGTATAGAGCGGCAGCACCATAAACGGCAGGTAGGTATAAACAATGCCCAGATAGACGGCAAAATCAGTCTGCAGCATGATCAGCGGCTGATCGATCACCCCTATGGAGAGCAGGAACTCGTTGACGATACCGTTCTTTTTCAGAAAGCCCATCCAGGCATACACCCGTAACAGGAACGAGGTCCAGAATGGCAGGATCACCAGCGCCAGCAACAGCCCACGGCGTGAACCATGACTGCGGGCGATCAGCCAAGCGATGGGAAAAGCGACCAGCAGGGTGAAAAAGGTAGAAATACCGGCAATTTTGATCGAACTCAGCCAGGCATCAATATAGAAGGAGTCTTCCAGCAGGAACAGATAGTTGCCCAGGTTCAGGCTCAGGGCCAGCAGCCCCTCTTCTGCATCCCAGTCAAGCAGGCTGGTGTAAGGTGGAATCGCGATAGCCGTCTCGGCCAGCGAGATTTTGAACACCACCATAAAGGGGACAAAGAAGAAGATTGCCAGCCACAGCAGTGGCAGCGCAACGACAGCAAAGCGACCCCAGCGGGTTTTGGTCAGGGGCTGCAGCTTACGTTGCAGCCAGCCGGGGCTGTCCTTGTCAGTATCGGGCAGCCGGGGGTGAGTCAGATCTGTCATGAGGTGAGTACCACGCTGCTGTCTTCATCCCAGAACAAAAACACTTTATCTTCCCAGGTAAAACGCTCAGCCATACGCCGGTCGGTATTGGGCCGGGTTACACGGATTTCTTTACCGCTGGCCAGCTTCACCCGGAATGAACTCAGGCTGCCCATATAAGCGATCTCTTCGATCACCCCGCTGATGCAGTTCTCCTGCTGATCTGGATGGCTATGACTGATACGAATCTTTTCCGGGCGCAGGGCCACATGCACGTGCTGATGAGGCGCACAGCTGATCCCGTGGTTAACGGCCAGGGTGCAGCCTGCCTCACGGGAGTTGATGCGGACACTGTCGCGTTCATCTTCGGTCACAATCCCTTCGAAGATATTAACCGAGCCGATAAACTCGGCCACAAAGCGGCTGCTGGGGAATTCGTACATATCATGGGGTTCGTCGGTCTGTACGATAATGCCCTGATCCATCACCCCAATCCGGCTGGCCAGGGTCATCGCTTCTTCCTGATCATGGGTTACCACCACAAAAGTGACGCCCAGCGACTCCTGGATATTAATCAGCTCAAACTGAGTCTCTTCGCGCAGCTTGCGGTCCAGCGCGCCCAGTGGCTCATCCAGCAACAGTAGCTTGGGGCGTTTGATCAGCGCCCGTGCCAGTGCAACACGCTGGCGCTGTCCGCCCGACAATTGATCGGGTTTACGTTTGCCCAGGTGGCCGAGCTGCACCAGTTCGAGCATCTTCGCCACCCGCTCTTTCACTTCATCACGGGGCACACCCTCGCGTTTGAGGCCAAAGGCGATGTTGTCTGCCACGTTCATATGGGGAAACAGTGCATAGGACTGGAACATCATATTGACTGGCCGATCCCAGGGAGGGATGCCCGTCATGTCCACGCCGTCGATCAGGATTTTGCCCTGGCTGGGTTCTTCAAACCCGGCGAGCATCCGTAACAGGGTGCTTTTGCCGCAACCGGAACCGCCGAGCAGACAGAACAGTTCGCTCTGGTAGATATCCAGGCTGACATTATCGACGGCGGTAAAATCACCAAAGGTTTTACTAACGTTCTGAATACTGACAAAGGGCGTCTGGCCCGCGTATTTATCAGCCAGAGCTTCGGAGTCAGCGGTGGGAGAAGGCGTTACTACGGTGGCTGCAACGCAAGGTTCAATCAGTTGGGTCGAAGTCATAACAACCTCACTCTTGTTTTTATTAGACGCTCAAAAAGAAAACGTAGTCAGCCAGAAGCTGCCAGGGGCGAACCACTGGCTGACAACGCTCAGGTATAACAGCAGAGAATGGGCTGGCCCCGCCGTATACGGTGAGCCAGCGCAGGGCCATGGGATTAACGGCCGGTTTTGATATTGGTCCAGGCGCGGGTCAGCTTGCGGTCAAACTTGGCAGAATGAGCCTGCTGGCTGTACAGCAACGCTTTGGTTTCCTGAGACGGGTACACCGCTTTATTGTTGCGTACATCCGGGGCAACCAGTGCGTTTGCTGCCTGGTTGGGCACCGCAAAAAAGACGGTATTCGAGATGCTGGCGGCAATCTCCGGGCGCAGAATAAAGTTGATGAACTTGTAGGCCGCCGCTTTATGCGGGGCATCGGCTGGAATGGCCATCAGATCAAACCAGACTGGCGCGCCCTCTTTCGGCACGGTGTAAGCGATGTTCACGCCCCGGCCTGCTTCGGTCGCGGTGCCCTGGGCCTGTAAGACATCACCGTTATAGGCCAGGGTGACACAGATATCGCCATTGGCCAGATCAGAGATGTATTTGCTGGAGTGGAAGTATTTGTAGTGCGGGCGGGCAGCGGAGATAAGGTCAGTGGCTTTTTTCAGATCCGTCTTCTTCTCTGAATTCGGGTCCAGCCCTAAATAGTTGAGGGCGATGGCCATCACTTCAGACGAGGAGTCCAGCAGGCCGATACCACAGTCTTCCAGTTTGGCTGCAATTTCAGGTTTGAAGATCAGGTCCCAGCTATTAACCGGTACGTCCCCCAGCCGAGCCTTGACCATATCAATGTTATAGCCCAGCCCGATGGTGCCCCAGGTGTATGGCACATTGTGCTTGTTGTCCGGGTCGTGGGTGCTGACCTTGTTTGCCATCACCGTGTCCAGATTGCCGTAGTTGCTCAGCTGACTGCGGTCGATCTCGGCATACACGCCGGATTTAACCTGACGTTCCAGGAATGAGGCGGTCGGTATCACCACATCGTAGCCACTGCCGCCGGCCAGCAGCTTGGCTTCCAGCACTTCGTTGGTGTCGTACACATCGTAGTTAACTTTAATACCAGTCTCTTTCTCAAACGTCACCAGCGCAGCGGGATCGATATAGTCAGACCAGTTGTACACGTTAACAACCTGCTCACTTGCCATAACAGCAGTTGAAGCAGACAGGGCCATAGCGGCCACCAGGCAGGATTTGCGAAATTTCATCGTACGTTCTCCATCAGGCTGTGATATCCCCTGCCGCGTCCCCGGTGGGTAATATCGGTCGTTCGGCGTCACTGTACGGGCAAGGCCACTCCGGGCCCGCCTGCCACAGGACAGACTGTTTATTGTTATTGTCTTAAGGGTGTGAATTCTGGCCCACACCCTGCCTTGCCTTGTGCCCTGGTCACCGGTTTCAGTGCGAGGGCAGCGCTCGTCAGCGCAGAATGATCGATCAAATGTGATCACAAAGTTCGCTTTAATGTGATCACATAAATGCAACAGGGTCAACACGCAACATTCATGAAATCCTGCATATACCGCTCAGGCGGATGCTATTAGAATACCCAAATAACAAACCAGACAATTGTGGTGACAATGGATAAGCGATCCCCCATTAAAATCAGACTGACCGAGCGTGATGCGTCAACCACCATCACCCAGTGGGTTTACCAGACACTGCGCCAGGCTGTAATGAATGGGCAGATACTTCCGGGGCGCGCGCTGACCATCCGTGGACTGGCTGAAATTCTCGGTGTCAGCCCGATGCCAGTGCGTGAAGCGCTGCGTCAGCTGGCGGCTGAAAATGCACTGGAGATCCAGGGCAACCGCCGGGTGATGGTGCCCCGAATGACAGCGATGAAGTTTAATGAGCTGTGCGAAGCGCGTATTGCGCTGGAAAGCCACGCCGCCACCCGTGCCCTGCCCTATATCGATGCCACTCGGCTGGCCCAGCTGCGCCAGCTTGATCAGGATATTGATGTCGCCTTTGAAGCTGGGGATACCGAAGAGATCGGCAGCCTCAATCAGGCCTTCCACCGGAAGATTTATACCGCTAACCCCCACCAGATCACCCTGCCGCTGATCGAAAGCATCTGGCTACAGCTCGGCCCTTTTATGCGCCTGGCCAACAGCCTGCTGGATGAAAACTACCTGGTAGACCACCACCGCGAGATGACTGCCGCCATAGAAAAACAGGATGCTCTGGCCCTGCAAATGTCCCTGGCCGCCGACATCCGTGATGGCGTCGCCTTCGCTGGCACCCCCGAACTGCTGCACAGTTTTATCGAACAGTCTGCAGCCAGCTCCACCCCGTAACGATCGCGAGCAAGCTCGCTCCTACAAACCTGCCACACCCTCGTAGGAGCCAGCTTGCTGGCGATCTTCAACACCAAAAACGCCACTATCAATCGATCAGCATATTTTTTTGATTGAGCTTTTTTGTTGACTTTATAATTTTGTGATCACAAAATAATTCCATATCGGCGACATACGCCAAACAGAGGATTGCACCTGATCACAGGCAGCAGCCCCTAACCTGACAATCGCTCTGCTTCCTCATCCCTGATGGAGCAGAGCACTGGGAGCGCATCATGAATCAAGCTATCAACACGCAATTCGTTAACACCGCAGAAGTTCAGGCCCAGGATGCAGCACACCATCTGCACCCGTTCACCAACACCGGCGCACTTAACGCCAAAGGTGCCCGTGTTATCACCGGCGCTGAAGGCGTTTACCTGTGGGACAGCGAAGGCAACAAAATCCTCGACGGCATGGCGGGCTTATGGTGTGTCAACATGGGTTACGGTCGTAAAGAACTGACCGCTGCTGCCAGCAGCCAGATGGACCAGCTGGCCTACTACAACACCTTCTTCCAGACCACAAACACGCCTGCAGCCCGCCTGGCCAAGGAAATCGCCAGTGTTACGCCAGGTGATCTGAACCGTATTTTCTTCGCCAACTCCGGTTCTGAAGCGATCGACACCATCATCCGCATGGTGCGTCAGTACTGGTGTATCGAAGGTAAGCCGTACAAGAACATCCTGATTTCCCGCGAGAATGCCTACCACGGCAGCACCGTCGGTGGCACCAGCCTGGGCGGCATGAGCGGCATGCACAAACAAGGTGCCCCACTGATGCCAGGCGTTGAGCGTATTCGCCAGCCGTACTGGTACGGTGAAGCCGGTGATATGAGCGAAGAAGAATTCGGCATCGCCTGCGCCAGCGCACTGGAAGAGAAAATCCTCGAAGTGGGCCCGGATAACGTCGCAGCCTTCGTCGGCGAACCCATCCAGGGCGCGGGCGGTGTGATCGTGCCACCAGCCAACTACTGGGCTGAAATCCAGAAAATCTGTAAGAAATACGACATCCTGATCGCCGCTGATGAAGTGATCTGTGGTTTTGGCCGCACCGGCAGCTGGTTCGGCAGCGAAACTTTCGGTATTACGCCGGATATCATTTCCATGGCCAAAGGCCTGTCGTCTGGCTATCTGCCGATTTCAGCAGTGGCCGTAGGCGATCGTATTGCCGATGCCCTGACTGCCCACGATGATGATTTCAACCACGGCTTCACCTACTCCGGCCATCCGGTTGCCGCTGCCGTGGCGCTGGAAAACATCCGCCTGATGAAAGAAGAAAACATCGTCGAGTATGTTGGTAAAGAGATTGGTCCTTACTTCCAGCAACAACTGCGTGAAGTACTGGGTGACCACCCGCTGGTGGGCCACATTGAAGGTGTAGGTCTGGTTGCTGGCATGGCGCTGGTGAAAGACAAAGCCAGCAAAGAAGGATTCGGTGAAGGTATCGACATCGGCATGATCTGCCGTGACCACTGCTTCGCCAACGGCCTGATCATGCGCGCTGTCGGCCGCCGTATGGTGCTGTCACCGCCACTGGTGATCAGCAAAGCTGAAGTCGATGAACTGTGTGAAAAAGCACTGAAGTGTTTTGATCTGACGCTGGAAACTGTAAACGCGCTGTAAAGTCCGCGTTTAAAAAAGCCCCCACCGCTGTTAAGCGGATGGGGGCTTTTTTTACTATAAATGGTTTACCTTTCTCTTATACCAACCCGGCAGCTATCTACACCGTACTTCTCTGGCCAAAGGATTAAGGACGGAGCTGATTAATAGACACCCATGTATTTGCTTTGTCAGGATCAGCTGTTTGTAGTGTCTTGTTTGTATAGGAATTTCTGACCCCTATTTCTATATGTGAAAGCTACGAAATACCCCAGCGGCTGGTTCGCATTTGAAATATCAGTCGATTGCATTTATTGTCTTACTCCAGCCTTACCCTTTCATTATTAAAGGAACCTATTATGCCTAATGAAACGCAAGTACAACCATCATCCAGCGTACCGGAGGTGACCGCTAGCGCTCAGGCCTCAACTGGTGCTACCGTAATGCCATCTGCTGTTGAGGCATCCGCTTACACATGCACAGCAATGCCATCTGTCAACAACAGTACGGGTTTTAACCCTGGTCAGAACCCGGGGGCTTTTCCTACCTTTGAAAACTGCCAGCTGGTAACGGCAATTGGCCAACCCACCTATAACTTTGGTGTTGATTCAAATCTGAATGATTTTACTGCATATATGAAAGTCTGGTACTCGAACTTTCCTGAAGAAATACAGACAGAGTATAGCGAATAAAGCACCCACTAATATGACATCCGTGAACGTTGATGCAGTACCTCTTACTCTTTCAATATAAAAGGAACTTTTCATGTCTAACGAAATAGAGTCAAAATTAGCTTCCACTGAAAAAAAAGCTACTTTGCCAAACGTAATGGAGCAGACCCCAGTTACTCCAACGGCAGTAACCACCCCTGAACCTGCCAGCACATGTACCTGTACAGCCACCCCCTCTGCTAATAGCGCTGTTTTTAATCAAGGCTCTTTTCCAACTTTTGAAAATTGTCAGCTGGTCGCTACGATTGGCCAGCCTTCCTATGATTTTGGCACTGAGTCAAATCTGGATGTTTTTACTGCTTATATGGAAACCTGGCACTCTAACCTCCCTGAAGAAATGCAGGAAGAGTTTAAAAACTCTCCTGATGATCATGTATCCATGATTGCCTTTCTACTTTATAGAGACGCATCTGGGGATCTAAAAAACCTCTTCATGTATAGCCAATTAATTTGGTTGATTGATATAAACTCAACACCTATATATTCAATTAACCCAAGCCTTGCTGCTTTTAGTGATTCTATTTATTCTATACTGGTAAGTTTTTTGGCTAATAGCGTTGGTTTTGATGTCAGTATTTATAATGACTTGATGTCTCGGCTTAAACCTAAACAGAAAAAACTGAAAGATGATCAGAATGAATTGCTTAAATATATGACTAAAAAAATAAACGATAATGTAACATCACCTGACGATGTTATGCGTATGGTGTTACCAGGTTACATCTCTGGTAGTACAAGGTTGATTAACTATACTGCCTTACAATCAGTAATACCGGTTGCTTATGGCCTGGCTGACTGGACGATTGATTCATTAATTGAAAAAACATATTCCACTGGATCAATTTCAGACGAAGAAAAAGAATCATTAATCAGTATGCTTAACCGTCTTTATTATTGCACGGTGAATAGGGGCCAATCACCAGATGATCGTGCCTTAAATTACTCGATATATAATACTGTCGTTCTGTCTTCAATTGTTAAAGACGCTATAAAAAACAAATTAGAATTCAGTGGCTATACGGTTAAGCCTTCTAAAATATCCAGACAGCATTCAATTATTCGCGACGTTCAGTTAACTTTCTTTGACCCAAGTAACACAACTATCGCAGCTACAACGTATTTAATGCAGGTTGATGTCAGTGGAATTACGCCAGTCATGATCGGATCTATTCAGCAATGGAAATCACTAACTAGTGTTGATGAACTATAAATACACAGAAATATAAAATATGCCCCATCGCTGATTTGAGTGAATTTCCATTTTCAAAACTGACTTATGGAAAATAAGATATCTAAACAGTGATCATGGGGAATCACTTCTGATATTTTACTTTATGACACACTAAAGGATATCCATAATGAAACTGCCAGCTCAGATAGGACCGGTGAAACGTAAAAATTACAATGCCAATGCCAACGCTGTGGCTTATGGTGATGCTAACTGGGGTGAAATGCTGAGAAATTCCACTGGATTAGAAAAAATCCAGCCCATTAATACAAGAAACCTCTTGAAGCGAGCACCATCGCCGACTGAGGTCAGTCCTGACAAAAAACCGTAAACAGTAGCAGAAGTTCTGCCGCTCGCTGAGAAGTTTGGTATTGATTGGTCAATGGCGCCGCGTATAACGGCAAGTCTAACCTGTGACGTACTAACACTGGGGCATTGCTTAAACTCAGCGCCCCAGCGCTATCAATCATCAGAAGTTATAGCTTGCACTCAGGTAAACCCGACGAGGTTCGCCTGGGAAGTGGCCGGAGCGAGACAGGAACCCGCTGCTGGCATACTCCTCATCAAACAGGTTTTTGATGTTCATCTGCAGCTGCCAGTCATCGACATCGGTCGCCCAGCTCAGGTTATAAATCGTGTACGGTTTCACCCGCTGGCCGCTGAGGCTGAACTGTTCATCCACGTAATCCACCCCCATCGAGATTGATGAGTCGATTGATGGCAGCTGGTAGCGGCTCCACAAACCAAAGGTGTTACGCGGCGCATTGGCAAAGCGGTCAGTGCCGGGCACTGAATAGCGAGTCTGTTCGGATGATTGCACTACGCGGGTATCGTTATACGCGTAACTGGCGGTCAGTACCCAGTCCGGGGTGAGGTCACCGACCAACTCGACTTCAAAGCCATTACTCTCCACTTCACCCAGCTGAACCAGATCATCTTCGCCGTCACCGTCTACATCACCGGCGGGGTCTGCCTGCAGGATGCCATCTCGGACAATTCGATAAGCGGCCAGGTTCAGTGCCAGGCTATCGTCCAGTAACCGGGTACGCAGGCCAACTTCCACAATATTGCTGGTTTCCGGGTCAAACGGCCCGCCCTGCGCCTTGCTCTGGCTGCTGGCGGACTGCGGCTGGAAGCCGGTGCCATAGAGTGCATAGGGGAAGAAGCGGTCATTGATGTTGTACGTCGTACCGATACGGTAAGTCAGCTCGCCATCAGAAAAGTCAGCCCCTGCCAGCCGATTCTGATCCTTGAAGTGATCGTAACGGCCTCCCAGGGTGACAGACCAGTTATCAGTCAGGTCCAGCTGGTCCTGCACATACAAGCCGTAGCGGTCAGAACGGGTATCGGTCAGCCGGGGTGTCACTGATGAAAGGTCATAGTCTGCCGCGGAGGTCAGGCCATATTGCGGGTTCGCAAGGCTCAGCCCTGGCACCGGCCCACCACGGGACGACTGCTGTGCCGTGCGATAAGAGGCGGTGAAATCATGACGATACCAGTCCGCACCGGTCAGCAGCGTATGAGGAACCCCACCGGCGTTGAACTGGTTTACCAGATTAGCGGTAAGGCTTAGCCCGGTATTCTCGCGTACTTGGTCGCGGAACTGACGCTGGGAAAAATCAACCACACCATCGCCATCCGTGTCCTGTAAGCCACGTGGCTCATGGTAGTTCTGTTCTTCATCATTGCTGAAGTAGCGCGCCGTCACATCCAGTTTTGTCCGCTCACTGAAGCGATGTTCCAGCCGTCCCTGCCACACGCTGGCGTCCAGGTTCTGGTAATCGGTTGCTTCGTTCGGGTTCCAGCTGATATCAGTAATAAAGTTGCCATCATCATCAACCGGCACCCCGCGCAGACGGTTGCCGCCCAGTTCCTGCTTTATATCGGTGTACTGCAGTACCAGGCTGGTGTCCGGGTTCACATCGATACGGTAGCCCAGGTCCAGAATGGTGTTGTCTGCGCTGGTGTTCGTCCGAAAGGGTGACTCGCTATCGCGATACAGGCCAATCCGATAGGCCTGAGTCTCTTCATCGTTAACACTGCCGGTCAGCTCAATGGCACCGCTGAGAAACTCGTCGTTACCGGCAGACACCTGCACGGAACGCTGGGTTTCATACTGCGGTTTTTTCGTGATGTAGTTGATCAACCCACCGGGGTTACCGCCACCATAAATGGCACCTGCCGGGCCTTTAAGCACCGCCACCGTTTCAATATTAAACAGCTGCGGCACAGCAAAACCGTTGAACGGGTCACCTTTAACCCCATCGTAAACAATCTCATCCTGACGGAAGCCCCGGAATGTGACCCCGGAATAGCTGAAACTGTTTACCCCGGCGATATTCTGGTAAAGGTCGGTAATTTTGCGCGCCGCCTGATCTTTTATCAGCTGCTGCGGAATCACCTGTACGGACTGCGGAATCTTTTCAATGGGGGTGTCGGTGCGAGTGGCAAAATCTGTTGTCTCTACTCGGTACATCGACTGCGCACGCCCGACTACCACCAGTGCATCCTGTTGTGTTGCCTGGTTTTTATACGGTGCGGCTTCGCTAGCTGCGACAGCGTAACTGCTTAATGCTGCGGTAATGGCGAGGGCCAACTGGCCCGGTTGAAAGTACTGCATTCCATAGTCCCCTTAACAACAGATGTATAAGAGGCGCGAATGGTAATGATTCTTGATTGCTTTCTCAATTTCTTGCGTTGTATATGTAACTAGTTGGCCAGGCCTGGTGGCAGCTCTCTTTGTTGTATTGAAAGGCACTGGCGGGTATGGCTGGATAACGGGCCGACACGCTAACAACAGCGTGGCAGCCCGTTGCATTTAGTGCATCAGAACTGGGCAACCTCGACTGTTTTCAGCCACACCGGGTTACTCCAGGCTTTATTTTTCTCGCTGTCTTCCACCACCAGCGCGACCCAGCCTGAGCGCATCGGCAAGGTGAAGCTCACGTCGCTCTGCTCCCCTGTCAACGTCTGCTCACTGATCAGCCCTTCATTACCGATCAGTTTGACCGATGCCAGGCCATTCACCGCCAGCAGCTTAAAGTTAAGCGTCTGTGGCTGCCCGACGGCCAGCTTGACCGTATCACCGAACATCACATTCTGCGGGTAAATCACCGGGCCGAATGAAGCATAGCTACGGCCATTTTTCATCGCCTGCGCAAAGGCTGCTGCATCCGGCTGGCTGCCGGTGTAAACGAACATCCGGTTATGGCCGGTGGTTTCATTCCAGACATCATGGGTGTCAGACCCGGCGGTGTAGTAATACGGCAGGCCCTCGTTCCAGAAGGCGCGTGCTTTCTCGACGGCCTTCTGATAATCCACTTCTGAATTTATCTCGATCAGATCGATAGTCGGATTAAAGCCGCCCGGTGCGGTTTTTTTCTCCAGACTGCTCAGGTAACCATAGGGAATATACGGATGGTTAGACGCCACCACCGTTGCCCCCATACGGCGGGCATCCTTAAGGATGCTATGAATATCATCCACGCCAGGGTCAACCTTCAGCTCGGCACCAATCGTAAGCGGGAACGGATTGAAATGCCCCCAGGACGGCGACACCTCCATCGACGGCACAAACGGAATGCCCCGCTGTGCAGACAGCGCCTGTATGGCTTTGTGATTGCGGGTAGAGTCATGGTCACTGACAAAGGTCACATTCAACCCGGCTGCCAGCTGGGAACGCACCAGAAACTCCGGTGGCGTTGAGCCTTCCAGCACATCCGCATGGTGGTGAAGATCCCCCGCATACCAGCCCTGCGCTGTGGGCCGGGTACGAATATCAACCTGTGCCGTCAGCTGAGTTGTTGCGCCCGGTTTCACCTGGGCATCCAGTAATAATGGCTTAGACAGGAAATTCCCGCCCGACAACACCTTCAACTGATAGTCGCCCGGTGCCAGGGTAAACTCCGCCTTGCCGACCGGCGTCAGCTCAGTAAAGAAGGTTTTAGATCCCAGAAACTCGATTAACGGTTTGCTGCCTTTGGCGATCTGCACTTTTGCATCCAGTGCAGCCCCGGTATCCACCGCGCTAACCTGTACACTCACCCGGCCCGGTGCGGCAAGGTCGGCAAAGCTCTGCTGCAGTGTTTTGCCACTGCGTACCTTCGCCGTCACCTTGCCACTATCAGAATAACCTTTACCGGTGGCGTATATTTCGTAGTCACCCACGGGCAGATCCAGGCTATACCCCCCCTGCTGGCCAATGGTCCAGATATACGGCACGCCATCCTTCAAGGCGATTACCGCCGGATTCTCCACCACCGCACCGTCTGCGGTTTTCACCGAGCCGGTTACCGTGCCTGCTTTCAGCCCTTTACGCTCAATTTCTGCGCGGGCGACCGGGGCAATATCGCCACTGGCCAGCACCTGGTAATCACCCTCAAAGCTAATCGACTGGCCAGCGGCCAGGCTGTGTTTACGGTAAAGATCACGGGATTTGTATTTCAGCTCGGTAAAGTACGGCGCATGCAGCGCGATCGCCCAGTCGGCATCGTAGCCAACAAAGCGGTCGGCCAGTGGTGAGGCCACCACCGCCTCTTCTTTCCCGGCGTAACCCGGCACCGCAAACTTGTAACCACCATCCGGCCACAGGGTATAGCCCGACAACAGATCGTTTATCGCCTCACCCTTATTAGTCATGGTGGTGCTGACATGAATACGATCATCGTTCTGGCGCAGGCGATACTCTGTAGTGACATCCACCTTGCCAAAATCACGGGACACCCGCACCACCGCCTCGGCAGCGGTATCTTTAACGATATCAACGTTCTGATAGGTGTTCGGCCAGCTGGACCAGTTATTCGGAATGAAATCCGCAAAGGCGACCCGATCATTACTGAGCGAACCGTCGGCTTGCACATTGGCAATATCCACGATGCAGCCACGGGCCACACCCCAGGGCGGCGCAGAGCCCAGCGCCAGCGCAAAGGCCAGCTTTTCATTACGGATGGTTATATCCTGGGCATCGGTCGCATTCCCGGCAGGAATCACCGTTTTGCCTTTCGTGATAGACACCGCCGCCTGTGTGTACGTTGTTGAACCAATAAACGTTGCCGCAGCAATAGAGGCTGCCAGTAGCGTTCGTCGATAGGGATTTAACATTCCAGTTCACCTTCGCTGTTATCGTTTGTTATTTTTCTTTAAATGCGCGTTTAATAAAAAACAGCCTACGGCAGTGGGCTAGAATATGTCAAAACAATGACAACGTTGCTTTTAGCCAGAGAGGCACCGGAGGCAGCGAGCACAGCAACCATAAATTTTGCCTACAGATCTTCGACTTAAGGCTAAATGCCCTGGGCTTCAGTGGTAATGCTGGCTTGGTCGTGAACAGTTAAGCAACTGCATTGAAGTGGCGCTGGCAGGTATGCGAGGGTCGTAAATAATTACCTAAGCGGCATAAGCGCAGCCCGAAGGCTACGCAGTTTTCTAGCAATTAGGGATTAAAAAGGCCATTAACCGTGGCTAATATCCTCTACCACAATCGCCAGTGGGGGTTGGCTTTGCCGTAACCATAACTGCTCCAGCTGTTGAAATTCCTGCCAGTTGGCTGGTTCATTAACCGGGGTGGTGGTAACGGGTGGGCAACCGGGGTGGCGTTGTTGGTAGTCATCCAGTGCTTGCTGTTGGTTGCTGGCGATCATCAGTTCTGTGGGGTGTCCGGCACTGGATAATCGGAACACAGGCTGTTTGCTCAATTGCCTTAGCAAACGGCTGCGTAAATCCTGGCGCAGAATAAGATAGCCGTCTGGTGCTTCGAAGCCGACGCGGATATTGCGCCAGGTGTCGCATTCACCAAAAACATGCACCAGAATCGTTTCCCCGGCTGGGGTGGTAATGGTGGTGCTTTCACCGCCGTTCATCGTTATAACCAGCATTGCTCTCTCCTTGTATTCCTTTCCTTATATACGGCGTTCCAGCGTCGCGATGTACTGCCACGCGCAGTGGTAACGCCATAAGGCGGGCCACGCAGGCCCGCTGGGTTCAGTTGCGGTTACTGCTGCAACTGAACGGGCATTTCACCCGCAGCCAGTGAACAACTGGCGAGAGCACACAGCGTTAACAACGCGCCACAACGCCGCTGCGCGGTAATGCAGTGGCCGCACACAGGTGAAAAAAGGGAGGAAAACCGGCAGAAAAGCGGTAACGGCGCAAACGCCGGACAGGAAAAAACAACACACCGTTAACTGTGTGAAATATAAGAGAAAAAACTTCAAAACGAGCGGGTTCTTGGCTTAGTATACCCAACCAGACCATGACATGATTCCTGTAAGCAAGGATGTTGTGGTTTAGCTGCCTCAGGGTGTTGGCGCACTCTGGGGTAGCGTCTCTTCTTCTACAAATACTGCTGTATCGGCAGGCTCCTTTCTGTAATTTGCACGGTTAGTGAAAAATGGCTGATATAGCCAGCGCACATGAAACACCAGAAACGGCTAGACCATCAAGTACAAGGTGCTGAAAAAAGCAGATAAATGCCCCTGAAACCCACCGCCACAGCAAAGACTCACAGGAAAAGCCGTAGTAAACTGGCCGTCACATAAAACATTGCCGCTGCAATTGCACCGCTTCACAGCGCGATTGATATCGAATATCTGCATGAACCCGCATGAACAGAAATTCCTTAAAGAACTTGAAGCCAAGCTGTGGAACGCTGCCGATAAACTGCGCGCCAGCCTGGACGCCTCCCAATACAAACACGCCGTACTGGGTGATATTCGTTAAATACGTGTCGGATGCTTTTACACCACGCCAGGATGAGATCCAGATAGACCTCACCAGCCAAGGGGCCTGAGCACTATCAAAGTCGTGAAAATACACCTTAAAGCACTCCGAATAATTATTCAAAGCACCATTAAATACTCACCAACAACGTTAAAATCTTCATCGGGATCGTCTATCACAATTGGTGAATAACCATATGCATTAGTATCAGGTTTTAGCGTAACCCGCTGATTAATATAGGCCCCGTCTTCGCATACTTTTTCACTATGATAGACTTTTATTGTGTATGCTCCTCCATGATCAGAGTCATCAATACTTCTGTGTTGTACGAGGACTAT
Organism: uncultured Oceanospirillaceae bacterium; assembly: GCA_913057435.1. Taxonomy (GTDB): domain Bacteria; phylum Pseudomonadota; class Gammaproteobacteria; order Pseudomonadales; family Balneatricaceae; genus Marinobacterium_C. The sequence continues at coordinate 158,884 of CAJXNY010000002.1, read as the reverse complement.
TTTTCCATTCCGACTTCCACCGGGGTTTGCCTTGAATAGACACCAGGAGCCATTTATGATCCGTCGATTCATGGATTCCCCCACTACACGAGCAACAAACATTCCATCTACAGTATTAATATGTTCTGGTAATTCTACCCAGTCGCATTCATCAATATTCTGCTGACCACTAAACGAGCCAGCAGCAACCTCCAAATCAAAAACCGGAACAAAGCGCGTGTAAGGAACTGCCTCTTCAAAAGAAACAACAGGTAATTCCAAACCTCTATATGGAGAGCTATCGATAGGAGGAGTATCTTCGACAGATTGCTGCGAAATTTCATGAAAATATTCACGAGTTTCTTTATCTGTGCAATAGATATAACAGCCTTTTTGCCCCCGAGTCATAAGCGTTCGATAGGTGTTTTTAATAACTTTGGCAGCGGCCTCTAAAGCACTATCTTTATCTGATTTAAGCCACCCCCTGATTCCTCTTAGCGCCTTATCACGAGAAGGGTGGACAAGAGGGTTTACTACTACTTCTCCCTCTCTTATAAGAAAATCATCACCAATAATCACTCCTACATAATCTAACTCCAACCCTTGGCATGTGTGGATACAACCAACTTGATCTACGGATTTTTCTGAGATTATCCACAACATACCATCGTCATTAAAATTCCATTGCGCCTCAAATTTTGAATTATGGATATGTATATCCATTGCTTTCTTGTCATTTTTGCTTTTCCAGTCCCAACAATAACCAGCAACCAGTCGCGACTTATTGTTGAGTCGATTCTTCCTAACTATTTCTGACCTGAGAGCATTGGCATCATCAAAAACTTTAAAGTTATAATCAAAATCATCTAATGAATTGTTGACTGTTTCACGTATTTGAAGAGCGTTATCAATCCAAGCCAGGTAGCCATCCGAACCATTACAGCGAAACTGTGATACAAGCTCAATTTCTGTCACTTCCGAATCAAATTCATCTGCCCACTTCCGAATTTCTCCAATACTACCTATATCCTGTAGGGTTACTCTTTGGGCTTCATCAATAAAGAATATCGAAAATTTGCTAGCAGCAACAATCTCCTTTACCTGGTTCTCACCATCATTAGAATAAAATCCAGATTTTTCATTTAATCGGTGCGCTTCATCCACAATTAAAGAACCAAAGGTATCGGCTGGGGTTTTTATATAACTTCCTGACCCTTTGAACATGTTATCGATGTGAGTTTTTTTACGAGAGCCTGTCAATATCTTTTTAAAGACTTCCCGAGGCGCAGAATTTTTACTCACATATTGTGCAAGGATCCCTCTATTGGTTAGCTCTACCAAGAGGTTAATTGCAACGACAGATTTACCAGTACCGGGTCCTCCTTTGACTATAAGTGTTTTTTTCGCCCCATTATCGGCTCTATGTGCCAGATCGAGTGCAGTCTCGAACACCAACTTTTGTTCATCAAGCATTATAAACTCTGCATTACCATCAAGCATAGAGTTAAGTGAATCAGCGAGATGTTTACTCGGCTTTATTTTCCCATGTTCGATACGATACATAATGTCATCGCTATCGCCATACTTAATGCTATTGCTTAGAAAGTTTCCAAGCTTCAATACATCCTGAGAAATAAAAACTGGTGCTTTATCCGTGTGCTCCTTATAAAAATCATCATTTACTACTTCATTGGATCGCATGTTATGAAGGTAGGCACATGGTTGAAGGTTGATCGTTTCTTCTCGAACCGTTTCGTTATAGTCTTCTATCAGCGCTGCATAAGACCAAGCTTGATAAGATGGGTGTATTGTTTCTTTCACTCCATGTTGGAAACGTGTTTTAACAATCGCATCTTTATTAGTTCTTTCAGCCTCTTGCCACTGCTTTAATTCAACAATGATTGCAGTATCATTTCGATCGACATTCTTACCTGTAATAATGAAGTCAACTCTACGATTTGTTAATGGAATATTAAATTCAATAGCGACGCCTGCAGATGCAGGAACGCTATTCCTATCATCAGATAGAATATTACACATATATAGTAGCGAGTTCGCCCACGACATAACCTCACTTCTAGATGATTTACGTTTCATCTTCAGTAAAACCTCTGCCTCCACCTTATCTGCTATAAGATTTGAACGAACATCATCTACAAAGGACTGCTTACTTGCAGAATATACAATCATCCTTAACACCACCTACTACAGCTTGATTTTATTTATACTCTGTATATTTTTTCGAACTGCCTTTAACACGGTCTACAGGGTACTTTTCAGCATTCTTGTCAATTTTATTATCAACTGCTTTCAAAATATCAATATCCATTTTAGTCGCCAAGCGTAATAGATAGATCTGAACATCTGCAATTTCATCTACCACTTTATTAACTTCATCCTCTGGCATATTTCTTGACTCATCCTCACTAAGCCATTGAAAGCATTCAACCAGCTCAGAAGCCTCCACACTCAATGCCATTGATAAGTTTTTTGGTGAGTGAAATTTATCCCAGTCACGATCATCCGAAAACTTCTGTAATCTTTCTTGAAGCTTTTTAATTCTTGCCATCTTCTCGTCTCATATATTGCCGGTACCTAATGGTAAAACAAAATTATTCTGAACGCAAAATAGACGCCCTGATAATATTTCAGGAAAGATAACTTTTTACCTTGCAAAGGCTTATTTTAGGGCCGTTACTCAATATAGTATTCAGACCATTAATCCGAATTCTCAATTCCAGCATCATGGCCTAGATTTGAGAATGTTATCAAATCAGTACTATTGGTCTACTTGAGCGGCTAGGACAGTCATCAAACCCTCAAGTCGCACGACTGCCGAGGTGCTTGCGCAGGTAGTCAGCACGATGCTGAGCCCCGAAACGCCGATGCTGATCAAGAATAATCAGAGTTTCCACCGCTTAACGCTATGTGTATGGCTACTCCAGATACCTGCGTGACGCCCTGCCCCAGGCCTCGTTTATCGGCTTCACCGGCACCCCGATCGCCCAGGATGATAAAGATACCCGCGCGGTGTTCGGGGAATATGTGTCGATTTACGATATTCAGGATGCCGTAGACGATGGCGCAACGGTGCCGATCTATTACGAGTCCCGCCTGGCACGGCTGGACATCAACCAGGCCAATATCGATGAGCTGAACGATCAGGTTGATGACGAGCTGGACGAGGACGACGATAACGTCAGCCGCGAAGGGCTGAAGTCCAAATGGGCGGCGCTGGAGAAGCTGGTCGGCTCGGAGCCGCGTATTGAACAGGTGGCGCAGGACCTGGTCAGCCACTTCACTACCCGCACGGATACGTTTCCGGGCAAGGCGATGATTGTCGCCATGAGCCGGGAGGTCTGCGTTGATTTGTACAACGCCATTGTGGCGCTAAAACCCGAGTGGCACAGCGATGATATCGACAAGGGTGCAATCAAAATCGTGATGACCGGCTCTGCCGCTGATAACGAAAAACTGCAGCCGCATATTCACCCCAACAAAACCAAGAAGCTGTTCGAAAAACGCTTTAAAGACACCGACGATGCGCTGCAGCTGGTGATTGTGCGGGATATGTGGCTGACCGGCTTTGATGCCCCTTGCTGTCATACCATGTATATCGACAAGCCGATGAAGGGCCATAACCTGATGCAGGCAATTGCGCGGGTTAACCGGGTGTTTAAAGACAAACCCGGCGGCCTGGTGGTGGACTATATCGGCATCGCTAGCGAGCTGAAAAACGCGCTGAAAACCTACACCAGCAGCCAGGGCAAAGGTAAACCCACGGTAGACAGCGCCGAGGCGCTATCCGTGCTGCAGGAAAAAATCGATATTGTGCGGGGCATGTTCGCCACCCCGGTTGAAGGCCAGCTGTTCAGTTATCGCCCGGACTTCGCCACCCAGCCATTACGGCTATTGCCGGGTGCAGTCGGGCATATTTCAGGGTTGAGTTGCGATGGTAAGGAACGGGACGGTAAACGGCGTTTCCTGGATGTGATGGCGGCGCTGACCAAAGCCTATTCGCTGTGTAACACCTTGCCGGAAACTGAGGAATATAAAGAGGAGATCGCGTTTTATTCCGCGATCAAAACCGCCTTTATGAAGCACACCTCGGTGGATCGGAAACGTAGCGATGAAGCCCGTAACTCTGCCATGAAGCAGATTCTGGATAATGCCGTGGTTGCCGATGGCGTGGACGACATATTTGCACTGGTCGGGCTGGAAAAACCCAATATCGGCTTGCTGTCTGAAGACTTTCTGGAAGATGTGAAAAACATGCCAGAACGTAATCTGGCGGTGGAGCTGCTGGAAAAACTGCTGCGCGACGAGGTGAAAGCCCGGCTGAAAACCGATGTAGTGCAGGAAAAGAAATACTCCGACCGCATTATGGCAACCCTGAAGAAATACCATAACCGCAGCATTGAGACGGCGCAGGTTATCGAAGAACTGATTCAGATGGCCAAGGATATGCAGGCCGATGCGCAGATGATGGAGAAACTGGGCCTGTCTCCCGATGAGATCGCCTTCTATCGCGCACTGGTAATGAACGAAGCCTCAGTCCGAGTGCTGGGCGACGGCAACCTGCGTAATCTGGCCATTGAACTGACCCGCGAGCTACGCAAATCCGCCACCGTTGACTGGCAAAAACGCGACAGCGTACGGGCACGGATGCGAAACCTGGTGCGCAGGCTACTGCGGCGCTGGAAATACCCGCCAGAAGCCGCCGAAGATGCCATCAAACTGGTGTTAGAACAGGCGGAGGTGCTGGCGGATAGCTGGAGTGATTAAGCTATTCCACGACAGCGATCAATTGCGGGCGGGGTTCGATTGCCCTGCCCGCTTAAGCTGTGTGCAGCTTATTATCTGAAGTCCCGGATCAAGCTAAAAACGCCTTCTCCCACTGGCGACAACGCAGCGCATCACGCGCCTCGTAAAGGCGGATTGCGGATTCTAAATCCAGCGTAAAGTCGTCTTCCTCGTCGTTGCCGATCGCCGTTAACCGCATGGTGTACCAGGCCGTTATTCCACCCGCAGGTGGAGCCTTGAACTCAGGAAAGCTGGGATGACTGCCTGTTTCAGCCAGCCAGTCATTGGCAAGTGCAGGGTTTAATACCAGGGCACGTGCCAGCCCCACCATATCGGCTGCGCCTGTCATCAGCGGGTTCAGTGCCGCGGGGTATGTTTTGAACCCGCCGGTGACCACCAGCGGCACTGTCGTGACAGCCTTCGCCCGTTGAGCGAAGTTAACAAAGTATGGTCCTTTACCTGAACTGTCAGAGCTTGATTTCGCGCCCGGAAAGTAGGTGCCGCCACTTATTTCAATCAGATCAATCGAGGTTTTATCCAGGATGCGTATCGCCTCCAGTGCGTCCTGTTCGGTTAACCCGCCGCCCAGCTGATCCGATGAATTGATTTTTATGCCAATGGGAAATGACGAGCCGACGGCATCCCGGACTTCATCAATAATTTGAACAATGATTTTGCACCGGGCCTTAATAGCACCGCCATATTCATCCTGACGACGGTTGAACAGCGGCGACAGGAACTGACTAAGCAAAAAACCATGGCCTGCGTGAATTTGCACCCCTGTAACCCCGGCGTCTTTTGCGATCATGGCCGCTTTAGCATAGATGTCGGGTAATTCTTTCACCTCAGAATTCAACATGCCATCGCATTGAAGCGCCCCGATATCAAGCGCTGAAGGCCCCGCAGGCTGGCTTATGGGGACATGTGACAGCGCTCCGGCATGGCCGAGCTGTGGCCATATATGCGCGCCGTTTATCGAAGCGCTAGCGGCCAGTGATTTGAGCGCTTCGGTATTGGAGTGCTCGCCTAAAACAAGATTCCCAGGTTTTTCAGGAAAACGAGGATCGCCCTGTACTTCACCAATAATGGACAGTGCGACGCCACCTTCTGCCCATTTTTCATAGAGCCTGATTTGAGCGTTAGTCGGGTTGCCCTCGCCATCAGCCAGCGAGTCTGACATGGCTGATTTTACAAGCCTGTTTTTTAAAATAGCGCCACACGGGAGTTCCAGTGGGCGGCCAAGTAACCTGTTAAGGTTTTCTGTTTTAGCCATAATAGGCTCCAAATATTATTAATCGGTTATAATGTTAAAATGATTCCCATGATGAATCGTCTATAGTTAATCTTTATTTAATGTTATTCATTACACAACCCGAATTAAAATACAGGCCGTATTAATCCAGGCAGCCGCTAAACCTGAGAAAGACATTATCAGCGGTGTTTGATAAAATATAAACATGACAATCAAACAAACACTATTAAAAGATTTTTAAAGATGAATACATCGGATCTGAGTTTGTTCGTTAGAATCGCGGAAACGGGCAGCATTACCGAATCAGCCAAACAGCTGGGCATTACGCCTGCGGCGGTCAGTTATGCGCTCAAACGGTTAGAGAATCAGCTAGGTATCCAGCTATTCATACGCAACACCCGGCAGTTAAGAATTACAGAACAGGGCGAGAAATTCCTCTATCATTGCCGTCAGGCATTGGGTTCATTGGAACAGGGTGTTATCTCAGCACAGCAGGCACATGAAAATATCAGTGGCGAGTTGAGGCTGTCCGTCCCCTCTGATCTGGGGCGTAATCTGGTGTTCCCCTGGATCGATGACATGATGGAAAAATACCCTGCACTATCAATCGATTTGAATGTAGGTGACTCACTCTCAAATTTTTTCATAGATCAGGTTGATATTGCCCTTCGGTATGGGAAACCGGAAGACTCAAGTATGGTTGCGTTTCATATCGCAACCATTGAAAGAATTACCTGCGCGTCACCTGCCTATCTGTCAGCTTTTGGAGAACCCACACATCCAGATGATCTGGAACAACATAATTGTTTGCTATACCGGCTTGATGGCCATCTTTTCAATCGTTGGGAATATATAAACTCCACCGGTCATTACAGAGTTAAAGTTAATAGCAACCGGGTCAGTAATGATACGGATATTGTCAGGCGCTGGGCTCTTTGCGGAAAAGGGATTGCTTACCGATCTCATATCGATGTTTGTTCGGATTTGAATGATGGAAATCTGGTGCAGATACTTTCGGATTTTAAATCACCTCCGGTAGAGCTGTACCTGCTTTGCCCTGACAGAAAGCAGGTAACTCCAGCGGTGATCGCTTTCAGGGAAATGCTCAGAGAAAAGTGCACTCAAATTATAAACACATAAAAATTATTACTCTGATATCCAGAAAATATATGCTCGGCGGCGTGGTGGTTTTTTAAAATACCCGGCGTATCACCAGTCCATCCAGACGTTCGCCCTGCTTGCGGGTATATGTGGTGCGGGTGTGGTGCGGGTAATGATGGAACCCGCCCGTTCAGCGCCTGCCAGGGGCGCGCAGAACGTCGGGTTCCATTCACTACTGACGGTTCACATTAGCATCCAGTAGTGCGTTACAACCGTATCCCGGTATGCTCCCGCATTCTTGGCGGTGTCATGCCCAGCCGCACATAGCCTTCAGAGATGATCTTCGGCTGTACCAGGCGTAAGTAGTCAACGTAGTCGAGCTGAATCAGCTCCGAGTGCGTTCCGGCGCAGAAGGTGATCTGGGCGACCCGGTCAAAGCAGTTGGCCAGCCAGGTATCCATGCCATAGAGGTTACCAAAGGGCGGCAAGGCCCCCAGCTCACAGGCCGGAAACATCTCGCTGAACCGCGCCACCGGGCACAGCTTTAACGCCATGGCATGCACCTGTCTTTTCAGCGCCTCCAGATCCAGCTGGCAGCTGGCGGGCACCACTACCATGATCAGTCGGTTATCGGCATCCAGAATGACCGCTTTGGCGAGCTGGTCCCCTTTGATATGGGCTGACTGGGCCACCTCCGGTGCGGTAAAGGCCGGGGCATGGCTGATCAGGCGGTAGTTGATCTGTTGTTCCTTGAGAGATTGAATCAGTTTTATGGCAGGCATACACGCCTCCTCATGTTCAGCAACAACCCGGACCCCGGCCAGCAGTGACCGGATACAGGTTGTTGAATGGTAACTACTAAATAGTAGTTCTATTTCGTAGTGACCGGGGTTTGTCCTGCTGTGCCCACTGTACCTGCCTTTCTGGCCACCCGGCGGCAGAACGCCGCCGCTTTCACCTGTTCGGTTCACCAGATGCTCACCCCTGATCAACTGATATGGATCAATTGATCCATATCATCTGGAAGAAAAGTTTACAGGCATGCCCAAGTAAGTGATCACAAACCTTCCACTCTGGCAGGTAACGGAACGTCCAAGCGCTACAGAGCGGGCTCTTCACTTTAATCTCGCGCATTGGCCCGGACTATGCAGCGTTAAAGTCAGTAGCCCATACAGAGCGACTGAGCAGGCAGCCAGCCCCCGGCGATAAGCACATGGCCGGTACCGCCCGCCAGAACCTGACCCTTTAGCGTATATGAGATAAGCCAATGAAAAGCACTGATTGCGCAGTGAAGGCCCTGCCCCCGGCGGAGTTGGCCAACCAGCCTCAGCAGACTCTTATCAATGACAACCGACGCTACAGCGGCACCGGCGGTGTCAGCGAGGAGAATCGTTCTGAAGGGTTCAAACCCGCCTTTCAGGATCTGGAAACCGGCAAAATCTACCTGTCCCGCACCCGCGATGGCCGCTGCGCTTCTTTGCACTTGCTGGATGGGCTGGATGATGAGGTGGTTCTCACCCGTAGCCCGGAAGGCCGGGTAACCGCCATTAAGCACTCAGTGGTGGCTGGCTTTATTCGCTGTGAGGAGTTTTTTACCCGCGCCCAGGCCGCAGCGGCGCTGGGGTGAAGGGACAGCCCCACCAATTGCATACCATGGCTGGCAGCACTGCCCGCCACCTCCCCCCATTCAACAAACCACTGAACCATCCCTGCACCAGATACTCCAAACGCTTACGGTGCTTGTTGATACCGTGGAAGACAGAGAGTGCATGATGTTGCTGGCCGCATGACGGTATGGCCAGTGGTGTTGATTAAGGTTGCTATACCCATCACCGTCCTGGGGCGATGCTCGCGTCGAACCCCACACTCAGATAAGGACATGCTGTAACTGCCACTGGGCCTTCAGCTTGGGCGATTGTGATATCAGGTGCCGATTATTCACGGATTTATGACGGAATATCATCGGAGTTTGATATGGCAATACATGGCAGTTATTTCTACAACGGCCGTTGGGGCGAGGTAAAAAAGACAGCGGCTCGCACCCTTGCCGTCGCGATGAACGTGACGCCTGCAGGCGATCATGCCCCCCTGTGGCAACAGCTGGTTGAAGGGCGTTCGCCCCAGACGCTGCTTACACCTCTTGCCGATGCGCAGGGAAAGATCCTGGCATCGTTTCAGTGCCGCTCCACCTGGTGGCTTAATATTACCGGCGATGTCTGTTCGTTTATGGGGCTGGCCTATGCCACCCAGGCACCGCAGCTCGTGCGCGCGCTGACCAATATAAAGAAAGAACTTCGCCCGCTTTGTCATGCGGGCAAGGCTGACTGGCAGCGGGTGTTTCGTGCGCTGGTGAGCCGGTTCCTGAATTTTATTGCCGATGCACGGCCTGCTCTGGATGCGGAGAACCTGAGCCTCTACTGGAATAAACCGGTTACCCCGAACCGGCTGATGGAGCTGGGTAAAGTAGACCGGGCGATGGGCCAAGTGCTTGCGATTGCGCAGCAACACCCGACGCAGCAAAGCTGGATTTTCGACGATGATGCGGGCCAGATGAGCCCGCAAGCACTGCTGAACCAGTTGCAAACGGATGTTGAGCGGGTCAAAACGGCGGTCGGGAATTTCACCCGCACCACACCGGGCTTTCTGCTGACACGCAGCGGCGAGCTGCCGCAGAAGCTGAAAAACCACCTCTTTAACCCGGACAACCCATCCAGTCGTCAGCGGCTGAACGGAATGATTGAAGAACTGCACGCGAACCAGCCGCCAGAGATGGTCTCATTCGATGCTCAGCCGGGTCGGCCTTTATACTGGGATGAAAATTCGGACAATCCTGTTGACCAGTTACTCAACGCCCTGGAGCCGGACCAGGCGGGTGATGTGCTGGGCATCGCTGAACCTCAGCTGGCAGACTTCAGCACGGCACAACCGATGCCAGAGATCATCGCTGAACCCGAGTGCATCAGCTCTGCGATGGCACTCAACTCCATCCTGATGCAGAACACCAAGGCTGAGCTGCGGGTTGAAAGCCCTTGTTCAAGCGCTACATCGTGTGCTGGAATTTCGACTTTCCCTGGTAAATATCTAGTAGCGGACGACTTCAGAGCGGCCTTTTTGGCCTTTTTCCTGAATGAAGTCGATGACCGAATTCTGGTGTTTCTGATACAGGACATACTGGGCGATACCGAGTGGGGACATTTTGCTGATCTGGTGAATTCGGCGCGCAGTAAAACGCAGCACCGGTTAACCCGGCAATCGATGGAGGCAGCTTTTGGCACCTCATACCATCGCTTAAGAACCCTCGCCCGCCAGCTTGAACGTATCGTCAAAGACACATCCGAGTTCCTGGCCTCAAGCCCTGGCATAGACGCAAGCGCGCAGTACCTTTGTACCCTCGAAGCCCGAAAGGTTGACTTTGTCGCCCGCCAGGCAGAGATTTTCAAGAAAGGTGCATGCATGGGCGAAGAATGAGTGATTGAGTGGATATGATGAATCAGTTAGAGCGAGCGCTGGCGTCAGACCTGATCTGGGCAACCCTGGTTAACCGCATTAAAGTGGGTGACCGGTTCGAATTTGAGAACTCGCAATTGCTGTCGGTTATCCGGCAACAACGTTACTTTGATGCGCAAGAACTGACCCGCCTGCTCGACTCCCCCATCACCCTGCGTAAATACCGTCACCTGCTGGCGGTTGAACAGCACCAGCACCCCGCTTCCTGAACAAATCTGCTTTTCAGATACTCTTGGGCTCAGTTATCTATCGCACCCCCGTCAGGGGCAAAGATAGTGGACGTCATCCAGGGGACATTGCCGATAAGCTGAGGACAGATGTTCTCAAAAAACAGGCTCTGTACGGCCTCAAGAATCTGTTTGGGGATGCTGCCAAGCTCATCTTTACGCGCAATCAAATAGATAGCCCGAGCATGCTTACTACGATCCAGCTCCAGAACCTGGACTCTATCCAGGTGATAGAATGCTTGAGCAAGGCACAGGGTACTCAACATGGCCCAGCCATGCCCATCCCTCACAAAGTTCATAAGCGTATGGGTATCGTCGGTTTCATACCGAACGTTGGCCTGAATACGCATGCGCCTCAAAATAACCTCGCTGTAAGTACCAATGTTAGAGGCGCGACTGTACTTAATCATGGAAGCCCGTTCTGCCAAAGCAGACAGGGAAGCAGGGCCGTCACCCAGCAGGGCAGGAGAAGACACCACCACCATGGGGTCTCGAAACACCTTAAAGCGTTCCAAGCCCTCGACTCCGGTCAAAGGATCTTCTGATATCAGGATATCGATCTCACGGCTCAAAAAAGCCTCAATCAGAGGTGGTGTAAGGCCACTTTTCAAGGTCAGACTCTCTGCCTGATCTTTGAGGCTGGCGATCAGCTTGCTGCCAAACACCTCGGAGCAGGAGGTCACCAGTCCGACGCGGCATTTAACCACGCCTTTGCGGGCTGCTTCACGCACGGTCGCGTTCAAGCGTCGCAGATCCCCCAGAATACCGTTCGCATTTTTTTTTAACACTTCCCCAGCCGGCGTCAACTTGATCGGCGTGGTCCGGCGGATCACCAGCGCGACCCCTATATGTGACTCAATCTGCTTCAGGCTTTGGGATATAGCCGATTGAGAGACGCCAAGACGCCCTGCCGCATCAGTTAATGAACTGGATTCGGCGATAGTGACAAAAACATGTAATGCAGCGGTATCCAGCGGCCGTGTTTCTCGATCTGCCATTTTGACTCCTGCTCAACCGAACATAAGCTGGGCTTATTAACATGGTTAGAATGGCTTAATTCATCGACCTATTGTAGATATTTTAATCTTATAAGGCGAATATTCAGCCTTTAAGGGCACTGCCCCAAATCGAATAACACACAACGAGGCTGGTGATGGTTCTTCCCGAGTATGACGCACAGTGCGGCTGGTACGAAATGCTGGAGGATATCTCTGATTTTGGACAGCTCCAGAATGATACTCACTTTGACACCGTGGTCATCGGCGGAGGTTTTGTGGGTAATGCTGCGGCACGGCGCATGGCTGAGAACAGACCCGACAATTCTGTGTTGTTGATCGAAGCATTGATGATTGGCCAGGGTGCGTCCGGGCGTAACTCAGGTTTTGTCATCGATCAGCCTCACAAGCGTGAGCTGGAGCTGGGAGACAACGCCCTCAAAAATAAAATAGTTAACCTCAACCATACTGCTATCGACTATTTTGAGCAGCAGATTGATCGGTATGGGATTGACTGCCAATGGTCTCACGCTGGCAAATATCAGGCGGCGGTCGGCCCCCGTGGAGAGAAATTCCTCAACCGCTACGAATCTCTTCTGCAAAAATCCGATTCACCCTACCAGCGCCTGTCCAGGTCAGAAATGGGTGATGTGTTTGGTACCGACTACTACAACGCAGCCATCTTCACCGCTGGCGGTATGCTGATGCAGCCAGCCGCCTTAATGCGGGGCCTGGCTGACAATATGCCGGACAACGTTCGCGTGGTGGAAAACACCCCTGTTCTGGAGATCGCTCGTACCCGGGATGGTTTTACCCTGAAAACCGAGACAGTAGAAATCCGCTGCAATCAGCTGATTCTCGGCACCAATATTTTTACCGCCGAGCTGGGCTACCTGCGCAACAAAATTTTACCGGTAATGACCTTTGCCAGCATGACCGCCCCACTCTCTGATGAACAGATGAAACGCTTCGGCGGGCAGCTGGACTGGGGGCTGACACCGGCCGACCATGCTGGCACCACGGTTCGAATGACCCAGGATCGTCGCCTGATCATCCGCAACAGCTACCGCTATGCTTACGACTACAACACCCCACAGGCGCTTCTACCGAAGGTCCGGGAAACTCACCGCAAAGGGTTTGACGCGCGCTACCCTCAGCTCGGGGATGTGTCATTTCAGTATACCTGGGGCGGTGCCAGTGGCCTGTCGGGGAATTTTGAAACCTACTTCGGCCAACTCGAGGACGGTCTCTACGCCTCCTGCTGTGACCAGAGCGTAGGCGCAGCACGAGGAACGATCTCCGGCATGATGCTAGCCGACATGGCCTGTCAGAAAGAGTCGCAGATATTGAGCGACATGATCGAAGTCTCTGGAAAGCCCTCCAGACTACCACCCAGGGCTCTGTTACGAATCGGTGTTCCGGTTCGAATGGGAATGGCACGTATGGCCAGCCATTCAGAACTGTAACTGCTTTCCCGTCGATCTTTTCGGCAGCTCTATAACTATAACAATGAGGATAATCTATGAAACTTCTTAAGTTTATTAAGGCAGCAACTCTGACAACCGCAGCCGTCGCTTTTTCTGTCTCGGCAATCGCCGACACAATGAAATTCAAGATGGCTACGGATTCAGGTGCCAAGGGTTCTCCGGCAGGGGAAGCTTTGGAGTACTGGGCTGAGATCATTGAATCTAAGTCCAGAGGCACGACAGACGAAATGAAGGTAGATATCTTCTACCAGGATGAGCTGGGAGATCAGAAAGAGGTTTTCGACCTGCTGGTTGTGGGTGAAGTTGACATGATGTTGAACTGGCCGCTGACCTCCTACGACAAGAGAATGGGGCTGCGTAATACCCCCTACCTGATCCTGGACTGGAAGCAGGCTTTTGATGCTTACAAGCCCGATGGCTGGCTGAATAATATCAACAGTGATGTTCATTCTGATCTGGGGATCAAGTACTTCGGTGCATGGCCTGAAGGCTTTGCTGGCGTTGCGTCCCGTGGCAAATACGCTACCAGCATCGACGGTGCCAAGGGAATGAAGGTGCGGGTACCCTCGAACTTCCCCAACCCCCAGACCATGCAGGCACTGGGCTATCAGGCCACTGCCATTACCTGGGGTGAGGTCTACACCTCGATTCAAACCGGCGTGGTCGACGGCGATGCTGGCAATACCATCTACTGGGATTATGAGTACTTCCGTGACGTACTGGATTACTACGTCCGTACCAAACACACTTTCGTGACCGGCGCTCTGTCAATGAATATGGAGATCTGGGACGACCTGTCCGACAACCAGCGCAAGATCATTGCCGATGCCGCTCTGGCGGTGATGGAGAAGCAGTTTACTGAAGCCAAAGCCCGCGATCAGAAATACGTAGATCAGGCGATCGCTTCCGGTATGAAATATATCGAACCGACTGACGCAGAACTTCGCGCCATGGCCAAAGCTGCCCGGGAAAAGGTATGGCCTTTGTTGAGCGATGAGTTCGGTAGCGAGATCGTTACACAGATCAAAGAACGCGCCCCTGAGCTTTAAGTAGCAAACCATGGCCCTGTAATACAGGGCCAATTTATTGAAAGGAGGGCTAAGAATGCGATCTTTTTTCCAAGTTATCGATAAGTGGACAGGCAACCTGTTTGAACTCATCGTCATTCTCTCCAGCGCAACCGTAGCTGGACTGGTCTTTTTCCAGGTAATTACTCGCTACCTGCTGGAATGGTCTATCGTCGGGCTCGACGAGCTGGCGCTGATCTCAGCGATGTGGCTCTACATGGTTGGTTCGCTGATCGCCAGTCGGCGCGCCGAACACCTGGTCGTGGACTTTCTCCCCCAGCAAATCAAGTCACCACTGCTGCTGAAAATTCATCAACGTGTGATCGCCATCATCATGATTGGCACCAGTTTATTCTTTGTGTACCTCGCCTGGCGGATGCTTTCGTTCACCATACGTCGCCCTCAGTACACGCCAGGATTAGATATACCCGAACTGGTCCCTCTGGCTGCAATTGCCCTGGCAAGCGTTGGCTGTTTTATCTACGCCTTACGCGATTTGATTACCGGCAAAACATGCCATAACCCTATAGAGGCAGAGGAGACCTGATGGCTATCTGGGCAATTTTTATACTGATTTTACTGATGGCCATCGGAGTACCTGTCGCCTGGTCCTTCGCAGCAGTACTGGGCTATCTGGTTTTCATATTTGACGTCAAGTTAACCTCTCTGCTGTTACAGGGCTTCCGGTCACTGGATCACATTATCCTGCTGGCCTTACCGCTGTTTGTGCTGACCGGTTACCTGATGAAAAGTGGCGGCATCGCTCGCCGCCTGGTTGATTTTATCGAGCTGCTGGTGATGGGACGTCGTGGAGGAATGGGAGCCTCCATGGTCTTCGCCTCCGGTGTTTTTGGGGCTATATCTGGAACCGCTACCGCAGCAGTCGCCTCAATCGGTACGATCATGATTGGCCCTCTGGCTGAACGTGGTTACCCCAGAGGTTACTCCAGCGCCCTGCTGGGGATGTCATCACTGTTAGGCATTCTTATCCCCCCCTCAATCACCCTGATTCTATTCGGTGTGGTAACACGGCAATCAATCACAGCCTTGTTCGCGGCGACCATCGGCCCAGGACTGCTGCTGATCACCGGTCTGATCCTGTTTAACCGTTTTTGCGCAGGTTGGCTGTTCAAAGAAGAGCCTGGCAACTTCGTCGGCAACGGCAAAAGCGCGAAACGCATTACCCTATCGGCGCTGCCTGCTCTCTCGATGCCCTTTATCATCCTGGGCGGCATCTATGGCGGGATATTTACACCGACAGAAGCCGCCGCCGTTGCGGTAATGACGGCGATCTTTATCGGCTTTTTTATCTACAAAGATCTGACCCTGAGGCAGCTGAAAGAGAGCGTAGTGGCCGCAGGCGAAACCACCGGGACCATCATCCTGATCCTGCTCTTCTCCTTTATGATCGGGCGTATTCTGACGGCTGAGCGCGTACCTCAGGAGTTAACTGAAGCGATTACTACGCTGGTCCAGAATCCGATATTGATTCTGTTACTGGTCAACGCTTTCTTAGTCTTTACCGGCGCGATTATGGATGACCTGTCAGTCACGGTGGTCATCGCTCCGCTGTTCATGCCATTGATGATAGAGATCGGCGTTGACCCGGTTCATTACGCTTCAATCGTTGCCTGCTCGGTGGTGATTGGCGCTAACAGCCCACCCGTAGCGCCAATCCTCTATATGGCCTGCCGGATCGGCCAGGTATCGATTCACAAGGCGATCATGCCCGCCATTTATCTGATTGCCGTTGTTGGGCTTCCCGTCATGCTGGTCACTACCTTTGTACCGGAGCTGTCGCTGTTTATCCCACGAATGCTCGGTGTGCTGTGACACAGCTCTGACATGACATTCATTCCTCAGGCAGAGAGCTGGCGACAACCCGCTCCTGCCCTTTTTTACTGGAGAACCCTATGCCCATTAAACTGATTCAGTCAGACGATATCGCTTATATCCACCGTGGTGGCCCCCCAGGGCATTCTGAAGTAGGACGTGCTGTCTCCACCGATATCAGCAGCACTATGGGTGCCGGTGTCGCCACCTTTGATCAATGCTCCATCGCCTGGACAGTCTTGTATGACGAAGTGGTTTACGTCATCGACGGCCTGTTTCGCCTGGTTAGCGATGGTGAAGTAATCGAGGCAAAAGCAGGTGACATTATCTGGATCTCTGAAGGGACAGAACTGAAATATGAAGGCGATAACGCAAAGGTTTTTTATGCTGTCTATCCGGGCAACTGGAAAGAAATTCACGGACTGGCTGGCTGAATAATACTCGATCCGATGCCTGCCTTCAGTTAACGCGAATAGTCGCGCTTCCGATAAAGTCCCCTGTTCTGCTACAGCCGGTATGCCATTGGCCGCGGCTTACGAGGAAAGGAAGCTCATTTACGATCCTGCGCCGCATACTGGCTATCGGCCTCTACGGCGGGCAGTTCCATTTGCTGCAGTATTTCTGCCATGAGAGGGCCACAGGCCCGGCCGCCGGTCAGCTTTGAGTAGCCCAACATGCAGGCGAAGGCGATTCGCCTGCCGCCGGTTTCTCTGGGTTCAAGCCAGCCGGTCAGCCAGGCTGAGTTCAGGGAAGCCCCTTTTGCCTTGTCGTTAGACTGGATGGGGGCGGTGCCAGTTTTGAGATACAGCCGGGCACGCAGGTCCGCATAGCGTTTCTTAGCAAAGGCGATTTTGGCTGTGCCACTCACCGGCACGGCTTTCATACCAGCATGGATACGTGACAGGTCGATGTTCAACGCTGCGGGTGCAGGCGGTGTGGCGGCCTCTGCGTTGAGGTTCTTTAGCAAATGAGCGCGGCTTAGTTTGCCAGTGGCCAGGGTCGCGGCCAGCTGGGCAATGTGCAGAGGTGTTACCTGCATCCGCAGACCAATGGCGGCCTGGCGTACACTGCGGCGGCTTTCGTAAGGGTCCAGCCGGGAGGCGGTCGCTTTTAACAGATCACCGTTGCGCCAGTTAAAATCGGCAGGCAGCAACCCACCATCCAGCCGGGTGTTATCCAGAAACCCCAGTGTGCGCACCATGGCTGCAACAGGCCGCTGATCATCCAGCCCGGCCGGGGTCAGTGCCCGCGCATGCACCATGCCAATAGCGCCTTTAGCGGAAAGCAGCGTCTTATCTGATTTATCGGCCTGCCAGGCAAACCAGGTGTTTAACGAGTCCCGAATCGCTTCGGGCAAACCATAGCGACGCTCCCCTTTCTGTAACATATTGCGCGGCGTTTCGAAGATGCCATGCTTGCGGAAATTCACAATGGGGTTATGTTTCAGGTCGCTGGGGGATCTGAGCTTGCGTGGATGGAAGCAGCCGTTTTGCGCCGGGTAGCAGTCTGAGCGGGTAGAAAATTCATAACCGTTGTTACGCCCGGCCTTGTCCAGCGCCACCATATCCATCCCTTTCAATTCCTGTAGCAAGTCCGGATCCTGCATAGCGGCTTTTTCCAGCGCCAGCGCGACCACCAGTTTGAACACCGAACCGGGGGCGTTATAGCTGTAGCCATCGTGCTGAAAGGTGCGCGGGCGTAACGGTGAGCGGCGAAAGTCTGAGGCATCAAAGGCGTACAGGTCTGGCCAGTGGACGTCCTTTGGCGCTTCAGGAAAGGAAGCAGCCGCCAGAATCTCACCGCTGTCGGCATCCATCATCAGCACACTGCCCAGCCGGTCCGGGTGTGGGTTACTCAGTACAGACTGCTGTAGTTTACCTCGCACGGATTGCTGTAAAGCGCTGTCCAGGGTCAGATCCGCTGTCACCTCCGTATAGCCGTGTTTGCCAAGGCGACTGAGCATACCGCCCAGGCTGCGTTGATGGCCTGGGGTAAGACCGAACAGCGGGTCAATGTAACCGGTGATGGCAGGCGTCAAGGTGTTGAAATTCTCCCAGACCACCGTGCCATCGCGATCACGCAGGGTGACGGGAATAGCGCCCCTGCGCTCGCTGGCCTGTACGGTTTGCTGGTTGTTCCACACCGGTTTACCCTTTCTGACCTGCACTGGTTGATGGTCTGCCTGGTAAAGGCGGCGGGCCTGCGCCGGGTGTAGCGGTAGCACTTTTAGTGTTATCGACTCCGCCCCCTGCCGTGGCGATACGACCAGGGTGCGCGCCAGCTGTTGCGCCTTGCTGCACTGGTGAGTCATACACTTATACGCGGACGACAGTAAACGACCCTGACTCAACCGGACCTGCTGGCCGATCACCAGCAGTTTAAACTGTTCCCGCCCAGTGGCAGGCTGGTTGAACGTCAGCCGTAACTCGGCGGGTTCGTTGCCCTCAAAATTTTTCACCATCAGCCAGTCAGACCAGTTCCTTGGCAGACTGTCGAACAGACCGCCGGAGCGCAAAGGCGCGCGGCCACTGAACGGCACCGGCCGGCCGCCGATTTTGGCTTGCCAGGGCAGTGACTCTTTACCGTTCACCAGTGCCTGGGCGCCACCGTTCAGCACCTTGAAACGCAGCCCGGCAGGCCGCGACTCGCGATTCCAGCGTTTAACCTGTTTACGGATATAACGCCCCGGTGCACTGTAATGCAGTGCCTGTAATCGATCACGTTTGTGCTGGGGCCAGGGGGTACCCGACAGTGCAGCGGCCACGGCCGCATCTCTGGGGGCCAGCCAGACCTGACCATCCGCCTGCGCCCGGATCAGATCATCAGTTACCGCAGCGGCAAACAGCTGGCTGTCTTCCTGCTGATAATCGCGCGACTGGGCCAGATAACGGCCGGTGGCCAGCCGCTGGCGAGACAGGCTTTCATCACTGCCGATGGGGGGGAAATGATACGCCACGGCGGTTGGCTGCTCCTGCTCGGGGCTGGCCTGTAGCAGGGTGATTTTCAGCAGACCCAGATCCGCAGCGCAACGCTGTGACGGGCTTCCCGCCCGACGCTCCAGTTTAAGAGCGTACTGCCAGTGTGTCCCGCTAGCGTCCGTCGGCCCCCATAACAGCCAGCCCAGCTTGCCAAATTGATAACCCCGGCGGTGTCTGTTGCGGCTGAGCGGTTGCTGATCAGACAGCCAGGCAACCGGCTGGTTATCCCCCAGCAGGTAAAGCCCCAGCGAGGCGAAGGGGTTCGCCACGGGTTCCAGATAAGCGTTTTGCGGGTAGCTATTGATCATGGCATCGGGAATATCCAGTGCTTCACCACCCGTTGCCGCGCGCGCGTCATCAATCAGAGGGTTGGCGATGCCGTTGTGGGGTTTGCGGCCCCTGGCCACATTGGCGTCCATCAATGCCTGTAACTGCGACCAGCTGACACCGGCGTACAGTACTTTCATGCCGGTGTTTTTAGCGCGGGGGTTGGCGGCCTGGTCACACATATCCACGGTATGTTGAGTGATCTGCCTGGCGCCATTGATCACCAGCGCCGAGCCATATGGCAACTGAGAGGGATAAAAGCCCCCACTTTTTTCAACCACCAGACCGTTTTCCAGCACCCAGTCTGCAGGCGCGCTGGCTGCCTCAAGTTTTCCGCTGTCCTGGTACACACCGTACAGGAGCCAGCTGAATAGCGTTGCTGTGCCTGCAATCAGCAGCAGGGTAATCCGGCCTGATGTCATGGGTAGTCTCCTCTTCCCGCTCTGAAGAAAGATTACCGGGGAGATACGAACAACCGCAGTGTTACGTTCAGGGTTTACAGATCTCGGGAGAAAATCACCCGGTTACGCGGTCATACCTCGCAACAGATTACGGTGTCGATGTCAGCGGCACCTGCAGACGAGGCGTTGTATGAACCATCAATCCGACCACAGCATCAACATCTCAGGAATGGAGTACCGGCTGGAGCGGCTGCTGGCCGAAACCGGTACCTGCCGCGTGTGGGCGGCGGTAGAAGAGGCAACGGACAGGCCTGTAGCGATCAAGGCCTTTCACACCCTGTCAGCCGAGACGATGCAGAGCATTATCGGTGAAGTCTCACTCTATAACGACCTGCCTGAAGTGGTGTGTAAACGCTTTGTGCCTTTTTATCACCATGGCTGCTGGCGTGATGGCTATGCGTTCGTGATGGCCCGGATGGACACTGACCTCAGTGGCGTCTGTTTTGGCCATCATCGGCCTCAGATACTGGCCCGGCTCTGGCTGGATATCGCCCAGGCGCTGCACTGCCTGCATAGCAACGGCTACCTGCATCTGGATCTCAAACCAGAAAACATTCTGTGTAATTACGAGCTGGAGCATTTCTACCTGGGGGACTTCGGTACCCTCAAAGCCCTTAGCGCCCCGGCCCGAACGGTCAGTAGCGGAACACCAGGCTGGATGGCCCCGGAACAGCGTTTCCGCCAGCTCGACGTTGCGGGACGCCAGGTTTATACGCTCAGTATCACAACCGACATACATGCTTTTGGCCTGTTGATGTACGCGCTGATCACTGACCGCCTGCCTGCCACAGATGAGGGCCTGCCGTTCGAGGGAGGGCTGAGCCAGCCAGATATCGAAACTCTCCAGAGATGTCTGCATCCACTGGCGTTTGAGCCCTGTCTCAGCCAGCAGCTCAGCAGGGGGATCGAACAGTGCCTCCGGCGCTGTCCCGATGAACGCCCGACGGATCTCAGTGCACTGATCCGACTGTTAACACGCCTCAATGGTAGCCCTGATGCGGCGGGGCCTGTGCCCTTTCGATCGGCAAAATACCCGCCCCCCTCGGCGGCGATCCCATTGATGCTTGATTCACCTGAAGGCCCACCGGCACGCGGTGATCATCGGGGCGTGGTGATGCTGGCGCTGTTACTGGCCGCCAGCCTGCTCAGCTATGAGTTGATGACCTGATACAGAGAATGTGTGTACGGCCTGAACAGAGGTTTGTGTTTCCCCGGTACTTAGCAGACAGACTTTAAGCCGATCAGAACGGGCCTTAAGCGCAAGGCTCACCACCCCAGAACAGGAGTCCATCATGACTGACCGCATCAAGCACTGGCCCCATCGCCTTGTTGCCCTGCTGCTCTGGTTATTGTTTGTGCTGGTCGTGCTGTTTCTGATTCAGCAGGCGCCGCCCTGGCTCCGGCTGCAAGAACTGCGTATCGATCTGGATACCGGTGACACCGTGGTGCTGGGCCAGCAGGAGCTGGCGGCCGCCGCCGCAGAGCCACGCCACCTTCGTATTGGCCGTGGCCCAACCGGGTGGTGGGTGCAAAATATCGCCAGTGACCACAAGCTGCTGATCGACAGCAGTACTCCCCAGCCTGCCCGCCGGTTAATACTGGTCGCCGGGGACATTGTGCAGATCGGCCACCACGCGCTGCCGATCTATCAGGCATCCGCCGAAGGCATTCGTTTCGGTCGTCAGACCGGCAATCTGTCCCTGTTCAGTTATGCGCACGGGGCGCTGCAGCACACCGGCCAGCCAACCCCTGCCTGCCGTGAAGGGGCCGAGGTGCCGTTAAAGGCACAGCTCAAAGCGCTGGACCCTTTTAATCTGCGTACGCCTGCCATCATGCTGGGCGGCGTGGCCGATTGCGGCAATAACGTCAGTCTGGCAGGTGTCGCCCACAATGCTTTGCAACTGCGCTATCAGCCTGAGGGCTGGCAGTTGCAGCCAGGTACGCAGTTCAATCAGCTAAGCATGGCGGTCAGCGTTCGCCGTGCAGGCCGTACCCTGGATCTGCGTGACCAGCGCAGTCCGCTCCATAACAACAGCAGCCTGATTGCCGGTTACAGCCAGTTTAACGTAGAGATCAGTGGCCGTTCCCTCAGCCTGATTCCACAGTATCGTAGCCAGCGGGTGCTTGAACGACCCGATACCGACCCACACATCCGCCAGGTCTGGCAGCCCGACTACCGTCTCACTCTGGGGCTGAACCATCAGCAAGGGCAAGACCTGCGTGTCGGGTTGTCCTACCTCAGCCAGTCCTCTGCCGGTACGCTCCCCAGCTGGTTGACGGGATCTGCGCTGGCACTGGTGCTGTTTACGCTGGCCTATCGCTGGAGTCGCACCCACAACATCCAGCCCGCACCACGCCAGAGTGTCCGGCTGGCTTTGTTTGCAAGCCTGGCGGCGCTGTCCTTTGTCCCTTTTATCCTGCCAGTCTCACCGCTGCTGGCCCTGACCAACCTGTTACTGGCCAGCCTGGCCTGGGCGCTGCAGCCCGTAGCGACCGCCACCGCACGGCACTTGCGCCTGCTTACCCTGGTTCTGTTTATGCTGGGCACCGCCGTACAGCTGCAACTGGCACTGGGTGCGGCGGAGTCCCACTGGAACAGCCATCTGTTGAAAACAGCCACCCTCTGCGCCGCCGCCTGCTGGGGTATTCTGGCCCTTTGTGCCTGGCTGGAAATCCACAAACCTTCGCTGGATATTCTGGAAGTTCGCTGGCGCTGGCTGATCATCCCCACTCTGGGCCTGCTGGCACTGCAATGGCTGTTTGGCTATGAAGGCGGCCTTGGGCCTTTCCAGCCGGTTGAGCTGGCTAAAACGGTGCTGGTGTTAATCACCGCCGCCGCCCTGGCGCAACGGCTGGATATGCTCAACCGTGATTACTTCCTCGATCGGCTACGGCTATGGGGAGGGGTGCTAGGGGTAGTGATCCTGTTCCTGGCTGTGTTTGGCGTACTGCTGATGCAGTTGAACGACCACTCGCCCATTGTGCTGATGACCTTCTGGGGCGCAGCCATGCTGGCGATCTATATCTATCTGTCGCGCAGCGATCGCCGCCGTCATCTGGGGCTGCTGGCCCCGGCAGCGCTACTGGCGATGATCACTCTGGCCAGTGTTGAACGCGATGGCCTGCAGGATCTGGAGCTGCTGCCGCAAAATGATCGCTTTAGCGTCTGGGCCCAGCCCGCGCTTCACCCCCATTCGGGGTATCAGTTCCGGGCCGCTCAGGCGATGATCCAGAGCGGCGGCCTGGACGGCAACCTGGTGCAAGGGCTCACCGCTGCACGACCCTTTATCCAGAATGGCCCGGTGATGAATGTACCCGCCGTTCAGGATGATTTTATGCCCACTTTTGTGCTCCATCAGTTCGGTGCCCTGTTCGCCCTGGCTCTGGTGATTGTCCAGTGCCTGGTGATCCGTACCGTCCTGATGGCCGGGCTGAAATTTCGGCAACACACGCAACGGGCGGATTACCGCAAACGCGCACTGGGGAACTTCGCGTTCCTCGTACTGGCAGGCAGTGCCGGCATGCTGCTGGGGCACTTTATCGTCTCCTGGGGCTCTAATCTTGGGTATTTGCCCGTGATGGGCCAGCCCATGCCACTGCTCAGTTCCGCAGGCAGTAATCTGATTTTATTCTGCGCCCCGCTTCTGGCCGCAGCTTACGTATGTGCAAAGGAAGGAAACCATGACCGGTCATGATGTTTGTAAAAATCTGATTCACAGTGGCGTTGTAACGGGTTTCAGTCAGACCGATTACATCGACCTCGCGCCGATGCTCTGGAGCAGACTGCCCCGCAGTAGCTGGCTAAAACCCCACCTGGGCGCCTGCCTGCGCGACGCACTGGAGCAAAACCTCTATATTGCCGAAACTCCGGATAAACGCCGTAAACGACAGCTGTATAGCCATGTTCGCATCGCCATTTCCGCCAATATCTATACCAGCCTGGAAGCCCGCTTTGCCGGTGATTTTCCCGCCAATATAGAAGCCGAACTGGCCAGCCTGCATGCGGAAGACCTGAAGGGTCTCAAACAGCACAACCGCAGTATTCGTTATCGAATTGAACCCGATGCCGACCTGCCGGATGACACCGTTAAATACCGCTTTGGCGTGGCGATCTATGTCCGTGGCTTTGGTGAGAAAGCCCGCTGGCATATCCGTTTTAACACCCCGGAGGGGGCGGACGGCGATGGCATTATCCCCCTGCACGCTGAGGAATCCACCGTACTGGTCGGCTCTGATCTTTATCAGAGCAGCTACGCCTTCCGCGACTGGCCCCTGAGCAAAGACGTGCAGTTGCTGATCGCTCAGAAACAACAGGGCACCGGTGCCCAGGTAACGCTCAAGGCCGTCAGTGGGATTGCCGATAATGGCATTCAGGCCACCGCCGATGGCTGGAGCATCACCGACACTCAGGGTAACTGCATGGTGATCCGGTACGCCCCGGTGGAAAACGCGGCCTATCTGCAGAACAGCTACACCCAGATGGATGCCCGGCCTGGCCACTGTGTATTTTTCCAGCCGGTAACCGAGCCCATACAGCACAACCGCCGGGCCACGGACAACATCAGCCTACCAACGCCGGTGGCAGCTGATATGGACAGTATGGCCGCCAGCTGTGAGGTAGAAGCCGGACCGGCAACCGACAGCCATACCCCCGCCAGGCACGCGGTACGCAATGTTATCACCATGAAGCGGCCACCGATCAAAGGCCATACCGTGGCCAGTCCGGCCAGGAAACCCTCGGGGCTTATCATCCGGGGCATCGCCCTGCACCGCTCAGCCCTGTCCACCCAGGCCAACGGTGAATTACACCTGCCGCTGGCCAGCCTGGTAACAGGTCCCCAGAGTGATGTTGTTGCCGGTGGGCAGCTGATCATCAATGAAGCGGATGAGCTGCTGCTGGAATACAATGGCCGCACCTCACTGCTGGACCGACACGCCCCCGTGACCCTGCCGGGTGTTGATCTGCAGCTTTATCCTACTCCAGCGGCGCTGCAGGATGATTACCTCGGCTGGCTGGCTCTGCCCCAGGCCCTGTTGCTATCCAGCCTGAGCGAACCCTCCATTTTTCAGCTTGATCCTCAGGAGATTAATCAGGCGCTGGCGCAACATCGCCAGCTCAGCCTGCCCGCGCTGATGGCACCAGACTCTCCGGTCGCTGCACAGTTCCAGCAAAAAGGCCCCCATGTCGCCCTGAAAACCGGTGCTCACGGCAGCAGCTACCTGCTACCGCAACGCGATAAAAGCAGTGCGCATGCCAAAGGTCACCTGTTGCCACCGCACACCACGGTGGTCCGAGACAAAGCCGCCGCCTTCATGCTTATCTGCAGCCAGTACGTCCTTGAATACCGGCCAGCGGAAGCGGTGACGTTAAGAGAGGCCTGATGGCACCGTGCAGGCCAGCGGTTCATCACACAGCACCTGAGCCGTACAATCTGTAGTGGCTCAGATTTTTTTGAAACCAACGTTTTTTTGTATCACTAACGCAATTGTGGGGCTATGAAATAGCTAATGAACCCTCGATAATTAACAGATTAAGAACTGTACACGAGGGTCACCTCTGCTGTTCTGTGGTTTTATCAGGATCTGTCTGTGATAGAGGCTCATCGAGCTAGCTTGTACAGGTTTCACATGGAAGTTTAACGTCAAGTCTGGATCTATGAATCAACGTACTCGTAAAGCACACCACTACCTGCGCAACCTGGCTTGCCTGTTTATTGCGCTTGTATTTTCTCTACCGCTGTATGCCGATCGCCTGGTATTCACCGACGAAGAACAACAATGGCTGGATGCACACCCGGTGCTCCGAGTGCCAAACCTGCGTACCTTCCCACCGTTCAACTTCAATGAAGACGGTACGCCTAAAGGCTATACCATTGATTATCTGAGCCTGATGGCCCGCCTGGCTGGAACGCGTATCGCGTTTATCACAGATAAATCATGGCACCAGCACCTCAGCATGCTGAAAAACGGGGAACTGGATGTTATTCCTCATATTGCTATCACTGAAGAACGGGCTGAATTTATCGATTTCACTCCATTCAATCATGTTGAATATACCAGTGGGGTCGCCATAAACAGGGATGCGAAGATTGAGAGTATTGATGATCTAAACGGTAAAGTTGTTGCCGTTGTCAAAAAGTCATTCCTGCATGGGTACATGACCAATAACTATTCCACAGTATCCCTGTTACTGGTGGCCTCCACACGAGATGCTACATCGGCGGTTGCTGCAGGTAAGGCTGATGTTGCTATCAGTAACCTGCCTACACTGAATTATTACATCCAGAAAGACTGGTTAACTAACCTGCATATCACCCAGATAGCAGGGTTTAACCTTCCCTCGAAAGTGACACTGCCGATGGGGGTTGTCAAAGGCAATGATGTCCTGAGCAGTATCCTGGTTAAGACTAATCGTGCTATTTCTTACGCACAGCGGTCTGCTTTGAAGCAAAAGTGGATGAGTCTGGGAGCGACGTCTGGGAGCAGCGAGAGGTTAACTGAAACAGAGCAACAGTATCTGAATAGCAAAGCGCAATTAAAAGTCTGTATCGACCCTGACTGGATGCCGCTGGAATCCCTGCAGGATGGGAAACATACCGGCGTTGCCGCAGACTTTGTCGCCGGCTTTCAGCAAACCCTGGGGGTTCCCATTCAGGTCGTCAAAACAGCCTCCTGGTCCGAATCTTTGCAAGCTGGCCGTCGGGGTGAGTGTGACTTCTTTTCGCTTATCATGAACTCGCCTGAGCGCGCCCGTTATCTTTCGTTTACCAAGCCGTATATTCAGACACCGCTGGTGTTCGCAACCCGCTTTGAAGAGCTGTACGTCAGTAATATTTCTGCATTAAAAGGGAAAACGATTGGCATCGTTAAAGGCTATGCCTCGAAGGATATACTGGCAAAAAACTTTCCTGATCTGGTTTTCGTTGATGTAGAAAATATTGCGGATGGCCTGAAAAAAGTCAGTAAAGGCGATCTGTTTGGCTATGCTGACTCGCTCATTTCTATTGGCTACTGGTTGCAGAACCATTACAACGGAAAACTCAAAGTTTCCGGCGAGTTTGACGAATCATGGAAGTTAGGCATCGGGGTAAACCGGAACGACCCCGTTTTAAAAGGTATTTTTGATAAAGTCGTTAATCAGTTAACGGCCGATGAACAACGTAAAGTCGTCAGTAAGTGGATCGCCATTAATTACCAGACCGGTATCAACTGGTATATCACCTTGTTATCTGTTGTTTGCGTCATCATATTTTTTGGAATTCCGCTGTTCTGGTATCGCAAAATTAACAACAGGCTTCGTGTCGAAGTTGATCGACGAACCGTTGCCGAAGCCTTTGCCTTACGGCTGGCCAAAACCGACCCGCTCACCGGGTTGCTTAACCGCTTTGGTAGTGAAAATCTGCTCGATCAGGAGATGGCCAGCTGCCGCAATTCTGGCAGGCGTACCTGCATGATGATTATGGATATCGATCACTTCAAAAGCGTCAACGATCAGTATGGTCACCGGGTGGGTGATGAGGTACTGAAAATGCTGGCAGACTCCCTTAACATAATGACACCACAGGGCGATCGCGTTATCCGCTGGGGAGGGGAAGAGTTTCTAGTGCTGGTACCCAATACTGGCGTGGATCAGGCCATGCAACTGGCGGAACAGCTACGGCAGACGGTTGAAAACATTACCCGCTCCGATCTCCCCCGCTTCACTGTCAGTATAGGGGTGGCCGAGTTTCGTTCTGAACAGGCGTTTTCTCAGTGGTATGAAGAAGCGGACAAAGCACTGTATGAAGCCAAAGAAACCGGACGAAACCGGGTGGTTGCAGAGCATACTCAGGCCCGCAGTAGTGCGCCGGCCTTAATATGAATATGCCTCGATTGCCTGCCGCACTGTTTTCAACACCGCTGGCAGACGGTCCAGTGCCACAGAACCCAGCGCCAGCCGCAGCGCATGGGGCACATGGCCCGTCGTGGCAAAGGGTTCAGCCGTAGACACAGAAATATTATCCCGCATCAGTGTCATCACAACCTGGTCCGCGCGCACCTCTTCCGGCAATGGCAACCAGATAAAATACGCTGCCGGGTGGCCCACCAGT
Source organism: uncultured Oceanospirillaceae bacterium (assembly GCA_913057435.1). Classification (GTDB taxonomy): domain Bacteria; phylum Pseudomonadota; class Gammaproteobacteria; order Pseudomonadales; family Balneatricaceae; genus Marinobacterium_C. The sequence continues at coordinate 130,777 of CAJXNY010000002.1, read as the reverse complement.
TCCAGTCCTTTGAGGACTTCTCGAGCTATTTTCTGACGTGCTCTGGCATCCTCGCGTTTCTCTTCTTCAAGCCGGGTTATGGTGCCGTCTTCAAGCCAGTTGCAGGCCATCGCCGTCATCAGCGCGGGAGTATTCCAGATGGTGGCTCTGATTGTGCGCTCTAGCTGGGCGACCCAGCGCGAGGGGGCGGCGATAAACCCTACCCGCAGCCCGGTGGCGATACTCTTGGAGATCCCGGAAACATACACCGTGATATCCGGTGCCAGGGCTGCCAGCGGTGGCGGTGGGTTGTCAGCCAGAAAAGCGTAAGCGGCATCCTCGATGATCAGCAGCGCGTGCTCACGAGCAATGGCGATCAGCCGCTCCCGTTGCGCCAGGCTCATCACCCACCCCATGGGATTGTGCAAGGTTGGCATTGCGTACACCGCGCGTACCCGCCGCTGCTGACAGAGTTGCTCGAGGGCATCCAGATCCGGCCCCGGCTCTGATCCCGGTTGGGTAAATGCAATCGCCGCCAGCTCCAGCCGATGAACATCAGCCAATACCTTAAAGCCCGGGTAGATCAGCGCATCAGCGGCCACCACATCGCCCGGGCGCAGCAGCGACATCACCACCGTCGCCAGACCATGCTGTGCCCCATTGACGATCAGAACCTGGTCCGCATCGACCGACAGACCCCGGCATTCGAGATGACACGCCACGATGGCGCGTTCATGTTTGCGCCCGGCGTGGGGCTGGTAATGCAGCAGCGCTTCCAGATCCCCCGAGGCGGCGAGCTGGCGCAACGCGTTGCGCAAGGCTGTGGTTTGTTCCGGTAGCGAAGGCGAGTTGAAATTGAGATCAACCATGCCCTCCTTCGTCGCGGGCTGATCAATACCATGGCCCAGCGGCAGTGCGGTTTCCCGTACAAAGGTTCCCCGGCCCGCCTCGCCACTGACCAGACCCATAACTTCAAGTTCTGCATAGACTCTGGAAGCTGTTGCCAGTGCTATACCTTGCTCAGCAGCGAGCTGGCGATGGGTGGGCAGGCGTGTGCCAGGGGATAATGTTCCGGCACGAATATCAGCGGCAAAGGTATCCACCAGGTGTTTATAACGAGCACGGGCCATCGGGCAATGTATCCATGACAATAATTTTATTGTCATGATAATGGCGGATAGACTGCAGCCAGGCAATAACAATAAAACCCCATAACCGTGAGGCTACCTGGCAATGCACATCTCTATTCTGACCTTTGATGGCTTTAACGAACTCGACTCCCTGATTGCACTGGGCATCCTCAATCGGATTAAAACCCCAGGCTGGCGGGTGACGCTGGCCAGCCCCACGCCACGCGTTGAATCGATGAACGGCGTAGACATTGCGCGTCATGTGTCACTGGCTGAAGCCAGCACGGCAGATGCAGTGCTCATCGGCAGTGGCATGAAAACCCGTGAAGTTGTGGCGGATACAGCGATCATGGCGCAGTTGCAGCTCGACCCTGCCCGTCAGCTGATCGGCGCGCAATGCTCCGGGACACTGGTACTGGCAAAGCTGGGTTTACTCAATGGCGTCCCCGCCTGTACTGATCTGACCACCCGCCCCTGGGTTCAGGAAGCCGGTGTTGAGGTATTGAATCAGCCATTTTTTGCTAACGGCAATGTCGCCACGGCCGGTGGCTGTCTGGCATCCTCCTATCTGGCGGCCTGGGTAATCGCCCGCCTGGCAGGTGAAGAGGCCGCTAAAGATGCGATTCATTATGTAGCCCCGGTGGGCGAGAAAGCGCAGTACGTGGAGATGACGATGAAACACATCCGGCCGGTACTTTGAGGCGATGAATGTGTTCGGGAGATAATTGAGCGTGAGATAACGAGAAAGCCTGTGGGGCGCACGCCCACAGGCTGTTAACGACAGACCAGTATTAGTGATCAGATTTCAGCAGCTCACCCTTAGGGTCATACAGCTTGCCTTTGGTTGTGCTGTACATCTGGCCTAGAACTTTCACAGACAGTGGGTCACCCACTTTGTCTGAACGTATATAAGCCATTGCCAGACTCTGCCCCGTACGGTGGCCATAGCCCCCCGATGTGACCTGACCAACAAGCTCTCCTTCACTGTACACCGGCTCCATGCCAACGCAGGCATCAACCTCGGTGTTTTCCAGCTTCAACAGGATAAGTCTGTTTTTCACCCCGGCCTCTTTCTCGGCAATCAGTGCCTCACGGCCTTCAAACTCGCCTTTATCCAGCTTGGCAAACCAGCCCAGACTGGCCTCCAGCAGACTGAATTCGGTGGTCAGATCATGACCCCACATGGAATAGCCTTTTTCCAGCCGCATAGAATCCATTGCCCGCAGACCGAAATCAGCAATGCTGTGATCCGCACCGGCCTCCATCAACGCATCATAGAGTGCAACCTGATGCTCGATGGGATGGTGTAGTTCCCAGCCCAGTTCACCGACAAAGTTCATTCGTAGCGCCCGAACCGGCACACCGGCCACGCTGATCTCCTGGCCGGTAAACCATGGAAAATCCGTATTGTTCAATGAGGTGTCGGTGAGCTGCGTGAGTACTTTACGCGCCTGCGGCCCTGCCAGCACCAGGGTGCCCCATGCGGCGGTGGTGTTTTTCAGGGTGACAGAACCATCGGCAGGTAAGCGAATACGCAACCAGTCTTCGATCAGCAGCTCGCCCACCGCCGGTGCCATCATGTAGTAGTTGCCATCTTGCAGCCGCGTTACCGAAAACTCCCAGGCAACCCCACCGTCTCCGGTCAGAGGGTGCGCCAATGCAACCCCGCCTGCTTCTACCGGAATCCGGTTAGGCGCCAGCGATTCCAGCCAGCCATGGGCACCGGCCCCAGAAATTTCAAACTTGGTGAACGGCGACAGATCCAGTACACCGACGTTGTTCTGTACGTTTTCACACTCAGCAGCCACCGAGTCAAACCAGTTCCCCCGGCGGAAACTGTGCGTCTCAACAGGCTCCATCCCCGCTTTGGCAAACCAGGATGGGCGTTCCCAGCCATAGTAAGCCCCCATAACGGTATTCTTCTCTTGATAGCGTGTAGTCAGTGGCGTTGTTTTACGCTCACGGGATGCCGGGCGCATGGCGTATTCATTGGGGAAGCCCAGCTGATATTCATTGGCGTACACCTCTGTTGCCTTGGCAACGGTGTGGCCGTGATCGGCATAATCACCAAACCGGCGAGGGTCCAGCTCGAACAGTTCCAGTTCCGGGTGGCCATCTACAATCCACTGGGCCATAAAGTGGCCTGCACCACCCCCTTGCACAATGCCGAAGTTAAAGCCGGTGCAGGCAAAGTAGTTGTCATAACCATGGACCGGACCAATCAGTGGGTGACCATCCGGGGTATAGGTGATCGGGCCGTTCACAACGGTTTTAAAGCCTGCCCGACTGACGGGCTCAACCTGCTCCATCGCGGTACACATAATATCTTCAATGCGGTCCAGCGATGGGGGGAGCAGCTCCTGACCAAACGCCGCGGGCACGCCATCGGTGGCCCATGGGATCCCGCCCTTCTCGTAGGGCCCCAGGATAAAGCCTTTGCCTTCCTGGCGCAGGTAGTACGACACATCCGGGTCGCGCAGCATTGGCAACATCGTGTCGCGTTCTTCCAGTTCAGGCACGCTGTCGGTTACCACAAACTGATGTTCCATGGAGGTCATCGGCAGCTGGTGCCCCACCATGGCGGCGACTTCGTTGGCCCGGAAACCCGCCGCATTAACAATGATGCCGGCGTTGATCACGCCCTTCTCTGTTGTCACGTTCCAGCGGCCGTCGGCCTGCTGCTCAATCGAGCTGACCGGGTTGTTACGCACGATGGTGGCACCCGCCTGGCGGGCACCCGCTGCCATCGCATTGGTGACGCTGGTCGGGTCAATATGGCCATCGTCAGGGTCCCACATGCCGCCGAGCAAACCGGTGGTATCCAGATACGGATACAGTTCACGCAGCCGATCATTATCGACCATTTCAAGCCGCAGCCCAGCCAGTTCGCCCATGGCAACAACGCGCTCGAACTCGTCCATCCGGTCCTGGGTGTGTGCCAGGCGTACCGCACCGGTCTGGTGATGATCAACAGGCTGGCCCGTTTCAGCTTCGAGTCGGCTGTACAGATCAATGCTGTACTGCTGCAGCTTCATCACGTTGTAGCTGTTGCTGAAATGCGGCAGGTTGCCTGCAGCATGCCATGTAGAACCGGACGTCAGCTCCAGTTTTTCGGTCAGCATGACATTGCTCCAGCCCATCTGTGTCAGATGGTACAGGGTGCTTACGCCAGCGATGCCACCACCGATAATCAATACGTCAGTTTCAGTTTTCATTGTTATTGTTCCTTACTGAGTAAAACGCCGACCTGTCGTGTCAGGTTGCTTGTATTAATGTGTGATTCGATGGTATTAAGTTGTTTGACCGCCAACAAACGATAAAAAAAAGGCAATTAGATAAGCTCTGCTTATCTTAAGGAGTGAAGATGGACAGCGTGCTTACCCGTAATATTCAGCTCAACTGGCTGCGCACCTTTGAAGCGGCAGGCCGGTTACAGAGTTTTACCCTGGCTGCCACTGAACTGAATATGAGCCAGTCTGCCGTCAGTCAGCAGATCCAGCTGCTGGAACATCATCTTAATCAGCAGCTGTTTGTCCGCGCCCGTCGCGCCATCCAGCTGACCGATGCCGGGCGGGCATTCCTGCCGCTGTTACAGGACACGCTGAACCAGCTCAATGCCGGGGCGGCGCAGATTTTCACCCCGCTCAATGCTGCGGTAGTCGAAGTCAATGTGAATACGGCCTTTGCCGTGCTCTGGCTGGCACCCCGGTTACAGCAGTTTCATGCGATCTACCCGCAGATTTCGATCCGTCAGCTGGGCACCAACTGGTCCACCGATTTTGATATCTCCACCGCCGAGCTGGAGATCCGCTACGGTGGCGGCCACTGGCCTGGTTTTGAGGCGTTACCACTGGTTACGCCTTACCTGCGCCCCTGGTGCAGCGCCGCCAATGCCCGCCGCATCCGCCAGCCGGAAGATATTGCACAATTGCCACTGCTGGATGTGATTGGCACCCCGTTGGGCTGGGACAGCTGGCTGGGCATGATGGGGCTGGATGCGCTAAAAGACCTGCCGCGCCAGTATATGGACAGCCACGCCACCGCCGTCACCATGGCAGCGAATGGGTTTGGCATCTGTCTGAATTATGATGAATTAATGCAACAGGGCGTGCTTGCAGAACAGATGGTCGCGCCTTTTACTGACACAATCGAAACAGATGGCAACTACTACCTCTGTTATCAGGTTGATAAGGCTTTGTCTCCCGCCTCGTTGATTTTCCGTGACTGGCTGATTGATGCCGTCGGTGTGGGGGCGATAAAAGTGGAGGCCTCAATATGAAACGCCACTTCCCTCCTCTCAACGCGCTGCGTGCCTTTGAAGCCACAGCGCGGCTGAAGAGTTTTCAGAAAGCAGCAGATGAGTTGAACGTAACCCACTCAGCGGTCAGCCATCAGATCAAAAAGCTGGAGCAGCAGCTGGGCCAGTTGCTGTTCCAGCGACTGGGGCGAACCATTGCCGTGACCGATGTAGGGCAGCGCTATTTTGTCGAAATTCAGGCAGCGCTTAACCAGATCGAACGCAGCACATTAACGCTATTTGGTGAACCGGATGCCGGCGAGTTAACGGTGCAGGCCTATATGGGCATTGCAGCGCGCTGGCTGGTGCCCCGGCTGGGGCTGTTTCGCCAGCAATACCCGGCCATTCAGGTCGAGCTGTATAACTCCTACCTGGCCTGGGATTTTGAGCCCGATAAAGCCGACCTGGGCCTGATCTACACAGAAGAAACCAAACCCGGACTGGTGTACCAGCCGCTATTCAAGGGCAGCCTGATTGCAGTGTGCAGCCCGCAGCTGTTCGGCACAGCGACAGTGGACAGGAACACATTGCTCAGCCAGCCGTTTCTGCCGATCAGTGAGTCCCCCCGCAATCTGCCAACCTGGCTTCTCGCGCAGGGGCTGGATGAGCAGCAGGTCAAGATGGGCTATCACCAGGATAATCACCTGCTCGCCCTGGAGGCCGCGATTGCGGGTCAGGGAATTGCCATCGTGCAATCCTGGTTTGCCAGCGCCGACCTGGCCTCCGGCAGGCTGGTGATGCCGGTTGATGACAGTATTCCTGAGCTGGGTGCCTGGTATCTTGTACAGTCTGCGCGCAGCCTGCCTGACAGCAAGGTGATTAACTTTGCCAACTGGCTGCATCACCAGCTGACCTGCGAACAACACCTGATTCGCAGTAAGTAAAGCCTCCCATCCTCTGGTTTGTCCCCCCTTGTGCCGTAGAATGCCTGTTTCATTGGACCAGGCCTTATACCTGTCTTGCCTTTGTTAGCCTCATCTGCTTGTGATCTAAAAGAAAATTCAGAGCAAAAAAAACCGCAGCCAGGCTGCGGTAAAGGTCCTTCATCTTCTTAGTGCATCCCGGTCAGGCTTTGCCTTTCCAGGGAATCAGTTTTGCTTCCAGTTTACGCATCAGAATATCAATGCCGTAGCCGATCAGGCCGACAATGATCACCCCGAGTACCACGATGTCGGTAGACAGGAACTTACTGGCAACCATGATCATATACCCCACCCCGCTCTCTGCGGCGACCAGCTCAGCAGCCACCACGGTGCCCCAGCAGACGCCCATCGCGACTCGCATACCCGTGAAAATTTCTGGCAGCGAGTTGGGCAGAATAACGTGCCACAAAATCTGTTTTTTACTGGCGCCCAGTGAGTAGGCGGCGTGTATTTTCGACAGTTTTACACTGCCCACCCCGGCCCGCGCAGCGATCACCATGATCCACAGCGCAGCAAAGAACAGCAGCAGGATTTTGGAGCGCTCGCCAATGCCAGACCAGATAATCACCAGTGGGATAAACGCCAATGGCGGAATGGGACGAAAAAATTCAACAATGGGGTCAAAGCAGCCGCGCACGACTTTTGACAGGCCCATGGCAAAGCCCAGTGGAATGCCGATCAGGCAGCCCAGGCTGAAGCCTACCAGGATGCGGTAAAGGCTGGCCCATACATGCTCCCACAAAGAAAAGTTGCGGTAGCCTTCGCCAGAGATACTGATGAACTGATCCCAGACAGACGCGGGCGATGGCCAGAAAATTGGATTCACCCAGCCCAGTGCGCTACCCACATACCAGGCCATGGCTAAGGTCAGCACCGACATCATGCTCCAGAAACGGCCATCGGCAACCGCTGCCGCATCACCAAAGGTCACTGTTTTGCGTTTTTCCAGACCACTGGCGGAAATACCTACTCGTTCTTTCAGACGTTCTATAAATGTCATATCACACCTCCGCCGTGCCCATGATCTGTTCTTCCATTTCCCAGATCATCGACAGGATCTCTTCTCGTTTCTCAACAAACGCAGTCGAGGCCCTGATCTCTCTTGGGTCCTGTGTTAGCCCCGCCTCTGCGAATGGCAGGCTGTACTCTTTGTGAATACGACCCGGTCGTGGCGCCATCACAAACAGCTTTTCACCCAGGAACAGCGCCTCTTCAACGCTATGGGTAATCAGGATGATGGTCTTGCCGGTTTCCTTCCAGAGCTTGAGTACCAGACCCTGCATCTTCTCGCGGGTCAGCGCATCCAGCGCCCCTAGTGGTTCATCCATGAGGATAATGTCCGGGTCATTGGCCAGGCACCGGGCCAGGGCAACACGCTGCTGCATCCCGCCGGACAGCTCATAAACCGCTTTATTACCGAAGTCCCGCAAGCCAACCGTTTCCAGCAGATGATTAACCGTTTGCCGGATTTCATGTTTTGGCCGCCCCTGCATGGTTAAGCCAAAACCAATATTCTCGGCCACGCTTAGCCATTCAAACAGCGCACCTTGCTGGAACACCATGCCGCGATCGGCGCCGGGGCCATGCAGTTCACGCGAGTCCATATGTACGGTGCCAGCTGTCGGCGCAAGGAAGCCTGCAATAATATTCAGCAGCGTGCTTTTACCACAGCCGGAAGGGCCAAGAATGGACAGTAACTCACCCTGCTTCAGGTTGAACGACAGGTCTCTTAATGCTTCGACCGTACCGCCATCCGGGGTATCAAAAATCATAGAAACGTTATTTACTACCAGTTCTGACATCTGTATCTAGCCTCTTTAAAAAGCAAAGGGCGCGGTATGCTGCGCCCGCCCGATTCAGTTCACCTGTTTGTAGAACTGGGTATCAATGGTGGCGCTATAGTCATTCAGTGCCCGTGGTATCTGCTTGTGCTTGACGAAGAAATCCGCCACCTCTTTGGTGTAAGACTGCACCGTGCCACCCAGCCAGTCCGCTGACAGCTGCTGCTTTTTAAGCGGGAAATCGAACAGATCCAGCACCTGATTGGCATCCGCCACGGGCATACCCGATGCTTTGGCGATCGTTGGCCGGTAACGGTCAGGGTTATTCAGGTAGGCACGGTTGGTATCGTCGGTCACCTGCAGGAACTGGGTAATCAGCTGCGGATAGTCTTTGGCAAAGCGGTTACTGGCGGAGATCACATCAAATACTCGAATGCCCATTGCCTCCTGCGCTTTGGCACTCATCAGCACATCGCCATATTTTTTCATCCGTCGCAATGCACCACCCCAGCCGCAGGCCATGGCGACATCGCCACGGGCCATCGCCGCTGCGCCATCTGCCGGGGCCATATCCAGTATGTGCAGCTGTTTGCTATCAACATTCAGGTGGCTGAGTACCCGTAACATCTTGTAGTGAGCAACTGTGCCAAAGGGCACTGCAACGTTCTTTCCTTCCAGCGCGTTGGCATTGTTCTGAGTAATACCGGTGTTTTTGCCGACAACACAGTTGTCATTCTCGGCATAGGACACCGCAATGCCGACCATCGTGATCGGCAGCCCCTGAGACACTGCGACGGTGAAGGGCACCAGCCCCTGGGAGTACGCCATATCAACATCGCCGGAGGCCATCGCTGCCGACATGGCAGTGCCGGAGTCAAAGGCGCGCCAGTCAACTTTTACGCCCATGGTCTGATCGTACAGTTTGTCGACCTGCGCCACCTGGCTTGCTGTGGGCCATTCCAGGAAATAGCCGATGGTTACCTGGTCTGGCAGATCCGCAGCAGTCGCACTGCTGGCCAGAATGAGGGTGGAAAGTACTGCGGCGCGATAACGCTTATCAGATTTCATATCCATACATACCTCTACATCGCTGAAGCGACTTTTTATTGTTCATCCTCCGCCAGACCCCCTGTCTGATCGGAGACGGGCTTACCAGCAAGCCCGATACATTCGAGTCTGCCCCGCTACCCGGGGGTGAACAAATGAGAAAAACTGCCCTGTTGTTAGTTTTAGTTACAGCAGAAAACATCAACATTGTGTGATCACAAAAAGACTGAATAAATTTCAAAAACAACCTCTTGACATAATTAGTGCCAATGGATGATTATGATCGTGAAATTTAAATCGATATTTTCATACCGATAAATAAAACAACTTTTGCGATATCGAGGTCACCATGAAAGTACTGGTCGCGGTAAAACGCGTTGTGGATGCCAACGTCAAGATCCGTGTTAAAGCGGATAACTCTGATGTCGAACTGAACAACGTGAAAATGGCCATCAACCCCTTCTGTGAGATTGCCATCGAAGAAGCGGTACGGCTGAAAGAAAGCGGCGTTGCCGAGGAAGTGATTGCCGTCAGCATCGGCGACACTGCCTGTCAGGAACAGCTACGTACTGCACTGGCACTGGGGGCCGACCGTGCCATCCAGATTGATACCGCACAGACGCTGGAGCCGCTGGCAATTGCCAAGCTGCTCAATGCCGTGGTGGAAAAAGAGCAGCCTGGACTGGTGATTCTGGGTAAACAGTCAATTGATGGTGATAACAACCAGACCGGCCAGATGCTGGCGGCGCTGGCTGGCATGCCTCAGGGCACATTCGCTTCGCAAATCAAAGTTGAAGGCGATGAAGCGCGGGTAACCCGTGAAGTTGACGGTGGCCTGCAGCAGGTCGCGATCAAACTACCTGCCATCGTGACCACCGACCTGCGTCTGAATGAGCCGCGCTTTGCCTCCCTGCCGAACATTATGAAAGCCAAGCGCAAGCCGCTTGAGGTCATCACCACCGATGCGCTGGGCATCAACACAGCACACCGCCTGAGCACACTGAAAATGACTGCCCCAGCTGAACGTGAACCGGGTGTAATGGTGGCGAATGTCGCCGAACTGGTCGAAAAACTGAAAACTGATGCGGGGGTACTCTAATGTCTATTCTGGTTATTGCTGAACATGACAACAACACTCTGAAAGCTGCCACCTTGAACACCGTACAGGCCGCCGTCGCGCTGAAAAACGCCGGTGCAGGTGAAATTACCCTGCTGGTTGCCGGTGAAAACTGTGGCGGTGCCGCCGAACAGGCTGCAGCCGTGGCCGGTGTAAGCGCCGTCGTGGTGGCTGACAACGCCGCCCTAGCGCACCAGCTGCCGGAGAATATGGCCCCGCTGCTGGTAAACCTCTGCCAGACTTCCGGTTACAGTCACCTGCTGGCAGCCGCTACTACCACCGGTAAAAACCTGCTGCCACGCGCTGCCGCCCTGCTGGACGTTGCACAGATTTCTGATATCACTGAAGTAGTCAGCAGCGATACCTTCGTTCGTCCGGTCTATGCAGGCAACGCTCTGGCGACCGTGCAGAGCAGTGACACTGTCAAAGCAATCACCGTACGTGGCACTGCTTTTACCGCCGTTGAAGCCAGTGGTGGTAATGCACCGGTAACTCAGCACGATGGCGCGGCTGAGAGTGGCTTATCACGCTTTATCAGTGAAGAGATGAGCGTCTCTGAGCGCCCGGAACTCACCGCTGCGCGGATTATTGTGTCGGGTGGTCGTGGCATGCAGTCCGGCGATAACTTCCCGATGCTGGAAAAAGTGGCCGACAAGATCGGCGCGGCGGTGGGTGCCTCTCGCGCCGCTGTGGATGCCGGATTCGTCCCCAACGATATGCAGGTCGGCCAGACGGGCAAAATCGTCGCGCCGGAACTGTACATTGCCGTGGGTATCTCCGGTGCCATTCAGCACCTGGCCGGCATGAAAGACTCCAATGTGATCGTCGCTATCAATAAAGATGAAGAAGCGCCTATTTTCCGCGTCGCGGACTACGGCCTGGTGGCGGACCTGTTTGATGTGTTGCCTGAGCTGGAACAGGCACTCTGATCTCCCAACAATAAAAATCGCTGGCCTTAAGGAATAACACTGATGAACCGTACATATCGACTCTTGCTGGACTGCCCTGATCAGGTAGGAATTGTCACCCACGCGGGTGAAGTGATTACCCGCAATGGTGGCTGGATCTCAGAAGCTGCTCACCATTCAGATGAAGACAGCAACTGGTTTTTCTCCCGTTTCGAGATCCAGGCGGACTCCCTGCCCTTCGGCATTGAAGGCCTGCAGGAACAGTTCGCCTCGCTGGCAGACAGGTTTCAGCTCAATCTGAAATTCACCGATAGTGCGGTACCCAAAAAAGTGGTGATCATGGCCAGCAAAGGCAGCCATTGCCTGTCCGACCTGCTTGATCGCTGGAAAAGCGGTGACCTGAAGTGTGATATCCCCTGCGTAATCTCCAACCATGAAGATATGCGCGGGCTGGTTGAGTGGTACGGTATTCCGTTCCACCATGTACCGGTTAATAAAGATGACAAAGCCCCTGGGTTTGCGGAAACCGAGCGCCTGATCGAAGAGTACGCCGCAGACTGCATCGTACTGGCGCGTTACATGCAGATTCTGCCCCAGGCACTGTGTGAGAGATACCGCCATAAAGTTATCAATATTCACCACAGCTTCCTGCCCTCTTTTATCGGTGCCAGGCCGTACCACCAGGCGTCCCGTCGTGGGGTGAAACTGATTGGTGCAACCTGCCACTACGTGACCGAGCAGCTGGATGAAGGCCCGATCATCGACCAGGACGTGGCACGCGTCAGCCACAGCGACCGGGTGGATGATCTGGTACGGCTGGGTAAAGACGTTGAGAAAACCGTACTGGCCCGTGGCCTGCGCGCCCACCTGGAAGATCGCATCCTGGTACACGGAAATAAAACCGTGGTTTTCAGCTAACGCCTGACTCACTACCGTAGGAGCCAGCTTGCTGGCGATTTCTGGCCATGGCCGTTTCGCCAGCAAGCTGGCTCCTACCCTGATAAACACACCCCGCAACAGGGCCGGGGTCTGGAGAACAATAATAATGACTAAACAACTTCCTTCATCTGCACAGGTTGTTATCGTCGGTGGCGGTGTTATCGGCTGTAGCATCGCGTACCACCTGACCAAACTGGGCATCACCGATGTGGTGCTGCTGGAACGCCGCACCCTCACCTGCGGTACTACATGGCATGCCGCCGGCCTGGTGCCGACACTTCGTGCCACCTACAACATGTCGATGCTGGCCAACTACTCCGCCAGCCTCTACGAGCAGCTGGAAGCCGAAACCGGCCAGGCCACCGGCTTTGTCCGTAATGGCTCGCTGACCATCGCCACCAATACCGAACGCCTGTCCGAGCTTAAACGCGGCGCGTCCATGGCCAAAGTCTGTGGTTTCCCCTGTGACCTGATCACCCCGGACCAGGCCAAAGAGATGTGGCCACTGCTGAACGTGGACGATGTGATGGGCGCGATCCATCTGCCGATGGATGGCATGGCCAGCCCGGTAGACACCACCCAGGCACTGGCCAAGGGTGCCCGGCTGGGCGGCGCTAAGATCATCGAAAACTGCAAAGTGCTGGATATGAAAATCCGCGACGGCAAAGCGGCAGGCGTGATCACTGAACACGGCGATATCGATGCCGAATACGTGGTCAACTGTGCCGGTATGTGGGCGCGGGAGTTTGGCAAAAAAGCAGGCGTGAACGTACCGCTGCATGCCGCCGAGCACTTCTATGTAGTGACCGAAAACATGCCCGACCTCAAGCACGGCCTGCCAACCATGCGGGATATGGACGGCTACTGCTATTACAAAGAAGACGCGGGCAAGATGCTGATCGGCATGTTCGAGCCCAACGCCAAACCCTGGGGCATGAAAGGCATCCCGGAAGATTTCCACTTCGACGAACTGCCAGAAGATTTCGACCATCTGGAGCCTTACCTGGAAGCCGCCATGCACCGGGTGCCAAAGCTGACCGAAACCGGCCTGCAGGTGTTCTTCAATGGCCCTGAGTCCTTCACCCCGGATGATCGCTACCACCTGGGCGAAGCACCAGAGCTGGGTAACTACTTTGTTGCCGCTGGCTTCAACTCCGTCGGTATTCAGTCTGCTGGCGGTGCTGGCAAGATGCTAGCCGAGTGGATTCACAAAGGCCACGCCCCACGTGATCTCTGGGATGTGGATGTCCGTCGTAATATGCCGTTCCAGGGCACTCAGGCATATCTGCAGGAGCGCACCACTGAAACCCTGGGTCTGCTGTACGAAACCCACTACCCGTTCAAGCAGTTCAAAACCTCCCGTGGTGTACGCCGCTCCGTACTGCATGAACAGCTCAAGGCTCAGGGTGCGGTATTCGGTACCGAAAATGGCTGGGAGCGGGCCAACTGGTTCGCCAACGAAGGCCAGGCCGCTGAGTATGAATACAGCTTTGGCCGCCAGAACTGGTTTGATAACAACAAAGCCGAGCATGAAGCGGTGCGTAACACCGTGGGCGTAATCGACCAGTCCTCCTTCTGTAAATACCAGGTGGAAGGCCCGGATGCCGAGATGTTCCTGAACCGGATCTGCTCCAACAACGTTGCTGTGGCACCCGGCAAAATGGTCTACACCCAGTGGCTGAACGAACGTGGCGGCATCGAAGCTGACGTAACGGTTACCCGGCTGGCAGAGGATCGCTTCCTGATCGTCTCCGGTGTCGCCTGTCAGACCCGCGATCTGGACTGGCTGCGCCGCCACAAGGGCGCGCACCAGCTGGTGATCACTGATATGACCTCGGCCATGGCCGTTGTCACCGTGATGGGCCCCCGTGCACGGGACACTCTGAGCAAACTGACTCAGGCGGATCTGTCTAACGAGGCCTTCCCGTTTGCCACCTCCCGTGAGATCGACATCCACTACGCCCTGGTACGCGCCTCGCGTATCACCTACGTTGGTGAACTGGGCTGGGAGCTGTACATCCCGACCGAGTTTGCACCGAGTGTTTACGAGGCGATCTGCGCCGCCGGTGAAGAGTTTGGCATCAAGCCTTACGGCTACCACACCATGAACTCCCTGCGGATGGAGAAGTGCTATCGCCACTGGGGTCACGATATCACCGACGAAGACACCGCACTGGAAGCGGGCCTGAGCTTTGCCTCTGACTTCAATAAAGACGGTGGCTTTATCGGCAAAGACGCGCTGCTGGCACAGAAGGCCAAAGGCACACTGACCAAACGCTTTGTGGCATTCCTGTTCGAGAACCCGGAACCACTGTGCTACCACGAAGAGCCCATCTGGGCCGATGGCAAGATCATTGGCCGCACCACCGCCGGTATGTTTGGCCATAGCGTGGGCGCAACCGTGGCCATGGGTTACATCCACCATGACGGTGGTATCACCAAAGACTGGCTGGAAAGTGTCAGCTTCGAGGTCGAAGTGGAATGCGTGCGCTACAAAGTGACCCCATCGCTGCGTTCTATCTATGATCCAGCCATGGAAAAGATCAAGTGCTGATCACCTCCGGTGCTCTGTTGCCCTACTGAGCACCCTTACGCCACGGCACCTGAGACCGGGTGACGTGGTGCTTTTTGATCCGCTCTTTGATCAGCCTGGTTTTACAAACCTGTTTTGAAGCGGCTGCGTTGCCTGCTATTTCGACCCCGGTGCCTGGTACGTTGCCGCAGGATTCGAGATAAGCCCTGAAGCAGAATACGCAGTCGCTTCATCCTTTATAGCAACACCCTTGTATAGCAACACCCAATTTATCAATGAACGGGCTGGAGTCCGCTAAAACTCTGCACAGTTTTTCCCTTCCGCCCTTTCACTTTCGTTCGACCCAACGCGACGCCTGTCTGTGTATGACACCCGGTCGCTGTATGACAAAGAGGACATGTTATGCCCGCTCAGATTCTGGATGGAAAAGCCCTGGCCAAAAGCCGTGAACAGCAACTGGCCAGCCATGTAGACGCACTCAAACAGGCCGGTGGCAGCACTCCGATCCTGGCCACTATCCTGGTCGGTGATGACCCCGCCTCCGCCACGTACGTGCAAATGAAGGTAAACGCCTGCGCCCGCATCGGTATGCAATCGATCAAAGTCACCCTGGGGCAACACACCACCACCGAACAGCTGCTGGCTGAAATTGACGCCCTGAACAGCAACCCGGATGTACACGGCATTCTGCTGCAGCACCCCGTGCCTGCACAGATCGACGAGCGCGCCTGCTTCGATGCCATCGCGCTGGAAAAAGATGTCGACGGCGTCACCACCCAGGGATTTGGCCGCATGGCCATGGGTGAACAGGCCTTTGGCTCAGCCACACCAGCGGGCATTATGCACCTGCTCAAACACTACGATATTGACCTGCAAGGCAAACACGCCGTCGTGGTGGGCCGCAGCCCGATCCTGGGCAAACCGATGGCCGCCATGCTGCTCAATGCCAACGCCACCGTCACCATCTGCCATTCGCGCAGCACCAACATCGCCGCAGAGATCGCCCGCGCCGATATCGTCATCGGTGCCGTGGGCAAGCCAGAGCTGATAAAAGCAGACTGGATCAAAGATGGCGCTGTGGTTGTCGATGCCGGTTACCACCCAGGTGGCATCGGTGATATCGAGAAAACAGGTCTGGCCGAACGTGCCGCTGCCATTACCCCGGTGCCAGGCGGTGTCGGCCCGATGACCATCAACGCCCTGATCAGCCAGACTGTAGAGTCAGCACAGTTAAGTGCCAGGAAATAAGACCCTCAGCTCGTCTTACCCGCGAACGCGGGCATCCAGAACAACGCTGGAATCTCGTCTTACCCGCGAACGCGGGTATCCAGAACGACGCTGGAAGCCCGCTATTACACGCGATGCAGATTTCAGTGGTTGTGGACTCCTGCGTTCGCAGGAGAGACGGTGTATCTGACACAGCTTCTGAGCATTACAAACCATAGGCGTAGCACACACCCTGTGGGACAGCTGTCCTCAGCTGGATGAACACTCATATCGTCTTACCCGCGAACGCGGGTATCCAGAACAACGCTGGAAGCCCGCTATTACACACGATGCAGATTTCAGTGGTTGTGGGCTCCTGCGTTCGCAGGAGAGACGGAGTATCTGACACAGCTTCGGAGCATTACAAAACCATAGGCGTAGCACATACCCTGTGGGACAGCTGTCCTCAGCTGGAAGGAATTGGCAGCGGACAATGATAGTCTGAACTTACTCTGCATTTCTAAGCCGCCTGTTCGGCGGTTCACCTGCCAGCCAGAGCAACACAGGTCCGTACACATCTCTAAGCCGCCTGTTCGGCGGTTCACCTGGGGCCGATTGGCGGTATTGCGCTGTCTATTCTCTAAGCCGCCTGTTCGGCGGTTCACTAAAGCTGGAATTGCGCCTGATTGATTTGCCATCTCTAAGCCGCCTGTTCGGCGGTTCACGACAGCGTGACGATATTTGGTTCTGAACTGCTTCTCTAAGCCGCCTGTTCGGCGGTTCACCAACATCAACAGGTTTTAAACCAAGCTGCACTTCTCTAAGCCGCCTGTTCGGCGGTTCACGTACGTGTTGAAACCTTCAACATGGCTTTTCTTCTCTAAGCCGCCTGTTCGGCGGTTCACCGGGCGGTTATACAATTGAAGGATCATCTCTTTCTCTAAGCCGCCTGTTCGGCGGTTCACCGCGAATAAAATGGGTCCGGGTGGGCGGTCCGTCTCTAAGCCGCCTGTTCGGCGGTTCACGTTCGGTTTCGGCCCGATCCTTGACGTTTGCATCTCTAAGCCGCCTGTTCGGCGGTTCACGGAAACCTACGAATGGTTTCTTGAATGTGTCTTCTCTAAGCCGCCTGTTCGGCGGTTCACCGGCTATTCTGCTGAATAACCAGTTTGTTATCAATTAGTTAGGGCAGCAATATGCTTAACACCTTCGTTTTACTTCTGTCGCAATACTTAACCAGGTACTAACTGTAACTTATTGATAGTATTGCACTTATTATCAGCACCTGATAAACCGCACAGCAACTTCCCGGCAGGAAGGTGTTAAGCATTGGCCTGTCAGATTAACTGAAGTGCGGTATCGCACTGGGCGCTTCTGCGGTGGAGAGGCCGTAGCGGTTTATATTGATTGGCTGTTGCCCGGCTTCCCGCTCCAGGGCGCTGCGGCGCAGGAACAGGCAATAGCCATGGCCGCTTTCACTGCTATGCAGGCGGATGAAATGATCTGGCTGGCGGCTGGAGCGGCGGGCCGGGTCACGTACTTCCTGACCGCGCCGTTCCCGGCGGCGGTTTTGTCGGGCGGTGAAGCCGGTGAAGCGCTTTTCTGGCTGGCGGTCCCGGCGATAGCTGAACTCGGCGAACACCCGTGCTTCCGGCACCAGGGCCAGTGGGCTAAGTTCCACCGCCATACTTTCCAGTAGCCGGGCGATTACCGGCTCATACTCGATCTGTTCCAGCGCGGCGGGATGGTGGCTGACCAGCCGGAACAGGTTCCCCACCCCCTGGCTGTTCCAGCCGGGAAAGCCCAGGGCCAGCGGGTTTGCACCTAGCTCCCCGGCCATATTGGACATGCAGGCGTGCAGGCCATGCAGTAACCGGCTGCTCAGTGCGGGCCAATCCTGCTGGCGGCTGTCGATACGAAAATCTCGATACCAGCGTTCCATATCAGCTCCTCAGCTTTTGCTTTTTTCATTGCTGTACACACCACCACGGATCAGGCAGCCGATCACAAAGTGCAACTGTTCCATGTCATCACTGAGCTGTGCAGCGTTGTCCACCTCGGCAAGGCCATTGAGGTAATCCTGATAGTGAGTTTCCAGCAGGCCATAAAAGGAGGACTGTTTGGTGGTGCGGTGGGCCGTTTGCAGGCCACCATCAACACCAAAGGGCTCAATAGCCAGCGGATAGTGTGGCTCTGCCTCTGGGTACCAGCGGTCGATGGTGCGCAGGGCATTGCCGATTTTCTGCGAATGCAGCACCGCCTGGTTCACCCCATCCACCGGGGTAGACGCCAGCAGCCGTGATTTTTTATGGCCCCCTGCCCGTTTATCTTCCCCTTCCAGTGGCAGCTCCTGCGAGGGGTAGATCTCCTGGCCTGCACCTACATCCAGCCGGGCGCTGATCTCCAGCAGGCAACGTGGGCTCTGCCCGGCCAGGGCATCAGCAATCAGCTGGGGCAGCCGGGCCAGGCCTTCTTCTGGCTGTGCGGTGAGTGTTTCCTGCTGGCCGCCGTGGCGTTGCAGGGTGAAAGCAAAACATTCCTCGCCCGCTTTCACTTCTATATCCAGCTGCTGTGCCAGACTTTTATTACGCCATAGCCAGCGACCACGCACGATATTGTCGGCATACAGCCCGGCCAGGTATTCAAATCCGCCTTTGCTGGCATACACACTGACCAGCTCCGCCAGGCTGGCCGCCGCTTCGGCATTGTTGCAGGCATGTGGCCGCAGGGCGTTACCCAGAATGGTCAGGGTGAAGCTGACCTCACACTCACGGCAGCTGGCTGGCAGGTGGGCACGATCAACCAGTTGCAGATTAGGGCGGCCCGTGTTCTGACCTTTTTTCTCTGCGCCATAGTTGGCAATCACACCGCGCAATGACTCTTCTTCCACCGTTACGGGCTGGCGCTTGTCATCGTTAAGGGCGAAGAAAAAGCCCAGCGAAGGTTTCAGTGAGCCGGTGTAGGACAGCAGCTGGGGAAATCGGAAGCCTGTAGTCATCAGTTCATCTCCTTATGTTCAGTGATCAGCCTGCGCATCGGCAGCCAGATAAAGTGCATTGCCCTGCTGGCGGTAGCCCCACCAGCTGGCGATCGGTTCGTTACGGTGCTGGCGGCGGTAGCTGGCACAGCTGCGCAACCGGACAAGTCCCAGCATGGGCTCGGCAAAGGCGTGGTGGTACTGTTCAGCGGCGTTGCGCTGATAGCGCGGTTGCGGGGGTTCCAGCAGCCGGTAACCAATAGCGGCAGGCACCAGGTAGCCATGTTCAGTGCGGCTGCCATCACGGGGCCTGGCGGTGAGGGTCAGCAGCCGTTGCAGACGGTCAGTCTCGGCCTGTTCTGTTTGATCGGTTAATGTTGCCGGTTCGGTAGCCAGCAAAGGCGACATATCTTCCAGCAGGTAGCCATCGACACTGAGGTTCTGCAGGTGCCGCTGCTGTTGTTCGGCCTTGCATAATATACTGATCTGTTCCGGGGCCACCGCAGCCAGGGTGCCACCACACAGGTGCATCCCGGCCAGTTCGATGCTTAGTGCATCCGGGTCCAGCAGTTCATCCAGCCCGGCGGCAAAACCATCAACCTGGAAACGGATCAGCAGATCCACTGTCGCCCGGCCCTGATACTGATACATCAGCCGAGGCGCGGCTGCTTTAGTGGCGCTGCCATAGTCCGAGGTTACCCCTCGGGGGAAACCATGGCTGGCACTGCACTGGCGTACGATCACCATAAACCGGGTATCGGCGGTGCTGTATTCACCGCCCAGGCTGTTAAGGCTGCGCTCCAGCCGATGGACAAACCCGGCCAGCGCGGGCAGTGACAGCGAATGGTGCAGATAATCACTGGCGGCCAGGTTGATGTCATCAGCCTGCAGCCCCTGCAGGCAAAGCAGTTCAGTGGCCATGGTGAGCCTCCTTCTGGCGGTGTTGCTGAAGCTGGTCAACCAGTTCAGTGGTGGTCTGGCGTAACACCTCCAGCGCCACGGAGGACAAGGTTCTATCTGTGTTCAGGCGATGAAACTGGCGCACCAGCTCATCAACGATGGCCGTTTCACATTGCTGTCGGCCGTCCTCGTTCTGAATATCGCCATACACCAGCCAGTGCAGCGCCGACTGTTTACTGGCCATGTCCAGCTCGCCCATCAGGTAACGGTTACGATAATCCAGCACCGGCACCAGCAACGTGTGGCACAGCAAGCGATAAAAGTTGGGGGCCAGTATCTGGCGCTGCCAGCTGCGACGGTGACTGTCGTAGTGGCCACTGGCCTGCTCGGCGTCGATAAAGGCAAAGGGGGACACCTTTGTTTTACCATCGGGGCTGTCTTGCAACCGGATTGCGCCCCAGACAGGCCGCCCGGCCAGAAAAACGGCCAGCCGACGATCGTCCCTGGCCTGAGTCGGGTTGAACAGCCCACCATGGAGCATCGTTACTGAACCACGGATCGAGTTATAAAAATCCCCCACATTCTGCGGTTTACTCTCGCCCACCCGGTGGCGGCGGGTACGCATGTAGTGGCTATCAGGCTGGGCCTGGCTGAGGGTGCGCTGGTAAATCTCACGCTGCATGGCGACCGAGGGCACCGGCGTTAGCAGCACATAATCACCCTGTTCCAGCCGTGGAAAGTAAAGGGTTTTATAGCTGGCCCCACCCGGTGTGCGCGGCTGCACAGCGCTATCAACGGCCTGTTGCAACTGCTGCCACTGTGGCTCGTTAAGGCCCAGTTCCAGTAGCGCGTTCACAAACAGCGGTAACCGTCGGGCCAGCGCTTCGGTTAGCGTCAGTACTTCGCCCTGCCAGCTGAACGCTGTACTGAACAGCACCTTGCGCCCCAGTGCAGCACTGTTACCCGCCCAATCCCAGGGTTTTCGCAGTTCGGTGCTGGCGCTGGAAACGTAGTGCAAACTGGCGTCGCTATCGGCTACCTGGGGGATAAACAGACTGCCGGTGTAACGGGCATCCGCGAACTTGATGGCATGGCTGACCAGCCCTGGAATGGTAGCCAGCACATTGCTGAACCATGTGCTGTCGGCCAGTAACGCCCGCGCCGCACTGTAGCTGCGGACGGTTTCGGGGCTGTGTTTTTTATCACTGCAGTTGATCAGAAACACCAGAAAATCGAGCGGAGTCTCATCAATCACCACCGGTGTGGCACGGGCATGGCAGACCTCACTGCGCAAGGCCTCAAACTGTTTATCAACAGGCAGCTCGGCCACCGCCTGACAGTGCTGTCGAAAGCTGTTCGACATGGTGTTCCCTCCCTGAAAATGCCGAATGAACCTGCAGGCTGTCACCCCAGGCAAAGCGGAACAAGCGTTCGCCGTCTAAAACTGCACAGAATATATACAGACATCAGGAGATAGACAGATCTATCACTATGGGGAGTGTCCAGCGGGGCACGCCAGGCGTATACCAACAGGTCACCGCCGTAACGGGCGGCTTTACGATGATGACTGTAAATTTTCACCGCCGCACAGGCGGCTTTGTATACACCCGATAACAGGCATCATGATCTTCGGTTCAGGCATAGAAAAGGACATCAGGGATGAGTCAGCTTTATACCCACCGCGAAGGCATCACTTACCTGGAGCAATGCCGGGTGATGGTCAATAACGAACGCCTGACACTGGCCCGCCGTAAGGAGGCATTTGAATATCACTGGTCGATCCCCTTTGCCAGCATCTGTGTGCTGTTACTGGGGCCGGGCACCTCACTGACTCAACAAGCCGCTCGTTTGTTGTCTTCTGAGGGGGTGATGGTGGCCTTTAGCGGCGGCCAGGGCACGCCACTGCATCTGGCTTCCCAAAGTGAATACCGCGAACCAGGCTATGCCCAGGCCTGGGCCCGGCAGTGGTTTGATGAGCAGTGGCGCTTGCAGGCCGCCATTGATTTTCAACGCCAGCGCTGCGAGGTGGTGGAAGAAGGCTGGGCCCGGCTGTTTCAGGCCACGCTGGACCCGGCCCCGGTACTCAGCCGTTATCTGCAGACTCTGGAAACCATCAGTAGCACCGGCTCGCTGCTGGCTGCCGAGGGTGAGATGAGCAAACAGCTGTATCGGTTACTGGCCCGGCATCTGAGTATCGAAGGTTTCAGCCGCCAGCCGCAAAGTGCGCCCGACCTGGCCAACCGCTTTCTGGATCAGGGTAACTATCTGGCCTATGGCTTGGCCGGGCTGGTGCTCTGGGTGCTGGGTATCCCCCACAGCTTTCCGCTGGTGCATGGTAAAACCCGCCGTGGTGCGCTGGTGTTTGATCTGGCAGATGTGATCAAAGATGGCTGCATTATGCCGGTGGCGTTTCAATGCGCCGCTGAGGAAACCAGCGAAAGCGAATTTCGTAAACGGGCACTACGCCAGCTGAAAGATGAACAGGCGCTGGAGGTGTTATTTGAGGTGATGCAGACGCGCTGTCGGGGGCTGGCCGGATGATTATCACCTGCATCAGTGAATGTACGAAAAAAGCCTTTCCTCGCAGCCAGCGGGTACTGTCCAAATATCTGCCCCAGATTGGCCGACGCAGCTGGCAGGGGCCGCTGTCTGAGGAGGGGCTGGCCAATTTAATGGATGAGCTGAAAACCGACCTGCGTACCCGCCATCGCAAACGGGGGCTCAGCCGTCATACTGCGGTGGCGATCTATCGAAATCGGGGCACCTCAGAAACCCGGCTGATCAGTATTGTCGGAGCCCATCAGGCATTTTCGCCCGAGGGCCATTACTGCTTTTCAGTACGCCAGACAAAACAGCAGGACTGGACACCGCTGAGCCGCTGGCAACAGTTACAGCTGTGCATTCTGCGGCTGGCGGCGCTGTTTCATGATCTGGGTAAAGCGACACTGGGCTTCCAGGCCAAACTGAGTGCCCACAGCTGCCAGCCGGATGCGGTCCGCCATGAGGTGGTCAGCTGGCTGCTGTTATCTGAACTGCTACAAAAGCCCACCCAGGATAAAGGCTACGACCATCAGTGGCTGGCGCAGCTGGATACCCCGGAGAACGTCGCCGCCTGGTTTGAGCGTCAGGCGGCTGAACTGCCACAGCGCTGGCAGCAACCCCGGCTGTTTGCCAGGGCCTCACAAAGCGGCAGCTGGGCACCAATTCTGGCAGGCATCGGCTGGCTGGTACTGAGCCACCACCGCCTGCCGGATGATTTTCGCGATGGACTGGGCTTTAACGCCGCGCCAGGGGATAAAGCCCGGCTGGTACGTGAGGGGGCCAGCCCGGCCGAGATCGAGGCGTTTCTCCGTTTTCCTGACAGCCCCGCCCTGCCCTGGCGTCAATCTGGCTGGCAAAAAGCCGTGGCCAGCCAGGTGGAAAAACTTAAACAGCTGCGCCACACCGACAGCCAGCCACCTCAACCGCTGCTACCCGGTTTTGATAAAACCGGCAGCGCGGCAACCGGCTGGATGGGCATGCTGTACCACCACCTGCGCCCGTTACTGGTTACCAGCGACTACCTGGGTTCACAGCAAAAACAGCCATATCGTCAACAACCCAGTGGCCATAATCAGTACCCCATTGGGCAGCAGATAATCGCCAACACTCAGGACGGCCAGGCGGCCGACAGTCTGACGGACCATCTGCTAAAAGTCGCCCGCTGGACCCGCCAGCTCTGGCTGGAGCTGGAGCAATGGCCTAGCCGAATGCCCGACTGGCAGCAGCTGGACAGTGCCGAACTGCCCAAAGCACTCAGCCCATTACGGCTGGAACACAATATCGAACAAGGCATCAAGAGCCGCGTGCGGGGAGTGCCCGCACCCTTTCGCTGGCAACCCGAGTTACAGCAACAGCTGGTTGCCGCCCGCCTCAAAGCAGATAAAACCGCACATCAGGGCTTTTTCGGTGTAATGCTGGCCGAGACCGGAGCCGGAAAAACCCGCGCCGCACTCAGTGCTCTGTGCGCCGCGACGGGCCGCGCCCGGTTAACCACTGCGCTGGGCTATCGCAGCCTGACCGTACAAACCAGCCAGGCTTACCGCGATGAACTGGGCATTAAACCCCACCACCTGGCCACCCTGATCGGCGTATCACTGGAGCGAGCGCTGTTTGAGCAAGCTCCACAAACCGAGCCCGACAGCGCCGCCGCCGGTTGCCCGGAGAACAATATGGAGTTCAGCTGGCAGGAGGTAGAACGCTACAGTGGTGAGCGCCACCCACTGGTCGGGCTGGGCGCAGCGTCATTACAGCCGCTGCTGGAAAAAGCTGTTGTTGTCGCCACCACCGACCACCTGGCCCATGCGCTGGAAGGTGACCGTGGCAGCCAGCTGCTGCCGATGTTCCGTATCGCCAGCGCCGATACCCTGTTTGATGAGCTGGACAGCTACAGCGATCAGGATCTGATCAGCCTGGGTCGCTGGGCCTGGTGTTGTGGCTATTTTGGTCGGGCACTGATGCTGGTGTCCGCCACTCTGTCGCCAACACTGATTGAACAGTTTGCAGCGCAGTACTACGCCGGGCTGGCGGCTTTCGAGCAGCGTACCGGCAAGCCCGTACAGGTGCTCAATATGCTGGCCAGTAACCAGCTGCCCGGTCAGGTGTTTCATACCCGGGCCAGTCAGCTGGATAACGTTATCCAGCATTATCGGGACTTTACTCCGGCGCTGGCTCAGATCAGCCTGGAAACCGCCAGAGCACTACCCCGGCGAAAACTGGGCTGGCTGCCTGATAGCACCGAACCGAACAGCGCCGTGGTCAGCACCCTCCATACACTGCATAGCTACCATGCCAGCTACTTTACCCACCAGGGCCGTGAGTTGAGCGTATCAACCGGTTATCTGCTCTGCGATACCGTCGCCCATTGCCAGCAGCAGGCTCTGGCACTGGCCGAGAACGCCCCGGCCCACTGGAAGCTGGTGTGTTATCACAGCGCTTACACCCTGCTCGACCGCTACCTGCTGGAACAGGCCGTCGCCCCACTGCTGAACCGAAAAGATGAGCAACACTGGCAACAGACAGTGCTCCAGCACCCGGCACTGCGCCAACACTTCCTGCAACACAGTGATCTGGTGGTGATTATCTGCTGTACCAATATTCTGGAAACTGGCCGTGATTTTGATGCCGACTGGGCCATTGCTGACCTGTTATCAGTGCGCAGCCTGGTGCAGCTGGCTGGGCGCATTGGCCGCCATCGCCAGCGCGCTGTTGAGCAACCCAATCTGTATCTGCAAGCTCAGCCGATGTCATTTGCCCGCAACTTCTGCCAGCGAGGCGAACAGCTCAGCCCGGCCCAGCGTGATCTGCTGGAATGCGACAACCCGACCCGACTGGGATCTCCGTTTGCCGAACAGGTTATCCAGGCCGCCCCGCTGTTGCACCCTGCCAGCAGCCCGCCATCGCCACATCTGCAACAAGCCCAGCAAGGGCAACAACTGCAACTGGCCAGCCTGGAACAGTTGCGAACCAGCCCGCTGTACTGGCCCAACAATACACTGGCACGTGAAAAACGCTTTCGCGCCAGCCGCAAAAGCCTGGTGCTGTTGAACTACAGCTTTGACCAGCCCTGCTGGGACGCGGGCGAATACCAGCAGGACAGCTGGTACTGTTGTGACTATCAGATCCTCAACCCGGACCGCCAACAGCTGAACGACAACAACCGTGTACAGCTGGCGATCTGCGATCAGGCCCCGGCCAACTGGCTACTGAATTCAGCCAGCCGCACAGAACTCTGGGAGCAGAGCGCACTACAGCACCTGAGCCCGGCCTTGCTGCACAGTATTCAGTTAACGGATGTCGAAGAAAAACTGCACAAACTGATCTACAGCAGCGCACTGGGGATGCTCAAACCCACCGTTCAGTAAGACTGAGCTACAGATTGAGGCAGCTATCCCAGGGTATAGCACGTACATTGTGGGACAGCTGTCCTCAGCTGGAATGGGTTGGCAACTCGTCTTACCCGCGAACGCGGGTATCCAGAACAACGCTGAAAACTCCCTATTGCAAGTGATGCCTATTTCAGCGGTTATGGGCTCCTGCGTTCGCAGGAGAGACGGGGTTTCAGCGCAGGTTCAGAGCCAGGCAGCAGAACCTACCCTGTGGGACAGCTGTCCTCAACTGGAATGGAGTTGGCAGCGGGTGATAATTTTCTGAGTTCCCCAGCCCTGCTAAGCCGCCTGTTCGGCGGTTCACTGATCATCTGCAGCTGCAGCACGCCCGGCATCTCTCTAAGCCGCCTGTTCGGCGGTTCACGCGCTGGCCCGGCCCATTCAATACAACATCATTCTCTAAGCCGCCTGTTCGGCGGTTCACTTGTTCTCCGAGGAGGTAGACCGCATTCTCCATCTCTAAGCCGCCTGTTCGGCGGTTCACCGTCCTGGATGATGTTGTTCCACATGGTCAGGTCTCTAAGCCGCCTGTTCGGCGGTTCACAAGCATCAAGCACCGCTCCAAAGTCCATCTCGTCTCTAAGCCGCCTGTTCGGCGGTTCACCCAGAACCCACAGTCGGCAATATGTTCCTGCCTCTCTAAGCCGCCTGTTCGGCGGTTCACGCTGTTCAGAAACAGGCGCAGTGCTTACAGAGTCTCTAAGCCGCCTGTTCGGCGGTTCACTGGCTATTCTTCAGAAAAAGTCTCTACTTATCAAGCAGCTAGCATGCAATTTCGCTTAACACCTTGGTGGGGTTACAGGTTTTAATCTTTACAGAAATCCTATTTTAACTGGCTGATTTATATAAGATTATTGGTTAAAAATCTGATAATCCAAAGCGCCGGTCCGGCGGGAAGGTGTTAAGCATTTGTCGTTTGAATAGTATAAAAAGTACTCGCAGCGGGGTGATATCAGCAGGCTGATAGTCCACCCCGATAGGGCCATCCTACATATTCGGATAATTAGGCCCGCCGCCCCCTTCCGGGGTTACCCAACTGATGTTCTGGGCCGGGTCTTTGATATCGCAGGTTTTGCAGTGCAGGCAGTTCTGGCTGTTGATCTGAAAATGCGGGCCGCTGTTATCTTCGACAATCTCATACACCCCCGCCGGGCAGAAGCGCTGCGCGGGTTCGGCAAATGTCGCCAGATTGCTGCCCAGTGGAATAGCGCTGTCGGCTAGCTGCAGATGACAGGGCTGGTCTTCTTCGTGGTTGGTATTGGACAGGAACACCGACGACAGTTTATCGAAGCTCAGTTTGCCATCCGGCCTGGGATAGTCGATGGGCTGGAACTGGCTGGCGGGTTTGAGCTGGCGGTAGTCTGGGTGATTGTCGTGCAGGGTGAACGGCAGTTTGCCACGGAATATATTCTGATCGATAAAGTTAAACGCACCGCCCAGCATGGGGCCAAATTTATGCATGGCGGGGCCAAAGTTACGGCTGGCATACAGTTCGTCATGTAGCCAGGAGTCTTTGAACTGCTGATCAAACCGATCCAGTTTTTTACCACCTTCACAACCCTCTGCCAGCGCTTCAAAGATCGCTTCGGCCGCGATCATGCCGGATTTCATTGCGGTGTGGGTGCCTTTGATCCTGGCGAAGTTTAGCGTGCCAGCATTGCAACCAATCACCAGACCACCGGGCATGGCCATATCCGGCAGCGCATTGTAACCACCCTTGGCAATCGCACGGGCACCGTAGGAGATGCGACTACCGCCTTCCAGGTACTGCTTCAGCACCGGGTGATGCTTGAGCCGCTGGAACTCATCAAACGGGCTCAGCAACGGGTTGTCGTAGTTCAGGTCGATAATCAACCCGACCACCACCTGATTATTCTCGGTGTGATAGAGGAAAAAACCACCACTGGTATTGCCACTCATCGGCCAGCCAGAGCCGTGCAGTGCCAGACCTGGCTGGTGCAGTTCGGGCTTGATGTCCCACAGTTCCTTGATGCCCAGGCCGTAATGCTGCGCATCAGCCTGTGTATCCAGCTCAAATCGCTCGATCAGTGATTTACCCAGGTGACCCCGGCAGCCTTCCGAGAAGATTGTGTACTTCGCATGCAGCTCCATGCCGGGCATGTAGCTGTCTTTCTGCTCGCCTGCCAGGCTGACGCCCATATCACCGGTGGCGATCCCTTTGATGCTGCCATCTTCATGGTAAAGCACCTCTGATGCGGCAAAGCCTGGGAAGATCTCCACACCGAGGTTTTCAGCCTGTTCGGCCAGCCAGCGGCACAGGTTACCCAGGCTGGCAATATAATTGCCGTCGTTGTGCATGGTGGCAGGCACCAGTGCATTGGGCAGTTTCAGCCCTTTTTCTTCATTTTTCAGCAGGTAGATCTCATCGCGGGTCACGGGCGTATTCAGGGGTGCGCCCTGTGCCTGCCAGTCGGGAAACAGCTCATCCAGTGCGCGGGGCTCAACAATGGCCCCCGACAGGATATGCGCGCCCACTTCTGAGCCCTTCTCAACCACACAGACGGTGATCTCCTGGCCCTGTTGCTGTGACTGCTGCATCAGGCGGCAGGCGGCGGACAGTCCCGACGGCCCGGCACCGACGATGACTACATCAAATTCCATAGATTCACGTTTTGTCATAGCGCTCTCATCCTGTTACAGGTGCTGTGCTTTCAGCACTCAATCACGTTTACGGCCAGGCCGCCCAGCGAGGTTTCTTTATATTTACTCTGCATATCTGCACCCGTATCGCGCATGGTCCGGATCACTTTATCCAGGCTGACAAAGTGTTCTCCGTTGCCATTGAGGGCAATGCGACTGGCATTAATCGCCTTGGTAGCAGCCATCGCGTTACGCTCGATACAGGGAATTTGAACCAGACCAGCGATGGGGTCGCAGGTCAGGCCCAGGTTATGTTCCATGGCAATTTCAGCCGCATTTTCGACCTGCTCAGGTGTGCCACCGGACACGGCAGCCAGCCCGGCGGCGGCCATAGCGCAGGCAGAGCCCACCTCACCCTGACAACCCACTTCGGCCCCGGAAATAGAGGCGTTACGTTTACAGAGCATGCCCACCGCTGCTGCGGTCAGCATAAAACGCACAATGCCCGCATCATTGCCGGAGTAATAGAAGCGCATGTAGTAATGCAGCACCGCTGGAATAATCCCGGCAGCACCGTTGGTGGGGGCCGTTACCACCCGCCCCCCGGCGGCGTTCTCTTCATTGACGGCCAGCGCATACAGTGACACCCAGTCGAGTGCGGATAGTGGGTCCCGCAGGGCG
Source organism: uncultured Oceanospirillaceae bacterium (assembly GCA_913057435.1). GTDB lineage: Bacteria > Pseudomonadota > Gammaproteobacteria > Pseudomonadales > Balneatricaceae > Marinobacterium_C. The sequence continues at coordinate 101,831 of CAJXNY010000002.1, read as the reverse complement.
GCCTCCGGGCGGGATTTAAGTTTGTGGTACAGCTCGGGTGCCCGGCGTTTAACCTCAAGGCCACCAGGCAGCACGCCTTCCATCTCGCAGCCCCGGCTGACACATGCCTGCATGACCTGCCAGATATCGAGCAGGCCCTGACGAATATCAGTCTCACTGCGGTGGCACTTTTCATTGGCCATAACGATGTCGGCAATTGTCAGCTGCTGCTCAGCGCAGTGCCTCAGCAGGGTTTCCATACTGTCGAACGGATACGGGATATGAATATCACCTTCAGTCGAGCGGTCGATGGCCTGGTCACTGGCATTGATTTCATCTTCATCAACGATAAAACCGCCGCCCACGGAAAAGTACTCACGGGACAGTAGCTGTATCCCCGCCATATCGAGTGCGACCAGTCGCATACCATTAGGATGCTGCGGCAGCGGCTCGATGACATAGCGCAGATCCTGCTGTTCATCGAAATAAATGGCGTGATCAGCCAGTAACTGGAGCTCTTTGTACTGGCGAATTTCGGCCAGTCGACGATCCAGATAAGCCGGATTAATGGTGTCTGGCGCTTGCCCTTCCAGGCCAAGGATTACGGCCGGGCCGGTGCCATGGCCAACACCGGTCGCGCCTAATGAACCAAACAGTACAATACGGATACGGGCGACCTGCTGCAGGCAGCCTCGTTGTTCCAGCATCCGGGTAAAATCCAGTGCGGCCCGCATCGGGCCGACTGTATGGGAGCTGGACGGCCCAATACCGATTTTGAAAAGATCAAACACACTAATAGACATAAACGCAGTCCTGAAACCGGGTGAACTAACGAAAAAAAGGCGCTGGATGCCGGGTAGGAACATCAAGCGCCAAGGGGTGTGACGTTAGCTGTAGACGGGGTAGCCAGCGCAAAGCGCGGTGACTTTTTGCTTCACATTGCTGATCGTGGTGGCGTTGTCGATATCATCCAGTACATCGCAGATCCAGCCCGTGAGCGTGCGACAGTGCTGTACGGTGAAGCCTCGGCTGGTGACCGCCGGAGTCCCAATACGCAAGCCGCTGGTAACAAACGGTGATTGCGGGTCATTGGGCACCGAGTTTTTATTGACCGTGATGTTTGCCCGCCCCAGGGCGGCATCAGCGTCTTTACCGGTAATGCCCTGCCTGATCAGGCTGAGCAGGAACAGATGATTATCGGTGCCGCCGGATACCACTTCGTAACCTCGCTCGATAAACACCTCAGCCATTGCCTGGGCGTTGTCGATCACCTGCTGCTGGTAGGTTGTAAATTCAGGTTCCAGTGCTTCTTTGAACGCCACCGCTTTGGCAGCAATGACATGCATCAGCGGCCCACCCTGGCCACCTGGAAACACGGCAGAGTTCAGCTTTTTCTCTACCTCCGCATTGGCGCGGGCAACAATCAGGCCGCCGCGAGGGCCACGCAGTGTTTTATGTGTGGTGGTGGTTACCACATCGGCCACGGGCACCGGGTTGGGATACAGACCCGCCGCCACCAGGCCTGCAACATGTGCCATATCGACGAACAGCCAGGCACCTGTTTCGTCGGCAATATCACGAAACCGCTGCCAGTCTACGGTGCGAGAATAGGCAGAGAAGCCTGCGACGATCATTTTTGGCGTATGCTCAAGAGCCAGCTGGCGCACCTGGTCATAGTCAATCTCACCGGTGGCCTCGTTTAACCCATACTGCACAGCGTTGTAGGTTTTGCCCGAAAAGCTGACTTTGGAGCCGTGCGTCAGGTGGCCACCATGGGCCAGGCTCATGCCCAGCACGGTGTCACCGGGCTCACAGAGTGCCATATAAACAGCAGCGTTCGCCTGCGATCCTGAATGCGGCTGTACGTTTGCATAATCCGCTGCAAACAGCAGTCTGGCACGGTCCATCGCCAGTTGCTCAACCCGGTCTACATGTTCACAGCCGCCATAGTAACGCTTGCCAGGGTAGCCCTCAGCATACTTATTTGTCAGCACCGAGCCCTGTGCCTGCATAACACGGGCGCTGGTGTAGTTTTCTGAGGCGATCAATTCGATATGGTGTTCCTGACGGGTTTCTTCATCCGCCATGGCACTCCAGAGCTCGTCATCGTAGCCTTGCACCTGATCCTTTTTACTGAACATAAATCACTCTCCTGAATAACTGATCAACAAAGCCAGAAAATACAGTCACGGTGGTTCTTTCTGGCAGCAGGCTGGCCTGCGTTACGTGACAATAAAACTGTTGAAAGCCTCAACACCCGCCTGGGCCACCAGCTCGTCCTGATCCGGAGTGCCGGAACTGCAGCCAATGCCGCCCACAATCTGTTCATCCGCGAACAGCGGCAGCCCGCCAGCAACAATAGAGAAGCGCCCCTGGTTGCTGGTATTAATGCCGAAAGCAGGCTTGCCCGGCACGCTGATTTCGCCGTAAGCACGGGTTGATTTACGCGCCGCCGAGGCGGTGAATGATTTCCCCATGGCAATATCGATACTGGTAATACGGGCGTTGTCCATTCGCTGGAACAGCAACAGACAGCCGCTGTCATCGGTGATGGCGATATCCATATCCACGTCGATCTCTTCGGCCTTTTTGACACAGGCCTGCATGATCAGCTGGGCATCGGCCAGGGTCAGTTTTGGGGTCATACGCATTGTTGTTCACCTTTATTTTTATTGGTAAATCGGTGGTGTTTCCCTGCATTGGTACGCCCAGCAGACGAGCGCACTCCTCAGCGTTTCGCTGATTGATGCAAGGGCGTAGAGAGGCGGAGCAGCTGACGGCAAAACAGGCAACTCCGCAGCGATGTCAGCCTTGCAGCACCTGATCCAGGGCCTGGCTGAATGTGGTTACAGCGGCATCTACGTCGTAGAGTTTGTCCAGCCCGAACAGGCCGATGCGGAAGGTTGTAAAGTCCGCCGGTTCATCACATTGCAGGGGCACACCCGCTGCAATCTGCATCCCCTGGGCGAGGAATTTTTTGCCGGTCTGTATTTCGCCATCGCCGGTGTAGCTGACCACCACGCCCGGTGCCTGAAAGCCCGGCGCGGCCACGCTGTTAATGCCGCGTTCTGCCAGTACAGCACGTATCTGATCCCCCAGCGCCTGCTGCGCCGCGTGGACCTTATCGAAGCCATACTCTGCGGTTTCTTTCATCACATCGCGGAATTTAAATAAGGCATCGGTCGGCATGGTAGCGTGGTAGGCATGGCCGCCGTTTTCATAGGCTTCCATAATCTGCAGCCACTTTTTCAGATCACAGGCGAAGCTGCTGCTCTGGGTTGCGTCGATACGGGTCCGGGCGTTTTCGCTCATCATCACCAGCGCACAGCAAGGCGAGCCACTCCAGCCCTTCTGTGGCGCACTGATCAGTACATCCACGCCAATTGCTTTCATATCCACCCAGAGGGTGCCGGAGGCGATGCAATCCAACACAAACAGTGCCCCCACGTCATGGGCAGCTGCCGCCAGCGCACGCAGATAATCATCCGGCAGGATCATCCCGGACGAGGTTTCCACATGGGGGGCAAACACCATATCCGGCTTTTCTGCACGGATGGTCGCCACTACCTCATCAATCGGTGCCGGTGCAAACGGCGCCTGGCTACCCTGCGCTGTCTGGCGCGCTTTCAGTACTGTGCAGGCAGCAGGAATATTGCCCATATCGAAGATCTGGCTCCAGCGATAGCTGAACCAGCCATTGCGAATCACCAGACATTTTTTATCAGTGGCAAACTGACGCGCCACCGCCTCCATGCCAAAGGTGCCACTGCCCGGCACTACGGCAACGGCATGGGCGTTGTACACCTGCTTGAGGGTGGCGGAGATATCCGTCATCACGCCCTGAAAAGCAGCTGACATATGGTTAAGGGAACGATCCGTATACACCACGGAGTATTCGAGCAAGCCGTTTGGATCAACGTTCTGAAATGCTGTAGACACTGGATAATCCTCGTGAATATTTTTTGTTATTTTTCACGATAGTGCCCGAAGGGGTGTTGGATGACAAGGGTGAATGAAATCCAGGATCACTTTATTTTGTCGATGGTAAGGGTGAAGGAACGCTTGATGAGGCGAGTGCTTAAGGGGGCAGTGATTATCTATAAACGAACTAGGGATTTGAAAATAACTTATTTATATACAAGTATTTATATTTTTATTACTAAGAAATCTCTGCCTCACTATGGCCTATATTTAGCAACACGCAGAGCCGGAATGTCAGACCTGTAGAGATTTGAGCAGGCCCGTACACCTCGTCTTGAAAATTAATCGTTATATGTTAGTGAAACTAACATTAAAAATTTCATTTCTATTTATAGCCAGGTAACACCAGCACCCAGCGGACGATCCCACTACCGGACTGGCGATATACGCGCTTTTCAACACAAGATGCCGTGACAGCCAAATAGACATGGGTTACCTGGTGCGGCTATACACGACCCGTTTATAATCCGAGATTAAGCCTGCCTTCCCAAGGAGTTTACGATGGCACAGCGTTCCCCTGCTACGGACATATTCATTACCCTGTTGGCCCCACTGATCTGGGGCAGTACGTATCTGATTACTACCGAAATGCTGCCAGATGGTCGCCCATTGCTGGCAGCATTTTTGCGGGCACTGCCTGCTGGCCTGATACTGCTGTTAATTAGCCGTCGTTGGCTACAGGGTGAGTGGTGGTGGCGAGTCGCCATCCTGGGGGCGCTGAATATCGGTGCATTTTTCTATTTCCTGTTTATGTCGGCCTACCTGCTACCGGGGGGTGTGGCAGCATTGATTGCTAACTGTCAGCCAGTTCTGGTACTGCTACTGGCCAGACTGTTGCTGGCAGAACAGGTAAGACCACGGCAGTGGGCTGCGTGTGCCGTGGGTATCAGTGGTGTTGCGTTGCTGGTGCTACAACCGGGCCTGTCATTGAATACCGCAGGGGTATTAGCGGGACTCGCCGCTGCCGCATCCATGGCCACGGGTATTGTGCTGACCAAGCGCTGGGGACGGCCGGAAGGCATGAGCCTGCTTAATCTGACTGGCTGGCAACTGACGCTGGGAGGGCTAATGCTGCTGCCGGTGCTACTGTGGCAGGAAGGTCTGCCGGACACACTGAGCGGGCTGAATGTGGCTGGCTATAGCTACCTGGCACTGTTTGGTGCGCTGATCGCCTACAGTTTATGGTTCCGAGGTATCGAACGGCTACCCGCCAGTACACTATCGTTCATGTCACTCGGCAGCCCGCTCTGTGCCACCCTGCTGGGCTGGCTGATACTGGGCGAAGCTTTGACGCCCATCCAGCTGCTGGGCGCAGCCGCCATTGTCGGCACACTGTGGCTGGCCCGGCCCGCTGCAGTAAAAGCGCCGAAACAGGATGCTAAGCCGGATGATCTTCTCGCATCTGGCGCTCAACCGGCTCGTAAATAACCGGCACCACTTATGTGCCTGACCACAACCGAATCCGTTTGATCTCCCCCGCCCCCAGCCCCAGCGACTCCAGGAAGCCCTGGTGTCCGGCGGGCTCGGTTTTCTCAAACTGAATATGCCAGTTGTGCATATCGGCATCGGTCAGCCCGGCATCGCGCATCACCTGGGTCCAGCGGGCTTTGGTAATGTGCTTTTCTTCCAGCAGCTCGGGCTGGCCCATAAACTGCACAATGGCTTTCTGCTGCAGGCGCAGTTGCTGAATCTCTTTTTCCAGTACGTTGAACTGATCATGCAGAATCTGCTCCTGTCTGGCTTCATGTGCCCGGCCCAGCAGATCATGTAGCTGCGCAACCGGGACGCCGAAGGAACGGTAGGCAAGGATCATCTCCAGCTTTTTACGCTCGGCATCGCCATACCAGCGGTAGCCGTTGTCTGATCTGCAGGCGGGTAACAGCAGGCCTTCACGCTCGTAGTAGAGGATACTGGTGCGTGAAATGCCGGTGTGTTTTGCCAGTTGAGAAACCGTCAGCATAGATGCCTCGTCTTTGTGTTAAGCGCCCTGCCTGCCGCTATCCGCAGGCAGGGTCTACATAGATCATCCCGCCCGCTTTGACCGATGGCTCAGTAACCAGGGTACCGCAGCGCTGGCAATGATCACCAGCACACCGATCAGTGCTGTGGCATCTGGAATTTCTGCGAACAGGCAGTAGCCGAAGATCAGCGCGTAGATGATTTTTGCGTATTCAACATTAGCCACAACATTGGCCTGCGCCAGCTGGTAGGCCGTTACCCCAATCCATTGTGCCAGGGAGGAAATTACCCCTACAAGCAGCAGCAATACCAGTTCATCCAGGGTGGGCCACTGCCAGCCCGCCAGGCCGGGAACCAGTGCGAGCAACCCGACAAACACCGCTTGCCAGCTCAGCAGTACAACCCGAGGCTGAGTCTGTGCCAGCCGTCGGACACAGACCACCGCCAACGCAGCCCCCGCGGCCCCGGCTAAGCCTGCCAGGGTATAAAGAACCGAGACACCAGCAAAGCTGGGCTGTACCACCAGCATCACCCCGCCGAAGCCGGTGATTACGGTGAACAGCCGGGCCATGCCCACAGATTCAGCGAGAAACAGCCGGGAGATCAGCGCGACAAAGAGTACCTGAGTAAACCCCAGTGCGGTTGCATCGGCCAGCGGGAGATGGCTGACGGTGACAAAGCCCAGATACAGCGCCATAAACGCGCCAACAATGCGCAAGGCGTGCAACGGGAGCTGCTGCGGTTTAAGCACGGTGTCCAGTGAGGCCAGAACTGCCGGTATCAGCAGCACGATGAACACCAGCTGGCGAAACAGCAGGATCTGAAACAGGTCGATCCGCTCGCTGAGCATACGCACCAGTACCCCCACCAGTACAAACAGGCCGGTAGACATCAGCGCCAACAGTATTCCGCGCTGTGCTGCGGGGATGGTGCGGGTGAATGATAACGCTGTGGTGAATCTGCCACTCACTGTTACGGCCCTCCTTTTCTGATTGAGAGCCGATGATCAAGCCTGCACCTGTAGACGGGTCAACAGGTACAGGTTGAGCTTTGTGCGCCTTCAGAATGAAAGCTTCCCGGTGGGGACACCGGTCCCACAGGGAGAACTACACAAACATCCCCGCCGCATACCCCGAGGCCCAGGCCCACTGGAAGTTGTGGCCGCCCAGGTGGCCGGTTACATCAACGCATTCGCCGATAAAATACAGGCCGGGGGCTTTTTTCGCTTCCATGGTTTTGGACGACAGCTCGTTAGTGTCGATGCCGCCCAGGGTAACTTCGGCGGTACGGTAGCCTTCAGTGCCCGCCGGTTTGATGGTCCAGCGGTGGAACATGGCGGCGATTTCGTCGATGCGGGTGTTGCTCAGTTCAGCCAGGGTGCTGTTGATGGACCAGAGGTCACACAGGGTCTGGGCGAAGCGTTTGGTCATCAGCTGGCCCAGGGCGTTGTGCAGGGCCATTTTCGGGCTGGCCTGGCGTTGTTCTGCCAACCACTGGGCCAGGTCGAGATCCGGGAACAGGTTGATCTGCACCTCGCCGCCCGGCACCCAGTAGGAGCTGATCTGCAGAATGGCCGGGCCGCTGAGGCCACGGTGGGTCAGTAGCATCTGCTCGGTGAAATGGGTATCGCCAATGCTGGCGGTGACTTTATGGGAGATGCCCGACAGCGGTTTAAGGTGATCCAGAATGGCGGGCTGCAGGGTGAACGGTACCAGTGCGGCGCTGCGGGGCAGGATGTTCATATCGAACTGCTGGGCAATATCAAAGGCGAAGCTGGTTGCGCCACCGTTGGGGATCGACAGGCCGCCGGTGGCGATCACCAGGCTTTCGCAGCTGAATGTGCCCTGGCTGGTGTGCAGCTGGTAGCCGCCCTCTTCTATCGGGCTGATCCGGGTGACGTCGGTTTCGGTCTGGATGGTCGCGCCCGCCCAGTCGGCTTCGGTCAGTAACAGTTGCAGCATCTCTTTGCTGGACTCGTTACAGAACAGCTGGCCGAGGGTTTTCTCGTGGTATTCAATGCCATGGCGATCAACCAGCTCGATAAAATCAGCGGCGCTGTAACGGCTAAGGGCCGATTTGCAGAAGTGCGGGTTGCTGGAGAGGAAGTTGGCCGGGCCGTTGTGAACATTGGTGAAGTTACAGCGGCCACCACCGGACATCAGGATTTTACGGCCCAGTTTTTTAGTGTGCTCTAACACCCGTACACTGCGGCCACGGTAGCCTGCCTGTGCTGCACACATCAGCCCGGAGGCTCCTGCACCGATGATGATTACGTCGTACTGCGCCATGTTGTCTGCCTGCGTTGATAAGTTCTGAGCAACCGAGGGCCGCTTTACCCTGACGCGACGGGGCGTCGCTGCTACACAGGGTACGGCTGAGTTCCAGCGGGCGGCTATTGTATAGCAGCCGCCGCGCAGGCAGAAGGATTTCAGGGCAGGGAGTGCTGAACAGTCGGGCAATGTAACCCTGACGCGACGGGACGTCGCTGCTACAAAATCCAGAGCCGGAGGGCTATACCGGCTCCGTCAATAAAGAACACAACGGTTGATCCGGTTTGGCGTAGCTGAACCGGTTGAGCGTGCGGGTGCTGTGGTAGTGATCGAGTCCGGAGATGGCCACCGTCCCTGCTGCTTCAAGGTCTATTTTACCGCTGGCGTCGAGGCTGTCGTCCGGCAGCTGGACCTCGCTGACTTCGCCGATGATCATATGGGTGCCGTTGGCCGCAATATCCAGTTTCTCAACAAAACGCAGGCTGTAGCGAATGTGTGATTCTTTAACGTAGGGTGCGGCGCTGTGGTCGGTAATCAGCGGTGTCAGCCCGGTGGCGTCAAACTCGCTGATCCCGGCGTCATAACGGGCAGAGGTCTGATGGGCCTGGGCGATGATACCTTCGTGGATATGGTTAATGGTGTAGACGCCGGTGGCGAGGATATTTTCCAGGGTGTCGCGGCGTGTTGTATGGGGCCTGGCAATGAAGCCGACCAGTGCCGGGTCAGCCCCGAGGTGAACAATGGAGGAGATGATCGCCAGGTTATAACCGCCCTGTTCATTTACGGTGCCAATCAGGCTGGCGCTTTTGAAGCCAGACAGCGAGTTGATGGTGTTGATACGGGTACGGCTGTCGAGCCGGGACAGCTGTTGCGCAGTGATAATCATAGAACGCGCCTCCTGGCAGTGATTTCAAAATGTCACCTACGTAGAAAAAGTCTGGTCAGATCACCGGCTTAGACACCTTTTTTATGATCGATCACCCTGCCTGGCAATAACCGGTTGATCAACATCCGCCGCTGTCACCTGCTTATGGCTACCATCACATACCGGCGCTGTGGCGGTCTGTTTACAGGTGCACAGGGCGACACGGGCGTTTTTTTCGGCAACGAAGACAACAGGGTCTATTCCGGTGCCCTGGTGGGAGCCGTCGCAGAATGGCTGATTAGAGGAGCGGCCGCAGGCGCACCAGGCGTAGGTTTCGCCTTCTTGCAGAGAAACAACGACCGGTTTGATACCGGCACAATGGACTGGAGAGTGGGACATGAGGGTGATCTCCGCACACAGGGTTCATCTTCAAACTAGAAGACCCTGCGGCGGAGATCAAATGGAAGCGGCGATCAGCTGTTGGTGCCGGTCGCTTTTGCGGCATTCAGTTTACGTATTTTATCCGCCAAAGGACCGCGAGCATGACCGTTGTCCTGCTTGCCTTTTTTAACGGCTTTGGCGTCCTGATCCTTCTGGAACACGGACTTTACTTTTTTACGTTCAGCCAGGCCTTTACGGCGACGGCTGTCGTAGCTTTCTGGATCGGCATTACGCTCTTTGCGGGTAGGGCCTGCTTCGTCATACTCGACCCATTCGCTTGTGTGACGACGTTTCTTGTTTCGACTCATCTATTTTTACCTTCGTTTTCCAGCTCTGCTTGCGCTGCAAGGCGAGCTTCTTCTTCAGCGGCAAGCACTGCGAGGCGGTCTTTCTCAACCCATTCGGCTACGGTTTCATAGGTGATCGGGCCAAGTTTGCCGCTGCGCAGCTCGTTCAGAATAATTTCTGATGCTTTATGTAAATCAACAACGCCCCCAGGGCGCAGACAGCCACGCTTTCTAGCTATGCTATCAACCACCGCTTCCGGTGTTTCTGGCATGGTTTTCAGCTTGAAGCGTTCCTGCAGTCGCTCAGGGTAGTCGGAGGCCAGAAATTCGGCCGCAAACATGGCGATATCTTCGTATTCAATGGCGGTGTCTTTGATCGCGCCACTGGCTGCCAGCCGGTAGCCGGACTCTCGATCTTCAATTTTTGGCCATAAAAACCCGGGGGTGTCGGACAATACCATGTCATTGCTCAGCTTGATGCGTTGCTGAGTTTTAGTCACCGCGGGCTCATTGCCTACTTTTGCAATCTTGCGGCCCACCAGAGAATTGATTAACGTAGATTTGCCTACGTTAGGAATCCCCATTATCATCGCTCGAACAGGACGGTCAGTCCGGACACGTACAGGTGCGAGCTGCTTGCACAGTTCCGGAATCTGCTTGATCAGCTTCTTCTGTTCGTAGTTCAGCGTGATCGCTCGGGTATCAGGCAGACTGTTATAGTAATCCAACCATTGCTGAGTACGTACGGGATCGGCAAGGTCGCTCTTGTTGAGTATTTTTAGCGCTGGTTTCCCTTTACGTAGCGAATCGACCAGCGGGTTTACGCTGGAACGCGGCAGGCGCGCATCAATCACTTCGATAATGACATCGACTTCGTCCATTACCTTAGCGATCTCTTTGCGTGCTTTGTGCATATGGCCCGGAAACCAGTTAATGCTCATTAGCTATATTCACTCTGGATCGTATTGAAAGAGCGGCATTATACGGCCCTTTCACGTTTCTGTAAGCCGTATTGAAAACAAACATTCAGCTACTATAGTGATATTTCATCACTGGTAACGCCTTGAAGAGACTGCATGGATAAGCAAACACAGCAAGATCAGGTACTGATGGCACGCCAGCCTATCTTTGATACAGCGCTAAAGGTTGTTGCTTACGAGCTATTGTATCGAACTGAGCGGAGTCCCGAGTACGCCCACATTGAGATATCGGGCTCCACGGCAACCAGCCAGGTCATACTGAATATCTATTCCAGCATCAATGACGGTAATGATAGCCGCCAGCTACCGGCGTTTATCAATCTCACGGAAGAGTTACTGCTGAGCGGAGTGATCCCTGACCTGCCCCGCGACAGAGTGGTTCTTGAGATACTCGAAGATGTGAAAGCCACCCCCGGGGTCATCCGTGCGGTACAAACACTGCGCCGGGATGGCTACCGGATTGCGCTGGATGATTTTATTCACTCGCCTGAATACGCCCCCCTGATCAAGCTGGCGCACATTGTTAAAGTGGATGTGCTGGAGATGTCCGTGGAGGAAATTCAGGCACAGGTAGATAAACTGCGTCCTTACGGGGTGACCCTGCTGGCTGAAAAGATTGAAACCCACGCGATGCTTGAGGCCTGTATTGAAATGGGGTTCACTCTGTTTCAGGGTTATTTTCTCAGCAAACCCAAGCTGGTGACTGGCCGCAAACTGGAAGGTAACCAGATTGCCCTGATGCAGCTGATGCGTGAGCTGCAAAGCCCCGATACCACACCCGCCAGGCTTGAAGACTTAATCGTTAAAGATCCTGTTCTGACTTATCGCCTGTTACGAATTGTCAACTCCGCCCAGTTCAACCTGGTACGCCAGGTCACATCCATTGCGCAAGCAATCGTACTTATGGGGCTGACGGAGGTGCGTAAGTGGGCCACGCTGATTGCGATGACCACTGGCAGTGATAAACCGGAGGAGCTTAGCCGCCAGCTGTTGCTGCGTGGCCGGATGTGTGAACAGCTGACCCTGGCCCATGTGAATGATGGTGCCGGATTTATGGTGGGGATGCTGTCAGGGCTGGATGCACTGCTGGACATTGATAAGCATACACTGATGAAACAGGTGCCGCTGGATGATGCCATCAAGGCGGCTGTCAGTACCGGTGAGGGTGAGCTGGGTGCTACGCTCAGTGCTGTACTGATGTATGAGCGCGGTGACTGGGACCAGCTTCCTGAGGGGCTTGATGTTCAATTATACGATGAGGCCTATCGTGATAGCCTTAGCTGGACCGATGCAGCAATCCAGTCCATGAATGGCTGAGACTGCCTGCTCGATGAATGCCATTGCCAGCCTTACTCGCGGGTAATGGCCGCGAGCCCTTCTCCACCTGACACCCCTGATATTGCGAATATAAAAAAAGCCCGCCTGGTTCACACATACCAGGCGGGCTTTCGTTCACACAGAACTTCTTACAGCATGGCGGATCAGCTGGCTTTAAGCGCCTTCTGATGGGCCATAAAATCGGCATAGATGGTGGCCAGGGCACAGGAGGCCAGGCGGGCCGCCGGTGGATCAGCACGGGAGGTCAGTATGACCGGTGCAGCAGCGCCCATGATCAGGCCTGCGGCAGTGGCGCTCATGCAATACACCATCTGTTTAAACAGCATATTACCCGCTTCCAGGTTCGGCACCAGCAGGATATCAGCGTTACCAGCAACCGGGCTGTCAATACCTTTGATACGGGCCGCTTCAGCGGAAATTGCACCGTCCAGCGCCAGCGGGCCATCGACAGTCGCACCGCGTAATGCACCCAGCGCCGCCAGTTTTTTCAGCTCTACCGCATCGATAGACGACTGCATCGCTTTGGTGGCAACCTCGGTACCCGACAACAACGCAACTTTAGGGTCGGTGTTGCCAAGCGCATGGGCCAGATCGATGGCGTTTTGCAGGATATAGATTTTATCGATGACGCCTGGGCTGACATTGATGACCGCATCGGTAATACACAGTGCTTTGTCGCTGCCAGGCACGGTCATATGGAACACGTGACTCAAACGTGACTCGGTACGCAGGCCGCCTTTACGGGCCAGTACAGCACGCAGCAAGGTGTCCGTGTGGACATGGCCTTTCATCACGGAGGCCGCTTCACCGGCACTGACAATCTGTACCGCGCGGGTCGCCGCTTCGGCTTCATCGGCCGCGGCTTCAATACGGATATTACTGATATCCCAGCCCATACCGTCAGCAACGCGGCGGATGGTGTCAGGGTCACCTACCAGAATCGGCTCAATCAGACCTTCATCGGTGGCCATACGGGCACTTTCAAGGGTGACTTCATTGATAGCGTTAGCCACCGTGGTGGTAACCGTTGGCAGTGCTTTTGCCTGCGCCAGCAGAGCCTGCGGGCATTCGGGTGGAAGCGTACTGAGCATGTCGGGCAATCCTTGTTGTTCTTGTTGTTTTACACAGCCGACACCTGGGTCTGCTCTATTGCCGTGCAGACGACTGGCTGACGATTAAGTACAGTTTCCAAACTGCCTGCTTACGCTAAGGCAATTCACAAAACTGTCATACTCGCCATTGGTCACCTTTTTCAGCAGGTGGTGCACACCTGGCATACGTACAACGACTGTGTCACAAACGATTTTCCGCCGTATTCGCCTAAGCCCGGACTGGCCGGTATGGAAAACACGCTGGAAAATCAGCGGGCTGTGCCGAAACACAGCCCGCCGGAAGAAAACGGGCAGAGCGTGGAGTCCCTGCCCGTTTCTGATCCCTGGGATCAATACAACTGATTACTGGTAATCTTTGTATTTTTCCAGGTGACGTACTGGCTGAGACAGTGCATCACGGCGGAACGGGTCGCCCAGCTCACGGGTACACATGATCTCGATAACCGTTGTTACACGCTCTTCCATCTGCAGACGCAGCGCTTCTTTCAGGGCTGGACCCACATCTTCCAGCTTGTCGACAACGATGCCGTTAGCACCCATTGCCTGAGCGATGCCAGCAAAGCTCTGGTTTTCCAGCTCGCCTGCTACAAAACGACGGCTGTAGAAATCTACCTGGTTCTTCTTCTCTGCGCCCCACTGACGGTTGTGGAATACGATAGAGGTAACCGGGATGTCTTCACGTACACAGGTCATGATTTCCATCATGGACATGCCCCATGCGCCATCACCTGCGTAGGAGATGCCTGGGCGATCTGGCGCTGCAACTTTGGCACCGATCATGGTTGGCAGTGCGTAGCCACAGTTACCGAAGGACATCGCTGCGAAGAATGAACGTGGACGTTCAAAACGCAGGTAGCTGTTAGATACGGAGTTGATGTTACCGATGTCAGTGGAGACCATCACATCAGCAGGCATCGCATTTTCCAGCTCACGCAGTACCTGACGTGGATGCAGGAAGCTGCCATCTTCACCGTTCTGCTCTTCGATCATGTCCAGAGAGTATTCGTCTTTCTCGTGGATCCACTCGTCCAGCTCTTTCTCCCAGGCTGCTTTCTCAGCCGCAACCAGCGCTTCACGCTCTTCACGGTTTTCCAGACATTTAGGAGATTTGCCTTCCATCAGTGCCAGCAGTGCTTTAGCCGCTGCTTTTGCATCGCCGCAGATGCCCACGTTGATTTTCTTAACCAGACCCAGCATCTTAGGATCGCAATCAACCTGGATGATTTTGGCGTCTTTTGGCCAGTAATCCATGCCGTGCTGTGGCAGCGTACCGAATGGACCCAGACGGGTACCCAGTGCCAGTACAACGTCAGCTTTAGCAATCAGCTTCATGCCTGCTTTGGAACCCTGGTAACCCAGAGGACCACACCAGTTAGGGTGAGACGCCGGGAAGGAGTCATTGTGCAGGTAGGAGTTAACGACTGGCAGGCTCAGTGCTTCAGACAGTGCGATGGTTTCATCCCATGCATCGCCCAGTACAACACCACCACCAGAGATCATGACTGGGAATTCAGCATTCGCCAGCAGTTCAGCCGCTGCTTTCAGTGATTCTTCACCACCAGCAGAGCGTTCGATGCGGATTGGCTCAGGAATTTCGCAGTTGATGTCACCGTAGAACAGGTCACGAGGGATGTTCAGCTGAGTCGGGCCGTTTTCCAGCATGGCGCGGTCAAAACAGCGTGCTGTCAGTTCAGCCATACGGGTGTTGTTAGCAACAGTCACCTGGTACTTGGTGATTGTTTCGAAGAAAGGCAGCTGAACAGCTTCCTGGAAACCACCCAGACCCTGGGAGTTTGTGCCAGTTTCTGGCGTGATACATACAACAGGAGAGTGCGCCCAGTATGCTGCAGCAATTGCAGTTACGAAGTTAGTGATACCTGGACCGTTCTGCGCGATACATACGCCGTGACGACCAGAAACACGGGAGTAACCGTCAGCCATGTGGCCAGCGCCCTGCTCGTGCACAACCGGGATCAGGCGGATGCCTGCTGGTGTGAAGATATCCATCGCATCCATGAACGCGGAGCCCATGATACCGAAGCAGTCAGTTACACCGTTGGCAACGAGGGTTTCTACCATCGCTTCACTAGGAGTCATACGTGCCATAATTTCGCATTCCTTCTTATTGTATGGGTGCTCGTATACAGCACGAACACCACTTAAATGAGTTGTCTTAACGCTCTTTGGGGAGCTTTAACCAGCTCGGCTTAGCCTCGCTGCAAATCCGTCTGTTGTGATTTGTAGACCACAGTTGACACATCACATCGGGTTAACCGGCCCTGCGGGTTTCCCCTGCGGCGCTAATGGCTAACTTGGTATCTAGATTAGGAGGTGAACGAAATTGGGAGTAGGACCAGTTCCCAGCGATCCGTTACGCCAGTGGGTCCAGAGTTCAGAAAATAGAATATTTTCTTTAAATTCAATGCATTATGGCAAGCAAGAGAGTGCAGCCAAAAACACTGGTACTGTGATGGCAGGGTCATTGGACCAGGCGGCTGCGCAAAAAGCAACCAGTGGAATTCTGTTGGGACATCGCCAGCAAGCTGGCTCCTACGATTGGCTATCTATGTGCAGGAGTGAGCTTGCTCGCGATGAGCCGAACAAATCGATCAGGTCATTTCCCGGATCAGCTCGGCCAGTTTACGGATGCCCGGTTCAATACGGTCAGTCGGAATGGAGGAATACCCCAGACGGAAGTAGTTCTTCGGCCCGTTGTCCTGCAAAAAGTGGATTTCACCCGGCTCAATCAGAATATCCTGGGCCATTGCTTTAAGCTGCAGCTCGCCTGCGTCGAGCCCTTCCGGGCCCCGTACCCAGTAACAGGAACCACCAAACGATGGCTGGTTATGGGACTCTGGCAAATGCTGATTCAGAGCATCATCCATGGCATGCCAGCGCGCTTCATAGCAACGCATAATATTCATGATCAGCGCATCGTGATAACCCCGCTCCAGGAACAGTGCCACAGAGCGCTGATTGTTGGCGGCAGGATGGCGCACCATCAACCGGCGCAGCGCCCTCGCCTCTCGAATAAACTCAGCCGGGCCCACCATGTAGCCAACCCGTAACCCTGGTGCCAGCGTTTTAGACAGGCTGCCGACGTAGAGCACCCGATCATGCTTATCCAGGCTTTTCAGCGCCGGTATCGGATTGGATTTAAAGTTGGTTTCGCTCTCGTAATCATCTTCGATGATAATGAAGTCGTGCTCGTCCGCTTTCTTGAGCAGCTCATAGCGTCGCTCAATCGGCATGGTTACAGTGGTCGGGCACTGATGGCTTGGGGTTGCGTACACCAGGTCACAATCATCCAGCCGCTCGTCCACAATCATGCCATCGGCATCTACCGGGATCGGTGTGCATTGAGCGGGCTGAATATTCGCGATATTTCGAATATCGACATAACCGGGGTCTTCCAGACCAACCTGACTGTTCTCGTCCAGCAGTAACTGGGCAAGAATATACAGTGACTGCTGTGCCCCCACCGTCACCAGAATCTGATCTGCCGATGCCCAGACGCCACGGCGCGGTAACAGCCTGGTTCGGATCTGCTCGACCAGCAACGGGTCATCGTTATCAAAACGGTCCGACGCCCAGTCACGGATCGCCGGAACAGACACGGCATCACGACAACACTCGCGCCAGTTATTGGTCGGGAACAGGTTGGGGTCGAACTGGCCGTAGATAAACGGATACTGATATTTCTGCCAGTCCCGTGCCTTGGACATATTACGCTGACCGGAGGGCTTCATTTTCAGCCGCTCGCTCCAGTCAGGTCGCAGGGCCAGATCTTCAGCATTAAACACCGGTTGTTCAACGTTAACCTTACCCTGCAGGATATCCTGGTTAACGTAATAACCGCTGCGTTCACGGGCAATCAGGTAGCCATCATCCAGCAAGTGCTCATACGCTAACACCACGGTATTACGGGCGACATTGAGCTGTTTTGCCAGTTTTCGACTGGAGGGTAACGGGGCGTCCTGGGGGATATTACCATTCAGAATCGCAGCGGAAATCTGCTCGCGAAGTTGTTGTTGAAGGCTGGTGTCTTTATCCGTAGACAGATGGAAAAGTTGGAACATATCAAAGCCTTATAATTATTATTGCGTACTGGAAAGCACTTCACTCGTGTTCGGAACTATATACCCTCGCCCAATCCAAACAAAGTTAATTGTGCGCGCTGATCTGAGTATAGTGGAGGTTCGTTCTGATCCGGGAAGCAACGGTAGCGGGCTTTTGTGTTAAACGCTCATAAAAAAGCCGTGACAAAAATTGTCACGGCTATCTGTAGAGAAACAGCTACTGAAGAGCGATCTCCAGATAACGCCCTGCATGGAAACAACAGGGCCAACGGTTCGAGCGCGTTGGCTGAAGTGTCGCCAGAACTGACACTTCAACCCCTGACGACAAAAAAGGGACGATTGCCGTCAGTCTTCAGCAGAATCAGGCGTTAGGGGCCAGCTCTGCCAGAGCATTGTCGAGTGCATCAACAATGGCATCGATATCAGCCTGAGTAGCGATCAGCGCCGGGCTCAGACAGATGGTGTTGTTCAACTCTTTGAAAGAGCGGTTGGTGCGGCCGATAATGACACCGTTTTTCATGCAGTGTGCGCCAATTGCCATTGGCAGGCTTTCATCTACAGGCTCTTTGGTGGTGCGATCTTTAACCATCTCGAAGCCAGCAAACAGACCTTTACCACGTACATCACCGATGACGTCGTATTTTTCCATCAGCTGATTCAGACGACCGCGCAGGTACTCGCCCTGCTGCGTTACGTTATCCAGCAGTTTTTCATCTTCGATGATCTGCATGTTAACCAGTGCTGCTGCCGGGCCCGCTGTACAGCCACCAAAGGTGGAGATATCGCGGAAGTAACCCATGCGTGCATCGTCGTCTTCCTTGAAGGCTTCGAACACTTCTTCAGTGGTTACGGTGCAAGAGATTGCCGCATAACCGGAGGCAACACCTTTAGCCATCGTTACCATGTCTGGCTTGATACCGTAGTGCTGGTAACCGAACCACTTACCGGTACGGCCCAGACCACACACGACTTCATCGATGTGCAGCAGTATGTCGTACTTTTTACAGATTTCCTGAACACGATCCCAGTAACCCTGTGGTGGCTCGATAACGCCGCCGCCTGCAGTGATTGGCTCCAGACACAGTGCACCAACGGTGTCAGCACCTTCTGCCAGGATCACTTTCTCAATCTGATCGGCCGCCCATACGCCGTAGTTTTCCAGATCAGCACCGTCCTGCGCACGGTATTCGCTGCAGTGTGGTACTTCAACAAAACCTGGAGTGAACGGACCGTACTGGTTTTTACGTTCAAACTGGCCGGTAGCACTCAGGGCAGTAATGGTAGTGCCGTGGTAATCACGCTCACGGAACAGAACCTTATGCTTCTTACCGCCGGACTTTTTCTCAGCGATCTGGCGGACGATTTTGAATGCTTTCTCGTTCGCTTCAGAACCTGAGTTGGAGTAGTACACACGACTCATACCAGGCATTTTATCAATCAGCTTTTCAGCAAACTGAGCGGCTGGGATATTACCCGCCGTTTGTGCGAAGTAGTTCATGGTCACCAGCTGATCACGTACAGCATCAGCGATCTCGGTACGGCCATAGCCTACGTTTACTGTCCAGACTGCGCCGGATACGGCATCCAGATACTCTTTGCCATTGGCATCCCATACGCGCATGCCTTCGCCTTTAACAATCATCAGCGGGTCAGCATTTTCAAATGGCTTGTGCTGAGTCAGATGGTGCCAGATGTGTTTACGGTCCTGAGCAACAGCTGCAGCAGTATTGGATTCGTTCGCATTCAAAGTCATATAAACCTCCCGGCGGAGCTTGTTATTTTTATAGGCGGCAGGAGTCTTACTCCTCTCATCCTGTTCCTGACGAGTCCGGCTGATAAGCGTGTCGGTTAATACGACACCAGGCCGGATGCGCCTCGTTGGAGTCAAAACTAGGAGGATTGCGAAACAGCAGTTAGAACCAGTTTTTTAATATCCATGATGCCAGCCAGTGTTTACGGGGGTTGGCGAGAAGCTGGTCTTATCGGTTGGGGTTAGCTGGTACCACAAAGAAGGTCAATCAGGAGGGGCTGAGAGGCAGGATATTCAGCCGCCACAGAGGTGGCGGCAGGCAAAAAACAGGCTTAAACCGGCAAGTTAAGTACTTTCAGCCAGTTAACGGCCGTCACAAAACGGACAAAAGGTTCAACCGGCGGCACGGTCATCACCAGCATTGCGACAGCGGCTGCCATGGCGGCACTGCCTGGCAAATTGTTAAAACTGAACAGTTTAAGCGCGGTGCCAAATGAAGCTTTTAGCCGGGCACCTTCGAGGTCGACGGCATAGATCTCATCCAGCAACAGATGGATAAAGGCACCAAACAACACAAACAGCCCTGCCAGCCAGCTCAGGTGAACAGGCAATAGAAAGACCTGGTCCGACAGCACTACGGTGACCAGGGCAAAAAACGGTAGCACCAGAATCGAATGGAATATGCCCCGGTGTATGGTCCACTCGGCAAACAGCGGCATAGCCCCATAGCGAATCGCCATATAGGTGAACCCCATGGCCGCCCAGAGGACATACAGCGACAGCTGGGTATGCAGCACCATCAGAACAATCAGTGCAGAAATTACCGCCAGGCCATTAAAAATCCAGCGAATGGAACGGGAAGAGTCCGAGTCAATGTCCGGTAACAGGCCCGCGCCGGCCCCCACTGCCCAGAGTACGGTTGCCTGGCCCGGCGTTACGGCACCGGCGGCTAGTACAGTGGACGCCAGCAAACCGCTACCTGCCGCCGCAACGGCGATGTGTGTATGAAAATTTGCCATATAAAACAGACTGTTATTATTAGCTGTTGATGATATGCCTAACTGTACCTGATTAACCCTGAAGATGCGCTGCCTGCTTTACGGGCTGGCACATTCCCTGCTATTAGATAACGAGTTACGCCCCTGGCCCTTAATCCAGCAGCTGTTTTCGGTATCATAGGGCCATACACTTCTGAACACTGCCCTGTTCCGATCCCTGCCTGCCCATTGACGGTGCATCGGCTGCTGCGGACACAGGTAACCGGATTGATGGTAAAGAACATGGAAATGGATCAGCTGATTCGCCAGGAAATGCGCGTATTGCCGGAGATTGACCCGGCTTTTGAAATCGAACGCCGCGTTGAATTTATCAAGCGCAAGCTCCAGCAGGCACACTGTAAAACTCTGGTGCTGGGTATTAGTGGTGGCGTTGACTCCACCACCTGTGGCCGACTGGCTCAGCTGGCGGTAGAGCAACTGAACCAGGCTGGCAACAGTGATGACTACCGTTTTATCGCGGTGCGCCTGCCCTACGGTGAGCAACAGGATGAAGACGAAGCCCAGCTGGCGATCAGCTTCATCCAGCCAACCCAGGCGGTCAGCGTCAATATCAAAGCAGGGGTTGATGGTCTGCACGCCGCCAGCCATGCCGCGCTGGCCAATACCGGGCTGACTCCGGAGTGCAGCGCTAAAATCGACTTTGTTAAGGGTAACGTTAAAGCCCGTGCGCGGATGATCGCCCAGTATGAAATTGCCGGTCTGACCGGTGGCCTGGTACTAGGCACTGATCATTCTGCGGAAAACATCACCGGCTTTTATACCAAACACGGTGATGGTGCCTGTGATCTGGCCCCGCTGTTCGGCCTGAGCAAGCGCCAGGTACGTCAGCTGGCTGCGACACTGGGTGCCCCGGCACTGCTGGTTGGCAAAGTACCCACCGCTGACCTGGAAGAACTGGCCCCACAAAAAGCCGACGAAGATGCGCTGGAGCTGAGCTACGATCAGATTGACGATTTCCTGGAAGGCAAACCGGTCAGTGATCATGTCCGCGACCGACTGGTGTCCATCTATACCGTTACCCAGCATAAGCGTCAGCCGATTCCGACGGTCTACGACGAGGCCTGATCGATTGTCTACCGACTGGCCCGCTCCCTGTGCGGGTCATTTTCTGCCTTGTGATCACCCCCTTCCCCCTGTCTGCTGAAAGTCGCGCTTTTGTCTTGAGAGCGCGGTATAGTCGCGATAATTCCACTCTCTGTCGCGCAGACCTCATCGTGTGCGCCTTGCTAAAGCAGGATCTATGAGCAAGAAAGTACTGATTATCTACACCGGTGGCACCATCGGCATGGAACCCTCCGATAAAGGCTACGTACCCAGCACCGGGCTGCAGCCGCTGCTCGAACAGCAGCTGAGCCACAGCACTCGCAGCACACTCCCCGAATATGATCTGATCGAACTGTCCTGCCTGATCGACAGTTCCAATCTGCAACCCAGACACTGGACTGAGATTGGCCAGTTACTGCTGGCGCGCTGGGATGATTACCAGGGCTTTGTCGTGCTGCACGGCACTGACACCATGGCCTATACCGCTTCGATGCTG
This sequence comes from uncultured Oceanospirillaceae bacterium, assembly GCA_913057435.1. GTDB lineage: Bacteria > Pseudomonadota > Gammaproteobacteria > Pseudomonadales > Balneatricaceae > Marinobacterium_C. The sequence continues at coordinate 80,192 of CAJXNY010000002.1, read as the reverse complement.
TCTTTTATGTTCCTGGGCTGTGATAAGCCGATCATTGTCACAGGTTCACAAATTCCGCTGTCTCAGGCACGCTCCGACGGGGTAGAAAATCTGGCCAGTGCGCTGGCCTTTGCCTGCTACAACAATCTGCATGAAGTCTGCCTCTACTTTGGCGGCCGCCTGCTGCGAGGCAACCGGGCCAGCAAAGTCGCCAGCGACGGTTTTACCGCCTTTGATTCCCCCAATTACCCATGGCTGGGCGATGTGGGCATTCACCTGCGCCTGAACAGCGCCCTGCTGCTACCGCAGACACCCTTTGATTTCCGCGTACCTGAGTTTGAGTCCGGTAAAGTGCTGGTCCTGCCCGCTTACCCGGGGATGCCTGGTGCAGCCCTGCGACCACTGGTGCAGGCCGCGGGCGTAGAAGCGCTGGTGCTACAAAGCTATGGCGTGGGCAACCCGCCGGATGCTGATACCGAGTTTATGGCCCTGCTCCAGGACATGGCCGACGGCAACCAGCTGGTGCTGAACATCAGCCACTGCCACACCGGCCATATGGCACAGGGCGCTTACGCCAGTGGTAGCGCACTCAATGACCTGGGCGTTATCAGCGGAAATGATATGACCCTGGAAGCAGCAATAGCCAAGGTCAACATGGCCTTACACCTGCCTCTGAACCGTGAGCAACAACGTAACTGGCTGGCAACGCCGGTGTGTGGTGAACGGTCCGAATAATCACACCGAGTTTCAATAAGCGCGTAGCCTTACGGCTTCGCGCTCCTCTTTTCGCTGGATAGCTGCCTGATAACAGAACCACCACTAACAGGACAGCTAACAGCTATCCTTAACTTGAAATACAGCCATAAACGCACCGTATTGATGCTACACACGCACGAATCAATACATTAAACTGAACGCCTGTTCAATCTGAACCTATGAAGGTTAATGCCCGATGGATACCCCCAGCCGCCTGATGCTATTTGTTGATGTAGTCGAGCATGGCAGTTTTGCCAAAGCTGCCGACCTGCGCAATGTTGACCGCTCGGTTGTCTCGAAACAGATCAGCAAGCTGGAATCGGATCTTGGCGTGCGTCTGCTGAACCGCTCTACTCGCTCCCTGTCTCCCACGTCTGTCGGGCTGGAGATGCTTAAACAGGGTAAAACCCTGCGCGAACTGATGAAGCAGACCAGCGTGCTGGCAGAAAACTTCCACGATGAACCCCGTGGCCTGCTGCGTATTACCAGCACCACTTCCTTTGGCCGTCAGTATGTTCATTCAGCGATCGCGGCTTTCCAGCGTCAGTACCCTGATGTTGAGGTTGAACTTCGACTGGAGGACCGCCGGGTAGATTTGATTGGTGAAGGGTATGATCTGGGTATCCGTATCGGTACGCCACAGGATTCCAATCTGATCGCTCGACGACTGGCCAAGATTGGGCTGGTGATTGTTGCCTCCCCTGAATTCCTGGAACGCAATGGCGTACCGAAGCGGATGGAGGAGCTTGCTGAGCTACCGGCCATCACCTATGCCGGGGCGAACCGCAGCGGCAACCAGATTCACTACTACAACAGTGAACGCGAAGAACAGACCGTGCAGATGCGCTCAGTGTTTCGAACCAATGAAGGGGAAACCATGATCGCAGCGGCCAAAGCGGGCCAAGGCTATGCCGTGGTGGGTCGCTTTATGCTGGGAACTGAAGTTGCCTGCGGCACGCTGGTGCCTATTCTTACGGATGTCCAGCTGACCGATTACATTGGTGATGTTTACATCATGTACCCGCACCGTGACCTTCCGGTCCGCACACGACTGTTTATCGAAACCCTGCAAAATATGATCGGTGATCCACCGGTATGGGAGCGTGATATCGCCGACTGCGATTGCCCCCATGAGATTGTTGCTCGACGTAAGCTCAGTTGCAGTTAAGCTACCTCAGGGCTCCAGCCGACTGAGTTCAGTCAACAAACCGCTAAGTTGTTGCAGTTTCTCTTCGCCGAAACGGTTCAACAGTTGTTGATAGCGCCGATCAACCTCAGGGCTGAGCCGTTCAAACAGAGCGTGGGAGGTATCCGTCAGGCTGATCAGCGTCCGGCGCTGATCCGTAGCTGATTTGCGGCGCTGGATATAAGCCTGCTGCTCCAGCCGCTTAATAATACCGGTCAGGCTTGGGCTGAGAATACAGCAATGCTGCGCCAGCTGTTTGGACTCCAGCTCACCATAGGCATACAACGCCCGCAATACACGCCACTGCTGCTCAGTAATGCCGTGCTCCTGTAACAGGGGCCGGAAAAAGTTCATGCTGGCCTCACGGGCTTTCAGCAGCTGCAGCGGTAAAGAGTCTTCAAACTTGCGCATCGTGCTCACAACACCTTAATCAGTCGATAGAATCGGCAGTGATCTGCCAATGTGCTGAACATATTAAGGGATATCGACCACGGTGCCCAATCTGATTGTGCACACCCTGATGCCCAGCTCTGGGTACAGGTCAGCATCTGACTGAAACGGCCGACATCAGGCACCGTCGTGCTGCAAATCCAGTGGTTTGTGACGCACCTGCGTATGTATTCAACAACTATGCAGAGTATTCTGGCCTCGATCAGCACCCCAACAGGTACTTGATACACGGCGCAGCCCTCCTTCCATGCTCAATGTGCAACCATGAATACCGGGATAAGTCCTGAAGTGAGCTGCGCCGAGGCCGGATTTGCCGTACTATCTCGTCTCAACTTTTAGCACTTGTTTTTTAACGAGTATTACCGCCTGTTGCGAGAGGTCTGTGGTCACTTTACCTGCACAAGTATCCGTGACTCCAGGGTTCATTAGCCATTAAATAATGCCTTCTCGCCGTACGACCATGAGGACACGTTATGCCCGCCCTGATTCTGGATGGAAAAGCTCTGGCCAAAAGCCGTGAACAACAGCTCGCTGCAGCCGTAGACAAGCTGATAGCTGCTGGCGGCAGCAAGCCGATTCTGGCCACCATTCTGGTTGGCGATGACCCTGCATCTGCCACCTATGTGCAGATGAAAGTAAACGCCTGTGCCCGCATCGGCATGGAATCGATCAAAGTTACCCTGCCACAGAGCACCACCACCGAGCAGTTACTGGCAGAAGTTGAAAAACTGAACAGCAACCCGGATGTACACGGCATCCTGCTGCAACACCCAGTGCCTGCCCAAATTGACGAACGTGCCTGCTTTGATGCCATCGCGCTGGAGAAAGATGTGGATGGTGTGACTACACAGGGTTTTGGCCGCATGGCCATGGGTGAGAAAGCCTTTGGCTCCGCCACCCCGGCGGGCATCATGACCACCCTGAAGCACTACGACATCCAGATGGAAGGTAAACACGCTGTTGTCGTTGGTCGCAGCCCGATTCTGGGCAAGCCGATGGCGGCAATGCTGCTCAACGCCAATGCCACGGTTACCATCTGCCACTCTCGCAGCGCTAACATTGCTGAAGAGATCGCCCGTGCCGATATCGTAATCGGCGCAGTTGGCAAGCCTGAGCTGATCAAAGCTGACTGGATCAAAGATGGTGCCGTTGTGGTGGACGCTGGTTACCACCCGGGTGGTATCGGTGATATCGAAAAAACAGGACTGGAATCCCGTGTTGCAGCCTTGACGCCAGTGCCCGGCGGTGTTGGCCCGATGACCATCAATGCACTGATCAGCCAGACGGTTGAGTCTGCACAGATCACGCTGGCGAAGTAATACGCTTTGCTTCAGGCGGGCCTGCAGGCCCGCCGCTGCGCTTCAACAGCACCCCGCCTCCCCCTCTCATACAACAGTTCAGGCCAACTCTAAACCTGTTGGCACACTTTTCGCCTGTCTATCTGGTTACACCAATACGGCAAACATTGTCCGGTCCCCACCGCTTTTCGCTGTGTTGCCACCACCTCTAATGACAGGATGTCACCTATGTCTCTCTCTATTGACCTGGTTAAAGAGTTCGGCTCTGTTAAAGCTGCCAAAGCAATCAGCGCCTCCAGCGCTGTCAACGAATTCCATGAACTGATCGCCGAAAACCTGATCGGTGAAGACAGTCGCGCCACACACTTCTGGGGCTCTGCAGAGACCAACCGCGTCCAGACATTTCAGTGGAGCCACAGCGATAACAACCGCTGGCATGCCATGAATAACGCAGGGCCTGCGGGCCAGCAGGCCGCTGGCTACCTTGAACAGATGGTCGATGAGCGCCGCAGCCTGGCCAATAACTACATGGGCCAGTACTACGACCTGTCAGTGAAGCTCACTCTGGCATTCCAGGACCAGCCCCCCGCGCCAAGCCTGGACAGCCTGATGGACAATGTCGCCGCAGGCCAGGCGCCTGCCGGAGGGCCAGGCCAACACAGCAGTGAACATGTCTCGCGCGTGAATCAGTTCTGGCAAGAGAACCGGCAGGACATTACCGCCATGCAGGCCAGTTACGAAGCCCTGAAGGCATTTCCTCGCCAGCTATCACAGTGGCTCGACACCAATAATGTCGACCGCCCTGTCGACGTTGATCAGGTCGTCGAGCAATACCGTTACGCGGGCTTTAATGGCGTCGCCGAAACCTCCGAGCAACTGGTCGACACCAGCGCAGCGCGCTTTGATGGCAATGCTATCGATAAAATATACCCTATTGGCCCGCGCTATATGTACCAGAGCTTCGACAAGTATGGTATTGCAAACGGCGTAGATAGCGAACGAATCCAGCAGACGATCGAGAACGCGCAGCGTGATGGCACCAGCTGGGGACTGGAAGGCATAGAGGGGCAGGTGATGATGGATCTGGACAACCGGGCAGCCTGGGGTAATTACCAGCAGCTTTTCCGCCCGATGGCCGATACTTTCGACACCGCCTTTCAAAGCCCTCTGGAACCACGCTTTACCCTGCAGGATATTATCGACAACCTGCGCCAGGGGACTAACCCGGCTCAGCTCGATGACGGTACATTGCACCCTGATGCTGAACGTATCGCGCTATTCTCACAGAAGCACGACAGCAGGCTGACAGCACTGGCTGAAGCTCAGCAGTCGCTTGAAACAATGCCCCGCACCGTGCAGGAATGGATGGGCGTGCCTGAAAACAAACACCAGGCACAGATGGCGGCCTATGAACGTTACGGTATTGAACCCTGGAAGCAGGGAGGCCCCATGTCCGCCGGGATATCACGCTTCGATCAGAGTCGTTTCGACAGTACTGATACCTTCCATTTCAATGCCAAGCCAATGAGCCGCAGTGAGTTCAAAGCCCAGCTCACAGAAGATGCACGTGAACTCGCAGGCAAGCTGAGGCAGACACTAAATCAGTTACTGGGCCCGGATCTGAGTACACCCCGTATTTCACTGGATCAGATCGCCGATAATATGCGCTGGGGCCGCCCGCTGGGCACCATGGAGGATGGCAGCATGCACCCAATGGCTGCACAGATTGAAAAGCAGTTCGCCAGCAGGGATATGCAGGAATCATTGGGAGACTATCTGCAAAGTGACTGGTTACGTGACGGTGGTGCTCAGCTCAGCCAGATGAAGGAGGTCGACCCCATTGATACTACAGCTGAACTGCTGGCGCTGATCACACAAGGCCGCGCCATTATGAATAACGGCATCGTTGATACCCTGCTGATGGTAAATGACAACAAGACTGCTGAAAGCCAGTCCGGTTAACATACAGATGCGCCCCTCCAATGACTTCCCGTTGGGCCTGAACCGACAAGGGAGCAACCAGATAGCACGGCGGCAATAACCTGCCACACACGGCCGTTTCGTGCAGTCACACGTCATCAACAAGGAGCAGTTTATGACCAGTACCATTAATACCGCCAACCAGTCTGGTTACACTGACCGGGCCAGGCTAAATGCATACACCCAGAGCCGGAACGAGTTCAAGGAGCTACAACAGGAACAGCTGGTAGGCGAAGACAGCCGAATGTCAGTACTCTACGATCCGACAAACCAGACCATGGCCGATATTTTCCAGTGGAGCCATAGCGACAACAATCGCTGGCAAGCCTATCAACAGGAAGGACCCGCTGGGCAGCAGGCCGCACAATATCTGGAGCAGATGGTTGATCAGCGCCGCACCCTGGCCAACAATTATATGCGCCAGTTTAATGATCTTGCTCTCCACCTGAACAGCCAGCACCAGCAGCCCGGTGAACCCGGGCCCGATCTGGATGCAATGCTCGACAATGCAGCAGCCGGGCGTTCTCCCGTAGTTAATGCCGATGGCAACCGGATGGCGCAGGCCGACGCGTTACTCGCCTACTGGCATCAGAATCAGGGGACGATAACCTCACTACAGAACAGCTATAAAGATCTGCAGGAATTTCCGAAGCAAGTGTCCGAATGGCTGGACCAGAACCAGATTGAACGCCCGGTAGAAGTCGATCTGGTTGTTGAGAAATACCGCTACGCCGGTTTCAATGGCCTGGCAGAAACCTCTGCTGAATTGGTGGATACCAGCGCCATGCGACTGGATGGCGAGGAAGCCACCGGCATTATGGCGGTCAGTTTTCAGGCCACAACCCGAAAAATGGATGAATACGGCGTTTACAGCCAGACCGATGATGGGATGGTAAAGGTCATCCTCGATCAATTCCAGCAAAGCGGCGTCGCACTGGGGATGACCGGGATGGAGGCTCAGCTTCTGATGGATCAGGACAGTCGTCAGGCCTGGGGTCAATACAAGCAACTGCACGGGCCACTGGCAGACACATTCAACAGCGAATTCTCCTCGCCGCTAGAGCCCCGTTTCACCTTACAGGACATTGTCGATAACCTGCGTGCAGACCGCCCTGCCGCTCAACTGCAGGATGGCAGCATCCACCCGGAAGCAGACAGGGTTGGGGCATTTGTAACGACCCATAGCGCTACGCTGAACGCCGTTGCCCTCCAGCAACAGGCCCTGCAGCAGATGCCGAAAACGCTAGACGAATGGCTACAGGTACCGGGCAACCGACATAAAGCCCAGATGGAAGTCTACGAACGTCACGGTGTTGAGCCCTGGAAACAGAACAACCCAATCGCCGAGCTAGAGTTACGCCTCCAAAAAGCGTCATCAGCACTCAGAGCAACCGCTGAAGGCATGGCAGCAGCAAATTCACTGCGAAGCAGATTAAGTAATCTTCTTAATGATAAGACCAATACAGTCCCCTTCACATTGCAACAGCTCACCGACAACTTTCGCTGGGGGCGTGCACTGGGCACGATGGAAGATGGCAGCCAGCACCCGCAGGCAGCCATAATAGAACAGGCTTTCAGCGGCACAGCGGTCAAAAAACAACTGATCACTTATCTGCTAAGCGATGTGCACAAAGATGACACCACCAGCAGTACCAAACAATACAATCCAAAAGAAGCTCAGGCAGAACTGCTTTCGCTACTCAACAAGGGTCAGGCTGTACTCGACGATAGCATCCTGGGCAGCCTGCTGATGAGCGGTAAAAACAATACCTCGGGTAACTGATTCAGGGAGCGAAACCGGTGCTGACACTCAACCCGGCGGGTTTGCACTAACAATCTCGCAATCCTGATCACTCAGGTTACGAAAACGGTGGGGCTGGTTACTGGAGAAATAGTAGCCATCCCCCGCCTGCAGCTGGTACACCTCAAGGCCCACCGTCAGTTCTACTTCACCGCGAATAACCACGCCACCCTCTTCACCTTCATGCTGCAGCATTTCAGCGCCGGTATCGGCACCTGGCGGGTAGGTTTCATGCATCACATCCATAATGCGGTCTTTAAAACCCGCGCCGATCAGTTTCAGGCTGACGCCATCGCTGCCCAGCTCCGGCTGCTCAGCGACACGGTACACTACCTGTTCGGGCTGCAGGTTCTCCAGATCCAGGGTGAAGAAGTCGCCAATAGAGATTGGAATACCGCTCAGCACTTTTTTCAATGAGCTGACCGACGGGCTGACCCCGTTTTTCTCAATCATTGAGATGGTACTGTTCGTGACTCCGGCCTTTTTCGCCAGTTCACGTTGAGACAGTCCTTTAATCTCACGAATTTTCTTTAAGCGTTCACCAACATCCACGTTCAAGTTACCCATCCGAGTTGTGTGTCTTGCAAAATTCGAGGGCAACGGCCTCCGGTCGCGTCCAGCCCAACGGCTCGCGAACGCGACGGGACGTCGCTGCTATACCTGGTTCACAGCACCACTATGAACAGGGCCACGCATTATACGGTGCCGCATAAAAAAGGGTAGCAACCATAACAGTGCTACCCTTCTCTGTATTGATTAACTTAGCTTACTTTTCCAGCAGCTCACCCAGGCAGCGCTGAACGATATCCAGCCCTTCACTGATCAGTGCATCCGATGCCGTCAACGGCACCAGTACACGGATAGTATTACCGTAGGTGCCACAGGAGAGCAGCAACAGGCCATTGGCTGTGGCGCTGGCCACCAGCTCACGGGCCAGATCCGCATCCGGCTTGCCATCACGCACCAGCTCGCAGGCCACCATGGCACCGGCAGCGCGTACATGCTGCACAGCATCCATACCCTGCTCGGCCATACCAAGGAAGCGTGACGCGACCAGCGTGCCAACTTCATCGGCACGGGCCAGCAGGCCTTCCTCTTCAATGACTTCAATCGCCGCCAGTGCTGCGGCACAGGCCATCGGGCTGCCGCCATAGGTGCTGCCGATAGAACCCGGGCCCGGCGCATCCATCAGTTCAGCGTTACCGACCAGGCCAGACAGAGTCATACCACCGGCCATACTCTTGGCCATAGTAATCATATCCGGCACCACACCGCTATGTTCAATAGCGAACATCTTACCCGTACGGGCAAAACCGGACTGCACTTCGTCACAGATCAGCAGAATACCCTGCTCATCACAGAGTTCACGCAGCCCCTGCAGGAACTCGGTGGGTGCTTGGTAGAAACCACCTTCGCCCTGTACAGGCTCAATGATGATGGCCGCCACACGCTGCGGATCCACATCAGATTTCAGCAGGTTCTGTACCGCTGCCAGTGATTGCTCACCGCTCACACCATGAATCGGGTTCGGGTACGGGGCGTGATATACCTCCGCCGGGAACGGACCAAAGCCCTGCTTATACGGCGCAACCTTACCGGTCAGCGCCATGCCCATCATGGTACGACCATGAAAAGCGCCACTGAAGGCGATAACCGCAGAACGGCCAGTTGCAGCACGGGCCACTTTAACGGCGTTTTCCACCGCTTCAGCACCGGTATTAAGCAGCAAGGTTTTCTTGGCATGGTCACCTGGCGTAATTGCATTGAGCTTTTCAGCCAGTGCAATGTACGGTTCGTAAGGCATCACATGGAAACAGGTATGCATCAGCTGCTTCATCTGGTTCTCAACGGCAGCCACCACTTTCGGGTGCAGATGGCCGACGTTCAATACACCAATACCACCGGCGAAGTCGATATAACGCTTACCTTCAACATCCCAGACTTCTGCGTTTTCTGCTTTCTCGGCGTAAAACTGGGTGATGTTGGCAGCGCCACGTGCCACTGCACTTTCACGACGTGCCTGAAGTTCCTTGTTCGTTGTCATCCTGATCCCTTTACTTATCAATGCCGCCAATCAGCACATATTTCATTTCAACATACTCATCAATGCCGTACTTCGAACCTTCACGGCCAATACCCGACTCTTTAATGCCACCAAAAGGCGCAACTTCGGTGGAGAGAATCCCCTCATTCACCGCCACCATGCCGTACTCCAGCCCTTCCTGAACCCGCCATACCCGGCCCAGGTTATTGGCGAAGAAGTAAGCCGCCAGACCGTACTCGGTATCGTTGGCCATCTGGATCGCCTGTTCTTCGGTGTCAAACCGGAAGATCGGTGCCAGCGGGCCAAAGATTTCTTCTTTGGCAACCCGCATCTCAGGCGTCACATCGGCCAGTACTGTTGGCCGGTAGAACGCTTCACCCAGTGGGTGACGCTCACCGCCGGTCACCACACGGGCTCCCTTGCTGGTTGCGTCGTTGAGCAGCTCTTCCACTTTGCCGATTGCAGCGGCATTAATCATCGGCCCCTGATCAAAGGTGCCCTGCAGGCCGTGGCCGATGGTCATCTGTTCAACCGCCACTTTGTAGCGTTTGATGAACTCGTCATAAATACCATCCTGCACCAGCACCCGGTTAGCACAGACACAGGTCTGGCCCGCGTTGCGGAACTTACAGGCGATAGCCGCCGGAATGGCACGATCCAGATCAGCATCATCAAAAATGATCAGTGGTGCGTTACCGCCCAGCTCCAGTGAGATTTTTTTCACCGTATCAGCACACTGGCGCATCAGCTGCTTGCCCACAGCGGTGGAGCCGGTGAACGACAGTTTGCGTACAATCGGGCTGTCAGTCAGGGTCTGGCCCACTTCCGCAGAGCGGGAGCTGGTGACGATATTAATGACACCCGCAGGAATACCCGCCTCTTCAGCCAGTACCATCAGCGCCAGCGCCGACAATGGCGTATCTTCCGCCGGCTTGATCACAATGGTGCAACCCGCCGCCAGCGCCGGGGCTGCTTTGCGGGTGATCATCGCATTGGGGAAATTCCAGGGGGTAATAGCTGCCACCACGCCGACAGGCTCTTTGGTCACGATCACCCGTTTATCGGCGGCATGGGTCGGGACCACATCGCCGTAAACCCGCTTGCCCTCTTCCGCAAACCACTCAATAAACGACGCGCCGTACATCACCTCACCGGCAGACTCAGCCAGCGGCTTGCCCTGCTCGGCGGTCATCAGGATGGCCAGATCATCTTTGGCCGCAACAATGCGCTCAAACCAGTTACGCAACAGCGCTGCACGCTCTTTGGCCGTTTTTCTGCGCCAGGCGGGCAGCGCCGCATTGGCCGCATCAATCGCCAGGCTGACATCCGCACCGTCCAGATCTGCAACCGTCGCAATCTGCTCGCTGGTCGCCGGATCCAGCACCGGCATGCGCGCACCACTTTGCGCCTCGCACCACTGACCGTTGATGTAGGCTTTATCGCGTAGCAGTGCTTTATTGTTCAGTCGTTGCATATTCATTCCTGAATACGCCGTTGCCCGCGCTGCAGGCAACGGCGTTACTTATTTAGGTTAATAAAGGTAGCCAGCTTTAATCGCTGTAGCAGCTCGCTCCGCGAGCGTCAGGGTTTTTCTCAGCGTCCGACGCGCGCGGAGCGCGCTGCTACAACACAGACAGGAGCCAGCTTGCTGGCGATATTGCCAGCCATGACGCGACGGGACGTCGCTGCTACGGAAGCCCTTCAGCCCCTCCAGGTAGCAGCTACATACCCCAAGCCAGGCTTTATCGCGAGCAAGCTCGCTCCTACAAAGCAGGCTCCTGTGGGACCGGTGTCCTCACCGGGAAGCTCTTCGGCCCCACCCGCTAACGTGTCCAGCCCTAAGCCACAGCCCCGCTGTCTTTCAGCGCGGCGATCTCTTCAGCGGACAAAGCCAGCAACTCACTCAACACCGTATCGGTCGCGCTACCCAGCTCAGGAGAGCCGCTGCGGTATTCAATCGGGGTTTCAGAGAACCGGATCGGGCTGGCGACCGATGGCATCGGACTATCTTCCGTTCCCAGATTCAGCTGCATTTCACGATGCTTCACCTGTGGGTCGGCAAACACCTGATCCAGCGTATTGATTGGACCACAGGGCACTCCGCGGGCAGACAGCTCGGTCAGCCACCAGTCACTGGAGTGCCTGGCCATCAGCTCAATCAGCTGAGGCACCAGTTTGTCCCGGTTAACCACCCGCTGCTGATTTGAGGCAAAGTCAGGCTCATCGGCAAGCCATTCCGCCTCTGCCAGCTGGCAGAAACAGCGAAACTGACCATCATTACCGACGGCCAGAATGATATGACCATCCGCCGTAGGAAAGGCCTGGTAAGGGACGATGTTGGGATGGGCATTGCCCAGGCGACCCGGTGCCTTGCCACTGGCGAGAAAGTTCATGGCCTGATTGGCCAGGGTTGCCACCTGCACATCCAGCAGCGCCAGATCGATATACTGCCCCACGCCGGTTTCTGCCCTGTGCAGCAGTGCCGCCTGAATGGCATTAGAGGCGTAGAGGCCGGTCATAATATCCGCCAGCGCCACCCCTACTTTCATCGGCATGCCCTCGGGCTCGCCGGTCACACTCATCAGGCCACCCATGGCCTGAATCATAAAATCGTAGCCTGCCCGGCTGGCATAGGGTCCATCCTGACCGAAGCCAGTAATGGAGCAGTACACCAGTTTTGGGTTCACTTCACGCAGGCTGTCGTAATCCAGCCCGTACTTCTTCAGGCCGCCCACTTTGTAGTTTTCCAGCACTACATCGCTTTGTGCGGCCAGTTTACGAATCAGCGCCTGCCCCTCGGGCCGGGTGATGTCGATCGCAATGGACTGCTTATTGCGGTTTGCCGCATGAAAATAGGCCGCATCACGTTCGCCTTCGGCCCGCTCAATGAACGGAGGGCCCCAGCGGCGGGTGTCATCACCCGCGCCAGGGCGCTCCACCTTGATTACCTGTGCACCGCAATCAGCCAGCAGCTGGCTGGCCCAGGGGCCTGCCAGAATACGGCTCATATCCAGTACCCTGATATGGGACAGAGCGCCGCTCATCAGAAGAACGCCTGAATGCCGGTCTGGGCACGGCCCAGGATCAGCGCATGGATGTCGTGAGTACCTTCATAGGTATTCACCGCTTCCAGGTTCATCACGTGACGGATCACGCCGAATTCATCAGAGATACCGTTGCCGCCATGCATATCACGCGCCTGGCGAGCGATATCCAGTGCCTTGCCACAGTTATTACGCTTCATCAGTGAGATCAGCTCAACACCGCAGGTGCCTTCATCCATCTGACGACCCATCTGCAGACAGCCCTGCACACCCAGACTGATTTCAGTCTGCATATCCGCCAGTTTTTTCTGGATCAGCTGGTTTGCTGCCAGCGGACGACCGAACTGGATACGATCCAGGGTGTACTGGCGAGCCTGATGCCAGCAGAACTCTGCCGCGCCCAGTGCGCCCCAGGCGATACCGTAGCGGGCTTTATTCAGACAGCCGAACGGTCCGGCCAGGCCTTCAACGTTTGGCAGCAGATTTTCGTCCGGTACAAACACATCTTCCATCACGATCTCGCCGGTAACCGACGCACGCAGAGAGAATTTACCTTCGATCTTCGGTGCACTCAGGCCTTTCATGCCTTTTTCCAGCACAAAGCCCTTAACAACGCCATCCAGCTTGGCCCAGACCACAAACACATCCGCTACCGGTGAGTTAGTGATCCACATTTTCGCGCCTTTGAGGACGTAACCACCATCCACCTTGGTAGCGCGAGTTTTCATGTTATTCGGATCAGACCCCACATCCGGCTCAGTCAGACCAAAACAGCCGATCCATTCACCAGACGCCAGTTTCGGCAGATACTTCATCCGCTGCTCTTCTGTGCCGTAGGCATAGATCGGATGCATTACCAGTGAAGACTGCACACTCATCGCCGAGCGGTAACCGGAGTCAACACGCTCAACTTCACGCGCCACCAGGCCGTAGCAGACATGGTTAACTTCCGCGCAGCCGTACTTCTCCGGCAGTGTTGCACCGAGCAAGCCCAGCTCACCCAGTTCCTGCATGATCTCAACATGGAAAACTTCGTGTCGGTTGGCTTCTAGCACGCGAGACAGCAGCCGGTCCTGACAGTAATCATGGGCACTGTCGCGCACCATACGTTCTTCTTCTGTCAGCTGGTTTTCGAGCAGGAAAGGATCTTCCCAGTTAAACGCAGGCTTCTTCGCCATGGTGGCACCCTCTTCAGTCCATCGGTTATGTACTTGCGCCACACTGGATGTTGGATATCAGCAACACAACATCCATATGGTGTGCACAATTTGCACACCATAGTGTTCGCTATTTTTTACAAAATCAATAAACAGAAATGAAGTGGAAGCCCGGTTTGAGCGCTTTTCAGCCGTTAGAACAGTCCGAATTACGCAACTGCAGCAATGCTCTATCTGACTGATTTAGATGGGTTAATGACCAATCCATTAGCCATTGATTTTGCAAGGTTATAATGAGGTTTCAGTACCGTTAAAATTTAAAAACAAGCCTAAAGTCGTAGTGTTTGACAGGCGAATAACCCACCCCGTTACAGCACTCTGTTAGAAATACCAGACAGTTAAATCAGAACTCACAGCAAGGAAGGCCTTCAATGTTTGTAATTCTGGACATAACGGACATAGCTTTGGCCGTAAGAAATCGCTGAACGCACCTGTCTATTCGTGATCCAGCCGCTACGCTGAGCGTATAAACACAGATACATCCAGTGGCAGTGAGTACTGAGAACAGGTGCCATTCCAGCTTGTTGCCAGGTTATTAACGTACCGTTCCAGGACCTTATCAGTATGAATCAGATCAACCCCCGCAAGCTGCTGTACTCAAAATGGACAGCCGTTACCCCGGCCAGAAAAGAGAAGCACTTTCTGATAACCGAGCTGGAGTTTGATGAGGACGGCAAGGTGAGCCACTGCCTGATCGAAGCCGTGCTGACTCGACGGGAGGCCTCTATTGACTGGCAGAATTTGAAAGACAGCAGCCACTGGCACAGTGGCTGGAAGTAGATGTGAGCAGGGCTACCCACATCCACAGAAACCTGGCAGGTTAACTCAGGGCTTATTTCTCCTGCTTCAGTGCTTCACGTTCAGCAAGGCGCTTGGCTTTACGTTTTTCACGCGCTTGCTCACGCGCCAGGCGTTCCTCTTCACGGCGCTTTTTATTGCGAACTTTACGCGCGGCCTGCTCACTTATACGTTCTTCACGGGCACTGGTACGCTGTGCCTGCAGTTTTGCCTTACGCTTTTCGTGATAACCTTCTTTATCCGCTTTATTGGCTTCTCGCTGGGCTTCTCGTTCAGCCTGGCGTTTTTCATGCTGCACCTGGCGTTCGGCCCTGCGCTGCTCGTACTCTGCCTGGCGCTGCACTTTACGCGCCTCAGCATCAGCCTGACGCTGTTCAGTCGTACGCGGTGCATCCGCTGCCTGCACCGACGTTATAACACCGGGCATCAGCAGCGCCAGACTTAATAACCAAATCGAACTACGCTGCATTTCATTATCCTTCTGTACATATTTATCCTGCCGCCTCTGCAACCCTGACGGATTCAGTGCGCATATCCAGCACAGCAGACGCTTTAGCTATTTTCAGCTTAACACTTTCCACCCTTAAAGCCCTCTACCGGCAGCATTTACATTGCTTCACCTAGCAATGAACACCCCGTCGCTTTCTGTGCCGCCAGTACCCAGTCAATAAAAGCCTGTTTAGCCGCCAGTTGCTCAGCGGGCCGGGGTTCTACAACAAAGTAGCCGCCCTCCGACACCAGGCCGAACTGTGGCAAGGCAGCCAGTAAACCGTTGGCAAGCAAATCATCCACCAGCGTTTGCCAGCCTAACCCGACTCCCTGGCCTGCAATCGCAGCCTGAATCAACAACGTGTAATTATTAAAGGTCAGCACCGGCTCACCAGGCACCACGGTACTACGGCGTCCTTTAAACAACGCAGGCCAGTCCAGCCACCCCTGCCCGGCATCAGCACCCAGTTTTAGCAGCGGCAGTGCAGCCAGCGTCTTATGGCTATTTACCGGGCCATGTTTGTCTATTAAGGCAGGGCTACAGATTGGAAAAACAGCCTCATGAAACAGGCGCTGAGCAGGCAGCCCAACGGGATGCTGACTGGCGAAAATAATCGCCACATCCACATCCTGAGCGGTGAAGTCGTACTGACCCTGAGAGGTAATAATGCGCACATCAATATCCGGGTGCTGGCTACGAAAGTCCGCTAACCGGGGGAGTAGCCAATACGCGGCAAAAGCGAAATCAGTTGCGACATTTATCTGCGGATGCTGACGAGTTTTTTGCAGCCGATCCAGACAGGCAGCCATCTGCTGAAAGCCCGATTGTACCGCCTCAAACAGCTGCTGCCCCTCATCCGTCAACGTGACGCCTCGATACACCCGCCGAAACAGCGTTAGCCCTAACTGCAGCTCCAGCCCCCGTACTTGCTGACTTACCGCCGACTGAGTAGAACCCAGCTCGCGTGCCGCAGCGGTGAAACTCAGCTTGCGGGCCGCGGCTTCAAAAATCAGCAGGCTTTGCACAGATGGTAAACGCTCACTAAGTAACATTAGCTCAGCTTCTTTTTATGATTAGTTGGCAGCCAGTTTACACAGATATATGTGCTGTTAAAAATAGAGGCACACAACAACACATTACCTGAGCTAATTTCAGCCGGTTCATTATCAAGAGGCACTCTGTTATGCCCCAACAACCCAACATTCTGTTTATCATGGCCGATCAGCTGGCCGCGCCAGTGCTGTCGTTTTACGGTGGCAACACCGCCAAAACGCCCCACCTGGACCGCATGGCCCGAGATGGCGTGGTGTTTAACAATGCCTACTGCAACAGCCCGCTGTGCGCCCCCAGTCGTTATGTGTTGATGAGTGGCCAGCTGCCCAGCAAAATTGGTGCCTTTGATAACGCCGCTGAATTCCCCGCCGACATCCCGACCTATGCTCATTATCTGCGCAATTCAGGCTACCGCACCGCGTTAAGCGGCAAGATGCACTTCTGCGGCCCCGACCAGCTACACGGCTTTGAACAACGGTTAACCACCGATATCTACCCCGCTGATTATGGCTGGTTCCCGGACTGGGAGGATTTCGAAAACCGCCCCACCTGGTATCACAATATGTCATCGGTCACCCAGGCGGGGCCGACTCTGCGCACCAACCAGCTCGACTTCGATGATGAAGTGGTCTTTCACGCCCAGCGCTACCTCTATGATCATGTGCGTAGCAACAATGACCAGCCCTTCTGTCTGACCGTCTCCATGACGCATCCCCATGATCCCTATGCGATTCCGAAACAGTACTGGGACCGCTACGAAGACTGCGACATTGAGCTGCCCTCGTTCGAGCTGGCCGATGACGAGCAGGACCCTCACTCAAAACGGTTGCTGCATGTGTATCAGATGGACCGCAGCCAGATCAGTGATCAGCAGATCCGCAACGCCCGTCGCGCCTACTACGGCGCGATCAGCTATGTCGATGACCAGATCGGTAAGCTGCTACAGACGCTGGAAGAGAGCGGCCTGAATGACAACACCATTGTGGTGTTCTCCGGTGACCATGGCGATATGCTGGGCGAGCGTGGGCTCTGGTATAAGATGAGCTACTTCGAGTGGTCCACCCGAGTGCCGATGCTGGTCTATGCTCCACAGCACTTTGAGCCACACCAGGTGGACGCTGCCATCTCCACCATGGATCTGCTGCCGACCTTTGCCGAACTGGCCAACGATGGCCAGGCTCCCGATTACGCCATGCCCATTGATGGCCGCAGCCTGATGCCGCATCTGACCAGCAATACAGGCCACGATGAAGTGATTGGTGAATACATGGGCGAAGGTGTCACCGCGCCGATGTTTATGATCCGCCGTGGCGAATTCAAATACATCTGCTGTAAAGGTGACCCGGACCAGTTATTTAATCTGGTCACCGACCCTCAGGAACGTAACAACCTGTGTAACGACCCCGCCCATGCCGAGCTGCTTGAAGCATTGCGCAGTGAAGCCGCCCTGCGCTGGGACTCCGACGCCATCAGCGACGCCGTGATTATCAGCCAGAAGCGCCGCCGACTGATCGCCGCCGCCCATAAAAAGGGCGTCGAACCCAAGTGGGATCATCAGCCGATGGTTGATGCCAGCACCCAGTACATGCGTAACAACATCGATCTGGATGATCTGGAAAAGCGGGCCCGCTTTCCTCAGGTCAGCACTGAATAACGCACCGCCAGCAGACAACCACCGCTCTCTTTAAATAAAAATAACAGGAGCCACATCATGTCTATCAAACAGCCACTGCGCCGTTTAACAGCCGCCATCAGCCTCAGCATCGCCCTGTCAGCCACAGCACAGGCAGCGGAACCGGCCGAGTGCAGCACCGTGCACTTTACCGATCCGGGCTGGACCGATATTACCTCCACCAACGCGCTGGCCAGCACCCTGCTGACAGCACTGGGATATAAAACCGAGATCAGCACCCTGGCCGTGCCCATCGGCTTTGAAGCACTGAAGAATAACGAGATTGATGTTTTTCTGGGGAACTGGATGCCCGCCCAGCAACGCTTCATCGACACCTACGCCAAACCCGGTGATATCGATATCGTGGGGGCTAACCTGGAGGGCGCCAAGTTCACCCTGGCCGTACCGCGTTATGTGTATGACGCCGGGGTCAAAGACTTTGCCGACCTGGCCCAGTTTGGCGACAAGTTCCGCCAGCGAATCTATGGCATTGAGGCCGGTGCTCCCGCCAACCAGCTACTGCAGAAAATGATCAGCAGTGGTGACTTCAATCTATCAGACTGGCGGCTGGTCGAGTCTGGTGAACAGGGCGTGCTGGCCCAGGTGAAGCGGGAAGAAAAACGCAAGAAGTTCATCGTTTTCCTGGGCTGGGAACCGCACCCGATGAACAGCACCTTTGATATGGCTTACCTGACCGGGGGTGACAAGTACTTCGGCGCTAACTTTGGTGGCGCCACCATTCATACTGTCACGCGTAAGGGCTATAGCAAAACCTGCCCCAACGTCGGCACCTTGCTGAGTAATCTGAAATTTAATCTACGGATGGAAAATGAAATGATGGGCCGTATTCTGGATAATGGCGAAAAGCCACCGGTAGCAGCACTCAACTGGCTACGGGAGAACTCCGAGGTACTGGATAGCTGGCTGGCCGGTGTTACCAGCCGGGATGGATCACCCGCCAGGGCCGTGGTCACCGACTACCTGCTGTCTCAGTAAACAGCCTGATACACAATAGAACAGCGATTTACCCCTGCCACCCACCGTGCCAGGGGTCTTTTTATCATCTGCCAGGCAATATGCCTGCACTGTATCTGCCCAGAGGCTTATTTATGTCGTTGCGTCACCACCTGCCGTTTCTACGCTGGGGCGCTCAGCTCAACCGCCGCCAGTTACGCGCCGATGCCATGGCAGGCCTCACCGGTGCCGTTATCGTGCTGCCGCAGGGGGTGGCGTATGCGCTGATTGCCGGTATGCCCGCCGAGTATGGCCTCTACACCGCCATTGTCACCGCCATCGTGGCTGCGCTGATGGGTTCGTCTCTGCATCTGGTATCCGGTCCGGCGGCAGCCCTGTCGATTGTGGTAATGAGCGTCGCCAGCGGCCAGGGCGCACAAACTCCAGCAGACTATATCGCCATTGTACTCAGCCTTACTCTGCTGGCCGGGCTGATCCAGCTGGCGCTGGGCTTGATGCGGCTGGGTACCCTGGTTAACTTTATCTCGCACACGGTGGTGGTTGGCTTTACCACCGGGGCCGCCATTCTGATCGCCAGCAGCCAGCTTAAATACGCGCTGGGGCTGGAGCTACCGGCGGGGCTGTCGTTTATTGATACCCTGGCCAGCCTGGCAGTGCAGCTGGAACAGACCAACCTTTACGCCCTGACCATCGCCCTGACCAGCCTGTTCAGCGCAATGCTGATTCGTCGTATCAACCGCAAACTCCCCCACCTGTTACTGGGCCTGCTCAGCGGCGCATTGATGAACTACCTGCTGCAGGGCCAGCAACATCAGGTAATGCTGGTCGGCGCATTGCCCGGTACTTTACCACCCTTTACGCCGCCCTCACTGTCAGCCGACAGCCTGCAATCGCTGGCCTCCGGCGCATTGGCCATCGCCTTGCTGGGGCTGATAGAAGCGGTGTCGATCGCCCGCTCTATCGCCATTCGTTCCCATCAACAGATTGATGGCAATCAGGAGTTCATCGGCCAGGGCCTGGCCAATATTATCGGCAGCCTGTTCTCCTGCTTTGCCGGGTCCGGCTCGTTTACCCGCTCCGGGGCCAACTACGACGCCGGGGCACAAACCCCCATGGCCGCTATTTTTGCCGCTCTGTTACTGGTGCTGATTATTCTGCTGATTCCCGGCATTACCCAATGGCTACCGTTGCCTGCCATGGCGGGCAGTATCCTGCTGATCGCCTGGAATCTGATCGATTTTACGGCCCTGAAACAGATCGCCCGCGCTCACCGTAACGAGGCGACCATCCTGCTGGTGACGCTGGCCGCCACTTTGTTCACCGAGCTGACGCTGGCCATCTACATCGGGGTGATTCTGTCGCTACTGTTCTACCTCAAACGCACCTCACAGCCGACCCTGATGACCGTCGCCCCGCTCACCCAGAGCCCGCAACGCTCGTTGCGCAGCCAGCAGCGCTATCAGCTGCCCACCTGCCCTCAACTCAGTATCGTACGGCTGGATGGTTCACTGTTTTTCGGTGCGGTCAGCCATGTGCAGCAACAGCTGCGCCAGCATATTGAGCAACAGCCCAGTTGCAGCGTGCTGCTGATTGCAGGCAAAGGTATCAACTTTATTGATGTGGCCGGGGTGGAGATGCTGATACAGGAACAGCAGCGGCTGAAAAAACAGGGCATCACCCTGGCCTTCTGCTCGCTCAAAGGCACGGTACTGGATGAGCTGGACGCACTGGGCTACCTGAGCCACCTGGATAACCGGTTTATCTACCCGACCGCCCAGGCCGCCCTGGCGGATTGCACCGGACTGCTGGATGCTGCTATCTGTAAGGTCTGTGTGCAGCCGGTATTCCAGGAGTGCCCAACGGACACTCCGAGTAACCTTATTGGGGTGCAGGCGACGCCGTCGGTTCCGCCTCAAGGGCCGCAATAAACAGCGGCTCCAGCAGGGCCGCCAGCCCGGTGACGCTCTTCTGGCGGCTGAGCTGATCCAGCGCGAGGTAGAGGTCTTTCTTCTCGCCCTTGCTCAAACTATCCAGCAACTGGCTGACGCCAATATCCCCCAGGCTCAGCGTACTGCGCTGGGCATGGTTGCGGTGTGCCAGCGCCCGGTAGGTAAACAGCAACCGGCCCAGCAACACATAAGGGAAATTACGGTTTGAGATCGGCCCCTGGCGCGCTTCATAACCACCCATGGGGATGCCCTTGATTTTGCTGGCGGCCAGACTGTCAGCGCCGAACCAGGCCGCCGAGGAGCCCAGCACACCACCACCAATGGCCCCGAGCATAAACGAGCTGCCCGCCACCATCAGGTCCAGCGCGCCGCCAGCTGCGGCACCGGCCATGGCCGCAACGGTCGCCAGCTGTTTGCGGTCCAGCCCCCAGCCATACCATTTATCAGTATCAAACAGATCATCGGGCAGGCTCAGCTCGGTTGACTCACAGGCCAGCTGGTGATGACGGAACACCGCCTGCAGCTGCAGGTGGGCCTCTTTCTCACGCTGGCGCATCCACTGGTAATAGCGCTGCTGCAGCAACACCTGCAGGGACTCCGCCTGGGACTTGCTGACCACTTTCTGGCTCAGCTGATACTGGGTCATATCTTCCAGTAACTGGGCGCACAGCTGGCAACTCTGCAACCGCTGCCGGGCGATCTCGTGATTAAACTCCGACACCAGCAGCTTCAGCGCCGCCGACCAGGGCGGGTGGATATGGGCGAAGGCTTCCAGCAGATCAATATGATGATCAATATCAGCGGTCACCGCATTGAACACCCGCACCACTTTAAAATACTGCTGCAGTGCCTGCTGCCAGCTGGGCACACAGTCCTGATTTTCAATCGGATTGATCAGCGCCATACTCGGCTGGCCGGTCCAGCGCAGGATCTCCATCTCCGCTTCATATTCGGCGCTGTAGGGCCGCGAGCCATCCACCACATACAGAATGGCGGCCCCGGCCATAATCGGCCGCAGCAGCTCAATCTCGTCTTTAAACTGTGCCTGACATTGCGGGTCCTGTAGAAACTCGTTCACCCGCGCGCTGCGCTTATCGGCATCGGGCGCGGTCTGATTCAGCCAGGCCAGCACCTTGCGTGGGCGCTGAAATCCCGGCGTATCAATCAGCTGATAGCCAGACTCCCCCACCCGGATCTCGAAGGTTTCTGCTACCACCGTGGTGCCGCTTTGCATCGACACCGCCACCCGGTCATCCCGCGCCAGGGTCGAGACGACCGAGGACTTACCTTTATTCGGGTGGCCGACTACCGCAAAACTCGGGGTCATTTCGATTCCTCATCAAAGCTGGCGTTATCCAGCTGCAGTAACTGCCACTGTTCCAGTGGATAGCAGAAGCGCCGCCACTCATCCAGATGCAGCGCCGACACCGGCGCAAACTGACTGTTGCGCCAGTCCAGTGGCATCAGCGCACCCTGGCCCTGCTGCAGAAAATCATTCAGCTCACCCAGCGGTGGCTCCCAGGCTGCCACCAGCACCAGTTTACTGCGCGGGTCGGTTTCTGCCGCCAGCTCCTGATCCATCTGCCCATGAGGCCCGGCATGGAAGATCTGCTCCGCCGGGCCCATCTGCGCCGTTACCTGTTCGACCAGCGCCTGCGGCAGATCCGCCCAGATCACCAGGCAATACTGCGCTGGCAGGGCGCTATCGCTCACCACCTGAGCCAGTGCCGGTGCCGCTGGAGGGCGGTTAATTAATGGCGCACTGGGAGGAATAGCCGCCTCGACCGATTTGCCAGGCTGCGCCCTGAAACGGCGACTGGCCAGCCAGAGCAGCACCAGCCGGGGCAAAATGCCGTAACAGACTTGTGCTGCCAGCAGAAACTGCCACCACAGACCATAGTTCGCGCCGGGTGCCGGGCTCGCCGCCAGCCGGGAGTCACGGGTGCTCACCAGCAGTTCCAGCGCTGGCTGAGCGCTGTCGATAAACGCCCAGGGGGCTGCGATAAACGCCAGAAACGGATAGATATCCTCAGCATCCAGCAAGGTACTACGCCAGACAAACGACAGATCATTGAACAGTAACAGGGTAGTAAATGCGCCCACGCACCCCAGGTTAAACGACAGCATCGCTTTCTGGCTCTGGCAGAACAACCAGGGCTGAAAACGCTGTTCACGTTTGAGTTCGGGCAGTGCATCACGCCATGAACGAGGCCAGAACGACAGCTGGGACAGCGCGCCCACCACCAGCGGTGGTTTTTTCAGTGCCGAAAACAGTGCAAACAGCAGCAGAGATAACAGCGGAAACACCACATACAGCAACACCAGGTACATCAGATTGACCCGGCCCGAACCATCCCCCGCCGTCACCGCCACGGTGCTGAAAATCCCGGCGATAAACGCCACCACGGCGATACCCCAGCTGAGGTGGGTATACGATTTATTGATCACGAACAGTCATCCTGAGCATAAAGTTTTAACGCACAATCAGTGCCCTGAAGCCGGTGCTTTGAAGCCTGTGCTTTGAGGCCAGTGTTCTGAAACTAGCGCCCTGACGCTACAGGGCCCGTCGCAGCCACGCAAATAACAAATGGCCTAACAGCTGACATTAAAAATCAGCGGCAACCTCAAACACCAGCGGCTCGCGGCTGATCGGGTGGTTCAGCGCCAGATAACCGGCATGCAGATGCAGCCGTTCTGCCCGGCGGCCATACAGATCATCCCCGGTGATCGGTGTACCCAGCCCTTCTACATGAGCGCA
Organism: uncultured Oceanospirillaceae bacterium; assembly: GCA_913057435.1. Taxonomy (GTDB): domain Bacteria; phylum Pseudomonadota; class Gammaproteobacteria; order Pseudomonadales; family Balneatricaceae; genus Marinobacterium_C. Next base: position 56,742 of record CAJXNY010000002.1, on the reverse strand, counting down.
ATGCACCCGCAACTGGTGGGTCCGCCCGGTCAGCGGGAACAGGTGCAACCGGGTTTTGCCCTGGCTACGCTCAATCACCTGCCAGCGGGTCTGGGCCGGTTTACCGTGTTCATGGCACACCAGCTGGCGCGGCAGATCATCATAGTCACCGCGTAACGGCAGATCGATCAGCCCGCTATCCTCTGCCAGGGTGCCATCAAGCAGCGCTTCATAACGTTTTTCAACTTCACGGCCAATAAACTGTTTTTGCAGCCGCTTATGGGCTTTTTTATGTAGCGCGATCACCATCAGGCCCGAGGTCGCCATATCCAGCCGGTGAACAATCAGATGGCCCCTGGCATGGGGGAACATCTGTTCCATCCGAAACGCGACGGAATCCTCAATATTTTTCCCCGCCACCGACAGAAAACCGGAAGGCTTGTTCAGCACCAGCATATCGTCATCCTGATAGAGAATATCCAGATCTTTACCCGCCGCCGGGTTAATCAATAGCGGGTTATCATCCAGCGGCATGCCTTCCAGCATATGACCCAGAATCGGCTGACACTTTCCCTGGCAGGCCGGATAAAACTGACCATGCTTACGGATTTCTGATTTTGGCGAGGCCCCCCACCAGAACTCTGCCAATGCCAGCGGAGTAAAGCCATGCTTAAAGGCATAGTGAAGCAACTTGGGTGCAGCACACTCCCCGGCACCGGCTGGCGGCACCTGACGCGGGGTTGCCGAGAAAATCGCCTGCAGGCTTTTCTCAGCCCCCGCCGGGTTCAGAAAGGAAAAGTGCTCAAACAGTTTGGTCTGCAGCGCATTGGACTGGTTTTTACGCTGTTCCTTTAGCCGGTATAACTCATCGGTAACGCGATCAAGCTGTTGCTGCGCCGCTTCAATCTGCCCATCCCAGTGCAATTTAAGGTCACGCAGCTGCAGTTTTTCAATCACACTTTGCTGGCCCAGCTGCTCAATCACCACTGCCACTGCCTCTGGAGATAAGGTTTCAACCGCATCTTTTCGCTTTTCTTTACGGAGTTTTCTCGCCTCCGTCATGTTAAAGCGGTGAGTTTCAATCGCTGTTTCTGAGGCGGAAATAACATCAGCCAGTTCTGCTTTAAATAAAGCAATATCAGGATTTATTTCTAATTCTTCAACCCGATGATTAATCTTATTTATCTCAACCTGACCGGTCAGAAAAAAACTGCCATCGGTCAGCATATCAAACACGGGCGGTACAAATCCGGGCAATTGATTGGTGCCCGCAAGGTTACCGGAAAAAGCGCTAAGATAGCCCAGTTCACCACTGCTATTGCGTACCAGCAGCACGCCAAACATCTTGCCACCAGCATTGCCCTGGCGCTCTGAACAGCCCTGTGTATGGGCATCAAAGCCAAAATCATGCTGCCAGGCTTGTGCCGTACTCAGCTTGGCCTGCAGCGCCTCTACGGCCAGCTCACACAGCGGGTGAGGCTCATAATAGAAAGGAAAGGTGAACCGCTCTGGCAGAGTATATCCATCAACGTTTGATTCAAATGTTTTAAAACAGGGATCCAGAAACTGCATAATATCTTCTATTTTAATAAACAAATAGCCAGATATTAATATATACACCGGCCGGGACAGGGGCAAATTCTACTCTTTTGGAGTTGGCCGCGCAACTTTAGGGGCTGGTGACAGATTTTAGCCTGTATTTAAAGCCATGAAAACTAGAAGGTTATTTAAAATTAATGGGTAGTATTTATTATAGCCTTAATCCTCATAACAACCGTCGTCGCATTTAGGTGAAGGTGCTGTATTTTTAATCCTACGGTTTCTTTCTGTGGAGTAAACAACTGGAACAGAGTCAGTTCAAAGTAGAACCCAACACGACCGGATAACAGTAACTTAGCTGGATAAAAAAACACCGACGTTACCTATATCCAGTGCCGACTATCCTGAAAAATATCGTTAACCGAACAGTATTATGCCATATAGGTGGGCTTTGGTGATCGTAATTAGTTGCGGCATGCGCTGTGTTTTTGCAGTAACTGACCCAGCTGATCCATCGTCAGCCAAGGGCGCTTTCTGTGCAGCATCCGGTGGCAGTTGGAGCAGACTAAGGCGAGGTCTTCAACTCTGGTTTCTTCACCCTCAATGTCCAGAGTACTTACAGGTTTGATGTGGTGCGCTTCAATAAAGCCCTCCCCTACTTCACCGTAGGTGTCTGAGAAGTCGAAACGGCAGCAAGCACACTTCAAATAGCCATGTTTGGCCATTTCCAATGATTTGGCCTGTTCAATTAGTGCGCGACTTCTCTCTCGTTTTTTGTGCCTGTGCTCCTGCAGCTTTCCTTCAAAAAAACCTGCCCGTGGTACAGGTCGAGCTGAATCAAGGTTATCAGCCTTTACACGGTACTCTGCCAGATCAAAGAGCTCATCCAGAAAACTTTCAGTGTTAGAGAGTGCCCCTGGAACCTGAACAGTTACATCAGGAGAGCCAGCAATGCCTTTAAAGTAAGCCAGCCGTTGATCATTCTGGCCGTCTCGCTTCTTTGGAGAATAGCACCAGTTTAAAAAACTGTCGCCGCCTACCGTTCTATGAATTTCTGCTATGACTTCTTTTATCGATTCAGTGAAGATAACGACATAGAAATTGCCACTAGTTTTCCAGTCAATGAGGGCGACCCATAGTGTCTCGCCAGTGGAAGTTTGCTCTATTTTAAAAGCGCCTTCACATAGCCTGCCGTCAGCCCACTGATGAAAGCCTAATAAGCGATCATCCAGCCGGATTTCTACAAAGCGGTATGTACTGATGTCAGAATTTTGCAGCAGGATTGATATTAATTTTGCGGTTTTATTCTTCATGCAGAGTCGTCCATACCAGAGTCAGAATGCTTCCATGATATTTGATGTGTTCCAAAGCGCACAAACAACATCCATCCGGGAGTTCTACTGTTTATCGAGATACCAGCTGTCTGAATCATCTTCCTGGGCAGCTGCCATTACACGCTTCCAAAGCTGCTTTGGCTCATTTGCAAGCTCTGGATGCTTTTTAAGTATCGCCACCGCCAGCCCTTATTCTTCTCTGATTTGGTGTAATCACCTTCAGGTACACCGCTAATCACACCTTCTTCAGCCAACCCAAGAAACGCCCCACGTGGGCATCCCTTGCGCTGGCTTGTAACAGAGTGCTTAAACACCTCAGCGACAGCCACATTCCAGGCAGCCACAGGCCCATGCTCTTTATCAACCACCAGCTCAACAGCCTTTATGGCAGCTTGTCCGTGTTTCGGCATTTCATGATCTCCTTTCACGGTTCCTGCCCAGCCACCGCAGCAGGCATCAACCGGTTACTTCGTACTTCCTTCAACAACAACTCAAACTGCACCCGGTTTAGCATCATTTGCTCTGTATTGCTTGCCTCCAGTGCCTTAATCAAAGGTTCTAGTTGTGCCCGTTGAATGACAACCGGTGCCTGAGAAGCTTCTACAATTCTATCTACCTGACTAACGTTCATATCAATTGGGTAATTTACCAACAATTTTTCTAATTGAGTCTGATTCAGTGATACAGGAGAACGAGCAGCTTCAACTACTCTCCCAACCTGCTCATCATTGATAGTAATCGGCGTAGTCAATTGGACATAGCCAATACCAAAACCAGCTACAATAGCAGCTAAAGATACACATATAGCCCAAAGCGAGAAATTTCTAGCTGACAATGACGCGGTTCTACTTTCTTTTAACTCACGATATTCAAGTAACCGGAAATAATATTCAGTTTTCAAAATTCTAAGATCTTTTCCAGAATCAGAATAAAGTACTCCTTTATGAAAGCTTTCTTCAAAAAGGTCCCTAAATAAACACTCTTCATCATCTGTAAGTTTAACGTTATCACCATAAACATAAGCTTTAGACTTATTTCTATTTGTTCCTTTTATTCCAACATTTTCACCATGTTCAAGCAAACGAATAAATACTATTTTCTCTTCTTGATCAGCCATCAAGCTACTTCTCCAATTAACAAAACAACATAGTCATAGGCCGCTTCCATTCCATCCCAATCACCCAAGCTCGTGCCACGCGGCTCATCCTGGTCAAAGGAATCATGGAAGTCAGACTGATCGGATACAAAAACGGCGGGAATGTCGTAATCATCAAACTGATCAGCGGTGATATCGACGACAATGCCATCCACCTCAAGCCAGGCATGGGAATATAGCTCCCTTTCATCGCCACCATTATCGGCACTGATTAACTGAACACCGGTATAGCCATTCTGGGTAAGGTATTCAGCAAGTAGAACGGACGTGTCACCGCAGCAACCCCGTGGAAAGCCACCAGCATGGTGCAGCGTCAACGTATCAGGAAAGTCTTCAGGCAACGTCGCTTCCATCGCTGTGCGGAATGTTGACGCAAGATCATAGAGTCGATCGCTATCCATAGCCACGTCCATGTTATTTGTGGGGGTTTCCATTGTCTGGATTCGGCTAGAAAAAGCAACTATGTTTGGGGTTAAGCCTGCCAGGTCGGCGGGCTTTAGCGGGCATAATCAGTTATGGAATATGTGAACACCCAATAAAACTGTGGGATTCTGATCACGCAGGGTTTTGAAAGGTGTCCTCGTATTTTAGTTATTTTGGCCCACGGCAACCTGCAAGCCAGACGGTTAATAGCACTTCAATGGAGGTAGCGGAGTTTAGTTAAGGGGCGAGTTCCTTGACGCCTGGCCCGCTGGAATCTCGTACAGCGGGCTCCGTGATAGCGCATTACTGATACACGTACTCTTCGTACTTTGCACAGATCACAATGCCCTATCACGGATACATCTCAGCTAACCTCCGGCCAGCAATAAACCGCTAACTCAAAGCCCCAGTTCATCCTTCAACAATTCGCAGGCCCTGGTTTCATGTCCTTCCCACAGCACATCATAGATATTGCCACAGGGCATGTGGTCTGACAGCAACCTCTTATACTGGCCGGTTGTAATCAGTGTAAGCAGATTGCCCACACGGCGTGAGAATAGCAGTGGGCTATAACCCACTATTTTATTGTCCCAGTTGATAAAGTTCAGCTTACCTACATGCTTGTAATTCCAGTTTTCCATACCCTGGAACTGAGCCAGGTATGGGCCGATTTCCGGAATACGGATAAGCAGTTCGGTGAATACTCGTACAGGAGGAACGTGGGGCACGATATCGTCCTGGAACTCGTAACGTTCAGCATCTTTAAACCGGCGGTCAAACCAGGAACGGAAATCGAGGTCGCCAGCACGTGGGGGTTCGAACATTCTGACTTTGATACGGGCCGGGTCGATATCCAGGTTCTCTGCAATCCAGGCGGCAGCAATCGGGGTGAGGGCTGCGCCTTTGCTATAACCGGTAACGATCAGGTTCATATCGTCCTGCAGGTTTTCGCGGATATGGTCTGCTGTGCCACTGTTCATCAGGCCAACGGTTGAAGACTTGAACCCTTCATGCAACATGCCAGGGATTTTTACATCCTCACCAGATACCGGCTGGGCCATAAAGTTATTGATCCAGTCGATAAGCGCCTGCATGTTGTTGCCCTGGCCTGCCAGCGCGGTGCCACGAAACCCCAGCACCATATTCTTCTCATCCAGCTGCGCCACATAACAGGCGTCGATATCAGTGATGCCATGAGTAAACGTCTTTATATTGGAATCTTGCGTCAGGCCTGCGTCCTGAGCAAAGGGGATCTCCAGCACGCCGCCTGGACGGCCGATACCATAGGGGGCGAGGCTGGCAGCGAGAATCTGTCTATCAGGTATTGTCATGGGGTAACACTCCTTGTTTTGTCGTTAGCAGGCGAATGCCATTAGTAACCTGCCTCCATTTGTGAAACTTCATTTAAGCAGCTTGCTGATGAGAGGCAAGGTGTCAGATCAAAGCCTGTTACCGTTCAGCTATCAAATGGGATGTTTAGGCCATATTTGAGCAGCCTGACCGAGTTCACCCCAGAGGCCAAAGCCATGTTCAAGCCTGCGCTACAACAGCACAGCTTTGTAAAAATCGCCGATCTGCCAGAGTAAGCGGAGAGTAAGCCCTGCCCCCGTTCCTGGTAACCCTCCAGCACAAAGAGTGCCGCGTGAGTATCCATATCACGCTGGCTGGCGGGTAAGGCCCGTCGCAGGTGCAGTGTCAATAAAGACTGGTTTTGATGAGCGTGTCTCGTACCCTGCGTGCACAGGTTGTTGAAACTGAAGCCAGCTAGCCAGAGCCCCACTCACAAATACACCCGTACCCGTGTCTGGGCGATGCAGGCGCATTTTTCACTGCCCTGGATCTCTACCCGGTTCTCTTCGATGATGTCCAGGCTGCGTTTGTTGGCGACCAGTTCCAGCAGTCGGGTGCGGGTGCGGATCTGGCTGTCGGCTTTGACCGGGTGGAGAAAGCTCACCTCATTGAGGCCGCAGTTCACCACCAGCCGGGCATCGGGGTAGCTGCATGCACTCTCTTTATCCAGCGCGCGCAGGGTTGGCAGCAGTGACAGAATCAGAAAGCCCTGGGCGACGGTGCCACGAAACGGTGACTCACGCCGGGCCCGCTCCACATCCACATGGATCCACTGATTATCACCGGTGACATGGGCAAACCGTTCAATACAGTTCTGATCCACTCGATACCAGTCGCCCAGATGGATTTCCTGACCCAGCTGGCCGGTCAGCTGCTGTTGCAACGCCTGTACCGCTGTGGCCGGTGCGGGTGCTGCTTCAGGGTGGGACGTCGCTTTGCATATATTCATTCTTTATCCTGCCAGGTTAGGCGCCTTGCATGGGCAGCCACCGGTTTAAACACAACATCCGTGCCGATAACCGCAGGCCTTTGCCCCTGCAAGGGCTGTTCAGCCAGGCTCAGGCCGCAGAGGGGCTGGGCACCGGTGTACGCTGCTTGATAAAAGTCATCGCAATTGCAGGGAGTAGCAGCAGATCAAAGATCAGTGCCAGGCTGATGGTGACGCTGGTCAGCACGCCCATATCGGCGTTTTTCTCAAACGATGAGGTTGCCAGCAGCATAAAGCCCGCCACCAGCAGCACCGAGCTGATACAGATCGCTGACATGGTTTTATCGAAGGTCTGGCGCACACTGTCCTGCGGCGACAGGCCCTGACGCAGGCCGTGGATGTACTGAAACAGGAAGTGAACCGTATCATCCACTACAATCCCGATCGCCATTGCCGCGACTCCGGCCAGCCCCATGGAGATCTCGCCACTGAGCAGGTTCCAGACGCCGAACGCTGCCGCAATGGGCAGGATATTCGGAATCAAACTGACCAGGCCGATACGCACCGAGCGGAACACCAGTACCAGCGCCAGCGAGATAATCAGCATCGCCAGCATTGCCCCTTTGAGCAGGCTGTTTATGCTGTTGGCACCGATATGGGAAAACACCACCGCCGGGCTGCTGTAATTTACGGCAATGGTTTGTGGCTGCTCGACGGCCAGCCAGGTATTAACCGTCTGCTCAAAACTGATCATCTGCTGCGAGCTGCTGTTGCGCAGCCGCACGGTCAGCTTCAGGCTCGATTTATCAATGTTGATCTGATTACCGGTATCCCGGCCATAGGGCAGCGACATCTCATACAACAGGAAATTCTGCGCGGTGGCGGTGCGGTCTGCCGGAATCCGGTAGTAGGCCGGTTCATCACCGTGCATCAGCTGGTTCAGATCTTTAATCCGATGCAGCGGGCTGTCGACAGCCACCACCTCAGGCCGGGCCAGCAGCCAGCTTTCAAACCGCTCAATAAACTGCAGGTAATCGGGCCGGAATATGCCATTTTCTTCACCCCTATCAAGCGAGTAGTCGATGTTGTATATACCGGAGAACTGCTGATCCACCGCTTCGGCGTCCTGACGGAACTCAACCGACTCATCAAAGTAACGGATCAGGTTATCGTTGAGGCTGTTATTAAGCGCAAACAGCGCCAGGGCCAGGGTCAGTGGCGTCATCAGCCACAGAATCGTTTTACGCTGGGCGATCACAAGTTCGGCGATGGCACGGGTCAGGTTACCGATCCCTGGAATCAGCTGGTGACCCTGGCGGTAGCGAATCCGTGCCAGCAACCAGGGCACTACCGTCATCACCAGCACCATGGAGAACAGTACCCCGAACACCACGATATTGCCCAGGTCACGAAACGGCGGCGAGTCGCTGGCATTCATCGACAGAAAGCCAATGATGGTGGTGATATGGCTCAGCAGGATCGGGCTGGCATTACGCTGGTACGACTCGACCACCGCATCGGCAGCACTGTCACCTTCGATCACCTTGCGCTTTACGTAGGTCATGATGTGGATCGCTGAGGCCACAATCACGGTAAACATGATAATCGGTGCCGAGATCGACGGTGCCGACAGCTGAATACCGACCCAGCCCGCCATACCCAGTGCGCCCAAAAAGGACATCAGCACAATGGCCAGCATGGTCAGTGCAGCCTGCACGGACCCCAGGATAACCCCGGCGACCACCAGTACAAACACCATCATCAATGGAATCAGAGTGACGAAATCTTTTTTCGCAGCCTTGAAAAACGCCCCGTTCATGCGGGTGATCCCGCTGATGTAAAAACTGTAGTCGGGGTGCTGCTGGCGGACCTGGGCCAGAATCTCTTCTACCCCGGCGTTCACGGCCAGTACTTCTGCTTTGTTGTTCAGGCCTGGCAATAGCGTGGTCAGGTTGATGGCGGTAAAGCGGCCATCGGCGGTGATCAGTTTTCCCAGCAGGTCTTTCTCGATCAGTACTTCCTGTTCCATAAACCGGATACGACCGGCGTCGATATCTTGCGGTTCGTAGATGAAGTCTTCGATCAGGATATCGTCGCCCTCAGCATAGCTGTGGCTGTAGTTGCTGATCGAGTCGACCCGGGACGTGTACGGCACCTGCCAGAACTGTTCGGTCAGTGCGCGTACCAGCTCCAGCGTGGCGGCATCAAACACCGAGTCACCGGGCGGGCTGATCATCACGAATACGTTTTCAGTACGGTTGTAGACCGACTGCATCTGTTCCAGTTTGGCCAGATCCGGGTCGTTCTGATCAAAGAAGATCCGGTAATCACTGGCCAGGGTCAGGTTTTTCAGCCCGGCCGCACTGGCCAGCACACAGGCCACCACCAGTATCACCAGGTAGACACTGGCGCGGGTGGAGGCAAGCCAGCGAATCATGCGGGAAAAATCCATTATCAGCCTCGTTTATCCAGATAACCGGCCAGTGTCACCATCACCCGATCAACATCGGCCTGGGTACCCATCACCAGCTCCGATGCCCGGCAGCTGAGCCACTTGCGCCCCACCACAAACAGACCCGGCTGGGGTGTGTTGCCATAGGACTGCACAAACTCACCGTCCTGCACGGTCTGATCAATCTGCAGCCAGTCGGTGGCGTCCTGGTAACCCAGCGCCCAGACCACCAGATCAGTCTCCACACTCTCACCGTTATTAAACTGCACCTCACGGCCCAGACAGCTGACCGCCCGACCTTGCAGCTCAACGCCACGGTGCAGCAAGCCGCTGTCGTTCACCTCGCCACAGGGGACCGGGTTACGCGTTTTCAGCAATTTCGCAATCAGGCTGTTTTTATCCGCAAACAGAATGCCGAGGCGTTTGAGCCACCAGAACAGGTCTTTACCCAGCACTGTATTCGGCGGCAAGCCCCGTGGAGTGCCCCGCGCCAGGGTGACCCGCAGGCCCTTTTCAGCCAGGACAGCGGCAATCTGCCGGCCGGAGGCACCACTGCCCACCACAACGGCCTGACCATGGGCAGGCAGGTTCTCGAACTCACGCACGGCAGCCGTGTACTGCACCACCTCAGCATCCAGCGCGCTGGCCATCGGCGGCACAATGCACTGCTGGTTAGAGCCGGTTGCGTTGATCAGGCTGCGGGCCAGCAACTGCTCGCCGTTACCCGTCTGGACTACAAAGCCATCGCCGTTATGACTGACATTTACCACCTCAGTATCCGTTTTAATATGCGCAGCCAGTGGCGCGGCATACTGCTCAAGGTAAGCGGCCATCTCATCAACCGTGGGAAATCCTTCAGGAGCCCCCGCCATCGGTTTGCCCGGCAAACCACAGAACTGGCGCGAGGTAAAAAGCGTCATGGAGGATAACCGGGCACGCCAGGCACTGCCCGGCTGGCTGCGTTCAAGCAGCAGGAAATCCCGCCCCTGAGCGGCCAGGCAGTGGGCGGCATAAAGCCCGCACTGCCCACCCCCAATCACGATGCAATCACGCATCTGCATCGGCAACCTCCGGCGCGAAGTTCTCACCCAGGTGTTTGATCAGCGCGGTGACGGTTGGGTAGTTGAACGCCAGGTCAGGTTCCAGCTCCAGCGCCAGGGTTTTCTCAATTACGGCGGTCAGCTCAACATGGCCCAGTGAGTCCAGCCCCAGCCGGGAGAACGATGTGTCGGCATGTTCGGCCAGATTAAAGGTCGGCACTCTGGTTACCACGTAGGCCACGATTGCAGCTTCCAGTGTGGCAGTCATCTTTTCAGTAAACATAGGGTCACCCATTAGCAATACACAGTTTTCAGGACAGGGGTCAGCTCAGCGCTTCAAGTTGTGGCAGCAGATCTTTACACGCCACCCGGCGGATTTTGCCGCTGGTCGTGCGTGGGATGGTGCCCGGCTTCACCAGACACAGAATGTCCAGCGTCACCTCGCTGGCATCCATCACCAGGCCTTTGATATCCAGCGCCATTTCGGTGTGGTCACCGTTGATAAATGCCGCCTTGCTCAGCTCGACAATGGCCGCCAGCCGGGTCGTGCCATCGCGTTCAACCGCAAACACAGCCGCCCCGCCACCCGATGCCTGGGGATAGTTGTTGCAGGTGCGCTCGATGTCATAGGGATAGATATTGCGACCGCGCAGGATGATCAGCTCTTTGATCCGACCGGTCACAAATAGCTCGCCATCGCGGACAAAGCCCAGATCGCCGGTACGCAGCCACTGGCGCGCATCCTCGTTATTCAGCTGGGCCTGGAAGCCCGCCTGGGTCTGCTCGCTGTTTTTCCAGTAGCCCTGGGCCACGGATGGGCCGTGCAGCCAGATCTCACCAATGGTTTCATCCGCGCACGGAGCGCAGGTGTCCGGGTTGACGATGGTCAGCGCAAAGGCTGGGGAGATCAGGCCGCAGCTGACCACCTCAATCCCCTGCGCTGCTTCACGCAGGGTGCCCGCCGCAAACGCGGTGCTGTCGAAATGACGGGTTTTGACGCCGTTGCCAGGCGCACCGCCCGACACGAACAGGGTGGTTTCAGCCATGCCGTAGCAGGGGAAAAACGCCTGAGGGTCGAATCCGTGTGGGGCAAATTTCTCGGCAAAGCGCGCCATGGTGGCATGGTTGACCGGCTCGGAGCCGTTGAGGGCAACTTTCCAGCACGACAGGTCCAGCCCGGACAGGTCTTCACGGGCGGTAATAAACTTCACACAGTGCTCGTAGCCAAAATCCGGTGACGCTGAGCTGTGAATCCGGTAGTCGGAGATCAGCTCCAGCCAGCGCCGTGGCCGCTGGATAAAGTTCATCGGTGGCATAAAGACATAACAGCCCCCCAGGTAGAGCGGCTGCATCATATGGCCGATCAGGCCCATATCATGGAACTGTGGCAGCCAGCCCCCGGCAATCAGCCCGGCTTCATGCTGACACGCCTGCTGGATAGCCTGCTGATTATCGAGAATGCTGGCGTGGCTGACCATCACCCCTTTGGGCCGGCTGGTCGAACCCGAGGTGTACTGGATAAACGCCAGCTCATCCGGCTGCACTGGCTCGGGCACATGTATCTGTGCCGACTGAACCTGTTCATCCAGCCACAGCTGCGGCTGGTAGTCAGAGGCCAGCTCCTGCAACGCCCCCTGCAGGAAGCTCTCGGTTTTGGCCGTGGTCAGCACGGCGGTGACACCGGCGTCTTCCATGATCTCCAGGGTGCGGCTGAACTGCTGCGCATTTCGCGACAGGTTTAGCGGCACGGCGATCACTCCGGCGTACAGGCAGGCCAGGAAATCGATCACAAACTCATTACCCGCCGGGAAGATCAGCGCCACCGGCTGACCCGCCAGGCCATGTTCCAGCAGCAGCGAAGCACGGGCCTGCACCTGCTGGCGCAGCTGTGCCCAGCTGAGAACCTGAGCCGTTTCCGGCCCCCGGCTCTGGAAGACACAGGCGTTCGCATCCGGCTGACTGAGGCCGTAGTTCAGTACCCGCTGGGCAAATGATTCAAATTCAGCACACATAGTCGCCATCCTTATGCCATTTCGCTCATGGCCAGCAGCTTGCTGGTGCAGGCCTCCAGCTGTTGCACAAACGTCTCGATATCCGCCAGCTGGGTATAACGGCCAAAGCTGACCCGCAGCGCCCCCTGAATACGGGCTTCATCCAGCCCCATCGCACTCAGTACATGGGAGTGCTGTTTGCTGGCATCGTTGTTGCTACAGGCCGAACCGATCGACACCTGAATGCCGCATTTGCGATCCAGAAACGCCGCCAGTGCTTCCGCACGCACACCGTCAATGGAGAAATTCAGGGTATTGGCCACCGCCTGGGTGACACAGGTTTCACCGTTAAAACGGATACTGAACGGCAGCTGTTCAAGCCGCCCCATCAACTGCGCTTTGCAGTCGCTGTAGTGCGCATCCCACTGTGCCACCATGCTGGTGCAGTCTTGCGCGGCCTGGGCCATACCGGCAATCGCCGTCAGGTTTTCCGTGCCCGCGCGCATACCCATCTCCTGGCCGCCGCCGTGAATCAGCGGTTCCAGCTGGTCTGGCTCACGAATATAGAGACAGCCCACGCCTTTGGGGCCGTAGAATTTGTGTGCCGAACAGGAGACAAAATCCGCCCCCAGTGCAGGCAGATCCACCTGACGTTTGCCGACAATCTGCACCCCATCCACATGCACTTTGATGCCACGGGCCTGGGCCAGCGCCACAATGCCCTCCACCGGTTGAATTACCCCGGTTTCGTTGTTGGCATACATCACCGAGATCAGCTGAGTATCCGGCTGTAAGGCCGCCTCAACCTCGGCCAGTGCAATGGCACCACTGGCCTGGGGCTGCAGGCGGGTAACGGTAAAACCGAACGCCCGCTCCAGGTAACGCACGGTGTCCAGCACCGAGGGGTGCTCAATCGCCGTGGTAATGATGTGGCCCGGTGCCTGGCTGCATGGCAGCAGGCAACTTTTGATCGCCCAGTTATTGGCCTCAGAGCCACCGGAGGTAAACGCCACCTGCGCCGCACTGCAGTTGAGCAGACGCGCCACTGACTGGCGCGCCTCCTTCAGCAGAGCTTTGTTTCCCTGCGCCAGCTTGCTACTGCTGGAGGCATTGGAAAACTGGGACAGCGACGCAATCATCGCCTGCACCACGGTGTCCGACAGTGGCGTCGTCGCGTTGTAATCGAAGTAGCCAGACAGCTCCTGCATTTCCATCAGATCACCCCTTGCGTCTGTGCCTCAGCCAGCAATGACTGGTGCATCTCAGTGAGAATGTGAACACAGTGGTGCTGGGAGGGCTCAAGCTCACCCAGCATCGCTTCAATTTGCTCCGGTGTGCGGCTGGCAATGTCTGCCAGCGCGGTGTTTTTCACCGACTCACAAAAGATATCGCCGGTCGCGACAGAGGTCGCACAGCCCCAGGCACGGTAAGCAATCTCGCTAACCGTGCCGTCGGTTACACCCGCCTGCACACGGATACGGTCACCACACACGGAGTTACCAATCTCAAACTCCAGTGCCGGGTTCTCAACATCCCCGACAAAGCCCGGGTCCATAAAATGGTCTGCAATCAGTTCGCTATACATCATTCAGCTCCCCCGCCTCAGTTGACAATCGGACAGGTGCCAGAGCTTGCTTCCAGCTCCAGATCATCCAGTCGCTTGTCCAGGTTCACCGCGCAGCAGCCAAATTCTTTCGACTCTGGCAGGCGCATCACGTACTGCATACGCTGACCACTGCGGCCCGATGCACTGGTGCCTGGCAGCAGGCGTACCAGATCTTCCGTCAGCATAAAGCCCGGTGTAGAACGGGCCATAGGGTCAAGGATCGCCAGCTGGCCGGTTTCGCCCGGTGCAACTTCACGGCCCAGATCTTTTGGATCACGCACGGAGAAGTGAACGTAGGGGGACACATGCTTTTCGCCGTGCTCGTCATCAATGGCAACCACGTTGGACTCAACCAGCGCGTAGATATCACGGATCTGATGTTCTTCAACACCCAGGTATTCTTTACATTCATCGTTGAATTCCTGACGGGACAGCATCTCACCGGAGAAGCGTTTCCAGCCCCCCAGGGTGATCACATAGCTGCCTTTGTCCAGCTTGAGCTTGATGTTGGCGGCTTTCAGGTAGCGGATAAAACGGTTGATCAGAAAGGGAGGGCCAATGATGTGACGGCTGAACTTGTTCTGCCACTCAGCCAGCTGCTCAACCGCGTCTTCCGGCACAAACGTCTCGTTACGCACCATGAAACGGTGAGTATCCAGCAGGCCCGCCAGCATATTCAGGGCTTTGATCATGCCCATTTCTGGAATTTCTTCCGTGGATGGACACAGGTACAGGCCCGCCCCTTTGGAGATTTTGAAAAACTCCCGGTACATGGCGTAAATGCCCAGCACCGCGTTATCAACGGTATCGGAACAACGGCGGGACACACTTGGAATACCGGAGGTGCCAGTGCTGCGCATTTCCAGCTCAACCTCGTTCAGCCCAACCGACAGTAATTTATGGCTGTCATTTGATTTATACAGCTCAATCGGCACCAGTGGGATGGTCGCCAGATCTTCAAATGTATTAATTGAGTCCGGAGAAACACCCTTTTCTACACAGGAATTACGGTAAAACTTATTGCTTTCATAATGATGACTGAATGCTTCCTTAATCAGGATGAATTTAACCTCAGCCAACTGTTCTTCAGACATATCATATAAGGCTTTAGGTGAAGAGATCGCCATTTTCAGTGGTTTAAGGCCAAACTTCTCTGCCTCAGAAAACATTTTTTCAATCATTACGTTAAGTCCCATACTGTGTTTATACGATGCAGTTTATGTGTGTTATTTAGTCAGCACTCACCCAACAGGCATGCAGAGGCCGTGACAGCCAAGCAGCCATATGGTTACTTACGACAGCCGACAAAACTGTTAACTATTTGTTTTTTAGTTACTTTTATGATGTGAAGTTTGGTCAAACAAAATTTAACCTCACGAACCAGTACCGGTCAGGCTCATCTGCCCAGACCCAAGCTTTATAAATCGGGCCGAGAGTAATCCTCCAGATACATTTCTGACCTTAAGGTAAAAGTCTTATTGCCATGAACGCTATTCTATTACTTAAACACCCTTTAATAAGGAGCCACTAATGTATAACTCATGAAATTCGACGCCACAGTAATGAGCTATAAAATAATTGTCAACGTAAAAGCTGTTAAATAACTTCCGGCAAAATTAAGCCACGACTAAATAAGATTTATCTAATTAACAGCAACAAACCAATAGCCACACTTCAAGTTATGTTTTTAAATAAATTTTAATATTACATAACAACATAAAATAAATTTCCAAACTGAACGACTGTTATCAAACAAATACCGCGCAACAGTGAGATAACATAGCGCACCTAGCTTATGTGGATATAAAGGCATTTAATGGTCTGTTTTTTGATCAGTCCTGTGTGATAGCGAATAGCCAATACGGCTGATTATCTGGCCTGTGGCACTATGCAGCCGGTGTATCTAATTCAAACAGTATTGATAACTATTACTGTTTGAACCATCCCGCTCACATTAAACCGCCCTGTCAGATTCATATATCAAACAGACCACCGCTCAATCCCCTGCCATATTTTTAGTAACGATCGGGTTAACAGAGTCAGCTGGCGGCCTCTTCGTGTGATTATTTCCCACTCACAAAATCACTATAAGTGGGAAATAATCACACGTAAAGGTTTTTCTGACAAATCAGGTCACATTTCTGTGCATTGATATTCAGGGTAGTGAGCGTCAGAGGGTGTCAGGCCCGGCTAAGTAGCTAAAGAAATAAGGGGTCAGCAAGGCTTGATAACAGGTACAAAAAAGCCGCCGATGGCAGCAGGGGTTGCTGTCGAGGGCGGCTAGTGCGGGTCTGACAGCTGGCAGACAGCATCAGCAGGGGTATTGAGTTGTGGTAACAGACAGGCTGTTCAGCCGAGAATTAACCCCGCCTGTTCAGCAACAACCTGGCCCAGTATGTGATGCTCTGGCGCATCCAGGTGAACACCATCAACATTGCTCAGGCTGATATGGTTTGATGCATACAATAATTCGATATCCAGCCCAGCTAACGCCGCACCGTAGCACTGCTCTGAATTCTCTCCACGGTTAAAGCCGGAGAACTTCTCCGCCATCGCTCCCAGCGGCTGCTGGATTTCAGGCGGGATAATCACCAGTATTCTAGCCGGGGCTGTCATCGGTTCCGGCTGCTGAACCAGTGCCAGACTAACCAGGCGCTGTAAACCTTCTGCGCTCTGTTCTGCCGGTGCACCAATGCTGTCCTGGAAATCGTTAATGCCCAGCATAATCACCAGCAGATCGACCGGCGCGTGTGAAGCCAATAACATCGGCAGGTACTTCGTCCCCTGCCGTAAAGGGCGATTACGGTCTTCATAGCGGGTGGTTCGCCCGTTCAGGCATTCTTCGATTACCCGGTAATCCGACCCCAGCACGTGTTGCATCACTCCCGGCCAGCGCTTATCAAACGGCAGTCGGTTGCGGCTACCCGGGATAATGCCCCAGGACATCGAGTCCCCGTACACCATAATCGTTTTACTGATGTCCATACGCCTTGTTATCTCCCTGTCATATGATCAACACGCGAGTCTAATCACCCGATGTTACAGCCCGTGAAGGTTACCTTAACCAGGGCCGGTGCCAATAGCGACTATTCGCCCATGTACATAAGCACCTGATCGCGAGCAAGCTCGCTCCTGGCAGCCCAGCCAACGCAGGCCTTCGAACGTAGGAGCCAGCTTGCTGGCGATCACCCGGCCAGCGCTTGCAAACCACTAACCGATGGCGCAAAGAATGCCTGGCCGGTGACGGCGCGGGTGTATTTCAGCAGGTGGTCCCAGTGGCTGTTCTCATCCCCGGTGACCATACTGCGCAGCATCGTCTCGAAGTTAGCCGGTGTGCGGCAGTAAGAGGCGAACATCAGCCCGCATTGCTGGCTGTTACCCCAGGGCATACTGTGGCGCAGAATTTCGATTGACTGGCCATCGGCATCTTTCAGTGAGGTGCGTTTGGTATGCGCGGTCGCGGCTTTGTCGCTGCTGGCGTATTCCACATTGTCAGCTTTGGTCCGGCCCATGGTGTCTTCCTGCGCTTTAATGGACTGGCGATTCCACAGCGGCATACGGTGAATGTATTTCTGCAGGTGGATATAACTGCCACCGCTAAAGGTTGGGTCTTCATCACCCACCACAGCTACCACGGCACGCTGATCACCCTCAGGGTTCTCGGTGCCATCAACAAAGCCGGTCATATCGCGGCTGTCCAGATAGCGGAAGCCATGTACTTCCTCCACCAGCTCGGCGACCTCCGCCAGTTGCTCACGTATCTGCCAGGCCAGCTGGAAGTTCAGATCATGGCGATCACTGCGGATATGAAACAGCAGATCGACCGGTGTGGCCGGAGCCAGCCGTTCAGCTTCAGCCAGCGCCGGAAATGGAGCCAGCAGTGCCGGAGCCGGTCCGGCAATCAGCAATGGCCAGAATGCCGTTCCCACGGCAGCAACAAGGTGCAACCCTGCATCAGGGTAGTCTGTCTGCCACTGCTGTTGCAGTGCTGGTACAGCGGCCAGCATGGCCCGGATACGGGGCAGCGCGTCGGACTGGTCTGTCTGGTTAAAGGTCAGAAAAATAGCATCCTGATTTGCCAGGGCGGTAATACCGGATTGAAACTGCGCGACCATGCTCGGCTCCTGTTCTGTAAGCTGCTTTTATTAGCCCCAGTATAAGCAAGTCCGCTGGCCAGGCCAGTAGAGAAGCACTACGCAGGCCATAGTCCGTATTTATAGCACCCACGACCACAGTCTCAGCTACTGCAAAAAAGTCAGTTCAGGCAGCCGCTGGCACAGCCACTGCCCGGCTTTACCTTCCTGGTAATTGGCGCTGATCATCAGATCCACCAGCCGGTGATAACGCACAACATCATTCCCCAGTCGCAATTGCTGCAAACTGCCCTCGGCGATCATCGGTGCCACCATATGCTGCGGTGCCCAGGCCCAGCCCAATGAGCGCTTTACCAGCTCCAGCAGGCCGTACTGGCTTTCAATTTTCCAGATTTTCCGGCTTAGCTGTTCCGTCACTAGCACATCCCCCTCACGGGAGGTCAGCACCAGCTGGCGGTGTTCCATCAGTTGCTCAAAAGACAATGACTCGAAGGCCGCCAGCGGATGCGTCGGACTGGCCACAGCCACCATAATCATCTCGCGCAGTGGACGAATTCGAAAATCCTGCGGCGGCGCTTCAGTACTGATCATCAGGCCAATATCTACCCGGCCCTGACGGATCAGATTGATAATGTCACTACGCGCCGGGGTAAGCAGTTCCAGCTCCAGTTGCGGAAATTCAGCTTCCAGCGCGACCAGTAATGTCTCCAGCGCTTCACCGATCAGTGATTCTTCCACCGCCAGCGACAGTCGGCCCTCCTCACCTGCCGACATAGCATCGGCATGGCCTTCAAACAACCGCGCCTGGGCCAGTAACGCCTGAGCCTGGGGCAACAGTGTCCGGCCCGCTTCAGTCAGGGTGGGTTCGCGGCGGCTGCGATCAAACAGCGTCAGCCCCAGGTCCAGCTCCAGATTTGATATCGCGGTACTCACGGCCGATTGCGCTTTGCCCAGCTGGCGGGCTGCCGCCGAAAACGAGCCCTGGTCCACACTGAGGGTAAACGCACGCAACTGTTCCAGGTTAAATCGCATCACCAGCGCCCTTCTCTCTGATTTTTAGATACTAGCTAACTATAAACTATAAATTTTTCACGCAGAATAGCCGAATTATTAGCCGTAACCGAAAGACCCCAAGGAGAGCACCATGCGCAACACCCACGACAGAATTCGTCATACGCTGCTATTTGAAGGGATCGCCATCGTCCTGACGTCGCTCATTGTCGCTGCACTGGTCGAGACTGAAGTGGTGACCGCTGGTGCGCTGGCACTGATTCTTAGCCTGCTGTCCATGGGCTGGAACTATCAGTACAACCTGATATTTGATCGCTGGCTGGTAAAAACACGGGGTAGTGCCGTGCCTGGCGTGCGCTCTGTCGGCTTACGGGTGCTGCACGCGCTCGGTTTTGAAGGCGGATTTCTGGTGGTCAGCCTGCCACTGGTCGCCTGGTGGCTGGACCTGGGCCTGTGGCATGCGCTGGTAATGGACGTTGGTTTTTCGATCTTCTTTATCGGCTACGGGTTTGTCTTTAACTGGGGCTATGATCTGGCGTTTCCGCTGGAAGCACCAGAAGCCGCCAGCCCAGCCGCCTGAGCATTACCGGCGTACCAGCCGCAGCTCCGGGAGATGTAACCGCTGCCCGGTTTGCTGGGCCTCCAGTGTCGGCAGAATATCCGTGCTGGGCCAAAGCCCGCTCTGCAACGCCTGGGCATAGGGGTTATCCAGCCCGGCACTGATCATCGCCGCCGCGCTGGCGGCGACATCATAGGCCAGCCGGTGCCAGCTGGCCGTAATCGTCTGATCAGGGTTGGGCGTTAACAACAGATACCAGCCGTCCGGGCTGGCATCATTGGCGGGCATACCAATCACCCCGCTGTTTAGCCAGGCTCCCTCAGCCATCGCCTGGCCAAAGGGCAAACCACAGTGCCCACCAATCATGACATCAGCGCCTGCGTCCGCCAGCTGCTGCTGTTTAGCCGCGTTGTCACCGCTGGCGAAAACAAACCTGTTAATGCTGTTCAGGCTGCCATGGACGACGGTAAAACGCTGACCATTGAGGCTGAACGTCAGCTGGCGCGGCAACGTCGCCATCCAGTGTTTGTGAGCCTGGCTCAGCTGCTGGCTGGCATAGCGATACCACTGCACCGACAGTAATGAGCAGGCACTGTTTTCATCAAAACCACAGCCACAGTCCGGTGCACCCGCCGCCAGCGATTCTTCACAGTTGCCCATCACCACCGGAATACCCCAGTCACGGATCAGATCAACGGTGGCCTGCGGCTCGGCACAATAAGCCACCAGATCACCGGTACAAATCACCCGCGCTGCCGGTATATCCCGTTGCCGGGCAACCTGCTGCATGGCCTGAGTCGCGGCCAGATTACTGTAAGGGCCACCGAATACCAGCACCGGGCCGGTCAGCAGACCCAGATCGTGGCCCGTTTCAGTACCCATATCAGTTGCTCACCGAGACATTAGCGGAGACCGGTGCCGATTTACGCCCCGCATCGCCCAGCCAGAACAGCAGACAGCCGCTGGCCAATACACTCAGGCAGATCCACAGTAATTTGGTATATTTATGCGCCTCACCCAGCAGTGCGCTGTAACCAGAAGACTCCATGAAATACAGCGCCGCACCAACAATCGCGATGATAAAACTGCCCAGATAACTCCACAGGGCAATCTCACGCCGGTTGCCCCAGAGGCTGAAAAACACCACCGGTGCCAGATACATGGATGCCGTACCACTCACCGCCACCGCGCTGAACAGGTCTTTATTGCCCAGGAACACCAGTGCCACCCCCATCAGCATAAACAGTGCCATCACCAGACGGCCATTGCGCAGGCTGGCGGGTAGCAGTGCCATATCCACCACCAGTAACTTGGCCGAACTGGATAAGGTACTGTCCAGCGTGGACATGGCCGAGATCACCAGCGTTGCACTGAACAGCAACATCGGTAGCTCGCCCAGCAGTCGGGTCAGGGCATCATTCATCGCCTCGCCGTTCAGCGCATTGGCCCCGGCAATAATGCCCAGCGAGCCAAAAGCGATAATACACAACGTGCTGATCCAGCCCGCGTGGAGAAAACTGCGGCGGGTGGTTTCACGGTCAGCCAGAAAACCCCGGTCCATCATGACCGGGTCATGCAGGGGGTAACTCCAGATCTGCAGCAGCGCTACCATCAGCAACACCGGGCCAGGCTGGGTAATATCAAACGGCTTGAACGCCAGCAGCGCCAGATTGAAATGCCCCTGTGCCGTAACCAGCGCCAGCAGTAACACCAGCACCACCAGGAAAATCAGCATCTGCATCAGGTCGGTGCGCAGCGACGCATGCAGGCCCCCAAGCATGGAGTACAGCAGTGTGATCAGTGCCAGCGCGACCACCGCCAGGGTATACGCCTGGCTACCCGTTACGCCGAACAGAATGCCGATTACCAACAGATTGGCGAACACCTCACTGACCAGTCGAATGCCCACGACCAGGTTGTAACACCGGCTGCCCCAGTGGCCAAAACGGTCCGCCAGAAACGCCTGCACGCTGGGGTAGCCCTGCTCAAAACGCAGCGAATCGACAATCCGCCCACCGGTCAGAAACGACAGATAATACGCGGCATAGGCCAGGGTGCCCCAGAGACCGTAGTAGAAGCCCAGAATCGCGGCGTTCAGCAATGAACGGGCGAAGATCCAGGTCGTCACCTGAGAGAAAATCAGCGTCAGCAGGCCAGGCGGCGAACCATCCTCCGCCTGGCCCTGAAAAAAACTGCCCACATGAGCAACCCGACGGGTAAGTAACACAGAAACAACAGCCACCAGCGCGACCAGAGCCGCCAGCCAGAAATCCATACAACATTCCTTTGAAAGTGTTTGTTTATTAAAAACCTCAAGCTCGCTCCTGCCCGATGGTTGCCAGGTTAGCGGGAAGTTTCAGCTTCGGTGACGGGTTCATCAACAGACTCTGGCCCACGTTTCCAGCGGTGATAGCGGGCCAGCCAGCCCAGCACTCGCTCCGGGGCATGGGCGCGTTTCCAGTTACCGGCGGCGTATTTATTTGCCTCCGCCCAGGTTGGGTAGGCGTGAATGGTGCCCAGTATTTTGTTCAGCCCCAGCCCATGTTTCATCGCCAGCACAAACTCTGGCAGCAAGTCACCGGCATGTTCACCCACAATGGTGGCACCCAGAATGGTGTCTTTACCTGGCACGGTCAGCACTTTGATAAAGCCAGTGGTTTCGCTCTCGGTAATCGCCCGGTCCAGGTCGTCCAGCTCATAGCGGGTCACTTCAACCGCGATATTCTGATCCAGCGCATCCTGTTCACTCAGCCCAGCCCGCGCCACTTCGGGCTGGGTGAAGGTCGTCCAGGGAATCACACGGTAGTCGGCTTTGAATTTCTTCAGATCGCCAAACAGTGCATTCACCGCCGCATACCAGGCCTGGTGCGCAGCCACATGGGTGAACTGATACGGACCGGCGACATCGCCCACAGCAAAGATATTGGGATACAGGGTTTCCAGATACTGGTTGGTGACAATCGTGCGATCCGTTTCGATGCCCAGTGCTTCCAGGCCATAGCCTTCAAGCCGGGGCTGGCGGCCAACAGCGCACAGCAGCTGATCAAATTCGACCCGAACCTCACCGCCCGGGTGGCCCAGCACGATAAATTTCTGCTCGCCATCACGTTCACAGCGCAGTGCGGTATGGCCCGTGAGCAGGCTCACGCCATCGGCACGTAACGAGTCCGCGACCAGAGTGCTCACGTCTTCATCTTCACGGGCCAGCAAACGGCTGCCCCGCTCCACCTGCGTCACCTCACTGCCCAGCCGGGCAAAACTCTGCGCCAGCTCACAACCAATCGGCCCGCCGCCCAGCACCACCAGCCGCTTCGGTGTTTCCTCCAGCTCAGCAAAACGCTGCCAGAGGGTATCGCTGGTTACATAGCCGGTCTCTTCAATGCCTGGCAAAGGCGGCACCACGGGCCGCGCACCGGTGGCAATCACAATACTGCGGCTGGTCAGCCGTTCAGTCCGGCCATCACCATGACTGATCTCCACCGTCCAGGGGTCGATCAGCCGGGCATAGCCCTGCTTTACTTCAACTCCCAGCTGGGTGTAACGCTCAATGCTGTCATGGGGCTCAATCGCCTCGATAACACGATGGACCCGCTGCATGACTTTTTTGAAAGAGAACCCCGGCTGCGCCCCTTCCAGCCCGTACGCTTCAGCGTGACGTATCTGATGGGCCACACGAGCACTTTTGATCAGCGCTTTGCTGGGTACACAGCCGTAGTTGAGGCAATCACCGCCCATCTTGCTGGCTTCCACCAGGGTAACCTTGGCCTTCACTGCGGCGGCAATATATGCCGTTACCAGTCCTCCAGCCCCGGCACCGATCACAATCAGGTTGCGATCAAAGTGTGCTGGACGCTGCCAGCGTGCATAGTGACGACGGCGCTGCACCAGGCTGACCAGGTAACGGGCCAGCAGCGGAAACACTCCCAACAACACGAATGACAGCAGTAACCCCGGCGACAGAATACCCGCCAGGCTGTCGAGCTGCGCCAGCTGGGTGCCCGCATTCACAAACACCAGCGTGCCCGCCAGCATCCCCAGCTGACTGACCCAGTAGAAAGTGCGCGCGCGGATGGCGGTCAGGCCCATCAACAGGTTGATCAGGAAAAACGGGAACACTGGCACCAGTCGCAGGGTGAACAGATAGAATGCTCCGTCCCGTTCAACGCCCTGGTTCAGCGCTTTCAGGCGGCTGCCAAAACGCCTTTGCACACTGTCGCGCAATAAATAACGCGCCGTAAAAAACGACAGTGTCGCGCCAATACTGGAGGCAAACGACACCAGCAACGTGCCCCAGAGCACGCCAAACAGTGCCCCGGCAGCCAGCGTCAGGATGACAGCACCCGGCAGTGATAACGCCGTAACGCCGATATAAAACAGCATAAACAGCCCGGCCACCTGCAGCGGCTGCTGATCTCGCCAGTGTTCAAACTCACCCAGCCCGGCCTTAAGGCCTTCCAGAGTCAGCAGCAAATGCAGATCAAATAAGTAGAAAGCAGCGGCCAGTAACACCACCAGCACGAGGATAAGTTTTTTCACGCGTTTCTCCTGAAGTGCGCTTAAAGTGCGCCGCCGCAACTGCTGCCCTGTCCGGCGGTACAGCCGTAACAGTGGTCGGCAACATAGATAGATTCACCGGCCACGTCCTGCTGTAACAGATCGCGCAGATGGCGGGGTGGTTTGGCGGCCAGCGCGACCCCCAGTTGCTGATTGAAATCGCAGTCATACAGCTGGCCCTGCCAGTCGACACTGATCAGCGAGCGACACATCACCCCGGCCAGATTTTCAGGTCGGTAGCTACCTTTAAGCAGGTCGATATAGGGGGCAAACTCACCTTTAGAAATCAGCGTAGAACCAAAACGCTGGATCGGCATATTGGCCAGTGCAAACAGCTGGTTAAACACAATGCCAAAATGCGTGGCCAGTTCGCGTTTGTAATCCGCCTCCAGTGCGGTCTGTTCCGGTGGCAGCACCGGCCCCTGAGGGTTATAGACCAGGTTCAGTTTCAGCCTGCTGTCGGGCTGGCCGTAACCCAGCGCGTTGAGCTGTTGCAGCCCGGCGATGCTTTTATCAAACACCCCTTTGCCGCGCTGTTTATCGACATTCTCCAGCGAGTAACACGGCAGCGAGGCTTCGATCTCCACCTGGTTATCCGCCAGAAACTGTGCCAGATCCTGCTGACCCGGCTCAAACAGAATGGTCAGGTTACAGCGATCAATCACCCGCACCCCCAGCGCCCGTGCTTTCACCACCAGTTCGCGGAAGTTATCGTGCATCTCCGGTGCCCCACCGGTCAGATCCAGGGTTTTAATGCCCCGTGCTTTGAGCACCTGCAGTACCCGCGCAATATCCTCTGCGGCCATCATTTCGGTGCGATTCGGCCCGGCATTCACATGGCAGTGCACACAGCTGAGGTTACAGAGATAGCCCAGGTTGACCTGAAGCGTGTCGGTGGTGGTACGAGAGATCGCTGGAAAGTCAGTCGCTTCAAGCAGGGGTAACGTCGGTAACATGGTGGCTCCTGATGGGGAAATCAGCTCAGTATGATGAGCGCTATAGAGATTAGTCGGCGCTGGGGCCGGATTCTTACAGGCGGGCGGACATATTTTTCAAAAAAGTAAAAGACGGTGCTGTAGCGGCGTTAATTCTCGGGCTCATCCGGCTGACTCTTGGCATAGCTCTGGGCGAGCTGGCGCAAGGTGCCCATCTGGCCCTGAAAGCGACGGCAGCTGGTACACATCAGGGTATGAAATTTCAGTGAGGAACGCTCGGCAACCGTTAATGGCCGCTCCTGTCCATCGGATAATAACCGGGTGGCCTGTTTACAATTCATCATCTTCACGTGCCCTCGCTGAACCAGTTATTTTCCAGACAGTCCCGTAGCCGTAAGCGCGCGCGGTACAGCACCACATGCAGGTTAGACACCGTAATCGCCTCCTGCGCGCAGATCTCATCACTGCTTAGTTCCAGAAACTCCCGCATCATAAACAGCCGCGCCTGCAGCGCAGGCAAGCAATTGAGACAGGCATCAAAGGTACGCCAGAAATGTGCATCTTCCATGCTCTGTTCCGGCTGTTGCCAGCGGGCAGGCCTGGCCCCCCGTTGCCAGCGGCCCTTGTGATCAAACCGGCTGTCATCAGCCTCATCGTCATCCAGCTGCACAGCCGTTACCGCCTGATCCGCTTTGTGCCTGCGTCGCAGGGCATCGGTAATCTTGTGCTTGAGGATGGCAAAAACCCAGGTTTTCAGTGCCGCCTGGCGCTGGAAAGCTGCGCTGTTTTTCAACGCCCCTTCCAGCGCCTCCTGCACCGCATCTTCCGCTTGTGAGCGATCCGCCAGCTGCAGCACCGCGAACTTCAACATCTGCTCACGCAGGTCTGCCAGAAATACCGGGCAGGCCAGCGCGGCAGGCGGTTGCTCTGGCACTGACCCCAGGGGGTCAAACGCCGAGGATGGGTTACTCATTCAGTCAGGTTCGCTATGTCGCTAATCAATAACGCTATGATGCCAGCAGGCCGGCCTGGCGACCAGCCTGATTGGGGTACATAGAAACGACCCCGCGATTACATGATACGTGGCAACACATAACTGGACAAAAAACTGAGTCCAGCAAGTGGCAAACCGTACTTTGCGATGGGTCTGACGGGTTGGTGAGCTGGCGTTATTCCCTTTGTCATAAATGCTCCTGCAAAAAATATTCAAACCAGAGCAACGATTGATCGTTGCAGTAAATAGCTGTTATTAACGGGGAGATTTTAGCCACCCGTTAGCGGTTGTCAGGCAGGGCCATGCACGATAACGTAACCCCGCATACTCACCAAAGATTCAATAACCTTGAGCCATTACGTTCCTGATAAGGCTAAACAAGGAAGTACCGTGACAAACTACACAATATCAGAAGAACTCAAAGAACAGCTCCTAACCAAAGGCTATATTCGTCTTGAAAATGCCGTCCCGCCGGCGCTGTTAAAAGAGTGGCAAGCGCTGGGTAAAAAGCTCGAAGCAAGTGCGATGTCTGCACATACTGAAGGCCAGCAGCTGCATGGGTGCTGTGTTATCAAAGACCCCATTGGTCCCCGCCTGATGCGGTACAATGATATTCACCTGATCCAGACACAGGCATCACTGGACCTGTTAGCCTGCCCGGCCATGATGGCCATTGCCCGGGAACTGTGCGGGCGCGGCGCAGTACCGATCCAGATGGATCTGCTGTATAAACACCAGCACCCGCATCCGATAGTCAAATGGCATCAGGATGCCCAGCATTCGCGCAGTTATCCCTACCTCAATATCGGCATCTATCTTGATGATGCACCAGCAGACGATGGCTGTTTACGTTACGTTGCAGGCACCCAGCATGAGCAACTGGATATCGAACATATATCCCGCGACCATGGCTGGGAGGTTCCCGGTGTGGTTGAGTTGCCCGCTAAAGCCGGTGATATTCTGATTCAGGATATGATGATTCTGCATGGCTCACAGCCAAAACGAACCCCTGGAGTACGACGCACAATCTACGTCGAGTACCGCCCTGTCGAGGGTATTCATGAAAGTCAGGCACAAACCCCACAATGGGCAAAGCTGCGACAAGACTGGATGGCTACCGTTCTGCGCCATGCGGATA
This sequence comes from uncultured Oceanospirillaceae bacterium, assembly GCA_913057435.1. Classification (GTDB taxonomy): domain Bacteria; phylum Pseudomonadota; class Gammaproteobacteria; order Pseudomonadales; family Balneatricaceae; genus Marinobacterium_C. The sequence continues at coordinate 29,659 of CAJXNY010000002.1, read as the reverse complement.
AAAACGACTGGCCAGATGCCTGGCAGGATGACTACCCAGACCTAACAGGTAGCGATGCAGACATCATGCAAGCCATTGCGGCCAACCACGAGCCCCCCATTCCCGGTGTCTGGGAAAACTTCCCGGTAGAGCGCCCAGACTACCCAGTGCCGGCAGACATGAAAGATTGGTAAGACCCCAGACACGCCAATGCCCATCAGCAGCTGACGGGCATTGGCGCAAAGCAAGCAAACAGTCGTTTTCCGGTCGTGCGGGCTCAGTTCTGATTGCCATTGAGCAGGTAATCACGAGAGCCTGTGGTGCTCTTGCCATACTGCCACTGATCATTGGCCTGAACACTAGCGTTATTGCCGGCCTGGTAACCGGACTGGTTACCACCGATCTGGCTGCCATACAGGCTCAGGTTACCTTTGTAGGTATCGCCACTGTGGCTGCTGGAGCTGGGTGACAGCAGGTTCAGCCCGCCCTGGCCATGCGTGCGGCTATCCGCGCTGCTCATCCCCACCGTGGTGCTGCCCTGTCCCTGGTTCATCTGGTGGCCGGTGTCCCCGGCACTGTTACTGGCACCCTGGCTAACCGTGCTGCTGTAGTTGCGTTTCTGGTTGTAGGTCTGACGGGCATTGAGATCATCGCGGTTATAAGTGTAGCGGTAATCTTTACGTTCCCAGCTGCGTTTGCTGTTGTCCACGCTGGTATGGGTACGCTGGTTCAACTTATAGCTGTTGCTGATATCGATGTTGGGACTGTATTTACGGATTTCGATATCACCGGCCTGCACAGCGGCAGCACTCAGAGTAAGGGTGGCGATGATGGCAGCCAGAGTCGCGTGTTTAAACAGTGTCATGGTGATCTCTCCTCCTGCAGCGGCGCAGGCGTGTTGTTTTGGGTTCAACTGTGAGTCACAGGGAGGTGGGGAGAGGGTTCAAAGTTTCTGCTTACTATTTTTATCTGGGGGAATAGCACAGCAAATCAGCGACGTCTCAGCCGTTCAACCTCAACCGTTGCCGCTTTGCCCAGCCGACCACGCACCTGGACATAATCGCCAGGCCCTGGCGACTTGTCGATGCGGGTCCTCTCGCTGATAGATAAAGGAAGCCCGTCCAGCTGCCAGCGTGGGCCGAGTGTGCCGTGCAGGCGCACGGCCGCCCCTTCAGGAATCACCGCTACCCGGCCCTGGGCATTACGTGCCCCCTGAGCCACCCACTCTTCGATCAGCTGAACCTCCCCGTCAGAAAGATAAGGCCCATTCAGCGGCATTCGAGGCCGAGCCTGGCCCCGGATGCGACGGATCAACTCACTTGCCTCAGGCCTGCCCGGCACCACACGGACACGATGGTGGCTGGCAAGGGTCGCCCGATACGATGTTAATCGATAGCCTTCGGGCGCGCGGCCCATCAAGCCGCTGTCCGCATGGCAGCTGGCGCAGCGCGTGGCAAAGATCGGTGCAACATGCAGATAGGTCACTACCTCTCCAGGTTCTGGCCGTAATGTCTGAATACTTTCGGGGGCCTCGACGCTGATTACATCACCACGCGGCAAGCCAGTCGCAATCCAGCGCTCAAACCGGGCAATTTCTCTGGCAGACAGAAACGGAGGCCCGGTCATCGGCATTCTTGGCAGACGGGTCCCCTTCAGGCGGCGGATCAGTTCACTCGCGGCAGGCTGACCGGCTTTCACGACCGGCCCTGAACGACCACCCTTCAACAGTGAGTCAAAGCTGTCCAGCCTCAGATTAGCCGCAGCCGCGTCACCGGAATGGCACATAACACACCGCTGGGCAAGCACCGGCGCGAGCATCTCATAGGTCACGATTTCGCCAGCCTCAAGCGTGACCGGGCCTGTGACAAACAGGGCGGCAGCCAGAACAGCTGGCAAGAAGGCGCGGGAATAACAGCTGAGCGAATTCAATGTACGCACCCCTTTTCAGACACATAGAACATGGCCATTAAGACAATGCCCCTGACCTGTCGTTCGCACCGGAAAAAACGAAGCTGCGAAACTCAATGAGCCATGCTCATCCCATCATGCAATATTCGATGGCTCTCAGCCCTGCTGCTACTTGCCCTTCACGGCCACGCTGCTAAAATCCTCGCCGCTTAAGGTGCCTGGCTGTAATACAGCCGGATTAAACGGGAAGCCAGCCAATCTGGTGCTGCCCCCGCAACGGTAATTGAGTTAAGCCAGTACAAATACCACTGTGCGTTGTCATGGGAAGGTGCACTGGCCGCAGCGTTGTTTCAACAGCTGCGCTCATCAGCCCGGAGACCGGCCTTAAGCAGTCATCTTCCGGCATGCGGGCGGCATGTTCCGGGCGAAATCGTTCAGGTGACACAACCTTATCAAGTCTGGAGTTCACCTTAATGTCGAAGACACCCCGTTATTCCTCTCTGTTATACGCAGCGTTAATTGCCAGTCCGGCAGGCGTTGCCAGTACCGCGAGCCTGCAGAATGACCCTCTGATTGTAACCGCCAGCGCCACCGGCATTGAGGCCGAGAAACTGGGCCGTGCCTGGACGGTGATTGATGGCGCACAGTTGCAACGGCAGCAGATCCGTTATGTCAGTGACGCTCTGCGCCAGGTGCCCGGGCTGGCGGTTTCGCGGGCAGGGTCAGCCGGAGGGCTCACTCAGGTGCGTGTGCGCGGCGGTGAAGCCAACCATGTGCTGCTGCTGATTGATGGCATGGAAGTGTCAGAGGCCGGTGAAGGAGAATATGACCTGTCAGCATTGCAGGTCAGCAATATCCAGCGTATTGAAATCCTGCGTGGGCCACAAAGCGCATTCTGGGGCTCTAACGCCAGCTCCGGGGTGATTAATATCATCACCCAGGGTGGTACAGACACAGGCCAGCAAGTCAGCCTGAACACAGAGCTGGGTTCCGATCAGACCCGCCAGCTGGGGCTAGCACTGCGCGGTGGCAGCCCGACGCTGGATTACAGCCTGTCAGGTGCGCTACGGCGCAGTGATGGGCTGAATATCTCGGATTTTGGCAGCGAAGAAGACGGTGATAGAAACCGTACTCTGCAAGGCCGCGCTCACCTGGCGTTATCAAAACAGCTCGACCTCAGCCTTAACAGCCGTTACGTGAGCCGTGCCTCAGACAATGACGACCAGGATTTCGCCTTCCCGGCAACGGCCACTCAGGGCAGAGTCATTGATACTTTCAGCGACACGGCCACCCGCGAGTGGGCAAACAGCCTGCGGCTGAACTGGCATAAAGATGCCCTCAGCCAGCAGCTGAAGCTGGAACATAACCGCAATGATCGCCGAGGCCTGAATGGCTTTGGCCCCTCAGGCAGTGACTCCAGCCGCCAGAAACTGGCCTATCAGCTCAGTTACGCTTTCGATTCCAGCCACGCCAGCCACAGCCTGACCGGGGGTGTCGAGCATGAGCGGGAGCAATACCGCAATACGGCGCCGACATCACCGGACCAGGTTGGCACCCGCAAACGTGCCCTGACCGGCTATATCCTGCAGTACCAGGGTGAGTATGCAGAGCAGCTGTTTATCAGCGCTGCCGCCCGGCTGGATAATAACGATCAGTTCGACAACAGCCGAACTTTCAGCCTGTCCGCCGCCTGGCGGCTGAACGACGCCGGGCTGAAGCTGCACAGCTCAGTGGGCACCGGGGTGACCAACCCGACCTTTTCCGAACAGTTCGGTTATTCACCGAGTTTTTATGTGGGTAACCCCGACCTGAAACCAGAACAGAACACCAGCTGGGACCTGGGGCTGACCCTGCCAGTGACCGACGACAGCACGCTGGATATCAGCTGGTTTGAGGCACGACTGGAAGATGAAATCAGCACCGTTTACGACAGTAATTTTATCGGCTCACCAGTCAACCGTGACGGTAACAGCCGCCGCCAGGGGCTGGAACTGGCGTTAAACGGCCAGCTAACCCCACAGCTGTCGGCCACCGCCAGTTACACCCAGCTGCTGGCCCAGGAGGCCAATGGCGTTGCTGAAGTTCGTCGCCCGCAGCACAGTGCCGCGCTGAGCCTCAGTTATCAGCCGTTACAAAGTCGCAGCCGGCTGTTCCTGAATACGATTTACAATGGCAGCATGGACGATCTGGAATTTATCAGCGCCACACCAGAAAGCCGGGTAAAACTGAAGCACTACTGGCAGGTCACCCTGGGCGCGGATTATCAGCTCAGTGATCGCTGGCAACTGTATGGCCGGGTCGAGAATCTGTTCGACCGGGAGTATGAAGAAATCTTTGATCACAACAGCCCACCGCGCACCTTTTATGCCGGTGCCCGCTCACGGTTCTGATCCCTCCAGCCCGGTGTGACACACCGGGCATTCCCCGTCAGCCACAGGACCTTGCCTATCCGCCAGCCCCGCCGCTCACTGTCTGTCATAAGCTGGTTCAACTGGTTAACGAACCCGCGCCGCACATTGCTGGCCGGGGTACTCCTGTGCTGCCTGCTGCCAGGGCCAGTCCTGGCCCTGCCTCCTGCGTCGCCACAACGCGTCGTGTCGATCAACCTGTGTACGGATCAATACCTGCTATTACTGGCCGACCCGGCGCAGATCCAGTCGATCAGCCACCTCGCCCGGCACCCCACTTTCAGCTATTACGCCGACCGGGCCCAGGCTTACCCGGCGAACAATGCCAGCCCGGAACAGGTCATCCGTTACCGGCCAGACCTGATCCTGGCCGATCAGTTCAGTCATCGCGCCAGCAGCCAGCTGTTGCAGCGGCTGGGGTTTAACGTCGCCCGCTTTCCTCATCCGCAGAGCCTCGCCCAGGTCCAGCAGCAATTGCTACAGCTGGGCACCCTGCTGGGACAACCGATGCGCGCCAGGCAGATTGTCCAGCAGATGGAGCAACAACTGGCACAGCTACAGGCAACGGCTGATCGGGACAGTTCTGCCATCGTACGGCCTTCACTGCTACCCTATGCCCCCGGCAGCTTTACCCAGGGCCCACAAACGTTGACCGGGGATATTCTCCAGCGGGCAGGCTGGCATAATGCTGCGGCTGAACTGGGAATTACGCACTATGGCAGGCTGGACCTGGAACAGCTGCTGCAGCTGGCTCCGCTGGCGCTAATCGATGTACCCACCAGCACCGACAGCCGGTCGGTGGCAGAACAGCTGTTGCAACACCCGGTACTCAAACAGGCTGCCAGACCCCGTTATCGGCTGACGCTGGCACCGCGTTTATGGAGTTGCGGCGGGCCGATGCTGATTGAAGCGATCCAGCAGCTGCGTGCTGAACGCATCCGTATTGAACAGCTGGAGCAGCGTCCAGCCACTGATCCAACCACCCTGCAGGAACCCTGATGTGACTGTGTTCTCCCCCCGCCCGATGTCGCTTTATCTCAGCCTGGGGCTAGCGCTGCTGGTGCTATCGCTGGTTTCCCTGAGCCTGGGCAGCAGCCGGTTTCCACTGGAACAGGCGCTTGCCGAGCTGTTCAGCGAGGGTCAGGGCATCTACAGCCTGATCCTGGTAGAACTACGGCTGGCCCGCACGCTGGTGGCACTGATCGTGGGTGCTTCGCTGGGCGTGTGCGGTGCGGCGTTGCAGGGCCTGCTCCGTAACCCGCTGGCCAGCCCTGGCCTGCTGGGTAGCAGCAGCGGCGCGGCACTGTGCGCGGTGATTACGCTGTACTTCGGCCTGCACAGTGAACTCCCCTGGCTGCTGCCGCTGGCGGGTATCGGCGGTGCCTTGCTGGCCACAGCACTGGTGTATCTGATCGCCGGGCGCGATAGCAGTATCACCACCATTATTCTGGCCGGGGTGGCCGTCAACGCGACCTGCGCCGCGGGGATCTCACTGGCCATCAACCTGGCCCCCAGCCCTTACGCCACCAGCGAGATTGCACTCTGGCTGCTCGGTGATCTGAGTAAAACCAGCCTCGATAGCCTCTGGCTGATGTTGCCATTCAGTTTACTGGGCTGGTTGCTACTGGCCGGGTGCGGTCGTGGCCTGAACGCCCTCAGCCTGGGCGAACAGACCGCACAGTCAATGGGGATTAACCTGCCACGACTACGGCTACGACTATTTATTGCCACCGCACTGGCAGTGGGGGCAGCGGTAGCCACGGTGGGCAGCATCGGTTTTATCGGCCTGGTGGTGCCCCACCTGCTGCGGCCGATGGTCGGCTATGACCCAGCCCGGTTGCTACCGGCCAGTGCGCTGGGTGGCGCGTTAATGCTGCTACTGGCCGATATGGGCGTGCGACTGATCAACACCCAGACCCCCTTGCAGGTGGGTGTGCTGACCGCCCTGGTGGGTGCGCCCTTCTTTCTGACCCTGATTATCCGTTCACGCCGGGAGGCCTTATGACCTTGCTCAGCGCGCAGCAACTGAACCTCAGCCGTCGAGATCAGCCCTGCCTGGCCCAGGTCGACCTGACCCTTGAACCTGGCGAGCTGGTGGGGCTGATCGGCCCGAACGGTGCGGGTAAATCCTCGCTGCTGCAATGCCTGGCCGGGCTCACGCAACCCGACAGCGGCAGCATCCGGGTGCAGCAGCAACCCTTGCACAGCATTGCGCCAGAACAACGGGGGCGGTTGCTCGGCTACCTGGCCCAGCAAGGCGAGATTCACTGGCCGATCAGCGTTGAACGGCTGGTCAGCCTGGGCCGGACGTCCCACCTGAACAGCTGGCAACAGCCCTCAGCGGATGACCTCGCCATCGTCGAACAGGCGCTGCAACAGACCGACACCCTGCACCTGCGCCACCGCCGCGCCACCGAGCTGTCCGGCGGCGAACGCAGCCGGGTGCTGCTGGCACGCCTGCTCGCTGGAGAACCACAGCTACTCCTGGCCGACGAACCCACCGCTGCACTGGACCCGGCCCACCAGCTAAGCCTGATGCAGATACTGCGCAATTTTGTACAGACCGGCCGCAGCGCACTGGTCGTCCTGCACGACCTCAACCTGGCCAGCCGGTTCTGCCATCGGGTGGTAATGATGGACCAGGCCCGCATCGTCGCCAGCGGCCCCGCCGACCAGGTACTGACACCCGAACGACTGGCCCAGGTATACGGCATCCGCAGCGCTGTTATTCAGCATCCGCAGGCTGGGTTGAGTATCCTGCCGTATGAGGTTATTGCGACAGCGGCGTCATCCCTGGAGGATTATTAAGCAAACACAAAATACCAGGCAGCGTTAAGCTGTCTGGCATTTTGTGTCTGGCGGGTCCGGTGCGCTGAGGTCGGTGCGCGGGACGCCATGGTTTAGTTATTACGGTTACCGTTGCGCAGGTAGTCCATGCTGCCGGTTTTGGCGCTGCCATACTGAGTCTGGCTGTTGTTCTGCAGGTTGGTGTTGTCACCGCCCTGGAAACCGGACTGGTTGCCGCCGATCTGGCTGCCGTAGAGTTCCAGGTTGCCTTTTGAGGTCATACCGCTATGGCTGCTGGCGCTGGGTGACAGCAGGTTCAGGCCGCCCTGGGCATGGCTGCGAGTGTCGGCGCTGCTCATGTTGACGTGGGTGCCACCCTGGTACTGGTTCATCTGATGGCCGGTGTCTCCAGCGCTGTTGCTGGCACCCTGGCTGACGGCGCTGCTGTATTTACGTTTCTGGTTGTAGGTCTGGTTGGCTTTCAGGTTGTCCTGGTTGTAGTTGTAGCGGTAGTCCTGTTTTACCCAGCGACGCTGGCTGTTATCAATAGTGGTGTGGCTGCGTTTATCCAGTTTGTAGCTGTTGCTGATGTCGACGTTAGGGCTGTATTTACGGATATCGATATCACCCGCCTGCACAGCAGCCGCGCTCAGGGTTACAGTTGCGATGAAAGCGGCCAGGGTAGCGTGTTTGAAAAATGTCATGGTGATCTCTCCTCCTGCTGTGCAGGCGTGTTGTTTTGGTTACAACTGTGAGTCACAGGGAGGTGAGAGGACGGTTCAAAGTATTTGCAGAAAAATGGAAATTTTCTGAGATGGGGGTTTTGTGGTCCTACAAGATAATAAGTTGCCAACGAATCAGCTCCGTCGCCTAGCCTGACATCGCTTCCAGCTGGGGACAGCTGTCCCACAACAGCACAAGGCTACCCACACTGCTCATTATTACTGTGGGACCGGTGTCCTCACCGGGAAGCTCTGCTCTAAAAGCTTCCCGCTGGGGGTAAAGCTGCCAGCCTCAAACTACAAGCGGATAAATTTCACCGCACCATTGCTTTGTGGCTGGAGCCGAAACGCGATGGCTTCGGTGGTGTAGCGTTCGCCTGCCGGGCGGGCGATGTGGACGATGGCAACGGTTTCTTCGGTCAGGTGCTGGGCGTTGATATTGTTGAACTGGCTGCCCAGTTCACGGATACCGGCTTCCGGGCCGTTAAAGCCCAGTGATTGCCAGATGGGGGACGGTGCGTTGGCCAGTACGCCCTGCTGGTAGTCATCCAGGTTACCCGGGCGGTTGAGGCCGATGGCACCTTTATCCAGCAGCAGATCACCGGCTTTGTTAAAGCCACCACTGGTTTTGCGCTGGGACACCTGATCGCCATTACGGTAATGGGTTTCAGTGCGGGTCCAGCTGACGGATAGCGACCATTCCAGCCAGAGTTCATACACCAGATAGCGGTTTGGCCAGGCGCGCTGACAATCGCGGCGCTCTATATAGACGGTGTGGAAGGTGGGTTTGCCGGGTGCATCGTTGATATGGGTGTTGATCAGCAGGCCCTCGTCGGTGAGCTGGCCCGCCAGTTCGAGGTCCAGCTCATCGGCCATGCCACTGAACTGCTGTCGGGGCAGTTTTTCCAGCGGGTTATCCACGGTGCCGGGGCGGGCCGGTTCACTGCCTCCCCCACCACCGCCCAGGAATCCACCGAGCACACCACTGATCAGTGCAGTGGCTTTCTTCGCCGCCCAGTTCTGCCGTGGTCCGGCGTCCATGGGGACGGCCGCCTGAGCCGTGGCGCAAATGCCATCGCGCCAAAGGCTGACAGGCTCCGTCACGCTGACCAGCGGGCCAGGCCGGGTTGGATCAAATTCCTGTAATGGCCAGTCACGGCCTGGGCCGTAGCCAAAGCCTGCTTTGCTTAGGGGATAGGGCCGTGGTTTTACCGGGGCGGTAAAGGGCGGGTCAGCCTGATCCGCCCCCTGCCTGGTAGCCTCGGGTTTGGCCGCTGCGGTCATCTGCGCAGTCACCTGTTGCTGGCCACTGCTGGATTGTGTTTTGGTCTGGCTCGGAGTACAGCTGATCAGCGCCAGGCTGAGTGGTAACAGTACGAACGTGGGTGATAACTGCATGATTACTGCCCTCCTGTACGCATCTGATCGGCGCAGATCGATTTGAGGTTTTTCAGCCCCATGGCGCTACGACAGGCGTTCACCAGCCCGCTGCCATAGTGTTCATCCGGGCCGGGTTCACCCAGGTCCTCACTGCTGAGCACCATCAGGGCGGTGATATGCGCACCATCGGCGCTGGGGTCGACCTGTTTGAGCTGGGCGGCGATGCCGCTGATATGGCCGGTGGCCATGGAGGTGCCCGACAGCACCGGTTGCGCGCCTTTTGGCCCCGCGGTGATGATATCGACACCAGGCGCGGCCAGTTGCACATAGCGACCCCGGTTCGCCATACGGTAGAGCTGTTTATTGGGGCCTATGGCAGTAACGGCCAGCGCTTCGGGCCAGGCAGCCGGGTAAACCGGCCGGGCATTAGGACCCCCGTTACCCGCCGCGCTGACCACGATCAGGCCGTGGCGCTCCGCCGCCTGTACCAGGGTTTTCAGGATGGGCGAAGGTGGCCCGCCCAGGCTGAGGTTGATAATCGGAATGCGCTGATCAATAGCAGTATCCAGTGCTTTGATCAGGCTGCTGCTCCAGCAGCGGGCTTCCAGCCCACCGCTGACTTTCGGATGGCAGGCTTTAAAGCTGTGCAGCTGTACATCCGGTGCCACACCCGCAGCTCCGACACCGTTGCCCTGGGCACCGGCAATAATCGCCGCTACCGCCGTGCCGTGGGCATCGGCGGAATAACCTTTGCCACTGAAGTCACGTTGCTGCTTGAGGCGGTTGGTCAGTTCAGGGTGACTGCTGTCGACACCAGTATCGATCACCGCCACCTCAACCGACTTACCACTGTACTGTGGTACCAGCTGCGCCGAGGCGCTAAGCCTGGGCCCATAGTTGAAACTGGCCAGTGGGTCGCCTTTATCCGCCAGGGTGAAATACGCCAGCTCGCGCTGCACCAGGCTTACTGCCGGATCACGGCCCAGCTGACTAAGCAGGTTACCCAGCGGCGCGGCGCTGTCCGAGCGCTGAAGTAACACCAGCCGGTCACCGGTGGATTTCAGCGGAGTATCGTCCAGCACCTGCATCCCCAGCCGGGTGCCGATATCCAGCGCCGACTCGCCGCCTGCCGGTATCGTCAGCAACAGTTGATTCGCCCGCCACTGTTCTTTCAGATACTGCGCGGGGGTCTGTTCGCTCTGACAGGGCTCGCTAAGCTGTAGCTGCCAGCAAGACAGATCACTGCCTGCGGGCCACTGGCCTGTCCAGGGCTGGCTTTGCAGGGTGTCCGGGCAGGCATCCGCCTGGCCGCGCAGTGTCCGGGTCAGATCCGGAGCTTTGGGCACAAGCCAGCCTTGCTGGCCTGGGGGGAGCTGCAGGGTGCGTACCCCCTGACAGCTGTCGGTGACACAGTCGGCACCACATTGCTGCTTGAACGTCTGCCAGTCACGGTTGTTCATCCGGCTGGTCAGATAGGGTTGCCCCTGGCTGTTCTGGCCCAGTTGCCAGTCGTTCAATCCATGGTGGCGAGCCCAGCGCGCCGGGTCTTGTCCGGTGGGAACATTGATCACACGTTGTGGTGCAGCGCCTTTAAGCTGAGCCGGGGTGTCCCAGGCCAGCGCCGGGCTGGCAACCAGCACAAGCATCAGCGGAATCAGTACGTTCATGGGGCATCCTCCGGAGTGCGGGCGGGCATTTTGAGCTGAAAGTAGCCCTGGCGCTGGCGGCCATTGCTGTGTTCGGTGGTCAGCCGCAGGGTAATCAGCTTACCCGCGGGATAGTGCGCCGGGCTGAGACTGGCCAGCAGGCCCTCTTCAACCGGAGCGGTGAAGCCTTGCACCGGCTGCCACTGCTCGGGCTTATCACCCGCCCCCCACTCCAGCCGGGCGGCTTTAAAGTCATCCGCGACTGCACTGCCATACAGCTGTAATCCGCTGTCAGGTTGCCAGTCGGCGTAGTCGATACGGGCGTCGATATAACGATCAGGATTAGCGTTAAGCGCGGCGCGGATATTAACCAGACCGTAGCCGTGGTTCATATCCGGGCCAGCGGGGCCCAGATCTCGGGCGGACTGGGTGAGCATACGGGTCAGCTGTTGCGGATTCAGGCCCGGTCGCTGGCCCAATAAAAGTGCAGCCGCACCGCTGACAAAAGGCGCGGCGAAGGAGTTGCCACTGGCGCGATAGTAGTGCTGGTTCACCACAGCACTGCCGGGCTGGTAGTCCGGGTCACCGCTGCGATGCAGGAAATCGGAACCACGGGCACGCAGCGACAGTACATCGACACCAGGGGCCAGCAGTGCCAGCTGGCGACCCCAGTCGGAAAACTGCGCCCGTTCCTGTTCCGGGGTAACAGCGCCAACCAGCAGTACGCCGTTAAGTGATTCATAGCCCTGTTCACCCATGGCTGCGGCTTTATTACCGGCCGCCACCACGATCAGTGCCCGCTTCGCCATCGCATAGTGGATCGCTTCGCGTTCCAGTGCACCAGGGGCAGCCCCGCCCAGACTGAGCTGAATCACCCGCGCGCCTTTATCAGCGGCATAGCGAATAGCAGAGGCGATCTGGCTGCCATTACCGTAACCACTGGCCTCCACGGCTTTAAGCGCCATAATCCGCGCATTAGGTGCCACACCAGCAATCCCGGTGCCATTGCTGGCTTTGGCTGCAATCACTCCGGCCAGGTGGGTGCCGTGGCCGTGATCATCCCAGGCCTGGTTGTTGTGATCGATAAAGTTCCAGCCGATCAGATCATCAATCAGGCCATTGCCGTCGTTATCCTGACCGTCGGCTTTTTCATCGGGGTTGCGCCACAGCACGGAGGCAGGCAGTTCAACATGGCTGTAATCGATGCCGGTATCAATAATTGCCACGGTGACGGCCTGCAGGGTTTGTTCAGCCAGCTGCTGGCGCAGCAGCGGCGTTAACCCGGCTGCACTCAGCCCCCATTGATCACCATACTGCTGACCCCAGCTACCCACGCTGGTGGCCAGTGGGTCAGCCAGGGGGCTGGCCGGTTCAGTCACCGGCGGCGGGGCTGGGGGTGTATTCGCCGCCAGACGCGGGGCGGCGGGCTGATGATGATCAGCCTGGCTGCCCAGGCTCACCGCCAGGGCACAGAGCAACATTCCAGCGCGGTTGATCAGCTTCATGGCTCTACCCTCTGCAGGTAGATCACTGCACTGTGCGCACGTAGCGCAGGCCGTGGCTCAGCATCAGCCAGCTGAATCCGGTAGAAGCCCAGCGAGTTAGGGCCGCCGACAATGGTGGCTCGCTGGGTTTGCAACAGGGCCTGCAGCTCTGCCAGGGTCATTGTGGGATTAAGGCCAATATCGACCAGCACCACACCCTCGATAGCGGTAACGGCCCCGGTTTCACCGGACAGCACCTCGTAACCGGCCTCCTCCTGGGGCAGGTAGAGCGCGGTGCCCAGTACCGCCACCAGGGCAAATTGCGCCACCACGGCCACACGGGCAAAGGCGGGCGTCAGGCTCCATTGGAAGGTTTCTTCAAACCACTCACGTAACTGCTGGGCCAGCCCCGGCTTTTCAGGCTGGCCGGTCCAGACGGGTTCTGGCTGCTCGGTCAGTTCAGGGGCAACCGAAGTTTCTACCACTTCCAGTTCCAGTTCGAGTTCCTGCTCCTGTTCCTGCACATCAATCTGCGCCATCAGCAGATCAAAGCCACCGGGGTCCAGCTGGGGCTCGTCGGCAGTAACCTCAGCCACTGTGCCCTGCAAAAAATCAATTTCAGCCAGCCGCTGACGGGCTTCGGGATGCGCTGCCAGCCAGGCCTCCATTTCCGCCCGCTCAGCCTCATCCAGGGTGCCATTGGCATACCATGCCAGCTGCTCTTCAAAGGTTTGGGTGTTCATGGTACTCCTCCTGCGTCTGTTGCCGAGACGCCCTGTCGCTCCAGCCACGGTCGTAATTTGTTGCGGGCATGGAACATACGTGTTTTAACCGTGTTTTCAGGACAATCCAGTATGGCGGCGATCTCCGGGTAGCTGTAGCCGTGAAAGAAGGTCAGTTCCACCACTTCACGGTGTTCTACCGAGAGCCTGTCCAGCGCCTGGCGCAACAGCACTCGCAATTGCTCCATACTTTTTACCTGGCTGACATCGCTGCTGTGGTCTTCCTGTTCTGGACTTTCGTCCAGTCCGACCAGGTCAGGCTTGTAGCCGCGCACCGCATTAAGGGTACGAAAGCGCGCAATGCCCAGTATCCAGGTGGATACCGCTGAGCGTCCCTCAAATTTTGCCGCGCTTTTCCAGATTTCCATCATCACGTCGTTTACCAGTTCCTGTGCGCGGGCTTCATCTTTCATCATGCGGATGACAAATCTGAAAACCCGCGGGGCATAGCGGTCATAGAGCAACTTCAATGCCGTTCGATCCTGTTCGGCTATTCGTGCGATCCATTGCTGCTCCTCCGCCGCCCGGTCGTTCGCAGTGTCCATCAAGGCACCTCCGAGTGCGGCCATCTGACTGTTCACACAGCACCGGTATCTGTAGGTCACAGTCCGGTGGTGTCAGGTTCAAAGTTTTCCAGCCCGTAGTCCGGGATGTGGCAACAAAAACGCCCAGCAAGGCATTGCTGCCAGCAGGCTAAAGCTATGGATAAGCGTAGCAACTTCGCTCAGCTCTGCAGTGCAACCGGCAAAAAGCCCGCGTTTTATGGCGGGCTTCTGCGGTTGCGGTGGGATCAGTAGCGGATAATGTCGCCGCGACGGGTTTCAAATGGGCTCAGGGGTGCTGCTACCGCGTATTTGTCCTGCACCATACGGATCTCAATCTGGCCCAGCGGGCTTTCTATCCGACCCAGGCTCTGGCCGCTTTCCGGGTCGATCAACTCTTCAGCCACCGCCGATACCTGCAGGACATCACCAATATTGAGGCCTGCATCCTGCCCGGCATTGATAAAGATATGCTGGCCACGGGTGCTAACCACCTGACCCTGCCATGGGATCTGACGGGTGTCATTGATCACATGCGTCACCGCATTGCCCAGTGCGACGCGAGTCGCCTGGCCCATCGGCGTTTTGTAGAATTTGTCGCCGCCCAGGGTGATGTTTTTAAAATCCAGCCCCAGTGCCATGCCTTTGGATTTTGAGCTGGCTTCCACCCGGCGGCTAAACAGCACTTCGCCAGTGGTGGCATCCAGCAAACGCAGATCCAGAGCGACATGGCTGGTGCTGCCATTACCGCCCAGACGCAGGCCAAACGGCAGGCTGGAAGAGGCAAACCCCAGGTTCAGGCCACCGCTCTCTTTGGTCGGTTCAAACTCGGTAATATCCGCTTTGACCAGTACCTGAGCCGAGATCACACCGCCGGTGCGGGGCGCGGTTTCAGGATTTGTCACCCCGGCCAGCCCCATCTCCTGTTCACGCAGCACATGGGACAGTGCCATCCGGTCGGCGACCACGAAGCAACCTGTTTTCACCAGTGCGGTGGTCAGCTGAGCCGCCAGTGATTCGCCTATATCGAAGCCCTCATAAGAGCCCAGCTTGCCCGTCGCGCCGATCGGCAGTACCGCCACCCGCATTTTTGGCCCCGTACACGCTGCTTTCTCAACCGCTGCCTGTGCCACCGGCTGTGGTTTAACACTTTTCTGCTGACAACCGCTGATTGCCAGTGCCAGCATCGGGATGGCGAATAGTGTTTTCAGGTTAAGACGGCTGGTGGGGCGAGTGTTGCGGGCTGCTGTAATGTTCATGATCGACTCCGGGATAACGTTGCGTAGTATGTTTGCTTATCCGGTAGGTAACGCCTGAGTCAGCGGCGGTTCATACTTTTTTCAATTTTGTAACAACTGTATGGAACGGTCTGCGCTGCAGCCCACAAGCTGTCTCTGCTATAGTGCCGACCTGTTTTCCCTCTTTTATCGCTGCTGTCAGGATGTCATAGCAATGCTTCGTAGTTCCTCTGTGCTGGTCTGGATACTGGCCTCTGTGGTTGCCCTTGGCCCACTGTCGACTGATATGTACCTGCCTGTTCTGCCCCGCCTGGTCGATGCGCTGGCCGCGCCGATGGAACAGATTCAGGTCACCCTGTCGGTATTTTTTGCCGGTTTCGCTGTGGCCCAGCTGGTGTACGGCCCTCTGGCCGACCGCTATGGCCGCAAGCCGATATTGCTCGGTGGGCTGGGGTTATTCACTCTGGCGACGGTGGGATGCGCGATGGCGGATAGCATTGAACAGCTGATCAGTTTCCGCTTTTTACAGGCACTGGGGGCCTGCGCGGGACCGGTGATCGGCCGCACCATTGTGCGGGATATTTACGGCCCGCAGGATGCGGCGAAGATGTTATCGATGATCGGCACGATTATGGCGCTGGCACCCGCGCTGGCACCGATTCTGGGCGGGTTTATGGCACTGTGGTTCAGCTGGCCATCGATCTTCTGGTTCCTGGCCGGTTATGGAGTACTGTCGCTGTTTCTGATCAGCTATAAGGTGCCGGAAAGCCTGACCGATGCCCATCGCCAGAGTATTCAGCCACGGGCGATTTTTAACAACTTTGCCACCCTGCTGCGCAGCCGCCAGTATCTGGGCTACACCCTGACCTGCAGCTTTACCTTCTGCGGCCTGTTTTCGTTTCTGTCGGGTTCTTCGTTTGTGCTGATCGACTATTTCAAGGTGGCCGAACAGCACTATGGATTCTTCTTCGCCATCATTGTGCTGGGTTATATGAGTGGCACCTATACCGCACAGCGCATCGGCGCGCGGCTGGGGATTGCAACCATGCTAACCCGTGCCAGCACTCTGACACTGAGCGCCGGACTGGCTATGGCGATACCGGCCTGGCTGGGCTGGCATTCGCTGTACTGGCTGATCGGCTGTCAGTTTTTGTTTATGGCAGGCGTTGGTACGGTGATGCCCCAGGCGATGGCGGGCGCACTGGCCCCGTTTGGCCATATAGCGGGCACCGCCTCGTCATTGCTGGGCTTTATTCAGGCTGGGCTGGCGGCGCTGGTTGGCGTGATCGTTGGTCATTTACATGATGGCACACCGGTCACGATGGTCAGCAGTATCGCGCTGATGGGCCTGCTGGGCTGGCTCAGTTTTCGTACGCTGGTACGCCCCTCGATAACACCACAAAGCAGCTAACCAGTCGTAGCCAGTCCATAACAGCAAGCCGGTGTCGACAGGCTATAACGCAGCCGGGTGTCGACACGGCGCGGGCTGCTCGCCCACCAGCTGTGCCTTCAATGCCGCCGGGGCGGCAAATGACGAGCCTTTAAGCACCTGCCAGTGCTGGCGAGCGTAGTGGCTGGCCGGTTGATAACCCGCCGACAGCCGGCCCGCTGGAATATCAACACACTGATCATTATCCAGATCGTAGCCCAGCATCTCTCCCTGGGGGTCACGCAGGCTTAATAGCGGATAGGCCGCACGGGCCTGGATATCGACAAAGGCATTGTTGGCAACAAAGTGGGCAAGCCCTGGCTCCTCGGCCCCCACCGTTGTCACGCCCCGGGCAAAGGAGAAGGTGTTCACCATCCCCCGCCCGCCGTTTCCAGCAATGGTAAACACCTGTACCCCCAGCCCTGCCAGCCGCTCAAGCTGACGGATAATCTGCCAGCTGTGTTGCCACACCGGGTACTGTTTGCCCCAGTCACGGATCAGCGCTTGATAGTGCTTAACATTGTCCCGGCGCAGCGGTTTTTCGAAGGCACTGATCAGAGTCGATGACTCCCAGGCCAGCAATAGCGCATCCACCGGATGCTGGGCAAAGCGGGTTTCGATCTGCTGCAGACGTTGCAGGATTTTTTCCATGGGTGCGCCGCCATGGGCCAGCGGATAACGCAGAAAGATCAGTTGCGGATGGGCGGCAATCATCTCGACCAGATCACCATGGTAGAAGGGTTCGGGGAAATCGTCGGCGTCCAGATCCAGCGGACCATGCAGGTTGCGGTGGCGCCGTCGGGCCTCCGTATTGTCCAGCGCATCCAGCGGTGGGTAAAAGTGATCCACCAGCGCCACTCGATACACGGGTGCGGCTGGCATGGGCGCTGACGCCGCCTGAAGGGCGCTCGCCAGACAGAGAGCTACAGTCAGAAAACATAGCCTGAAACCTGTTGTCATCAGGGACTCCTCTTTACGCTATAGATAGCAGTATAGAAGAGCCTCTGAATTCAGTCGGTTATCGATTAACGCAAGCCAAGTACGTTCAGCGGGTGCAGTTTTTCGGGTAGCAGCTGGGTCAGCTGTTCATGTGCTTTGCGCACCGGGGCAATATCTGGCAACGGCGGCAGCTGGTTTTTCAGCCCCATAACCAGGTTGGCGCTGTTAGCATCGCGCTCGGTGAGCGCGGCGGTTATAAAGTGTTTCACCGGTGGCAGGTTATTGGCCAGCCGTAACGTGGCTTTGCGTGCCAGCCGGGCGGCAAGGGTTTCGCTGGTAAACAGCCCCACGACCAAGTTTGTGCCATGGTAGATCACCCGCGTGGCAGCCATATGGTCAGACTCATAGGCTTTAAGCACCTGCTCGCTGGCGATGTCTTCGCCTTCAGCAATGGCATTGGCAATATGCCCCGCCAACGTCGCCTGGCCCCGCAGGCCCAAATTAAAGCCGTGGGCCGTCACCGGATGCATCCCCACAGCAGCATCACCGATCAGGGCAAAATGCCGCCCAACAAACTGATTGGCATGTACCGCGACCAGAGGGTAAACATGGCGCTTGCCGGTCAGCTTCATCTCACCGAGCAGGCCATCGAGCTGCTGTTCAATGGTGTGATTAAATTCAGCCTCGCTCATCTCGGCATAGCGCTGCGCTTCACGGCTGTTAACCGTCACCACCACGGATGAGTTATCACCATTCATCGGCAAAATAGCGGTGGTCCGGCCATAGTGGAAGCATTCAAAGGCGGTCTGCTGATGGGGCTGGGTATGCGCCATGCGGCAGACAATGGCGGAGCGGGAGAAATCCCGCATCGTCGCCGACAGACCCATTTTACGGCGCATTTCAGAGAAACGGGTATCGGCAGCCACAATGAGTTTTCCCCGCAGCTGGGCCCCGGTATTCAGCGTGACCGTACCACCATGCTCATCGGTGGTGACCTGCTCCACCACTGTTTCGGTCAGAATGTCGATATGCTCGTGGCAGGCCAGCGCCTCGTAACAGGCTTTGCGGATCAGATGATTGGGTACCAGGTAACCCAGCGCGTCCAGTGCTTCAGCATCATTATCAAAATCAAGGCTGTAACGGGAGCCGCCATCAAACACCCGCGCCGCTTCAATGGGTGATACACCACCGTCCGGCAGTTGCTGCCAGCTGCCCATGGTTTTCATATGTTCAACAGAGTGATGGGTTAAGGCGATTTCACGGCCGTCTTCGGGAGGGTCAGCCAGGGTGGCCTGTGATGAGCGCTCGATAATCGCCACGTTCAAGGGCAAGTCTGCCAGTGAGCGGGCAAAACTCAGTCCGGCCGGGCCGGCACCGATAATCAGTACATCATAGAAATCCTGCACAACATCCACCTCTGGATAGCGAGAAAACCCGTAGCCTACGCTTTCTGGCAAAGAGAGCCTGGATCTGGATCAACAACCTGTCATGCAAGGCACAACGACGATATTGTCAGCAACCCAGAATGGGGGAGCATCGAAGGGAATAGGAGGTAGCGGGTACACGGCGAGTAAAAGAAAGGCCTCGGCGATCATCCATAACCGCCTCAGCCCAGGTGGACACTGCTCTGTTACATTTGAAAAAATCGTTAACGTTCTGGTCTGTCACTCTGTAAAGACGGCACGAATTCAGCATTGCTGAACACCCCTGCCCCCTGTGGAATCTCCCGCTCACTGTGATAACGGTAAGGCTGCGTCTGATTACAGCCCTGCAACGCCATACAGATCAGCAGCAGGCAACTACCCCAGCGCCAGGCCATTTAAAATTTCACCCGGCCGCCCATCAGCAGCACATCCAGATCCTGGAAACTGCCGCCACTGCGTTCCAGCTCATAGGTACGCAAGCCTACGTAGCCCTCGGTAGACCAGTCATCAAAGTTCTGCACCAGCTGCAAGCCGTAGCTTTTACCCTCATCCATGCTGACACCAATCTCATCGGTATGGTGATAATCAACCGAGAACGCTGTCAGGCCCATCCGGTTCAGGTTGGCCTGGTAACCCAGTTTGGCGTAGTAAAAGTTCGGATCGGCAGAGGTACCTGCATCATCTTCACCGGCGGCCAGCGTCACATTGAAGCCGCTGTTAAACAGTACCGATACCGAGCCGTTCACCCGGCTGTCATGGCTGGCCAGATCCTGTGGGTCTGAGTAAGCCAGCGCCGCCACAACCTGGGCATAGCTGTATTTGGCCGCGTAGGTGATCGCCGCATCCCAGGCATCACCTTCAACCGCACTGACCGACAGGGTGACACCGTTCAGGTTCGGGGTGTCATAGCGCAGTCGATCACGCCGCCCCAGGCCATCGAAGTTAAGAAAAACGCTACCTACATTGGTGGCAGACAGGCTGCCATCACTGTTGCGGAACAGCAGCCCACCGGCCATATCTGCCGTGCTGGAGTAACCCGCCAGGGCGGTGCCCGACAGATCATATTCGGAAGTGTCTTCACTGGCAGTCCAGCCCTGACCAACCCAGAGTTTGCCCCAGTTGGCATCCGTGAAGTAAAACTCCACTCGCCGTTCACTAAAGGTGCCACTGCCAACACCAGATTTATCAATCTGGTTGACCGAGGCGGTAGAGTCCGAGGCCAGTTCAACCTCAATGGCGGTACCCACCGTCAGGGTATCGGACAGATCCGCTTCGCCGATCAGCCGTATCCGTGAAGAAGATGCATCGTTATCAACGTGGAAGGTGTCGGTATTGTCGCCATCGTCCATAACCAGTACGCCCCGGTTAATCTGCCCGGAGATATTCAGCCGTACCTTGTTATTACCGGAGGTCACCACCGGAGCTGCCATCGGTGTCTGTTGCGCGACAACCTGTGGTGGCTGCTGTTCCAGCTGCTCGATCCGCTGCATCAGTAATTGCACCTGACTCTTTAAGGCCTGCAATTCATGGCCATCAGCCTGCGCCAGTGGTGCGACCAGCATTGAGCTGGCCAGCATCGCCGTTAACAGACGGTTTTGTATGTTCATACGGTAAAGCCCCCTTTTGAAAGCGTCAGTCTTGCCCGAATCAATCTGTTATCTGGCCATTTATCTGCTGACCTTGAATTCAAGTAATAGCAAAAGGTTGAATATTGTCTAACTGGGCATGGAACTTGCGGAGCATCAAAGGCGGGGCGTTTTTACCACTTAGTCTATAACTGCATTGCAATACCGACCG
Source organism: uncultured Oceanospirillaceae bacterium (assembly GCA_913057435.1). Taxonomy (GTDB): domain Bacteria; phylum Pseudomonadota; class Gammaproteobacteria; order Pseudomonadales; family Balneatricaceae; genus Marinobacterium_C. Next base: position 9,194 of record CAJXNY010000002.1, on the reverse strand, counting down.
AGGATTTACATAAAAATCTGTAGATTCAGGGAGTTAAGCCATGCGGAGAAAAACAGCATCAGGAAAGGTAGACGAAAAATGAGCGGCTGCAGCGTAAAGTACATGAAGAGTTTTCACGATAGCAAAGTGATAAATATGGAACCTGACGCACGATACGCCAGCTTAGCTGCCAGCCACTGCTAACCGGCACAGATCGGTCAGACAGCAGTATAATCACCGCCCAGCACCCGCTCGCTGCCAGTTATAAAACGGCCATCATCACTGGCCAAAAACACCCGTGCGACAGCTATTTGCGCCAGCGGCCCTGCCGGAATGCTGTTCAGCCACGGTACTTTTCACCCGTCGGGTATGGCTGAATCGGGTTAGTTCCTACAAGGTTGTCGCTGACACACAGCACCCACTCGACGGCTTTTGTCAGCACAGACAGTGCTGACGACTTCACAGTGACATAGCATCCATCAGCCGATTTCAGGCAAAGGCCGACGTTTAAGATCACGTACCCGAAAATGCGAGCTTTCATCCCGCTGCAGTGCAAACAGATCGCCAATGGCATCAATCAGATCACTGAGCCGTGGGTAGCCATAATTGCGGGCATCAAAAGAGGCATGGTTGGAGATATGGGCACCGACACGGGACAGTTTCGACCAGCCATCGTCCTGTTCGGTTTTACGGATGGCATCACGTAGCAAGGTGAGTAACTGGGTATCATTGCGCAGCGTCTGCTGTTCCACCGGTTCAGTTTTTTCAGACTCATCATCCAGAAACAGAAACTTGGAACAGGCATTGACCAGCGCGGCGGGCGTTTTACGCTCACCATAGCCGATCACCGTTTTACCTTCCGATAACAGCCGCGTGACCAGCGGGGTAAAATCGCTGTCGGAGGTCATAAGGCAGAAGGTATCCACCGATTTGGTGTAAAGGATATCCATCGCATCAATGGCGATCGCGATGTCGGTGGCGTTTTTGCCCTTGGTCAGATCAATCTGCAGCATCGGCTGAATGGCATGGGCATGCAGATTGGCCTCCCAGCCCTTCAGATGCGGGTTAGTCCAGTTGCCATAAGCCCGGCGAATCGTTACCTTGCCATGGCTGGCCAGTTCCGACATCACCCGCGCAATCGCACTCGGCGGTGCATTATCAGCATCGATCAGCAACACAATGGTATTCGTTTCCAACATCCAACAACTCCCTGTTATCAGTGACACAGATGGCGAACCGGCCGCCCTGCCCTAATGGTAGCAGGACTGTCACATAATCAGCAGGCGGCCAAGGGTGAATTGTGATGGTTGAAGCATACGAATAGCCAGACTTCATACCTGGCATGCAGGAGCGAGCTTGCTTGCGATCCGTAGCAGCTTGCTCCGCGAGCGTTCTGCCCAGCCAGACCCGCTGGCTTGGCCTCCAGGTGCCGGTGAAGCCGGTCAATCGCTCTGCGGAGCCTCCATCTGATGAACAACAAAATACATCAGATCGGTGCTGAGGGGGACACCTCACCAATCAGTCGGCATCGCAATGTGCCATATTGGTAAGTGTTAACAAACCAGTAGTCTGGCGAGGTATCCATATATGTCCCTGTATCTATGTATCCAGTATTAGAGGGACGGATCAGCGGGTACTCATCTGGCGCTATTGTATAGCTAGCCCTGGTAGCCGTTGTTGTGACCTGTTGCAGGGCTCAGTCGGAAGCCTGACACCGACACGTCGAGTTGCCGGGCGCTTTCGGACAGGTCGTCGGCAGTGGTTGAAATGCTGACGATTAGTTCGCTGTTCTCCCGCGCCAGACCGGCGACGAGCTCTACATTGCCCGACAGCTCATCTGAGGCATTTTTTTGCTCGGACAGTGTGCGTGAAATTTCAGCTATAAGCTCCTGCACCACGTAGGTCATACGATTGATATCGGCCATGGAAGCTCTGGTTGATTTTGTTGTTTCAACAACACTGTCAGTTTTTTTGCAGGTCGATTGCATGCTGTTAACTGTACTAATGGCGTTTTCCTGAATACAGGCAATCATACTGGAAATTTTTCCCACCGACTGAGTTGTTGTTTCCGCCAGACCTCTGACTTCGTCGGCCACAACAGCAAAGCCACGGCCCTGTTCGCCAGCTCTGGCAGCCTCAATGGCCGCATTCAGTGCCAGCAGGTTAGTTTGTGACGCTACGTCTTGAATTACCCCGGTGATACTGGATATTTCGTCAACCTGCTCGGACAGTTCCTGTACTTTTAAACTAGTGCTCACCAAGTTGTCCGAAACGTTCTGAATACCGGATTCGGTTTCTGAAATACGGTCTGAATTCACCACCGCAGTCTGCTGGGCCTGGGTCGCTTTATCGCTGGTATCGTCTGTATTACGAGCAATATCATTAATACTGACCAGCAGCTCTTCCAGTGCGGATGCAGCATTGGTCAGGCGTTCCATCTGCGTAGCGGTGCTCTGCTCAGCATGCTTAGACGCTTCTTTGAGGCTACTGCTGTAATCAGAAACCGTCGCAGATTCAGTGATAATCTGGCCGATCATGCCTGACAGCTGTGTTCGCATTTTTTCCATTTCAACCTGGAACAGGCCGAATTCATCCTGCCTCACAGTGACGCCATTACTGGTGAGATCCCCTGCTGAAATTTTGCGCGCGATGGCAATGTTCTCATTCAGCGGATTAATGATGCGACGGATAAGCCAGATGGAAAATACAACGTAAAGTATGATCGCCACGGCATAGAAAGCGTACAGGGAATATGAAAGTTCAATAATCTGCTGCTGGGACGTCTCATAGCCCTCTCTCGCATCCGTATCGATCTGAACCTGCAGGGCGCTGATTGACCCCGAAAACTTATCGTATTCTGGTATGGCTGCCGTAATCAGACGGATGATGGAGTCCCAATTATGTGTTTCCAGAGCCCTTACAACCGGCAGGGATGCGGCGTTCATATAGGCATCATACTGCGCTTTTAATTGCAGCAGCTCCCTCCTGTAAATACTACTTTTATCAATACTGTCGAGTATGGAAATCCAGCTCTGATCTGCAGTTTCAATGTTATCTCGAACTGCATTAAGGTGAAGATCAAAAGGATGTGCATGATAATGCGACACACTCAATTTTTCGTAGTGCATATAACCGGCGTAAGCATGGAATCTTGAATTCCTGAGTTCGCTGTCTATTCTGGATAGCTGCAGTAATATATCCGAGTAAATTTCATTGTTATTTTTTAGCGAAGAGGAGCTACTCTTATTTAAAAAGTTGAGCGCGACTAATGGTAGCGAAATAAGGATAACAATAAGTACCATATGAAGCTTTAATGTCGATTTTACACTAAGGTTCATCTTACTAATCTCGTCGAGCTATAAAGTGAAGTCATTATTAACAGCCTGATTTCGTTACGGTTTCGAGATTTTAAGAGATATGGAATGTTATAAAAAGAGAACAGTTACCTGGAATTTTTGTGCATCTGTACCTATCCAGGACAATCGCATAAGCATCCGGTGATCAATCCGAGTGAGGCTGTATCGGCCAGCCCGGCCCCCAGCAGGTTCATATCGACCTAGGCTATACAGGTCAGCAGGGCCTGCTCAGAACCAATTCGTACAGCCATCATCCTGATTGGCCTGACGGCAACATGCTCATTCAGACACCGCATAAACCAGCTCAGACCACTCAGACCTAGCCAGCTCCTCGCCAGACGGGCGGACCACAAAACAGCTGCAACCTGACCCCTACCAGTAAAACCAGACACCCAATAAAACATCCCCGTTCCAGATAATCACCAACGCAAAAGGCATCACATGATTATCGCTACGTTAGCGGCGGGGACCCTAATGCCTTGACCCAGTGAGTACGTGCAGAGAAGCGAATTACACATCAGGTGCTCTGTGATCAGAACTAACTTGAACACTCATTTGAACTACCAAACTGTGACAAGCTCTGCTGTTTTAAACCAAATGCTGGAATAGTCGTTTGTGACCACGCTTAACAGACCCGACGCATAGTCAGCAGACAGCATTTCGCACATAGCAGAAAGGAATCAATAGTGAAGTCTTATGTAAAAACAGCCGTACTGACTGCTTTGACAATCACCGGCGCAAACGTACAGGCAGATTGTGGCCCTCCCGACGCATCCTATCAGGGTAGCGTCTGTGAAACGGCCGGCAGCTTTTGCCCTGGCAACACATTGCCCGCCGACGGTCAGATACTAAACATATCAGACTACCCGCCGTTGAGCGCTTTGCTGGGGACACGATATGGCGGTAACGGCCAATCAAGCTTCGGCCTGCCTAACCTGAACAAAGATTATCAGCAAGAGACGTCTCAGGTTCCACCACAGATGCTCAAATGCATTGTTGTCGAGGGTATGTACCCACCACGGGAATAACTGAAAGCCCTTGCAACACGACGCGGGCCAGGCCGGGTGGCGCCAGCAGTGCCCCGAGCGATGTATGAGGGTTGTCTACTGATCTGTAAGAGCCCGCTTGCTGGCGATGAGGCAGCCTTTGCGGCTATCATTCACCGAAATAATATTTTCCAAAGGATGTTTCATATGGTGCTGTTCTTTCCAATCCAACAGGAACTTGATTGCATTAGTGGCAGCGGTCATATTCTCGGGAAGATAAAATATGATGGTTCTAAAAATGTGCATAGTTTTTGCCCGGATAATGAGTCAACCGTTTTATCAGACATAGAAGTATCCATAATCGTTGAGCGGTTATCAGGCCTTGATTCAGGTAAGTATTCAATTTCTATGCAAGATGATGATTAATTTCTGAACAATGCTGAGGAGGCAGGAAGCCTGCTCAGACTGCGACCGCCGAAACGTTTATTGAACTGTGCCACATGCCCTTCCGATTTCACCTGGCGCTCCTCACCGGTATACCTCGGATGCGATGCACTGGAGATATCCAGATTGATCAAGTGCCCAAACCAACATCAGGGTTTGAGAACTAATCCGGTATCCTTCAGAGCTCCAGCAACGCTGGCTTTGATATAATCCTTAAAAACCTCATGCCTGCGCGTATTACTCTGGTGCTTTTTATATACCAGATACAGCGTTTTACGCGGCAGGTTCCGCTCTGCCAGTATCGATATAAAGCGCCCGTCATCGAGTTCCGGCTGTACAGAAATATCCAGTAAGAAACCAATGCCCATATTCACACGTACGGCCTGATAAACCCCTTCGATATCGTCAAAGGTATGCGCCCGCTGCAACGCAGCCCGTATATTTTCTCGGTTGAAAAACCTTCGTAACGCATCAGAGCTATACAATCGGGACATGAGTAGCAGTCGCCCATCCGCCATATCTGAAAAACTACGCGGTATGCCCCACGCTGCCAGATACTCAGGCGTTGCGCAGGCCACCAGCTGCGTCTCTGATAAAGGCGTGGCAATCAGGTGACTGCTGTCATCCAGCTTGCCGAGCCTGAACGCAAAATCAAGATCTTCAGCGTGAAGATCCTCCACCCGGTCGCTGAACCGGATATCCAGCTGGATATCGGGGTACTCACGGCTGAATCCCGCCAGCATATCAAAGATCGGGGAGCGCACCAGAGATTTGGATAGCGTGATAGACAGCGGCCCACTGATAACCACATGCTCATCGCGCAGGGCATCTTCCGCCTGGCTAATAGCACGCAGAATATCCTTACAGCGGGGATAGAACCTGCGCCCGGCCTCGGTAATGTCCAACCGCTTATGTGAGCGATGAAACAGCTGTACCTGTAACTCACCCTCAAGCCGGGCCAGCTGTTTACTCACCGCTGCAGCGGAGTAATTCAGCCGCAATGCCGCCTGAGCAATGCTGCCCTCTTCAACAACGGCAACCAGAACCTGATAACGCATAAAGCCAGACATTATCAGCCCTCCATATAGTGTGGGCGGACAGTGTAGTCCGTTTTTGCATTCTATTCAGTTATGCAGGGCTCAACTATAGATCGCTTTTATTCAGCCATACCCACAGCCTAGACTGCGCTGAACTCACTCACACCCTTCAGTAAAGGATTCAGTATGATCAAGCTCGCCAGCGCAATCGCCCAGATATCTGCCCCCATCGAACAGGTCTTCAGTTTCGTCAGTAATATGGAGAATTATCAACAGTGGTTCCCGGGGGTTATCGCCATCCAGGCGGCCGACAGCCTGGCCGTGAATACGCCAGGGAAAACGTATATCGAGACCCTGCAGCTGCCTGATGGAGAGATGGAGCTGGTAATTACCGTTGATCAGTATGAAGCAAACCGGCTGTTTCAGACCAAAGGCGACCTGCCGGGGTTATTGCCTCAGATGACAGTGCAATTTTCAGCATTACCAGCCGGAGGCTGTGAGATAAGTTTGGCATACCACAGCCGGAATCCAGAGTTAACGGCGAGTAATGAACAGGTGATTCAGCTCCGAGAGGAGCTGAGCATACGTGCAAAACAGGGGCTGGAAACGCTCAGCAACCTGCTGGAATCCTGAACAGGAAAGTTACCGGGTATCTGAGCCAGGCCCTCTATATCAGGCTGGTACTGATTTGCCTGGAACCGCCGTACAAAGGGCTTCCAGATATAACATCGCGGGCCAGGCCCGCGTTGTGGTAATCGCTCCCAGCCTGTGCCTCATGGACATGTAGCTCCAGATAGTAATGGCAAGCACCTGCTCCAGCAGCGCCAGTCGCTTAACAATCCATTGACGTTGATGCTCAAAGCACTCTCCACTGTGGGTATTCTGACCACACAGAAAGGCACGACGAACACAGCGAGTAATACAGTGGTAGTAAGGGGTATCCAGCAGGCTTACCTGCTCTCGACGGGGCGGGTCATCACAATCTTCAGAAAAGTGACGCCGATACGGCTGGCAGCGATGGATCTCGCTTATCTGGATAAGGTGGGAGATGCTTAAAGAGTATTCAGGTTCTCGCTTTGGGGGTTCCCAGCGCCTACTCCAGGATAGAGCCGGGAAGATAAAACTGTGATAACGGCCCTTAGCCGCCTGTATCGTTCGTCGTTGAATTGATTACATCCTGAGCGAGTGGCTTTAATACGTCGAGTACATCTCTAACAGGAACAGCAACGCCGTTTTTGAGTGATGTCGCGTTTGGTGCATACGGGATAATAAGATCATCATTATCTCCTTTTAACCAGAGCGCGATAAACTTCAAAGGGGCTACTGATAGAACGGACGCTTCATAGTCACCGTCTAAGGAGCTGGCAAGAGAAACTGTCGTGCTGAGCCCATCTTTTCCGGGACCCATATGAAGTGCGATAGGTGACTGGCTTTCGTCCAGCTCAACCTCTGCAACGAGCTGATCTCCAACGGATACCATATGACGCCATCGCGAACAGTCTGGGTTATCGACTAACCGGCCTGCGACAATTTCTTTCAGAGACAAATAATGTACTTCGTAGCCATCACTCACACTTAACGTCTGATTCTGATCAGGAGCGGACAATTCGTGTTTTAGTTTTTCTGCCCATGAGCCCATCTTATTAACCGTATCGACAGGGGCGTTCGGGCTGAATTTTATGCTCATGGTAACCTCAGTTTTTTTCAGTATAGTAAGTAGTTGTCCAGGTTCCGCCACCATGATAAGAGGCTGGATATGACGCAAAGACCATAACTGATGTACCGTACCATGGGTCTTTTATTTCAATTGTGTCACCATCAGTATCATACCCACTGATAACCATAAAGTGGGCTCCCCCACTATTCCACTTTACTCGGGTCCCAATTAGTTTTTCCGAATTTATCTGCGACTGGAGAGCGGCAAATTCGATGGTAGCGCGTTCATATCTATCAAAAGATTTGGCTGCGGCTAGTGCTTTTTCGAGCCAACCATACTGGTTACACCCTCCTGGAGATGTGCAACAGGTCGTTTTTTGTTGACAGGTATTTGCAATCTCGCACTGTGTATAGGTACCAGTACCCCAGAAGAAGTTTCCTACGGATGCTCCAACAGCGGCCCAGCACCAGTTGACCTGAGTTTGGTGTTCCATGGTAAATGCGAGAGATTTTTTAAGTGCAATTGGAGCTTTGGCATGGCTTTGCCTGTGGCTCCAGACCTCTACCTGATCCCCTTCAATCACGGTTACCCCATCGGGTAAAGGGCCCTTCCAGCTATAGTCAGTGCCTTCCATGCCATGATTAGTGACAACCCTGCCAGCACCCGTGCTTGAGTCAACATCAATAGTGATAGCGCCAGGGGGATTCCCTCTTGAAGTAGAGGTGACTGTGCCCGAAACGGATAGACTTCCACCGGGCTCGTAGCTCGCTTTGCTGATCGTTACACTGAACATTTGCCTTCTCTTTCTCTGATTTAATTTTCCATGGAGAAGAAAACTTGTTATGAACTTTTAAGTTTACCCTCCACCCAACCAAAATCGAGGAGCGCTATTTACCTCAGTTATCGACAGTAAAACTAACTTTAGCTCCTGCTGTACTGAAACCATTAACTCAGCCCTGCTGGCTGAACGTTGTACATCACTAGTAGTATTAACCAAGTAAAACTGCTGCTATATTCTGTGTATATGGTTCTTTAGTACAGCTTGTTACATATTTACATAGCACCCCCTTTACATATCAATAAGTATTTTCGCTGATACTTTTAGCTGGACTTACAATCACTTTGTTTTCAAGGTGTTAAATTAATTATATGTTTTTATCTTTCACGTTACTTTTAACGCGTTATTCAAGCACAGTGCTATCTAATATTTATCAGAGTTTTTAGCGAAAGATTTATTTATCTATGAAAAGATTTCGCGGTAATGCCGGGACAGCCAATAAAATACCCATTGAACAGCCACCCATCTAGACCCGATACAATTGCTGCGCTGGCCTCTGCCCTTTTACCCAGTTACGTCCCAGGTTTTTTGCGTATTGCTTCAACCTGGCAACACAGCCCACGGCATGCTGAAAGCGTAACCCTGACGGCAGCATGGTCCGCTGCCACTGCTGCGGATCAATAAACAACCGCTGCAGAATCAGCGGTATACGTACCGCTATATAGCCACGTTTATCGTCGCGCTGGCAGCGCCCAGTCCAGTCCACCAGTTCCAGATAATCCGCCAGTGAAAAAGGCACCGCATGATTATCAATATCCTGCTGTTTTGCTGAAAGTGGCTGTAAAGTCGGGATATCAGAGGCGGAGTTTTCAGGCGGAGTCACAGCTGCCATTCGCTGCTGTATCGAGGTAAAGTCTGTCTCTTATACACATCTGACGCTGCCGACGAAGAGGATAG
>CAJXNY010000001.1 GCA_913057435.1 uncultured Oceanospirillaceae bacterium | reverse complement strand
GGAAACAACGGAAACAACGGAAACAACGGAAACAACGGAAACAACGGAAACAACGGAAACAACGGAAATAACGGAAATAACGGAAATAACGGAAATAAATCGAACAGGCTGCGTGAACCGGCGGTATTAATGGGAAGTCAAGAGCAACAGCCGGTCGCACACTATGGTTTTGGGCAAAGCTACCGCGGCCCGGCGTTGAAGAGTCTGCTTCCTCCCGCTAGTACTCTCAGTGGCACGGCTAGTATCGGTACTGCCGATGTTTCCTGGGGGCGCTGGAATCAGCCATATTCAGGGCGCGGTGATGGGAATAAAACAGGCCTGATCGGGGGTGATTATATCTATTCTGACGAGCTTACTCCCTATAAGAATATTCAAGTGCGAACCGGTGAAATGGTTTTCTCGCGTACGTTAGGCCAACAGCCGTTGTTACAGGACGGTGGGGTAAGGGTTATTGAGGCTACGGCTTTCCAGTCTCAGATTAAAGTCGACTTTGATCAGCAGCGGTTTACCGGCGTTTCCATGAGTGGTGACTTTAAGCAGGCAGGTTCGCTTTATCAATTAAGGGCGGGCATGGAACAGAGTACCGGCTTTGAGGATGTCTTATATGGTGCTGGCGCGATCGACCTGACGGGTACCGTGATCAAAAATGGCGTCCCGGTATCGGTTTCGGGTGGTATGTCGGCTGACTTTGTTGGGAAAAATGCCGACGGGATTATCAGTAGCTTTGGTGTTAAATCGACTGATGGACAGATAGGGGTTTCAGGGGCAGGTGGCTATACCCCTTAAGCGTGCGGTTCGCGCAAGATTACTGATATAACGCACCAGGGAGGGCTGGTTATGAAGCAGCGAGGCATACGTAGTCTGATCGGTTTGCTGATCACTGTCGTGGCTGTTGTACTGGCCTGGAAGGGAGTAAAGCCGGAGTTAAGTCAGCGCTTTGAGCTGGACCTTTATGATCTGCGATTGCAGTACTCCCAACTACATGACGTAGATCCACGCATCGTTATTGTTGATATCGATGAAAAAAGCCTGGCAGCGCAAGGGCGATGGCCCTGGGGGCGGGAGCGGATAGCTCAGCTGGTGCGGCAGCTGACGGATCACTACGAGGTTGCTCTGGTCGGCTTTGATACGACCTTTTCCGAACCTGACCGAAAGCTGACAGCGGAGCAGGTGTTGCAACAGTTTGATCAGACGCCTGAGGCTAATGTTACCCGGCAACGACTGAGCGCTTTACTGAACGACTTAACCCCGGATCGTGAGCTGGCAGAGGCCATTGAGGGCCAGCCCGTCGTGCTGGGGTATCTGTTTGACCACTCGAGCAAGCAGTTAAACGTTGGAGCGTTACCAGCGCCAGTGATGCTCGAAACGGGTGAGGGCACACTGACCACTGTGCCCGATGCAACGGGCCATGTAGCTAATCTTAGCCTGCTTCAGGCGGCAACACCTTGGGCGGGTTTTTTTGATAACCCCCAGGTTGATGTAGACGGTATTTATCGTCGGGTGCCTTTACTGCAGCGTTATGAGCAGGGTTATTACCCTTCATTGTCCCTGAGTGTCTTTATGGCGCTGATGGGGGAGTTCACCGTACAGCCTGTTTTTGAACACGACGCGACGGGGCAGCTGTCGGCGCTAACGGCGGTGGAAGTGGGTGCAGTACGTATTCCATTAAATAAACAGGGTAACCTGTTTGTGCCGTATCGCGGGCCTATGGGCAGCTTTCCCTACATTTCTGCCACGGATGTGCTGAGTGGTGAGGCTGATAAACGGCAGCTTGAAGGCACGCTGGTGTTAGTCGGTACCAGTGCGGCGGGGTTGCTGGATTTACGGGCCACCCCCTTACAGAATCGCTACCCGGGGGTCGAGGTGCATGCCAACCTGATATCAGCCATGCTCGATGAGCGCTTTCTGATGCAGCCTGATTACAGCGATGCACTGGAGTTGTTACAGCTGGTATTTACCGGTGCTTTGCTATCGTTAATTATGCCTCGTCTGTCGGCGTTGTGGGCCAGTGTGTTTACACTCAGCTGGACCGTGCTGCTGACCAGCTTGAACCTGTATGCCTGGCAGCATCTGGGCTGGGTGATGCCGCTGGGCTTTACACTACAGCTGATTATTACCCTTTATCTGCTTGAACAGACCTCGGGTTACTTTTTTGAAACCCGTAACCGCCATCGGTTAGCCTCACAATTTGGGCAGTATATTCCCCAGGTGGTGGTGGAGCGGCTCAACGCGGAGGGAGCGCAGGTGGAACTCAATGGGGAAAGCCGGGTGATGACGGTGTTTTTCTCCGATGTCCGTGGTTTTACCGGTTTATCTGAAAAGCTGACGCCACCGCAGCTGACCCGGTTGATGAATATCTATCTGACTCATATCACCGATATTATCTATGCCCACCATGGCACCGTTGATAAGTATATTGGTGATGCGGTGATGGCCTTCTGGGGGGCTCCGCTGAATGACCCTGAGCACGCTTTACGGGCACTGGATGCTGCGTTAGCGATGGATAAAGCGATGCCGCAGATCAATCGTGACCTGGCCGCCGCAGGCCTGCCTGCTGTTGCCGCAGGGATGGGGTTAAACACCGGGGTTATGAATGTGGGCAATATGGGGTCACGTTATCGTATGGCGTATACGGTTATGGGAGATGCGGTAAACCTGGGGTCCCGGCTGGAGGGGCTGACCAAATACTATGGTGTGCCCATTATTGTCAGTAGTGACACGGCAGATCAGGTTAAGTGCTACAGCTTTATGGTGCTGGACCGGGTTCAGGTCAAAGGCCGGGCTGAGCCGGTGGCGCTCTATCAGCCACTGGGCAGGACGGCTGATCTCGATGCACGAACCGTGGCACTGGCTGAGCGTTTTAATGGTGCGATGCGGGCATTTCAGCAGCAGGATTGGGGCGAACTGGAGCGTCGGCTTATTAGCTTGTCGCGGGATGGTTTCAACCCCTGTCTGGTCGAGCTGTATCAGCAGCGTTTACAGCTCTATCGCCAGACGCCTCCCCCGGTGAACTGGGACGGCGTATTTGTCCACACCAGCAAATAAATGGCAGCGGCAGAGGCGTAGCAGTTCAGAGAGCTTCAGTCAGTGACTGTAAGCCCGGCAAGGTTGCCAGATCCGGCTCATCAATCTGTGAGTCGGCCATATGACTATCGGCAAAGCGCATATAAGCCCGGCTTTCTACAAAAAGTCTGAACAAGGGTGGGTCCAGCTGGCCGGACTCCACCATGCGGCCAATAATGGTTAATGCCTGAGATAATTTCATACCTTTTTTGTAAGGACGGTCCGGCGAGGTCAGGGCTTCAAAAATATCAGCGATACACATAATGCGGGCCCGCAAAGACATCTGCTCACCGGTGAGGCCATTGGGGTAGCCCTTGCCGTTGATGCATTCATGGTGGTTACCGGCGATCTCAGCCACATTAGCCAATGGTTTGGGATAGGGCAGGGCCGCCAGCATCTCCTGGGTAACCACAATATGATCCTGGATGACTTTTCGTTCCTGCTCATTGAGGGTACCGCGTCGAATCTTCAGGTTTTCAGCTTCATCAGCTGTCAGCAGTTGATGACTATCGCCAAAGTGGTCCGTCCATTTAATCTTTGCAATAGCCTCTATCCGCTTGATGGCCTCATCACTGAGAAACTCCCCACCCTTATTGATCAGTTCGAGAAAGGCCAGATCATCATCGACCTGCTGATAGCGTGTATTGAGAACTGCCTGCTGCAAATCGTTTTGCAGGCTGAGGATAAGCAAGTGCTGCTTATACTGTGCCATCCGACTTCTGATCAGTGTGATGCGATCATTGATGCTCTCCAGTTTGGTGCTCTTATCAATGATATGCTCAGGCGTAGCGATTTTGCCGCAATCATGCAGCCAGGCCGCAATTTTCAGCTCGTAGAACTCTTCGTCAGAAAACTGAATATCTGCAAAGGGCCCATCGCTGGCCTCGCAGACCGCCTGGGCCAGAATGGTGGCGATCGCGGGGACATTTTCGCAATGCTTGCCAGTAACGGGCGATTTACGGTCGATTGCCCTGGCCAGCATCTTGGTACAGGCCTCCAGCAGATCCCGCTGTGCATCCAGCAGCTTACGCTTGGTCAGAGCGGTTGCGGCCATAGAGGATATTGACTCGACCAGCAGCTGGCGGTGGGTAGAGAAAGGAATCACCTCTCCCTCGTCATTCTGGGCATTGATCAGTTGCAGCACACCCATCATCTCACCTTCATGGTCTTTCAGTGGTACACAAAGAAAGGACTTGGAATGGTAGTTAAACTGCCGATCAAACAGGATGGTGCCGGAGAAATCATACTGCTGGCAATGGTAAGCATCAGGTATGTTGATGGTGCTTTGCTGCAAAAATGTCTGAGCGACGACAAGCTTTGGGCTCTCTCCGTCGGGGCTGCGGTACTGAATGCCGGGTAACTCGATCGAGTTCATCCCCAGCGTGAGGTTTCGTACCACGGTGAAATTGAGTAGCCAGGGGTCGTGTTCGTCAAGGGTGTAAAGGGTGCCTGCATCACAGTTGGTGATTGCCATGCAGCCGTCGATCATCTTTTCCAGCAGGCGGGCATGGCTCTTTTCGGCGGTTAAAGCTAATGCTAGCTGGGCCAGTTGTTGTACGAGTTGCGTATTATGAAGTGGCATGGCGTCTATCCATTTACGGACCGGTAGTGAACTCTGATTGCCAGATACCCAAGTACAGCAGTCAGCAGACATGGTGTTCAGTCTAGCAGGGGTCTTTAAGTGTTCAATTTTTTGGTGGCCGTATTCTTGCTTGTACTCAATTGTGTTGTATCAGCGAATAAGTACAAAGTGCTTGCAGCTAACCGGCTGATTTGTGGATACTAACGCCCTTCAAAATACGACTGAGCCACTGCGCCGCCGGGTAACCGGGCGACAGATAAGGCCCGGCACTAGCACCCGAATACTGGAGCGATACAGATGCGTATTAAAACACTGGCGAAAGCGGCCCTGGCGGCGGCAGTTTTATCTTGCGGCGCAGCTCAGGCAGAGCAGGTGCACGTGGCGACCACAGCGATTGTTGAACACCCGGCACTGGACTCCGTGCGTGATGGTATTAAAGCTGCGTTGCTGGAAAATGGTTACACCGACACCACGCTGAAATTCACCTACGAAAGTGCCCAGGGCAACCCGGCCATTGCAGCGCAGATTGCCCGTAAAATGGTGGGTGATCAGCCGGATGTGATCGTTGCTATCGCCACCCCGTCAGCTCAGGCGGCGGTAAGTGCAGCCCGTGATATCCCGGTGATCTTTTCCGTGGTGACTGACCCGATGGGTGCCAAACTGGTCAGCAACATGGATAAACCTGGCCGTAATGTAACCGGCCTGTCTGATGCGGTGCCGGTGGCACAGCACCTGGCGATGATCAAAGAAGTGGTACCAGGCCTCAAACGACTGGGTATCCCGTTCAATCCGGGTGAGCCGAATGCGGTGTCGATTATTGCAGCCATGAAAGTCGTGGCGGCCGAGCAGGGCATCGAGATCATCGAAGCCGCCGCTCCGCGATCTTCCGATGTGATGATCGCCAGCCAGAAGCTGGTTGGCAAAGTCGATGCCATCTACACCACGCTGGATAACACCATCATCACCGCGCTGGAGTCGATCATCAAAGTGGGCATCGAAGCCAAAATCCCGGTGTTCTCTGCCGATACCGATTCTGTGGCCCGTGGTGCTGTGGCGGCGGTAGGTTTTAACTACAGTGATCTGGGCCGCCAGACTGGCGAAATGGTAATTGAAGTCCTTAAAGGCAAAAAACCAGGTGACATGCCTGTGCGCATCGCCGAAGGCACTGATATCTACGTGAACCTGAAAACGGCCCGCATGATGGGTGTTGAAATCCCTGAGTCACTGCTGGCCCGCGCTACCAAAGTGATCAAGTAAGCGGCTGACGCGGATATTCCTGTTTTGTAGCAGCCCGTTCCACCGGCGTCTGGGAGCCAGGCGTTAGCGGAATGAGTTGCTACAGGGTTTCGATGTGAATGTTTCGGATCGCTGGGCGTTGATCTTGTGAAAAATAGATATGCGTTAATTCTGATAGAACACCGTCTCTCCTGCGAACGCAGGAGCCCATAACCGCCTATGTATGCACCCCGCACTGTCGCTGATTTCTAGCGTAATTATGGATACCCGCGTTCGCGGGCAAGACAGTCTGAATGTGCTTATCAAAGGCTCAGTTATGTAGGTTCTACAGCTCGTTCCCATGCCCTGCGTGGGAACGCATAGCACTAACGTTACCTAACCCCTAATCTGACTCTCTATTTCAGGTACTGAATATGTCGATGTTTGCCTTTATGGGCACACTGGAGATCGGTTTTGTCTATGGCCTGGTGGCCATAGGCGTCTATCTCACCTTCCGCGTGCTGGATTTTCCTGATCTCACCGTGGATGGCAGCTTTACCCTGGGTGCTGCCGTTGCTGCAGCGATGATCGTCACCGGCTTTAATCCGTATCTGTCCACCTTCTGTGCTGCGCTGGCCGGGGCCAGTGCCGGGATGGTGACCGCCTGGCTGAACCTGCGCTTTAACATCCTCCACCTGCTGGCCAGTATTCTGACCATGACGGCGCTGTACACCATTAACCTGCGGGTGATGGGCAAGCCGAACGTGGCGCTGATTATGGAGCCGACGGTACTCAGTCCGTTTGAAGCGCTGGGGCTGTCGTCGATGTATCTCAAGGTGATCTTTGTCGCCGTGTGCGCGCTGATTATCGGTGGACTGGTAGCGTTTTTCCTCCAGACCCAGTACGGCCTGGCAATGCGTGCCACCGGGGCCAACCCGCGTATGGCGCAGGCCAATGGCATCGTCACCAAAGAGAAAATCTACGCGGGCCTGGCACTGTCTAACGGCCTGGTCGCTATTGCTGGGGCACTGTTTGCCCAGACCAACGGCTTTGCTGATTCCACCATGGGTATCGGCACCATTGTGGTCGGTCTGGCGGCGGTTATTGTGGGTGAAAGCCTGTTTGGCAGCCGCAATATGTGGGTGATTATCTTCAGCTGTCTGATCGGTTCCATCCTCTATCGACTGGCAGTGTCCATGGCACTGAGCGCCGATTTCCTCGGCTTTACCGCCTCCGATCTTAACTTTATCACCGCCGCCCTGGTGGCCGTGGCACTGATTTTGCCGCAGCTGCGCCGTGAGTGGAAAGCCCGCCAGGCAGCGAAGGAGGCGCAGTCATGATCCGCTGTGAGAACCTGCAAATTACCTTTAACCCCGGCCTGCCGACCGAGAAAAAAGCCCTGCGTGGCATTGATCTTGAAATCCCGGAAGGGGAATTCGTTACCGTGATCGGTTCCAACGGTGCCGGTAAATCGACCCTGCTTAATGCTTTGGCCGGTGATATTGGCAGCACCGGTGGCAAAATCTGGTTTGGTGAGAAAGACGTCACCCGCCTGCCTGCCACCGGCCGTACCCGTGATGTTGCCCGCGTGTTTCAGGACCCGCTGGCAGGCACCTGCGGCAATATGACCATCGAAGAGAACATGGCGCTGGCCTATGGCCGTACTGAACGGGGCAACCTGTCGTTTGCCCTCAACAGCAAACTGCGCGACATCTTCCGCACCCAGCTGGCCCGGCTGAATCTGGGCCTGGAAGACCGCCTGCATAGCGAAATGGGCCTGCTCTCCGGTGGCCAGCGCCAGTCCGTCAGCCTGCTGATGTCGGCCCTGCAGCCCAGCAAAATCCTGTTGCTGGATGAACACACCGCCGCGCTGGACCCAAAAACCGCTGCCCTGATCATGGATATCTCCAGCCAGATCATCGCCGAGAAACAGCTCACCGTGTTGATGGTCACCCACTCCATGCGCCAGGCGCTGGACTACGGTAGCCGCAGCCTGATGCTGCATGAAGGCAAGGTGGTGTTTGATCTGCAGGGTGAAGAACGCGCGGGGTATGAAGTGAAAGACCTGCTTAACCTGTTCGCCAAAGCCCGTGGCGATGGGGAAGAGCTGGACGACGATAAACTGTTGTTGGGCAGCTGATATCTCTGGCACTGAATAGCCCTGTTGAGGAGACTCAGCGGGGCTTTTTAATGGCGGCTGATCCCGCAAAACGCCTGCCATCAATCATCTCACCAGATGGGGCTGAACCGCACAGATTCCGGGGGCTTCAGTACCTTTAGTGACTTTCTGTCAAATTCCATAACCCTGTCTATAATGGTCAAGCGGGTTATTAACTATGGAATGGAAGGTAACTGAATGCCTCTTGATTATATAGCTCTTGGGTTGCTATTTTTCGTCACTATATTCGTGTTCTACGCAGTTATCGTCATTCATGATATCCCTTATGAA
This sequence comes from uncultured Oceanospirillaceae bacterium, assembly GCA_913057435.1. Classification (GTDB taxonomy): domain Bacteria; phylum Pseudomonadota; class Gammaproteobacteria; order Pseudomonadales; family Balneatricaceae; genus Marinobacterium_C. The sequence continues at coordinate 245,282 of CAJXNY010000001.1, read as the reverse complement.
ATTGCCGTACACCGTAACCACCCCCATCAAGATGCGATACATGTCGCCGGGTGGGTTAGTTTATTTACGCTGCATGTACTCTGGCCATTTCTATGGATATGGTCGACTCTCTATCGAGAAGATCGAGGCTGGGGTTTTTCCAGTACACAAGCCTCGCTGGATAATAATCAGTTACAAAAAGACGCTGCCATATCCACGCTAAAAAATGAAATATCGGCATTGAAACAGGAAGTTGAAAGCATTAAAGAATCAATGAAAGAAAAAGGAGGGGTGTGAAATGGATCTTCTAATAATTCTTACCTACTCAGGTTTTTGTGTTGTTATCTTTAAACTATTCAAAATACCGCTGAATAAGTGGAGCGTGCCCACCGCAATACTTGGCGGTATTTTTATTCTGAGCACATTGCTTATTTTAATGAACTACAACCACCCCTATGGGAAGTTTGCCAAAGAAATCTACATTACGGTTCCTATCGTTCCGGCAGTTAAAGGACATGTTGTTTCTGTGGAGGTGGAACCAAATGCTCCTCTGAGTAAAGGCGATGTTCTTTTTAAAATTGATCCAAAACCCTATCAATTCAAAGTCAATGAACTTCAGGCAAAACTGACGGCATCACTACAGAACACGAAGAAAACGGGTGCCCAGCTGGAGCAAGCCCAGGCCAGCCTCAAGAAATCAGAGGCCAATAGAGATTTGGCGCTACAAAGTTACCAGCGTTACGTGAAGGGTAACAAAAAGAGTGGCGGTGTTTTTTCTAAGAAAGATGTAGAAAACCGACGCCAGCGTTACCTTGCTGCACAAGCTGATGTAGAGGCCGCGCAAGCAAATGTAAATAAAGCCAGATTTGATAGTGAATCCACTATCGATGGTACAAATACAAGTGTTGTCCAGTTACAGCAGCAGCTTCAAGCAGCACAGTATGACCTGGAGAGAACCACCGTAGTCGCCCCCTCAGACGGCATTATTACCCAGCTGGCGTTGCGCCCAGGCTCGATGGCGGTGCCAATGCCCCTTCGTCCGGCAATGATTTTTATTCCAACGCAAAAACGGATTATTGCTGCAAGCTTTTGGCAAAACTCTCTTCAACGGATGGATAGTGGTTCTGAGGCCGAAGTTATTCTTGATGCCATGCCAGGAAAAGTATTTAGTGGCAAGCTTATCTCCGTCATCCCTGCGATGAGTGAAGCGGAAGTTCAGATCAACAATCAGCTGCTGTCTGCACGTCAGTTAAGTGATTTCGGACAGGCGATTGGCCTGATTGAACTGGATGAAAACATAAACGACTATAACCTTCCTCTGGGTGTTCAGGGGAAAGCAGCTGTTTATTCTGATCATTTCTCCCACGTGTCCGTTATGCGGAAAATTTTGCTACGGATGGTTGGGTGGCTAAATTATATCTATCCAATGAAATGATAGGCCGCTTTCTGATCTAAGGCTGGCGTTACAGCGTTGTTGATCAACATCCAGAAGATGATATTAACAGGGCCTGATATGGCTCATATGGGAAGGGTTGAAGATGAAGGAACTATTGCTGTCGATTGCACTTATTATCGCGTTGGCTGGTTGTGTGCAACAGCCCGCTAAACCTGATAAATCTAATTTTTCAGGTTATTTAGATACCAGTCAATATCAGGCGATGAAACGGGTTGCCATGAAATCTGGCCAGCCAGTGTACCGCTACATAGACCCCGGATTTAAACCGGGAAGTTACCATCATGTACTCGTAGAAAAAACGGTAACCTATCCAAAGGCGCAACCTACAAACCAGATTAGTGCACAGGACATCGCTACTTTAGAAAATAAATTGACCCAAACCATTACGCGCAGTATGAATTCAGCGCTTGCGCTGACCAGCACCCCGGGAAAAGGCGTATTGAGGGTTGAGTCAGCGATAACTGGGATTAAAGTATCTGACAAGGAACTGGCGGGTTACGAGTATATCCCGATTGCCTTTCTGGTCGCATCGGTGGTAAAGGAAACAGGCCACCGCGACCAGGCAGTGAAGCTATTCCTTGAATCCAGAGTCACAGACAGCTTCACGAATGAAATCGTAGCATTAAGCCTTAGAGAAATTCGTGGTGAAGATCTGTCCGATACCCGTACACAACTGAAGGCTGAACACTTGAATGCAGGCCTCACGAATGCGGCGCAGGATATGGTCTCAACTCTGCAAGAGGTCTTCACTCAATAAAGCCTTGCCATACCGGGCTGGCTGAAGAGCTGCCCGGTGCCAGGCTGCTCCCACAATGGCATCGCGAGCAAGCCGATTCCCTGTAGGAGTCCAGCCCCTGCTACGTCTACATCCGGGGAGGTAAACATACTATCATCGCCAGCAAGCTGGCTCCTACACCTGATGATGAAGCGTTTTACATGAGGATAGGAGGTGGGATGGACCGACCCTTAACTACCCTGTACCAGGCTGAAGGTGCTAACCCGAAAAAGAGGTCCGTCTTATGAAAGTTAAGGCGCTTGCGATCGATATTGCCAAATTTGTTTTTCAGTTATTCGGTACGAATGCCAACCATAAACCGGTGTACATCAAAAAGGTCACTCGGACACAACTACTGCAGCAGATCCTCAAGTTGGGGCCCGATGAGATGGTTATGGAAGTATGCAGCAGCTCCAACTACTGAGGGCGACTTACGGGAGGTAAAGTCAGCAAGGGTACTGAAAATGAGGCTGACTATCGGCCGATAACGCCATGAATATCACGTTCTCCTGGCAGGCTTGCGCGATTTTACGGTTTGAGGTGATTCCACGCGGGTCTTTACGTATCAGTTCTTATTATTTCATACACAGGTGATTAACGTAGGATATGTTTATCAGTTTTTATATGCTGAGGAATAATATTCATAATTAGGATAGCAGGAAGCATATAAAATATTTTTGTGGGCTCAAGTCTGTTGATTTAAAGTGGAGTTGTTTTGCTCTAGTAAGTTTAAAAAATAGGCTGAATATAAAATAACCAACACAGCCTTTTTTCATTATATAACTACACTATCCCAGATATAGGTCTTTTGTCTTTTTTACGGCTTCATCCAGTCGGTCACTATAGTTCGAAAACCAGGGCTGGTTTCTTAGATCTTCGGAATCACTGAAAATACTACCATCCGATTCATAATTAATAATACCATTCCTTGACTCCAGAGCCTGAAGAATTAAATTCACCAGGGGGTGAATTGTGCTAAAGTCTTCGGGCGTTTCACCAAGGTCATGCATTTTTAATTCATATGCTTGCTGCATTGAGGCGCGTTGAATGGCGAAATCTATAGAGCCAGCCTTTTCTTCGTTGCTAACCTGGTCAAGGAACTGTATACCGGCTTTAAATTGCTGGGCACTGTCTCCGAAAAAAGGGTCAATAAACTTATCACTCTCACTGATTGGCCCAGCATATAACCCCATGGCAAGCCCTTGTTGCTGGGACATTGTGCTTTGCGCTAAAGCTTGTTCATATTTTGTAAATAGACCACCTTCGTTACTCACAACTGCATATAAAGCGCGACGATCCAGCTCACCCATAAGGGAGTTTCTATCGGTCGCAGTAGCTGATCCTGCTACATAGGGCTTACCAATGTTATATAGCTTCTCATAATTTCTATCCAGGCTGGACCGGGCATCAATAGCAACTTGATTAAAGCTCTTCCCTGAAGAAAATGGCTCAGAAGCTGGACTACTTACCCCAGCCGCTATGTTCGTTGCTGAAAAACCTTCATAAGTTGGCATGAATTTTTCGTAATACTGATCCTGGCTGTTTGTTATACTATTATCAATGGCCTTGCGTGCATCGTTAGAAATAGAAACCACGTCTTTACCAGAGCTATCAGGCGATTTTTTTCTATTTTCAATGTCGTCGGAAGCTTTATCTGAATGACTTTTCTGAGCCTGAACATTGTATGTAGTGTTCCCTGGTGCATTTCCCTGTGTAGTGATCATATCAACTCTCCATTCAATTATTCACACTTCTTCAAAATTGGTATTACCTGTGATTCACCGTCAATACTAATTCTAGCACCCATATGACACCATTCGAGCAACTATACCATAGAAAAAACCAATTAAACTAGAATCTCACATTAGCCCAACAGGCATGCCTGCATGTAATTCATCGAGTGGGTGAGGTAAGAAATATTCTGTAAACATTAAGTCCTATACAAATGGTTTTATCACTTAGCTAGGATTAAACTCAATTATTACTAATAAGGGTTGCCTCAGTATTTGATTTTTACTGGGGGTTGTTTATAGAGCTTCATCCATCTATGTTTTTTACCGTATGCTTTGATAGTGAAAATCACATCATGTATAAGGTTTAGGTGTTAGCCCAATTTGTATATACGACTGTGCAGGTGAAGTTTAATAGCTTGGATGTCCAGTATAAGTGCACACTTACACCAATTAGGTACTCCAACGGTTACTGATAATTTAACGCTCTCATTGGCCTTATGATAATGTAGCTGACTGCCTGAACGCACGTAAACTGGCGGGTATTGTTCCCACAGAGCCACAATCCAGGGTTCACCCCAGTGATGGAAGAAAATCGACTTAAATCACTGTCCGGGATTAGTTAACCACTAGAGCGCTACAGAAGGTGGGCGTCGTGAGCAGATTCACTTCTATACCCGATGTTTCCCGCAAGCGCCCGCTTTCGGGTGATCAGAAGGGCTGATCGATGTTGTAAAGATGTGTAAATCTGGCTGTTAACCGACAGCAGATTCATTACTATGCAGCTTCAGTTTCCCTCATGCTACTGGATGCCGCATGCGCTGCCCAATGTTTAAGCCTTTATTCCTTGCCGTTACCTGTGCAGGCCTTGCCGCCTGTATGCCTGCCGAGATTAAACCCATTAATGCAACTGTGGAGCCGCCATCTGGCTGGCAGGCGGAACAGCCGCCGGTGCCGGTGGTGGCCAACTGGCTGGTGCAGTTACAAGATGCGCAGTTACAGCAATTGGTGAGCCAGGCGCTGGCCGATAACCGGGGCCTGGCGCAGCGTCGGTTGCAGGTTGAACAGGCGCGCCAGCAACTGGTGATCAGCGGTGCTGCCCAGTTGCCCACGCTGGACCTGAGCAGTGGTGCCAGCCGGGCGGGGAGTCGCAGCGGCGCAGGGCGCAGTACTGCGGACAGTTTCAGCCTGGATGGCCGATTAAGCTGGCAGCTGGATATCTGGGGCCAGCTGGATGATCAGCAGCGTCAGGCGCAGTTGAATCTGGCGGCGCAACAGGCCAGCCTGGCCGATGCGGAGCAGCAGCTGGTGCGTGATCTGGCGCGGGGCTGGTATCAGTTGCAGGAAGCGCAGTTATTGCAGGCGCTGTTTGAACAGCGGCGCAGTAATCTGCAGGAGAACCTCAGCCTGGTTCAGGCGCGCTATCAGCAAGGGCTTAACAGCGCGCTGGATATCTATCTGGCGCGTAATGATCTGCATGCTGAACAGGCGCGTATCAGCGCCCAGCAACAGACGGTGCTGCAGGCACGGCGGGTGGTGGAGCAGCTGCTGGGCAGCTATCCGGCCGGTTTGCTGCAGGCGGAGGGGCGTTTGCCGTTGCTGGACAGTGCGATTCCGGCGGGGCTGCCTGCCGGGCTGGTGCGCCGTCGGCCTGATCTGCAGGCCAGCTGGTTACGCCTGCTGGCAGCCGATGCCGCCGTGGCCATTGCCCAGAAAGACCGTTTCCCCGCCATCACCCTGACCAGCAGCCTGGGCAGTCGCAGCGATGCGCTGGCTGATCTGCTGCAGTCGGGTAATCTGGCCTGGTCGCTGGCCGGGGCATTAAGCCAGAGCCTGTTTGATGGTGGCCGTCGTGAGGCGTTACAGGCCCAGCGGCTGGCCGAGCGGCAGCAGCTGGAACAGGGTTATCTGGATACGGTGTACCAGGCGTTTGAGCAGGTGGAGAACCTGCTGGGTAACCAGAGCGCACTGCAGCAGCAGTATGGCTTTTATGTGCAGGCGCGCGATAACGCCGAAACCGCCGAAGCGCTGGCCTTTGAGCAATATCAGAAAGGACTGGCGAATTACACCACCGTGCTGGAGTCCCAGCGCCGGGCCTTTGATGCCCGCACGAACGTGATCCGCCTGCGCAGCCAGCTGCTGGTGAATCGTGTTGAACTGTACCGTGCCCTGGGGGGCGATTTTAATCCGGCAGCTGCCGCGACCGAGAGCGAAAACAACGCATGATCAGGAAGTTAGTTCTGCCCGTTCTGGTAATTATCGTACTGGGGGCGGCCAGCGCCTATGTGCTGAAAAACCCGCCCGAAGCGCGGCGTAAAGCGGTCAGCAAAGCCCCGCAGATCACGGTTGCTACTGAACAGGTGATGCCACAGAGCCTGCAGATTACCCTGCAGAGCTACGGCAAAATCCGCCCTCGTACCCAGAGTACGCTGCTGCCCCAGGTGGCTGGTGAGATTGTCTGGATCAGTCCGAAATTCCGTAGCGGCAGTTTCTTTGAAAAGGGCGAGCCGCTGCTGAAAATTGATCGGCGGGATTATGAAGCCCAGCGGTCCTCAGCCCGTGCCAGCCTGGCCAGTGCCCGGCAGAAAGTAGCGGAAGAAAAGGCCCAGGCCGAGCAGGCCGCTCAGGACTGGAAACGGCTGGGTAACCGCGCTGCCGCGCCGACTCTGGTGCTGCGTAAACCGCAGCTGGCCTCGGCCCGTGCCGCGCTGGACTCCGCCCGTGCGGCGCTGAAAATCGCCGAGTTGAACCTCTCCCGCACCGAAATTCGTGCGCCCTATACCGCCCGTGTACTTAACAAGAGTGTGGATATTGGTCAGGTGGTGTCCAGCGGCACCAGCCTGGCGACCCTCTATGCGGTGGACTATGTCGAGGTGCGGCTGCCGTTGCAGAACCGTGATCTGAAATATATTGATCTGCCTGAGCGCTATCGTTTTGATGACAGCGGGCCGCTGGTACTACCGGATGTCACCCTGGTGTCCGAGCTGGTAAGGCCTGAGCGTTGGCAGGGCAAGGTGGTACTGACTGAAGGGGCAATCGATGACAGCAGTCGCCAGCTGTATGTGGTGGCACAGATTGATGATCCTTATGGCAAAGATGCTGCCGGGCGGGTGCCGTTGAAAGTGGGCCAGTATGTGACCGCCGAGATCCAGGGCCGTCAGCTGGATAATGTGCTGGTGATTCCCAACCGGGCGATCTATCAGGGCAGTTATGTCTATATCGTCACCGAAGGGGTGCTCAAGCAGGTGGCGGTGCAGGTGGACTGGCAGGATGATCGCCAGGCGCTGGTCAGTGGCGGGCTGAAGGCCGGGGATGCGCTGGTGGTGACGCCGCTGGGTCAGGTGGTATCGGGGACTCGTGTGCAAGTGGATGCGCCGAAACAGGAGCCTGAAGCATGATCAGCTGGTTTGCCCGTAACCATGTCGCCGCTAACCTGTTGATGCTGACCATTCTGTTTGCCGGTTTGCTGTCACTGAAATACCGCATTCCATTGGAAGTGTTCCCGGATTTCTCGGTCGATGTGGTCACTGTGAATATGAGCCTGCGCGGGGCCACGCCGGAAGATGCCGAGCAGGGGCTGGCGGTGCGGGTGGAGCAGGCGATTGATGATCTGGAAGGGATCAAGCAGATCAACAGTCGTTCCGTCGAGGGTTCCAGCCGGGTCACCATTGAGATCGAGTCCGGCTATGAACCGCGCAATATGCTGGCCGATATCAAATCACGGGTGGATGCCATCGGCACTTTTCCAGCGGAGGCAGACCGCCCGGTGATCTCGCTGGCCACCCGTAAACATGAAGTGATTACCGTTGCTCTGGCCGGTGCGCTGTCGGAGAAAGAACTGCGTCACTACGGTGAGAAAGTGCGTGATGATCTGCTGCGTCTGCCGCTGATCAGCCAGGTGGCGCTGGATGGGGTGCGTAATTACGAGCTGGCGGTGGAAGTCGAGCAGGACCGGTTGCGTGAGTTTGGCCTGAGCCTGAAAACCATCTCTGAGCGGATCGCGGGCAGCTCACTGGATCTGTCGGCTGGTAATATTCGCACCGATGGCGGCGATATTCTGATCCGCTCCAAAGGCCAGGCGTATAACCGGGCCGAGTTTGAAAACACGGTGATTAAAACCAGTGCCGATGGCAGCCTGGTGCGGCTTAAAGATATTGCCCGTGTGACGGATGGCTTTGAAGAATCGGCCCTGCGCAGTCGTTTTAATGGTGCCCCTGCGGTGATGGTGGAAGTCTATCGGGTGGGCAATCAGAGTGCGATTGCGGTGGCCGATGCGGTGAAAGCCTATATTGCCGATCAGCAGCCGTTGTTGCCCGCAGGGCTGACGTTGAACTACTGGGATGATGATTCGCGCATTGTTAAAAGCCGTATTAAAACCCTGACCACCAATGCGCTGCAGGGCGGTGTGCTGGTGTTGTTACTGCTGACGATGTTCCTGCGTCCATCCATCGCATTCTGGGTTTTCCTGGGGGTGCCGATCAGCTTTATGGGGGCGTTTTTGTTGATGCCGCTGCTGGGGGCCACGCTCAATATCGTGACCCTGTTCGGCTTTATTCTGGTGCTGGGGATTGTGGTGGATGATGCCATCGTCACCGGTGAGAATGTTTACCGGCATATGCAGCATTCAGAGAACAGCCTGCAGGCGGCGATCAATGGCACCCGCGAAGTCACGGTGCCGGTCACCTTTGGCGTTTTGACTACTGTAGCCGCCTTTGTGCCGATGATGATGATGGAAGGGGGCCGTGGGGCGTTCTTCGCCCAGATCCCGATTGTGGTGATTCCGGTGCTGTTGTTCTCGCTGATCGAGTCTAAACTGGTGCTGCCCGCCCACCTCAAGCATATCCGGCTGCGGGATAAAAACAGCCCGCAGGGCCGGTTCTCCCGTTTTCAGCAGGGCTTTGCCGATGGTTTTGAGCGGGGCATTCTCAAATACTACCAGCCCTTGCTACGGGTGAGCCTGAGCCATCGTTATACCACCCTGGCGCTGTTTGTTGGGGTGTTCGTGTTAATCATCGCCATGGTGATGAGCGGCTGGACCAAATTTATCTTCTTCCCACGGGTGCAGAGTGACACGGCACGGGTGTCGTTAACCATGCCCAGCGGCACGCCGTTTGAGGTGACCGACCGCTATGTGCTGAAGATGGTGAATGCGGCTGACGTGCTGGCTGAGCGTTACCGGGATAAAACCACTGGCGAAAGTGTGGTGCGCAATGTCTACGCCACTACCGGTGCGGAATACGGCCGGGTGCGAATGGAGCTGCAGTCATCGGAAACGCGTGACGAATCACTGAGTACGCGACACATCGTGGCCGAATGGCGCAAGCTGATCGGCCCGATTCCTGGTGCCGAGTCACTGTATTTCCGGGCCGAGATTGGTCGGGGCGGTAACCCGGTGGAGGTGCAACTCAGCGGCAGTAATATTCAACACCTTAGTGCCATGGTAGAGCAGGTGAAGGCGCAGCTGGAGACCTATCCGGCGTTGTTCGATATCACCGATAACCTGTCGGACGGTAAAGAGGAATTGCAGCTGGAACTGACCGCTCAGGCGCACCTGTTAGGGCTGAGTCGTAGCGATATTATCCGCCAGGTGCGGCAGAACTTTTTCGGCATTGAAGTACAACGAGTACAGCGGGGTCGGGATGATGTGCGGGTGATGGTGCGCCTGCCTCTGGCTGAACGGCAGTCGATTAATAATCTGCAAAGTGTGCTGATCAACACCGTTCAGGGCCAGGTGCCGCTGGCGGATGTGGCCCGGCTAGTGCCAGGGAATAGCGCCGCTGCGATTTACCGGGTCGATCAGTACCGTACCCTCAGCGTGACTGCCGATATGGATAAGGGCAATGTTAACGCCACCGCGCTGCAGCGCGAGCTGGATACCTTTATGGCCAATCTGGTGCAGCAGTACCCAGGCACCCAGTACAGTCTGGAAGGGGAGGCGCGTGAACAACGTGACTCCTTTGGCTCCTTGCTACTGGGACTGGGTTTTGTGCTATTTGCTATCTACAGCCTACTGGCGATCCCGCTGCGCAGCTGGGTGCAGCCGCTGATTGTGATGTCGGTTATCCCGTTCGGCATTATCGGCGCGATTCTGGGCCATGGTCTGATGGGGATGGACCTGACTATCATGAGCCTGCTGGGGCTGATGGCGCTGATCGGCGTGGTGGTCAACGACAGCCTGGTACTGGTGGATTTTATTAACCGCCAGCAACAGCTGGGCGTCGGCCAGAGCCGCCGCGAGCTGATGCTCAACGCGGTACTCACCGCCGGTGCCAGCCGTTTCCGCCCGGTGATGCTGACCTCGCTGACAACGTTTATTGGCCTGATGCCATTGCTGTTTGAGAAAGCGATCCAGGCCCAGTTCCTTATTCCCATGGCCGTCTCGCTGGGCTTCGGCATTATCTTCGCCACGCTGATCACGCTGATCCTGGTGCCGGTCAACTTTATGTTGCTTGAAGATTTACGCATGGGGTGGCGCTGGTTGAGAGGGGAGGATGATGACGATAGAGGTTCGCCAGAAGGGTCGGTCGTTGAAGCGATTAATGGGCAGAAAGACCGGGTTGCGTCGCCTTGAAGTGAGCCTGTTTGGGGTCTGATGATGGGCACATCGCTTCGCTCTTTTGCCCATCCTACGGTCTGGGAACGAGAACACGGCCCGGTCGGCACTGTAGGAGCGAGCTTGCTCGCGATCAGAGGAATCGCCAGCAAGCTGGCTCCTACGAGGGCCGGCAGCGTCGGGGGGGGGCGGTTGGTTGATCATTGTGCTGGTTAAAAGTGATGTCGCGCAGCGCAGTAAAAACGTGCCGGTTACGATGCTTTTAGGTCGCCGACTGTGAATGGCCCGGGCATGGCCTGCGGCAGACGCGATCAGAGTGAAATTTGTCTGACCGAGGGACGAGGGAGTTTATTTCACTCAGCGACTGACGCAGGACAGGCACGGAAAACGCCATTCTTTGGAGGCGATGGGGGTTGCGAGGGGGCTAGCCCCCTGGCGCGCCAGCAGGCAAGACCACAACCCGAAATCGGCACATTCTAGCCGCGATAGCCCATTGCAGACTGGTCGACAGTCGCCTGTATCAAACAGCATCAAATCCCCAGGCTATGCAGCACCACGTGGAACCTGGGAACGAGAACACGGCCCGGTCGGCACTGTAGGAGCGAGCCTGCTCGCGATCAACGGCTATCGCCAGCAAGCTGGCTCCTACACAGCGTCGTGTTTAGCTGAACACGATGTAGTCGACAGTCAGATCCAGCAGATCTTCACCGATGATCTCTTCAACCGGTGCAGGTGTTTTACCAGCCTTAAACTTGATGTAGGCCGTAACCAGCATCACCAGATCACCGTTCTCTTCCTGAATCAGGACCTGATCGCTGTCGATCGCTTTTTGAAGTTTTTTCTTCTGACTATTGGAAACCGAAATTTCTTGAATGCTCATAGCTATCCTGATGAGTGAATGGGCGGTATAGCGGCGCAGTATACCTTAGTTTGAACCCCGCGTTTGCCTGTTTCAGAGGCTACCCAGCCGCTCACTCAGCGGTACACCCCCTTCAATGCCTTTGAACCACTTATACATCGCTGGCTCGCCCTGATTATCGACATTCGGTGCCTGGCGCTGCTGGTGCAGGTCGGGGATATGGACGGTACGCATTTCAACGCTGAAGCGGGTGGCCTGGGTGATGTTGACGGCGCTGGCGTGCAGATGCGCGCTGGCAAAGTTGAGAACGTCACCGGGTTGCAGCATGATTTTGACCGCACCGCTCTCATCCACCGGTTCGATGGGCTGGGGCGCTGAGGGATAGGCGACCTGGCGTTCAGCTGCACTCTGGTTACGGCTCTCCAGATAATCAGTAAAGCGCCATTGGCCTGTGTTATTGGCTAATGGTTGCTGCCAGTACTCAGGATAAAAGGTGATGCTGCGCTCCGACTCCAGTGGGTAGATCGGGGCCCACCAGTTCTGCTGGCTCTGGATGTTGCTGCCCCAGCTGTCGCGGTGATGGCCGATGGCGGCGGTCATAGCCCCCTGGTGACTCTGGCGGCTGGGCACGATACGCATCGGGAAATGGTCATAACAGGTCTGGCTCAAATCAACACCACACTGCGCCAGTGCCTGAAAAAACAGAGCGCGATTATGGGCGCTGGTGCGAAACGTGGTCTGTGCCTGACCGGTCAGTTCCAGAAACTGCTCGGGTGCTAGCTGGTGCTGGGCAAAAACAGGATCCAGGCCATTCAGTACGCGACGTAACTGCTGGTCAGTTTCCTCAATCAGTTGCGCCATAGCGGGAATACTACGGTAGATAAGCAGGTGGCCGGCAAACAGCAGTTCGGCGCGTTCGGTATCGGTTAGTGGCTGATCGAGGTAAATAATATCCATGACAGGGAGAGCCGGTTAGTGAGGTGAAGGGCGACTTTACACCGTCGTTTATTGTGCTGGGCAGGGACAGATTTCCATAAAATAGCGGTGAACGGACTGTATCTATATTTGTGTTACATCTGGGCGTGTACAGGCTGCCGTTGATCGGTATGATCGGCGGCCATAGTCCGGGGAGCATCTGTTCGGCCCGGTGTTAAGATCAGAGGTAAGGATGTTATATAACGCTGTCGGGCTGTTAAGTTCCGTGTTCTTTATTGGTTGCCTGTTTGGGCTGGTGGATCAGATTCGCCGGATTCGCCGACGTAAAGCCTCGACTGAAAATCAGTGGGCAGGTTTCGCGACACAGTCACTGTCGGCCAATGCGTTTTTCTCCAGCTTTATCGCCTTTTATGCATTCTTTCTGTATTCGATGATGCTGGATGAGATCGAGCCGTACATGTTCGTCACTCGTTTGTTTGCCGCGCTGATTACCTTGCTGGTGTTGTATGAACTCTATGTTGATCGCAAAGCGCTGTCGCAACGACTGCCGTTTATGGTTGGGGTGGTCTGCATGCTGCTGGCGATCGTGGCATATATCTACCGTCAGGAATTGCTGGTGGTAGGGCGTTCAACCTCGATTGTGCTGGCGGTGGGGGCAACGGTGCTGATGCTGCAGGGCGGTATTCAGCAGATTCGCAAACTCGCTAAAACTAAACAGACCGGCGCCTTATCGCTACCGATGAATGTGGTGTTTATGGCGAAAGATCTGGCCAATGTGGCGTTCGGGCTGGTGCTGGGGCTTGAGGATGGCTGGCCATTGCTGATGCTGGGCAGTATCAGTGCGGTGATAAAGCTGGTGATTATTGTGCAGTTCTTTCGTTACCGACCGGTGATTATCGGTAATTCGATTTCCAGCTGATGACGATGCTGCAAAGATAAAAATGGCCAGGCTGCATATTGCAGACCGGCCATTTTTTTACCTGTCAGTTAAGCTGAAAGTTATTCAGAGGTTGTGGTTTCATCCGGTGTCGACAGTGGGCGACGACGGTGCTGTTCCTGTTTATCCGGGAACATGGCGGTGAAAAACTCGGACCAGCCGCCGGTACGTACCCGCAGCAGATCGAAGCGTTCCGGGTCGCTCATCGCGCGGCTGAAACTGTCTGGCGAGGCGGTGGTGACGGTGAGGATATTGGCACAGGAGCCTTTGGCAAACTGGCGAATAATCTGTTTCACGCTGTCCAGCGGGAAATCTTCGGCGATGTTGAAGTCCGTTGGCGCACCGTTGGTCAGTTTGCTTACGCCTTCACTTTCAAACCCGGCCAGTGATTTGCTGAACTCGGCCAGCTGGTGTTCAACCGGTTTGTCCGAGGGGCTTGGGGTTGGGCTGAGGTCAGAGGCGATGGTCGCGTTCATACGACGACCATCGGCACTGGCACCGAAGCCCTGGCCCATTTCAACATGGTTTTCAAAGGTGCCGACGCCGGGCTGGATCTGAATCCCGAACGGGAATTCGGTGCTGCCCATCTCTTCGGCCAGCTGTTTCAGGCGCGCGCGGGTGCTTTCCATCGGTTCGGTGAAGGTCTGTACCGAGCGCTCCGCAATCGCTTTGATCAGTTCGTTGCCCAGCACATCAATGTCAGCTTCACCGCGACCATAGCGAGGCAGTTCCAGCGCGATCTCTCGCAGTCGTTTGTAGCGGTCGGCTTTGGCAGCGATACGGCTTTCGCCCGCCATTTGGCTGACAAACGGCTCGACCATTTTGTGGCCCCAGTCGCAGCTCAGACATTCCACCAGTTCAGGCAGGGAGGTCACGGCAGAGTCTTCATCGAACACCATTTTCTTGATGGCGTAGAGTGAATTAATGGTGCCACTGAGCGCGGTATAGCAGGGGCCATAGATGTTATAGCGCGCGCCACCGGCATAGTAATCCTGACCGCTGGCGATACAGTCGTCGATAAAGATCGACAGTAACGGTGATGGGCAGAATTGGGTGTTGGCACCAAAGGTACCCAGCTGGCCCTGAGCGGATTTACGGTTGTTCCACTCGAAGTGCTTGAGGTAGAGCTGATACAGCTCATCGTATGATTTGATCTCAGCCGGGTCGGGTGAGGTGAAGGAGATGGTCTGGCCACGCAGGTAACCCATGCCAGCAGAGGCGTAGGTGCGGCCTTTGTTCAGTGCCAGCTCCAGTGGCTGCAGGGTGTTCATGCCGCCCAGTGCAAACCAGTTTTCACCGGGGAACTGCGGTTCATAACAGCCATCACAGGCGTAGTTTCGGGCGGATTTTAGTGAGACGGTGGAGCTCCAGCGGCCCTCAGTATCAGCGGCCATATCCGGGCCGCCAACATTGTCACCACTCTGGCGAATCCCTTCGATAAACTGCTCATCGTTGAGCAGAATCGGGTGAGCACCACCGGACAGGATGGCCTTGGCGGCATCTTCGATGATCGCTTCGTCCATATCCGGGCGTACCCGCAATGACAGACAGGGCGCGTTCAATGGCAGACGCGCAGCGGAGCGCAGGCAGAGGCTGGTCAGGGTGTTGTAGGCGCTGGTTGATACTTCGGCTTCATCGGCCACGGCACCACCAACGGTCAGTTGCTGCACCCACTGGTTGACACCACCGCCCTGGGGGTAAGGGCCGGAACTGCCACCCATGGCCAGGTTGCCGAAGGCCTGATGATCTTCTACGTGCAGCCGGTTCTGCTGAACCTTCTCATCCAGTTTGATAAAGAACGCATCCATCACTTCCTGGGCTTTCAGCTCAGTCAGGCGTGCGGCTTTGGTATCGGCCTGGTAGAACGGGTAGAGCAACTGGTCGATACGGCCCAGCGAGGTCGGTTCACCATTAAGGTGCAGGCTGCAGTGAACGGTGTAGATCAGCTGCAACGCTTCAGTCATGGTGTCTGGCTTGTGGTGGGCCAGGCGCTTCATCCGTTTCTGGATGGTGCGCAGGTTGTGACGTTCCTGACGCTGGCCCACTTTGCAGCAGGCGCGTTTCATCTGGCGTGCCAGCTGAGAATAACGCAGGCAGTAATCGCTGATGCCTTTGAGGGTGATAATGGCGGACTGGCAGAGCTCTTTGGCGCTGTCGCTGCTGTGCTCACTTTCCTTGGCGGTGATATCAGCGATCAGGCCATCAATACCACGATCAAGAATTTTGTCGAAGCCAGGGATAACGTGGCCCACGCCAGAGGCTTCACTGAGGCTGGCCATAAAGCCATCCATGCGTTCCGCATCGGACAGGTATTTCATGCTGTAACGACCCTGACCCAGCGACAGGTTAGGCATGCCGCCGACAATGATCTCTTCCGGTTCGATACGGAAGGTATCAGCACCGTTGACGATTTCAGAGCCTTCAGGCCGGTAGTGGCCACAGAAGGGAATCAGGCTGCCATCGGCCAGGCGTAGCCGCTGGCCCCGGAAACCGTAGTCTTCGGAGGTGTACAGGTGCAGGGTCAGGCGGGTGGCCCAGCCCTTACGGATCATGATGGAGGTTTGCATGATATCAGCCGGGGCATCGTCGCCGTCATACAGCGCCATGTACTCGGTAATCGCCCCCATTTCCTGCTGCTTGCGATCGATATACCAGTTGTCCTGCCAGCGGCTGAAGGTGTTTTCCAGCAGGCTCAGAATGTGATTGCTGGGAGGATTGAACTCGGCCCGCTGCTCATCCGTCATGGTGGCCATGCGGTAGAGATAGTTTTTGTGGTTGTAGTACAGGTAATCGCTGTCGGACTTGTCGGTGAAGTGACGGTCCAGGCGATCCCAGTCCACACCGGGGAAGCGTTTCCACTGGTTATCAACTTTGCCCTGCCACTTGTTCAGGTAGTCAGGGTGCTGGTCCAGCTTGAGGTCTTTCAGGCTGGGGATATAGAAGAAGCCGCCCAGGTCAGATTTAACATGGTTGAACAGCCGGTCATTCATAAAATGCGCGGTGTCACCAATCTGGTTGTGCATGATGTTTTCAAGGATGCCCAGGCTGCGAGCATAACCGGCGAAGAAAATACCCTGCTCATCGGCAATGTTGCTGCCTTTAGGTGCCAGCGCTGGATTGTCCAGATAGGCCGAGCGCCCAAAGGGCATACCCAGCCGCAGGATTGGCGTGGTGTTGCCGTTTTCGTCCTGCATGCGGGCGGATTTGATATGGGAGCGGGTATCCCGATTGGGGATGATGGTGTCATCGGTTTTACGGCCAATGATGTCTTCAATCTGGCCTTCACTCATCATATGCAGCTGTTCCCAGTTGATCTGGAAACGCTGAGCCAGCACGTAAGAGGCCCCCAGGTGGTCGATATCTTCGTTGCTGACAACGGCATGTTTGCCGATGGTGACCGGGTCGGTCGGGTTATTGAGGTTCTCTGAGAACCGGCAGCCCAGTACTTTACCGGCAGCGTCGGGGTCGTTTATTGGTGAGCGGGAATTAGCCTGCTCGCTTTCCAGTGGGCTTATTTTGCCTTTCAGCTGCGTTTCGATCAGACCCTGGAGCGTGTCACAGGCGGCAGCATTATCACTTTTTATATGGAACCAGAGATCATCGCCAGAATCCTGAAACGACTCACTGGAACGCTCAAATACGGTCGAACTGTCGCCTTCACTGGTAGGGAAGTTGAGCGCCAGGCCCTTAGGTAGCGGCATATCATTATCCAGGCTCAATTTGCGCCACAGGCGAATGCTGACACCCAGGACGACGGAGCTGTGCTGCTGGCGCAGGCTTTCATCGGTATGAATCTGACGGCGTAGAAAGGCCATCAGATTGCTCAGGTCATCCAGGGTGATGCTGTCGGCTGTCAGTGTTCTGGCCAGTGCGAACACGGCGAAAGGGGAAGGGTAAACCAGCCCTCGCTGGGTGAAATCCCAGAGCTGTTTATTGCGGTCGCGAAAGTCGAGTTTGGCAAAGCCGTCAGGGTTGATACGGGTACAATCTTCCATGTTACCGATCCTTCTATCTATATCCATTTTGTTTCAGGTGTCTGAAAGCTGCTGATCTGTCAGCCAGGCCCTTGCCAGGGTGCCCCCGGACGCGTCGATAATCAGTCCATCAATAACTGAGTGAACAGGCAAGCATTATCGTGTGCAGTTATGATCGAGGTTATCAAATGCGATGAACTTTCTTAGCCAAAAGGGTTGCTGCTTTACCCTGCGATTTAAGTGATAACAAGGTGACGCCCCCCCTGAAAAGGGGCATGCTAAACGACATTTTTCAAACTGCTGAAACGGACCGGAGGGTACAGTGAAAAATATATTGGCAAATTCAAAGGAAGATCTTGGAACAATAGATGCTTTGATTAGTAAGCGCACACCTGCTTATCGACAGGCATATAGTGATCGTTCTGCCTGGTTGATGGCATGTTTGTCTGAACTGGCGTATCTGAAGTTTAATCCTATGTTTGCAAACCAGTCTCAGGAAGAGCTGGCTAAGGTCATCACAGGCTTAATAGAAAAAAAGAAAGCTTCTTCATTAATTAAAATGATCGAGATGGTGGGGTATGACCCCGAGGAAGAGAAAGAAAAGCTGGAGGCTGAACTTTCATTTCTGGGAATGAAACTGATCAAGACGTTCGACTCTAATGGCACCCAGGCCATCATTGTCGAAAATGATAATTTGATTGCGCTGGCATTCAGGGGAACTGAGTCCACCAGTATCAAAGACATTAAGTCAGATACCAAAGCGACCTCTACCCGCTGTGAAAGTGGCGGTAAGGTGCATAGCGGCTTCAAAGAAGCCTACGAAGAAGTGTCATTTGATATTCAGACGTATCTGGACTCCATGGATGAGATCAGAAAGCCGCTGTTTATCACCGGCCATAGCCTTGGCGGTGCGCTGGCCACCATTGCTGCCAAGCGGCTGGAGTACCCGGGTGGAATTGCGGCTTGCTATACCTTCGGTTCACCGCGGGTGGGGAATCAGGAGTGGGTATCCAATATCAAAACTCCGCTCTACCGACTGGTTAATGCAGCAGACTGCGTGACCATGATGCCACCAGGCGAAGAGTCGATTTCTGTCGTCAGCGCAGCGGTGAAACTGGTGCCAATGGTGGGTGAGAAAACGCGGAATGTGTTACTGACGCGCTTTGGTGGCTATTTACACGGCGGTAATATGCGTTACCTGACCAATTGCCAGAACAATAATTACGACGAAGTGGAGTTGTTGTACTCGGTGAGCTGGTTTTTCCGAATGAAAGCGTTAGTAATTAAAAGCCTGCCATGGAAGAAGCCCCTGACGGACCATTCAATCAGTATTTATCGGAAAAAACTGCTTAAGGTCGCTAATAACCGAAATTAGTCGGGCTCCGGCCAATGTATAAATATGTAACGTGCGGGTTGTTGTTAAACCCGCGGGTACGGTGTTTTGAGTAGACTTTTTTGGCTAAGCCTACCTATCGGTGCCTGGTTCTGCTAGGAACGGTCCACCTGGATACTACTGGCACTGTTAATAAACCCGGCGTGCCTTATATGTTATTAGTTTGAGTCAGAGTCTTGGCTTTCTCGAATCTGGATGGTAGCGTTGCGCCCAATAACGTGAACCCTGCTAGCAAGGAATGCATGATGTCCGTTGAGACGATTTTCAAAATAGCCCTTCATCCCTTTGTCCGCGAATCTATTGCCAGTTTACGAGATATGACGTCTCGTCAGGGGCAGGCGGGTGCGCCCTTTATGGACCAGGCGGACCGTTTTACGTTTCGTGGCTATGCTGTCTGTGCTGAAATTCGTGGCAGTCTGGAGGGGGCGATCGTGATGCATCACCATCTGGATACCGCCGTGGCCATTGGTAATGATGTGGCTCACTCGATGCTGGGTGATATGCATGAGCATACTGAAGTAGATGAAGAGCTGGGTAAAGCGCTGGCAGAGTGGGGCAATACCATTGTAGGGCGTGCAACGGACTTCCTTGGTAAACATAGTCTGGGGTTTAACTTCTCTGCCCCGGTATTTACCACCAAACTGGATGAACTCAGGCCGTATTTCTCTGGCGTTAAACGGGTGATTACCGTCCCGATCCAGGTGAATGGGATTGGTGAATATCACTTCCATCTGCTGGTCCGTGGTGGCAGCTATGAGGCACTGGAGCATGCCCGCATGCAGCAGCCCCAGTCGGAGTTGAGTTCCCTCGCCGAGGCGAAGGATAAACCTGGAGCCATTGCTGTTGCCAATACAGGTGAACGGCCTTTACCGTTTGAAAGCCAGATTTTGCTGGTTGACGACAGTGTGCTGATTCGCCGGGCAATTCGTGGTTTTCTTAATGAACTGGGTTACGGCGACATTATTGAGGCTCAGGACGGTGTTGAGGCGGTCGAGCTGGTGGACGAGGGCGGTATTGATTTCGTTATTATGGATGTGGTGATGACGCACATGAACGGTGACGAAGCACTGTCACTGATTCGTGATTCCTCGCCAAGCCTGCCGGTGGTGATGTTGTCGTCGGTGACGGATGAGATGGTGGTCGACGAGTTTGTTAAAAAAGGTATCTCCGGCTTTATCTTTAAACCACTGAATCAGGAAACCGGGCCCGGGATTCTGCGCGAGTGTCTTAAGGTGTAAGTCTGGAATAGTTGCGCTAAGGAACCTGACCCTGTGTCAGGTTTTTTTTGCTTGGCCAGGGCTCTGGCCGGTGGGTTGGGGTAAAAAAGGCTGGCCTTGCCGATTTCATCGAAAGGCCAGTCTTCACAGTGACGCCTGAAGTTATCCTTTTCTATGCGTTGGCCTGTGATCAAGGTTGGGCAGCTTATCCATCTGTCGCCAGACGTTCTCCGCTATGTTGCGATGTTATTAGAGCACGACAGGTTCTGGCGTGAATCACCAATATATTATTACTTTTGCATATATCGTGTTTGCAGAGCTCCCGTAACTCTGGCGTTAAACGGCGTAAGGGTTGTGCCGTGGCGTTCATGAGCTTCACTCATCCCGTCTTCAACCCAGCTCAATTGCAGTTTCGTTCACATCCAGGTATCGTTCGCGCTTCACTGGGTGTCGCTTGTATGGCAAGCGAGAGAACAGACCTGATGCTATATGGATGCATCCGGTTTCGATTGGGAAGTTGGTGCCTCGCCGGTTATGGCCGAGAATCCCGACACTGCCCCCGCAACGGTAAATGGGTCACGTTATTTCAGATGTCACTGTGCTGCTGGCATGGGAAGGCGAAGTAACAGAACAGCGATGTTCACCTATGAGTCCGGATACCAGCCTGGTGATGTGTTCTATGGTGTTGCGGAGGGCTTCACCTGACGGTAATACAAGCCAGTATTGCGTGTTATCTGCTTGGCTGTATTACAGTTTACCTCCCCAACTCCGCCTGTATTTTCAGACTCAGACGGAGCAATATTTGTGTTTAAACAACTGACCGCCACAGCCCTGCTGGCCACCAGTCTGCTTTCCAGCCAGGCTAATGCCCATTTCCAGATGGTGTATACCCCGGACACCCTGCGTGAGCGCGGTGGCCTGATCACCCTTAAACTGCCCTTTACCCATCCCGCTTCCAGCGGCTACGTGATGACGGTTGATAAGCCGGAGCAGTTTTTCTCGGTGCGCAAAGGCAAGAAAACCGACCTGCTCGACAGCCTCAAACCTATTCAGTGGACCAGTGGTGAAAACACCGGCCCGGCCTATGAGGCAACGGTAAAGCTGCGTGGCCTGGGCGATAATATCTTTGTCCTGCAACCCGCGCCGTACCTGGAGACAGAAGAAGATATATACATTCAGCAGATCACCAAATCCATCGTCAATGTTGGCAGCTTGCCGACTGACTGGAATGACGAGCTGGGACTGGCGGCCGAAATTGTGCCACTCACTAAGCCCTATGCGATCTATGAAGGTGGCACCTTTACCGGTGTGGTGAAAAGTGCGGGCCAGCCGGTGCCGTTTGCTGAGATTGAGGTGGAATACCTCAACTATGTGCCGGATATGAAGTCGAACGCCTTTGCGACCACGCCGACGATCACCCCACCGGGCCAGGCATTTATTACTATGACGCTCTATGCCGATGCCAGCGGCACCTTTAATTTCAGTATCCCGAAGGCGGGGCATTGGGGTTTTGCGGCGCTGGGCGTAGGGCCGGTGAAAGAACATAACGGCAAAGAACTGTCCCAGGATGCGGTGATCTGGGTGCAGGCCACCGCGGTTAAGTAACCGGAGTAAACCATGCATATTGTTGACGGTGCCCTGGCACCACAAGTGCTGATCGGCGGTGCTATATTGGCGCTGGCCGGTGTTGCCGTGGGGCTGAAAAAGCTCGATTACGATCACCTGCCACTGGTCGGCGTGCTGTCGGCGGCGTTCTTCGTCGCTTCCTATATTCACCTGCCGGTAGGGTTCTCCAGTGTTCATCTGATTCTGAATGGCCTGATTGGTGTGGCACTGGGCTGGGCGGCGTTTCCGGCGCTGCTGGTGGCGTTGATACTGCAGGCGGTGTTCTTCGGCTTCGGTGGTTTCCTGGTGCTGGGGGTGAATACCTTTAATATCGCTCTGCCTGCGGTGCTGGTCTGGTATCTGTGTCGGCCGGGTATTATCCGCAGCAAAACCCCACGCGGTGCGGCAATTTGGGGCGGTATCGGCGGCGCGTTGTCGGTGGCGCTGACCACCTTTATGGTGGCGGGCTCACTGGCGTTGTCCGGTGATGCCTTCTGGCTGGCAGCCAAAGCCACTCTGGTGGCGCATATTCCGATTATCGTGGTGGAAGGTTTTGTCACCGCGGCAGCAATAATGCTGATCGCACGGGTGCGGCCTGATTTTCTGCACCCGCTGGAGGATGAATAATGCGTCTGCTGACATTATTACTCGGCCTGCTGGCCGGGCCTGCGCTGGCCCACAATGTGGTGGGTGGGGTGTACGCCATCGGCACCGAGATTGAGGGCGAAGCGGGGTTCTCTAATGGCGACAGCGCCAAGCCGGGTTTGCTGGTCGAGGTGTTCGATGTGAATGGCACACGGCTGGGCAAAACCGAAACCGATGCCGATGGCATGTTCCGTTTTGATGCTACGGCGCGGGTAGAGCACCACTTTCGCATCGAGATGGGCTCCGGCCATGTGTTGCAGGTGAGTTTGCCGGTGGAAGAACTGCCCGAAGATCTGCCCGGCGGTGATGCACCCGCGGTTGTTGCGGTGGCCAACGTGCCGATTGCAACCGGTGTTGCGATCGATGCGAAACAGCTGCAGGCGGTGGTCGAAAAAGCCGTGGCCCGTCAGGTGACACCGTTGCGTAAAGAACTGGCAGCATTCAAGGAGAAAGCCGGGTTGCGCGATATTCTCGGTGGTATCGGCTATATCTTCGGTCTGTGTGGACTGGCGATGATGCTGCGTGAACGTAAGCAGCGTAAAGCCGCTGAACAGCGTTCCAGCGAGGCCGCTTAGCATGCCCCAGGCGCTGGAACACAGCGGCACCTCATGGAAAGGTCAGCAGCTTAAACATAAGCCCTCACTGATCGACCGGCTGGACCCGCGTCTGCGTATTCTGGCGGCCGCCGGGTTTGCCAGTGTGGTGGTGCTGTCGCACAGTTTTATCCCGCTGATCAGCGGCCTGCTACTGGCGCTGAGCATGGCGGTGCTGGCGAAACTGGCGCTAAAACGCACCCTGCGCCGGGTGATCGCCATGGACATGTTTATGATCTTCCTGATCATTATGCTGCCCTTTACCACCCCGGTGCCCGCCGGGGAGCAGCCGATGTTGCAGCTGGCCGGGCTGAGTGCCAGCTGGGCGGGGCTGTTACATGCCCTGCAGATCACCCTTAAAGGCAACGCGGTCATCCTGATTATGCTGTCGCTGGTCGGCACCATGACGGCCACCACCCTGGGCCATGCCATGGCCAGCCTGCGGGTGCCTGCCAAGCTGGTACACCTGCTGCTGTTCACCGTGCGTTATATGGATGTGATCGGCCAGGAATACAAACGGATGCGCCGGGCGATGCAGGCACGGGCCTTTGTGATGGGCACCAACCGTCACACCTGGCGAGCCATCGGCTACCTGGTGGGGATGTTGCTGATCCATTCGCTGGAGCGCTCGGAGCGTATTCTGGCGGCGATGAAATGCCGCGGCTTTAATGGCCGCTTCTATCTGCTGGATAACTGGCAGCTGCAACGGCTCGATTACCAATGCGGGCTGGGCTGGCTGCTGATACTGACACTGCTGACAGGAGCCAACTGGCTATGAGCGTACTGCTGCAAACCCGTGGCCTGACGTACCGCTACCCTCGGCGTGAACCGGTGCTGGACAAGGTTGATTTTGCCTTGCATAAAGGTGATCGACTGGCGCTGACCGGGGCCAATGGGGCCGGTAAAACCACCCTGTTTCATCTGCTGGTGGGGCTGAAAAAGGCCAAAGCGGGGGAGATTATCGCCTTCGGCCAGACCCGTCGTCAGGAAGCCGATTTCGTTGAAGTGCGGGCGCGAGCCGGGTTTCTGTTTCAGGACCCGGATGACCAGCTGTTCTGCCCCACGGTGCTGGAAGATGTGGCCTTTGGCCCGCTTAACCTGGGCAAAAGTCAGAGCGAAGCCATCGCCATCGCTCAGCAGACACTGGCGGAGCTGGGCATGGCGGGCTTTGATGATCGCATTACTTATCAGCTGTCTGGCGGTGAGAAGCGGATGATCACCCTGGCCTGTGTACTGGCGATGTCACCCGATGTGCTGTTGCTGGATGAACCCACCAACGCACTGGACAGCCAGGCCCGCCAGCGGCTGATCGAAACCCTGCAGGGCTTGCCCCAGGCGATGATTATTATCTCCCACGATGACGATTTTCTGGCTCAGCTGGCTAACCGCCGCCTGCATCTGGAAAGTGGCAAGCTGACTGACCCGGATGCCACCCCGGCCCCGGAGGCGCTGCATGGCTGAGTTTCCATTCAGTGCCGTGGCCGGGCAGGCGGGCTTTAAAACCGCCTTGCTGCTGGCAGCGATTAACCCGGCTATCGGCGGGGTGCTGGTCAGCGGGCCGCGAGGCTGTGCCAAATCGACCCTGGTTCGGGCGCTGGCGGATCTGCTGCCAGAATCACCGTTTGTGACCCTGCCACTGGGGGCCAGCGAAGAGATGCTGACCGGTACGCTGGACTTACAGCAGGTGCTCAACGATCAGCAGCTGGCGTTCCGACCTGGCCTGCTGAGCAAGGCCCATCAGGGCATGCTGTACGTGGATGAGGTTAATCTGCTGGCTGACCCGCTGGTTGATCTGCTGCTGGATGTCGCCGCCAGCGGGGTTAACCATGTCGAGCGCGACGGCATCAGCCAGCGCCACGATGCCCGCTTTGTGCTGATCGGCACCATGAACCCGGACGAAGGTGAGCTGCGTGAGCAGCTTAAAGACCGCTTCGGCCTGATGGTGGAGCTGGATAACCGTTACGCGCTGGAAGACCGGGTGCGCATCGTCCGTGCCCGCGACGCCTATGATCGTGATCCGGCGGCGTTTTGCCAGCAGTTCGCCGCTGAGCAGCAACAACTGCAACAGCAGATCCTGGCAGCCCGCACCCGGCTGGCCCAGGTGCAATGCGATGAGTCCCATCAACTGGAGATTGCCCGTCGTTGTGATGCGGCGCAGGTCGATGGCCTGCGCGGCGATATCGTCTGGTACCGGGCGGCACTGGCCCATGCCGCCTGGCGCGGTGTTGCCGAGGTGGGAACCGTAGATATTGATACGGTAGAGCCGCTGGTGCTGGCCCATCGTCGCCAGACGCCGCCACAATCGCCACCGCCGTCACCCCCTAAGAGCCCGCCGCCGTTTCAGCGCCCGCCGCCGCGGCCTGAGTCGTCACCGCCAGAACAGCAGGACCAGGACCAGCAACCCGCTGATGCCGGGTCGCAATCATCGGCCGGTGACTGGGGCGCGATGGGTCAGCTGCAGCACCAGGCGATTGGCAACCTGCCGGCACAGAATTACACCTCTGCGCCAGCATTAACGATGGCGCTGGACGGGCAGGGCGGCAAACGCTCTGGCCGCCAGCAGGGCGAAGGTCGTCGAAACGGCGCAACGGGCAATCAGCCCGACTGGTTCGCCAGCCTGGTGAGCAGCCTGCCGCAGTGGCCACCGCAACAGCTACGCTTTAAACAGCCGCGCACCGGGGCCATGTGGTTGCACCTGGTACTGCTGGATACCTCTGCCTCCACCCTGAGCAGCCAGTGGCTGGCACGGGCCAAGGCGGCGGTGCTGGAAATTGGCAAGCGGGCCTACCTGGCCCGTGAGCAGCTGGCCATCATTGGCTTTGGCAATCAGCAGACCGACACCCTGCTGGCCCGCGTGCGGGCACCGAAAGAACTGCACAGCCTGCTGGAGCCGATCCAGGCCGGGGGTGGCACACCGCTGCGCCAGGTGCTGGGCCAGGCACAGACGATGCTTAACCAGCTGCTGCGCCAGACCCCGGCGCTGAACAGCTGTACCTATCTGATTACCGATGGCCGCTGCCGCGATAGCGTAGCGGACCTGCAACTGCCGGGTCAGCGTTTGCTGATTGATACTGAACAGAGCAGCGTGAAACGGGGCCGGGGGCCACAACTGGCCGCCGAACTGGGCGCTGACTATCACCTGCTGAGCGAGTAAACCGAGATGACTGAAAAACAGACCCACGAACAGCGCATGGCGCGCAAAAAAGCAGTGATTGATGAGCGCATCGCTAAGGCTACGGAAGAGCGTGGCGTACTGATTCTGCTCAAAGGTAACGGCAAGGGCAAAAGCAGCTCGGCGCTGGGTACCATGGCGCGTTGTGTTGGTCACGGTAAAAAATCCGCCGTGCTGCAGTTCATCAAAGGCCGCAAAGAGACCGGCGAATTTCTGTTTTTCCGTGATCATCCACTGATCGACTGGTATGTGATGGGCCACGGCTTTACCTGGGAAACCCAGGACAAGCAGCAGGATATCGAAGCGGCGCAGCAGGCCTGGGCCAAAGCGGTCGAACTGCTGCAGGACCCGAGCTACGAAATGCTGGTGTTCGATGAGATGGCCTACATGTTCAAGTACAACTACCTGCCGCTGGAACCGGTGATTGAGGCGCTGCAGAACCGCCCTCGTAACCAGCATGTGATGATCACCGGCCGGGTGATGCCACAGGGGCTGGAAGATATCGCCGATACCATCAGCAACATCAAGGATGAACGCCACGCCTTCCGCCAGGGCGTGACCTCACAGGCAGGAATCGAATACTGATGAGCACCGCCACTGAAGCTGCCGTTTATTGCCCGGCCATGTTGCTGGCTGCACCCGCCTCCGGGCAGGGAAAAACCACTATTACCGCTGCACTGGCCCGTTACTTTCGTAACCAGGGCAAAGTGGTGCGGGTGTTCAAAACTGGCCCCGATTACCTCGATCCACAAATCCTCGCCCAGGCCTCCGATGGGCCGGTAGAGCAGCTGGATCTGTGGATGGCCGGGGAGAACTACTGCCAGCAGAAGCTTTATGAAGCCGCCCGCGATGCCGATCTGATTCTGGTGGAAGGGGTGATGGGGATGTTCGATGGCGACCCCTCCAGCGCTGATCTGGCCGCCCGTTTCAACCTGCCGCTGGCGATTGTAATGAATGTGAAGGGCATGGCCCAGACCGCTGCCGCCATCGCCACCGGGCTGGCCAGCTTCCGTGACGATGTGCAGTGCTGCGGGCTGATTGCCAATAACTGCAGCACGGCGCGTCACGCTGAACTGATTCGCGATCCGTTGCCAGAAACCGTACCGTTGCTGGCCTGCCTGCGTACCGATGATGCCGTTACCCTGCCGGAGCGCCATCTGGGGCTGGTGCAGGCTGAGGAAGTTAAAGACGAACTCGAACAGCGCTTCGAGCTGGGCGCGCAGTGGATTGCCGACGGTGCCGAACCGGGTGGCCTGACCGAACTGCCACCAGCGGTGCCGTTCTACCCAGCGCCGCTGCCGGTAGTTACGCCGCGTTTAGAGGGCCGCACCATCGCCATCGCCCGCGACCGTGCGTTCAGCTTTATCTATGATGCCAACCTGCGTCTGCTACGTGAACTGGGCGCTGAGCTGTGCTTCTTTTCGCCGCTAAACGACAGCGAGCTGCCGGACGCCGATGCCGTCTGGCTGCCAGGCGGTTATCCCGAACTGCACGCTGCTGCCTTGGCGGAAAACCAGCCGATGCAGGATGCGCTACGTGAATTCCACCGCCAGGGTAAACCGATGCTGGCTGAATGTGGTGGCCTGCTGTACAGCCTTGAGAGCCTGACCGACCTGGCTGAAAGCCCGCACCGAATGCTGGGTGTGCTCGGGGGCGAGGGTACGATGCGCGGTAAACGTGGTTGCCAGGGCATGCAGACCGCCATGCTGCCTGAAGGCGAAATCCAGGGCCACGCCCACCACCGCTCACGCAGTGATGGCACCCCGGACCCCATCGGCCATGGCCGCCGCCAGCGCCACAGCGCCCCCGGCGAAGCGATCTACCGCGAACGCGGCCTGACCGCCAGCTACCTGCACCTGTTCTTCCCCTCCAACCCGGATGCGGTGGCGCGGTTGTTTGGGGCTGAAATTGAGTCCTAAGTCCGTGATGGATCGCCATTCCCCTGTAGCAGCGACGTCCCGTCGCGTCAGCTTTGTGGCATCCAGGCCTTATGTGGCCTGAGTCCTCGGAAAGCCCGCAACCGCTGCGCTCCGGCCTCACCACCGGCACCTGCGCTACCGCCTGTGTGGTCGCCGCCGTGCAGCAGCTGCTGGGCCAGCACACCCTGGCCAGTGTTGAGGTGGTGTTACCACGGGGCCAGAAAGTTAGCCTGGAGATCATCGAATGCACGCTGCTGGCCGATAACCGCGTGCGCACCGCCACCATAAAAGATGCCGGGGATGACCCGGACGTCACCCACGGTGCCACGGTGTTTGTCGAGCTGAGCCTGATTGACACGCCAGGCATCCAGTTCAGCGCCGCAGCAGGTGTGGGCACTGTCACCCGTGATGGTCTGGTGCTGGCCGTAGGTGAACCGGCCATCAACCCGGTGCCCCGGCAGATGATCGGCGACCACCTGCAACGTTATGCCGAATTCTACGGTTATCAGGGTGGCTTTCAGGTGGCGGTAGGCGTCGAGCAGGGTGAACAGCTGGCACTGAAAACCATGAACCCAAGGCTGGGGATACTCGGCGGCCTGTCGATCCTGGGCACAACTGGCATCGTGCGGCCTTACAGCTGCGCCGCCTGGATCGCCTCAATCCGCCAGGGAGTCGATGTCGCCAGCAGTAACGGCATGATGCATATCGCTGCGACCACCGGCAGTACCAGCGAACAGGCCATTGTGGCGAAATACGGCCTGCCGGAGATGGCGCTGATCGAAATGGGTGACTTTGCTGGAGCACTGCTCAAGCATTTGAAAAAAGGCCAGCTGGATAAACTCAGCCTGTGTGGCGGCTTCGGCAAAATCAGCAAACTGGCCAACGGCCACCTGGACCTGCACAGCCGCAGCTCCAGCATCGACCTGGCCGAACTGGCCCGGCTGGCAGGTGAACTCGGTGGCGGTGAGGCGTTGCAAACCGAGATCCGCGACGGCAACACCAGCATCGCCGCGCTCAAAGCCTGCCAGCGCGAAGGCATCCCGCTGGCCGATGCCGTCTGTGAACAGGCCCGGCAAAAAGCCCAGGCGATCGTGCATTCACGGGTGCGAATAGAAGTCTGGGCAATTGATCGCCAGGGCAACTTTGTTGGCCATGCGGGTTAAATAGGGGATCGCCAGCAAGCTGGCTCCTACACCGGTGCGGTGATTCTCGTAGGAGCGAGCTTGCTCGCGATGTGCCCATCAATTATCAGGGTGCCCCGGGTGTTCGCTGGCACCGCTGTTGCGCCGACTCTGAACGGCCCGATAGCGGAAAAAGCCGTTCTGTGGAGGTGTCGGGATTGTTAAGGGCGAAGCCCTTGACGCGCCAGCAGGCAAGACCGAAACAAGCATTGGCACAGACTGCCCGCGATAGCGCAGCACAGATTCAGGGTTATGCATTCCCACACAGAGCGTGGGAACGAGGGAAACCGATCATGAAAAAATTACTGCTGCTCGGCGGCACCGCCGATGCCCGCCGTATCGCCACCGCACTGCACCAGCAAGGCATCACGCTGATCTACAGCCTGGCCGGACTGGTGCGTACCCCGGACATCGGTTGTGAACTGCTGATCGGCGGCTTCAGTCAGTTCGGTGGCCTGGCCAGCTATCTGCAAACGCATAACATCGCGGCGGTGCTGGATGTCACCCATCCCTACGCGGCGACCATGAGCACCACCGCCGTCACGGCTTGTCAGCAGGCGGGTATTCCCTGCTGGCGTTTCCACCGCAGCGCGTGGCAGCCAGAAGCAGGTGACAATTGGTATGAACTGAAGAATTGGCAAGCCCTGCCAGAACAGCTGGCCGGGCTGGATTCCGTACTGCTGACGGCAGGACAGATGGAGGCTGAATTGCTCACGGAGATTGCCGAGCGAGTCAGCCAGGTTCACCTGCGCACGGCTGTGCAGCCCAAATATGCATTGCCCGCGAATGTGAACTGGATCAAAGCGATCGGTCCGTTTAACGCCGATGGCGAACGGGCGTTGATGGCGCTGCTGAATGTGCAGGCGCTGGTGAGTAAAAACAGCGGCGGCGACAGTACCGTTGCCAAATTGAGTATCGCCCGTGAGCGGCGGATTCCGGTGTATATGTTGCACAGGCCGGTATTACCGCAGGCGGATCAGCAGTTTAGTGAGCGAGATAAATGTATTGAGTTTGTGGTCTGTAGCAGCGCGCTCCGCGCGCGTCAGGTGCCGAAGTAAGGCCCGGGACGCCCGCGGAGCGGTCTGCTACAGCGCGTCAGGTTCTGAAACAGAATTCAGGATGCCCGCGGGGCGGTTTCCGACAGCGTAATAACCTCGTTCCCACGCTCTGCGTGGGAATGCATATAAATTTTTGAACGAGAACGCAGAACCATGCCTTTTGACTACACCACCAGCCCGGTGGCGATTGAACAGCAGAGCTTCATCCAGATCCGTGAGCTGACTGATCTGGCCGGGCTGGACCGTGCCCAGCAGCAGGTGGTGATGCGTATCGTCCATAGCCTGGGCATGCCGGAAATCGCCCAGCAGGTGCGTTTTAGCGCCAACGCCTGTGAGGCGGGCCGGGCTGCACTGGCGGCGGATGGCCCGATTCTGTGTGATGTCGAGATGGTGAAGCAGGGCGTGACCAAGCGGATGATCAACCAGCCGCCGCTGTGCTATCTAAATGACCCGCGTACTGCTGATCTGGCGAAAAGCAGCGGTGAGACCCGTTCCATGGCGGCGCTCGCGCTGTGGCGTGAACAGCTCGACGGTGCCGTGGTGCTGATCGGCAATGCGCCCACCGCGCTGTTCCGTCTGCTGGAAATGATCGAACAGGGTGGGCCGAAACCGGCACTGATCGTTGGCATGCCGGTGGGGTTTGTTGGCGCGGCGGAGTCCAAACAGGCGCTATGGGATTGCCACGAAGCCCTCGGTATTGAGTGCATCACCTTGCTGGGTCGGGCGGGCGGCAGCGCGGTGACGGCCGCCAGCTGTAATGCCTTGCTGCGATGTAACCGGGGAGAGTGGTACTGATGCAAATTGCGGTGATTGGGCTGGGGGTGAGCGCTCAGCCACAATTGAGCCCGGCAGCGTGCCTGGCGCTGACAGACGCCGCGCTGGTGATCGGCTCGTCGCGCCAGCTGGCGGTGGTCGCCCCGTTGCTGGATCAGCAGAGCCAGGCTGAATTGCCGCCGCTAGGTGAATTGAAAGCGCTGATCGCGTCCAGTTCCGGGCCGGTTTGCCTGCTGGCTTCCGGTGACCCGCTCTGGTACGGCATCGGCCGCTGGCTGGGTCAGCAGTTTGACCCGGCGCAGCTGTGCTTTCACCCGGCAGTCTCCAGCATCCAGGCGGCCTGCCATCAACTGGGGCTGTCGGTGCAGGATGCCGAAGTGCTCAGCCTGCATGGCCGGCCACTGGCGAAGCTGCGAACAAAACTGCAGGCTAACCGCATTCTGATTATGCTCACAGACCGCCAGAGCACGCCGCAGCTGATTGCCCAACAAGTGCTGGATGCCGGATTTGATCAGGCGCGGCTCACAGTCTGCGAAGCGCTGGGTTACCCGCAGCAACAGGTGCGTCGATTCACGATGGCAGAGCTGACCCGTGCTGATGATCAGACGCTTGAATTCGATCCGTTGCATGTCAGCGTGCTGGAAACCGGCACGGCCGCTGCTGAAAAACGCTGGCTGCCGGAATTCCCCGGCATTGCCGATCAGCACTTTATTACTGACCGGGGCGCAGGAAAGGGCATGCTGACCAAGCGTGAAGTGCGTTTGCAGATTTTGTCGCTGCTGCAACCGGCTGCCGGTGAGGTGATCTGGGATATCGGCGCGGGCTGTGGTTCGGTGGCGGTGGAGCTGGCCTATTGGGCACAGCACACGCAGGTGTATGCCATTGAGCACCACCCCGAGCGGCTGGAGTGCCTGGCACAGAACCGCGAGCGCTTTGGTGTGGTGGCTAACCTGCAGGTCGTCGAAGGTAGGGCTGAACAGGCGGATACCGGGTTGCTGGCCAATCTGCCAGACCCACAACGCATTTTCATCGGCGGCAGTGATGGCGAACTGCCTGCGTTGCTGCACAGCTGCTGGCAGCGGTTGCCGGTGGGGGGCTCACTGGTGGCCAGTGCCGTGATGGAGCGCAGTCGTGCTCAGCTGGTACACTTCGCCGACCAGCTGTCCGGTGGCGTCTGTGAAACTCTGCAGGTGGCGATCAGCCGTGGCGAATCACTGGCCGGTCAGCTGTGTTATAAACCGGCGCTGCCGGTGACGCTGTTTAACTTTATAAAAACCGACGAGGTTAGCGATGCCCGCTGAGCAGGCTGGAACTTTTTATGGCATCGGGGTTGGCCCCGGTGACCCGGAACTGCTGACGCTAAAAGCGGTACGGCTGATTGCAGCGGCAGACTGGGTGGTGTATCTGGCCAATGATCAGGGCCAGTCCCAGGCGCGGACTATCGCTCGTGAAGCGCTGGCGCTGTCCAAAGCAGGCCAGCAGGAACTACCGCTGGTGATGCCGATGTCCACCGACCGACGGCTGGCCAATGCCGCCTATGATCAGGCGGCGGAGCAGATCCAGCAGGCGCTGGAACAAGGCCTGCAGGTGGCGTTTCTGTGTGAAGGGGATCCGCTGTTTTTCGGCTCGTTCAGCTACCTGCTAGAACGACTGCAGGATGATTTTAGCTGCCTGGCCGTGCCGGGCATCTCCTCGGTTAACGCGGCCGCTTCGGCGCTGGTTGAGCCGCTGACGCTGCTAAAAGAGTCGTTCGCGGTGATTAGCGGCCGTCATAACGATGAACAGATCCGCAATGCCCTGCAGCAGCATGACTCGGTGGTGATTATGAAAGCCGGTCAGGCCCGACCCCGGATTCTGGCCCTGCTGGCCGAAACCGGCCGTAACGATGATGCCCGTTACCTGGAATACATTGGCCGCGATAATCAGCGTATCGAAACCGACGTGCGCCAGCTGGCAGACGAAGCCGGGCCGTACTTCTCGCTGTTTGTGGTCACCCGTGCCCTGGCGGATAACCGTCGGGGCACGCGCTGATGCGCATTATTGCGCTGACGGAGGCCGGTCAGCAGCTGGGCCAGCGACTTTGCGCTTTACGGCCCGAGGCGGTGCTGGATTACAAGCCAAAGCCTTTTGCTGAGCATGTACAGGCGCTGTTTCGGGCCGGTGAACCGCTGCTGTTTATCTGCGCCACCGGCATCGTCATGCGCACGCTGGCCCCGGTGCTGGTGGATAAATACAACGATCCACCCGTACTGGTGATGGATGAACAGGGCCGCTTTGTCATCCCGCTGTTGTCCGGCCATGAAGGCGGTGCCAACGAACTGGCCCGCCAGCTCAGTGAACAGATCAGTGCCGCACTGGTGATCACCACCGCCAACCCGTACCTCAAACCGCTGTACAGCGTGGGCATGGGCTGTGAACGCAACTGCCCGCAGGCGGTGCTGGAAGGGTTGCTGATGCAATGCCTGGAACAGGCCGGGCTGACTTTGGACCAGATTGACCGAATCAGCAGCATCGATGTAAAAGCCGACGAAGTGGGCCTGATTGGCCTGGCTGAACAGCTGAACAAACCCTACGACACCTGGAGCGCAGACGAACTGAGCGAGGTCGAAAGCCAGCTCAGCATGCGCTCGGAGTATGTATACAACACCGTTGGCGTCTATGGCGTGGCCGAGTCCGCCGCGTTGTACAGCTGCCAGCAACAGGCCGGCCAGCGCGCGGAGCTGGTGCTAAATAAACAGAAAAACCGCCAGGCCACCTGCGCCATTGCCCGCAGTTACGGGTAGGAGCGAGCTTGCTCGCGATGGTTCAGAGGGATGGGCATCGCGCTGATGCTGTTCGCTGGCACCGCCGTTGCGCCGACTCTGAACGGCGCCAATAGCGCAGCACCGGCCCAGGGCTATGCACTCCCACGCAGAGCGTGGGAACGAGGTAGAGCTTCGCGGTGAGGACACCGGTCCCACATAGAGCCCAGTTCGTAGGATGGGCAAAAGAGCGAAGCGATGTGCCCATCAATGATCTACGATGGGTTGGCAGCAGGTTGGATATACCGGCCGATACAGATGAATTTAGACATTCCCACCCATCCGGTGGGAACGAGGAGATGTAAACGACACAATGCA
The DNA here is from genome assembly GCA_913057435.1 of uncultured Oceanospirillaceae bacterium. Lineage (GTDB taxonomy): Bacteria > Pseudomonadota > Gammaproteobacteria > Pseudomonadales > Balneatricaceae > Marinobacterium_C. Next base: position 211,407 of record CAJXNY010000001.1, on the reverse strand, counting down.
AAACAAACTGTTTGTAATCGGTATGGGGCCAGGTGATGCCCAGCTGGTCGCGCCACGGGCGCTGGCGGCACTGGAAGCCAGCACAGATCTGGTCGCGTATGGCCTCTACCTGGATCTGCTCGGTGGTGTCTGTGATGGCAAAACACACCATCAGCTGCCACTGGGTGAAGAGATCGCCCGTGCCCGGCTGGCGCTGGATCTGGCAGCGCAGGGTAAAGCCACTGCGCTGGTGTCCAGCGGTGATATCGGCATCTACGCCATGGCCACGCTGGTGTTTGAACTGCTGGATCAGCAGCTGCAGGGCAAAGAGAACCACCCCGAATGGCTCGATGTGGAGATCGAAGTGATCCCCGGTATTTCCGCCATGCAGGCGGCGGCCAGTCGGGTAGGCGCGATGCTGGGGCATGATTTCTGCACCATCTCGCTGTCTGATCTGCTGACGCCCTGGGAGACCATCGAGAAACGCCTGCACAGCGCTGGCACCGGTGACTTTGTGGTGTCGTTCTACAACCCGGTATCGAAAAAACGTAACTGGCAGCTCAACACCGCCCGCGATATTTTGTTGCAATATCGCCCGGCAGAAACCCCGGTAGTGCTGGGCCGCCAGCTGACCCGCGATGACGAAAGTATCCGCATCATCCGGCTGGATGAACTGGACGCCAAAGATGTCGATATGTTCACTCTGGTCAGCGTCGGTAATAGCGAATCCCGCCATATCGTTAATGGCAGCCGCGAGTGGGTGTACACCCCGCGTGGGTACAAAAAGAAGCTGCTGTAGCAGCGACGTCCCGTCGCGTCCCGGTATCGCCAGCAAGCTGGCGCCTACGCAGGGGAGTGATAATGGCTAATCGATCTCAGGATCTGAAATTATGAAAGTCTATTTTATCGGCGCAGGCCCCGGTGACCCGGAACTGATGACCCTCAAGGGTGCGCGTATTCTGAAACAGTGCCCGGTGGTGCTGTATGCCGGTTCACTGATTCCCCGTGAGCTGCTGCAGGAAGTGGAGGGCAGTGCCGAGCAGATCCTGGACACCGCCACCATGGACCTGGAACAGATCAGCCAGGTGATCGGCCAGGCCCATGCTGAGGGCAAAGATGTGGCCCGGCTGCAGTGTGGCGACCCGTCACTCTATGGCGCGATTGGTGAACAGATCCGGCGGCTGGAACAGGCCGGGATCGAGTACGAAGTGGTGCCGGGCGTGAGTGCCATGGCCGCGTCCGCCGCCTGGCTGGGCAAAGAGCTGACCCTGTCCGGCGTGACCCAGACCATCGTTATGACCCGCTATGAAGGTAAAACCCCGTTCCCGGAACGGGAGCGTTTGCCGCAGCTGGCGCAGAGTGGGGCTACCCTGGCGATCCACCTGGGGGTGACCCGGATTCACAAGATCGTCGAAGAATTGATTCCGCACTATGGTGCCGACTGCCCGGTGGCGGTGTGCTATCGCACCTCCTGGCCGGATCAGGACAAAGTGATCGGCACCCTGAGTGATATTGTCGAAAAAGTACGGGCGAAAAAATTCACCCGCACGGCGCTGATTCTGGTCGGCCAGGTGCTGGATACCGATGAGTTTGAAGACTCGTACCTGTACAGCAAAGACCAGCCCCATATTTTCCGGCCCCGTAGCAAGGCTGGCGCTGAATCATAAATACCCAGTTTTAACGTGTAGAGGCAGTCAAAGCCTGAACGCCGACACCGTCTTACCCGCGCAGGCGGGTATCCACAAACGGAGCCTGGGCCTTACGTAAAGTGGGGGCTTGCTTCGGTGGTGATGGACACCCGCGTGCGCGAGTGTGACGAATCTCTGTATTTGTGGATACCTTTACGACTGCTGTGCATGAAACGCATAAGGAAACATTATGAACCTGAATAAGATCCCGACCACCGTTGTAACCGGCTTCCTGGGCAGCGGTAAAACCACGCTGTTGTCCAATGTACTGAAACAGGCGGCGGGCAAGCGCATCGCCGTAATCGTCAACGAGTTTGGCGAGCTGGATATCGACTCTGAACTGCTGCGCAGCTGCCCGCTGGAATGTGCTGACGAAAACGCCGCACCAGGCCAGGGTCAGGACGGTATCTACGAGCTGGCCAACGGTTGTATCTGCTGCACGGTGGAAGAAGAGTTCCTGCCGGTAATGGAGCAGCTGGTGGCCCGGCGTGATGATATCGATCATATCCTGATCGAAACCAGCGGCCTGGCACTGCCTAAACCGCTGGTGCAGGCGTTCAACTGGCCGGGCATTAAAGAGTACTGCACCGTGGATGCGGTGATCACCGTGCTGGATGGCCCTGCCGTGGCGGCGGGCCGTTTCGCCCATGACGAAGATAAAGTGCAGGCTCAACGGCTGGCCGATGACAGCCTGGATCACGACCCTAGCCTGCAGGAACTGCTGGAAGACCAGCTCAGCGCGGCGGACCTGGTGGTGGTCAGCAAAAATGACCTGCTGGATGCCGATCAGCGTGAAGCCGTGCAGCAGATCGTCGCCAACCGGGTACCGGCCAGTGTGAAAACCACCTACATCGAAAACGGCGAAGCACAGCTGGATGTGTTGATGGGCATTGGTGCAGAAGCCGAAGCGCGCATCCACGATGTACACAACCACCATGACCACCACCACGTTCACGGTGAAGAACACGACCACGCCCATGACCATTTTGACTCGTTCGTGATCAGCCTGGGTGAAGTGGACAGCACCAAACTGCAGGCCGCACTGCAACAGTTGCTGGCCGAACACACCATCTACCGCGCCAAAGGTTTCGCCGCACTGCCGGGCAAACCGATGCGCCAGGTAATCCAGGCCGTCGGCGAACGTCTGGACAGCTGGTTCGACCGCCCATGGACCGCCGACGACAGCCGCCAGACCCAGCTGGTATTTATCGGCAAAGGGATCGAGCAGGGCCAGATTGAAGCGGCACTGAAAACAGCACAGGTGTAATCGCCAGCGCTGTAGCTGATCGCCAGCAAGCTGGCTCCTACGGAAGTTCGGATGCTCCTGTAGGAGCGGGCTTGCTCGCGATGGTTCAAAGGAATAGGCATCACACTGATGTTATTCGTTGGCACCGCTGTTGCGCCGACTCTGAACGGCCCGATAGCGGGTGTTTTTTCGGCGATAAGGCAAAAAGGTGTCTGAGCGAAGCGAGTTCTTTTTGTCCGCCGAAAAAATGCACGGTAGCGGAAAAAGCCGTTCTGTGGAGGTGCTGGGATTGTTAAGGGCGAAGCCCTTGACGCGCCAGCAGGCAAGACCAAAACCAGCATCAGCACAGAGTTGCCGCGATAGCGAAGTACGGGCTCAGGGCTATGTATTCCCACGCAGAGTGGGGGAACGAGAGCATCGCCAGCAAGCTGGCTCCTACGGCAGTACGGATGCCCTTGTAGGAGTGAGCTTGCTCGCGATGGGGCTGACTCAGAATTTATTGGCCACAACACACGTTAACCACGATCAGCCTTAGCACACCCAGATACTTAACAGTCAAAAAAGGTAACCCATGCACCTGTTAGCTGCACAACCCGGTGGTTTTGTCGACGATGAAGGCATTATCGACCTGGATCAAAACCCGGCCCCCATTGTAATGATGGCGGCCGCCGACAGCACCCTGGCGGCGCTGGCGGCGGCGGTGGATGCACAGCCTGCTGATGCTCCCCAGGTGCGGCTGGCTAACTGGGTGCAGTTGCTCAAACCGGCGGCGTTTGATCTGTATGAGCACAAGGTGCTGGAGCAGGCACAGCTGGTGGTGGTGTCGTTGCTGGGAGGTGAAAATTACTGGCAGTATGGCGTGGAGCGGCTGCAGGCCTGGGCGCAACGGCCTGGGCGGACGCTGATTCTGGTGCCGGGTGATGATGCTGATGACCCACAACTGCGCGCATACTCCACCGTGGCGGCGGGGGATCAGCAGCGGGTCTGGCGTTACCTGCGTGAAGGCGGTCTGGCGAACAGTCAATCATTGCTCAGCTTCCTGCAAAGTGAATATCTGGCCGTGGAAACTTCCTGGCATGAGCCGCAGCCGGTGCCCCGTTGCATGCTATATCAGCCGGGCGGTGAGACGGCCACTCTGGCGCAGTGGCAGCAGCGCTGGCAGGCGGACCAGCCGGTGGTGGCGTTGCTGTTTTATCGCAGCCACCTGCAAAGTGCTAACACCGAGATGTTTGATCAGCTGATCGAACGGATGGTGCTGGCCGGGCTGAACCCGTTGCCGATCGCCATTGCCTCGCTTAAATGCCCGGAGTCGATTGCGCTGGTCAATCTGTTGCTGGAACGCAGCCAGGCCCAGCTGATTATGAACAGCACCGGTTTTGCCAGTAACCGGGTGGGCAGTCCGGCGCTGTCGTGTGAGCCGACCGATTTTCAGTCACCGTTCGAACGACCCTTGCCGGTGTTACAGCTGGTGCTTTCCAGCAGTACTGAGGACGACTGGCAAGCGCAAACCCAGGGCCTGCGCAGCCGGGATATTGCCATGCAGGTGGTACTGCCGGAGATGGATGGCCGGGTGATCACCCGTGCCATCAGTTTTAAAACCGTGGCGCAGTTTTGCCAGCGGGCTCAGATGCCGGTGGTGCGCTATCAGTTGCAGACGGAACGGGCGGACTTTGTCTGCCAGCTGGCGCAGCGCAGCTGTGCGCTGGGGCAAAAAGCTAACGCCGACAAACGGCTGGCACTGATTCTGGCCAATTATCCCACCCGCGATGGCCGGATCGGCAATGGCGTTGGGCTGGATACCCCGGCGTCAACGGTGAACATTCTACGGGCGCTGAAACTGGCCGGTTATCCGCTGGCTGAGCTGCCCGACACCGGCGATGCGCTGATCGAGGCGTTGCTGGAGGCGGTCACCAATAACCCCAATACTCTGCACCATCTGCCGTGCTGGCAGAGCCTGGCGGTGGATGAATATCTGCAGCATTTCTCCCGCTTACCGGAAGAAAATCAGCGGGCGATCTGGGACCGCTGGGGGGCGCCGGAGCAGGATATAAAATACCGCGATGGCCGGTTGATGCTGTCGGGTATCCGGCTGGGTGAGACGTTTATCGGCATCCAGCCTGCACGGGGGTTTAACCTCGACCTGGCGGCCAATTATCACGACCCGGATCTGATCCCGCCGCATAATTATCTGGCGTTCTACTTCTGGCTGCGTCACTGCTACCAGGTGGATGCGCTGATCCATGTTGGTAAACATGGCAACCTGGAATGGCTGCCAGGCAAAGGGGTGGCGCTGTCGGACCAGTGCTGGCCCGATCTTGTACTGGGGCCGATGCCGCACTTTTATCCGTTTATCGTCAACGACCCTGGCGAAGGGGCGCAGGCTAAACGGCGTACTCAGGCGGTGATTATTGATCACCTGATGCCGCCGATGACCCGCGCGGAAACCTACGGCGAAATGGCTGATCTGGAAGGGCTGGTAGATGAGTATTACCAGGCGCTGGGGATGGATAATCGCCGGGAAGCCTGGTTGCGTGAGCAGATCCTGGAAAAGGTACGCAGCTCTCACCTGCTGGAAGAGTTGCCAGGCAAGGCCAGTGATGGCGATGATGCGCTGCTGGAAGAGCTGGACGCCTACCTGTGTGAGATCAAAGAGGCGCAAATCCGCCATGGTCTGCACATTCTGGGTCAGCTGCCTGAAGGGGGCAAACTGGCGGATACCCTGGTTGCGCTGTTGCGTTTGCCTCGGGGCGAACAGGCCCATGCCCAGGGCATTCTGCACAACCTGGCGGCGGACCTGGGGCTGGGGGAGTTTGACCCGCTTAATGCCACGCACCAGCCCTGGCAGGGGCCGCAGCCGGACATGCTGCAGCAGATCAGTGATCAGCCCTGGCGCAGCGAAGCGGATACCCGTGAACGGCTGGAACTGCTGGCCGCGCAACTGCTGCAGCGTTATCTGATCGACAATGAACAACTGACGCTGGATGCGTTGCCTGCCACTGGCTGCCTGCTGAGGTATGTCCGAACCACCCTCTGGCAGGCGTTGCAACAAAGTGCCGAGCAGGAGATCAGTGCGCTGTTAACCGGGCTGAGCGGTGGGTTTATTCCCCCAGGCCCCAGCGGCGCGCCGACCCGTGGTCGGCTGGATACCCTGCCCACCGGGCGTAACTTTTTCTCAGTGGATAACCGCGCCATTCCTTCACCGGCGGCCTGGGCGCTGGGCCAGCTGTCGGCCCAGGCGCTGATTGAGCGCCATCTACAGGAGGAGGGCGACTATCCGGCGCAGCTGGGGCTATCGGTGTGGGGCACGGCGACCATGCGTACCGGCGGCGATGATATCGCCCAGGCGTTTGCGCTGATGGGGGTGAAACCGGTCTGGGCGGCGGGTTCTAACCGGGTGGTGGATTTCGAAATCGTCCCGGCAATGCAGCTGGGGCGGCCGCGGGTGGATGTGACTTTGCGGGTGTCTGGCTTCTTCCGCGATGCCTTCCCTAATGTGATGAAGCTCTATGATGCCGCTGTACAGGCCATAGCTACGCTGGATGAACCCGGCAACAGCAACCGGATTCGCCAGCATATTGAACAACGTCAGCAACAGCTGATTGACGAGGGGATGTCTGTTGAACAGGCCAGCCGTGAAGCCAGTTACCGGGTATTTGGCAGTAAACCCGGTGCCTACGGGGCCGGGCTGCAGGGCCTGATCGACGAGCGCTGCTGGGAAAACAGCAGTGATCTGGCCGATGCCTACCTGAACTGGGGTGGTTACGCCTACGGCAACCAGCCCGGTGACGGGGTGGAAGCGCGCAGTGCGTTTGCCCACCAGCTCAGCCAGCTGGAGGCGGTGGTACAGAACCAGGACAACCGTGAACACGATATTCTGGACTCCGATGATTATTACCAGTTTCAGGGCGGCATGACCAACGCCGTGCGGGTTCTCAGCGGTGAAATGCCGCAGGTGTACCACAGCGATCATGCCAACCCGGCCCAGCCTAAAATCCGTACTCTGAACGAAGAGTTGAACCGGGTAGTACGCAGTCGGCTGTTAAATCCGAAATGGATTGAAGCCATGCAGCAACACGGCTATAAAGGCGCATTCGAAATGACCGCCAGCGTGGATTACCTGTTCGCCTACGATGCCACCACCGACCTGGTGGCCGATTATCAGTATGAACAGGTCAGCGAAGCGCTGGTCTTTGACCCGCAAAACCGCGAATTTATGCAACAGCACAACCGGTCTGCGCTGGAAGAAATGGCCGAACGGTTACTGGAAGCGATCCAGCGCGGCCTCTGGGCCGAGCCTGGTGACTATGCTGACCGGCTACAGGACCTGCTGCTGGAACTGGACGAAGGGGCTGAGCAGGCGGGCTGATCATTACTGGCCTGATCGCCAGCAAGCTGGCTCCTACGATCGGGCTTTGCAGCCTGGGCTTGTAGGAGCGAGCTTGCTCGCGATGGTTCAGCGTCTGTAGCAGCGACGTCCCGTCGCGTCAGTTCTGGTTATGCATTCCCACGCGGAGCGTGGGAACGAGCGGATCTGTGCTGTAGGAGCGAGCTTGCTCGCGATCGGCGAACGTATTGATGTCACAGGGTTTAATCGCCAGCAAGCAGGCTCCTACGATCAGGCGTGGGCTTTAATCGTACACGGATGTTGTTCGCTGGCACCGCTGTTGCGCCGACTCTGAACGGCCCGATAGCGGGTGTTTTTTCGGCGATAAGGCAAAAAGGTGTCTGAGCGAAGCGAGTTCTTTTTGTCCGCCGAAAAAATGCACGGTAGCGGAAATAGCCGTTCTGTGGAGGTGCCGGGATTGTTAAGGGCGAAGCCCTTGACGCGCCAGCAGGCAAGACCGTAATTAGCACTGGCACAGACTGGCCGCGATAGCGCTGCACCGACTGTGGGCTATGCATTCCCACGCGGAGCCTGGGAACGAGTGAATCGCCAGCAAGCTGGCTCCTGCGATCAGGCGACAGCGATGCCTTGCCGCGACAGCCTTGCGGACAAAACATAAAAAACGGCCAGGCTTACTTGCGTAACCGCAGGCCTGGCGCACCCAACATTACAATGACGAGAGTACCCATGTCGAAACAGGGCATTATGATTTGCGGCCACGGTAGCCGCGACAAAGAAGCAGAACGCGAGTTTGGCAAAGTCGCCGAAGGGCTGAAAAAGCGCTTCCCGGATCTGCCAGTGGAATACGGCTTTCTGGAATACTCCGCGCCGAATATCCATATGGGCCTGAACCGGCTGGTAGAGGCGGGCTGTGAACAGATTCTGGCGGTGCCAGGGATGCTGTTTGCCGCGACCCACGCCAAGAACGATATTCCCTCGGTGCTGACCACCTTTGAAGAAAAGAACGACGGCCTGCAGGTGACCTATGGCAGCGAGCTGGGGCTGCACCCGGCGATGGTTGAAGCGTTCCAGGCGCGGATTTACGAATCACTGGGCTATGACCCGCAGCAGCCGCCGGAAAACCTCTACGACACTCTGCTGGTAGTCGTTGGCCGTGGTACGTCCGATAGCTGGGCCAACGCCGAAGCGGCCAAACTGACCCGCATCGTTAATGAGAATATGGGCTTTGGCTGGGCGGATACGGTGTATTCCGGCGTGACCTACCCATCCGTGGGTGTGGGACTGGAGAAGCTGCTCAAGCTGGGTTACAAGCGCGTGGTTGTCGCGCCTTACTTCCTGTTCACGGGTCGCCTGATCAAACGTATCTACGGCTATGTTGATAAGGTTGCGGCAGAGAACCCAGGCGTTGAGTTTATCAATGCACCGTACCTGAGCGATCACGATAAGGTGATCGATGCCTTTGAAGTACGGGTACGGGAAATCATGGACGGCCAGAGCGGTGAAGAAACCCTGATGGAATCGTTCAAACGTCGCCTGGCTGCCGGTGAGGTGGATGTGCACCATCACCATGCCGAGTACCAGGACGCGAGTGCAGAGCATAGCCACGATCACGATCACGATCACGATCACGATCACGATCACGATCACAGCCACGACCATGCACATGAGCACGGCCATAGCCACGATCACAGCCATTCACATGATCATAGCCATGGCCACTCCCACGGCGTGTACCGCCATATCGGCCACCCGCTGGGCCCGCGTACCATGATCGGTGAAGGCATCTGTTGCTGCTTTATGAGCCAGTTCCCACAGGACATCCTGGACGAAGAACAGGCGCGTATTGATGCCGCGGGTGATGAAACAGCACTGGCGCACCGCTAAACATTGCAGTAACCGGCTCAGGTCATCAACGCCACACTTTTGATCTGCGCATACACCGCTGTGCCTGGTGCTAGTCCCAGCTCCTCGGCTGACTTGCGGGTAATCCGCGACAGCAGCGGTACGTTGCCCAGCAGCAGACGCACGGTGATATGCGCAGGCCCGGCCTCGGCCAGGGCTTCGACGGTGGCGGGGAAGATATTGAGGATGCTGGTCTGGCCCTGGTGTTCCAGGGTCAGGCTGACATCACGGGCCAGTACCTGCAGCCGCACGGGCTGATCCAGTGGTAGCGGTTTACCGGCAACGGTGAAGCGGCCCCCGGCAAAGTCGAGATGGCTCAGGCCATAGTGGGCATCATGGCCAGCCACCACGGCGTTAATAACCGTTTCAGTGCCCGGTTCATGGGCCAGACTCAAGTCCAGCCGGGTGAACAGCGCGTTGATGCTGCCCGTCGCCTTTACCCGCCCCTCAGACAGCAACACCATATGGTCGGCCAGCCGTGCCACCTCATCCCGTGAATGACTGACGTACAGTAGCGGAATATCCAGTGTCTGATGCAGGGACTCCAGATAGGGCAGAATCTCCTGCTTGCGTTGCTGGTCCAGCGCGGCCAGAGGCTCGTCCATCAACAGAATATCCGGGCTGACCGCCAGCGCACGGGCGATCGCCACTCGCTGCTGCTCGCCGCCGGACAGTTGGTGAGGTTTACGCTGTAGCAGATGGCCGATGCCCAGCAGCTCGATGGCGCTGGCCAGGGCGATTTTTTCCGGCTGACCTTTACGTCGCTTCAGGCCATATTCCAGATTGCCTTGCACGCTCAGGTGGGCAAACAGGCTGGGTTCCTGAAACACATAGCCCAGCGGGCGTTTATGGGTGGGGAGGAAACGGTCGGGCCCCTGCCAGCAGCGATCACCGACCTGCAGTGTGCCCTGAACATCAGGTTCCAGCCCGGCAATGGCCCGTAACAGAGTCGTTTTACCACAGCCGGACGGGCCAAAGATGGCGGTAACGCCGCGCCCTGGCAGGCTTAGTGCCACATCCAGTGAAAAATCACCCCGTGCCAGACTGAGTTGCAGTTCGATACTCATGTTTTCACCACAGTAAAGCGTCGATTGAGGGCGTAAACCGCCATCAGCAGTACAAACGATAACAGCAGCAGGCCGCCGGAAATCCAGTGGGCCTGGCTATATTCCAGCGCTTCTACATGGTCATAGATGGCGATGGAGACCACCTGAGTCTCGCCGGGGATATTGCCACCAATCATCAGTACCACGCCGAACTCGCCCAGGGTATGGGCGAAGCCGAGCACGGCAGCGGTGATAAATCCCGGCGCGGCCAGCGGCACGGCAACGGTGAAAAAACGGTCCAGCGGTGAAGCGCGCAGGGTGGCGGCCACTTCCAGCGGGCGATTACCGATGGCGCTGAAAGCATTCTGCACCGGCTGAATCACAAACGGCATGGAATAGAGCACCGAGCCGATCACCAGCCCGCTGAAGGTAAAGGCCAGCGGTCGCCCGCCCAGGGTTTCCATCAGTCCGCCAATCGGACCATGGGGCCCCAGGGTGACAAGCAGATAGAAGCCGAGCACGGTCGGCGGCAGTACCAGTGGCAGAGCAACCACCGCTTCGATCAGAAACTTGAACCGCCAGCGGGTGCGCGCCAGCCACCAAGCGATGGGCGTGCCAACCAGCAGCAGGATACAGGTTGAGATGGCGGCCAGTTTAAGGGTGACCAGCAGGGCGGTCAGGTCGGCGTCGGTCAGGCTCATGGCAGGGTGTATCCGTAAGACTGGATAAGCGTACGGGCGCTGTCGCTACGCACAAAAGCCAGCAGCTGGCGCGCCACGGGGTTGTCGTTAAGCAGCACGGCCTGTTGGGTGATTGGGCTGTAGGATGACTGAGGCGGCGTCCACCATGAACCGGTGACAGCGCTGCCGGGTTGGCGCAGCTGGGCCCAGGCTACAAAGCCTAGTTCGGCATTGCCGCTTTTTACAAACTGTAATGCCTGGCCAATATTTTCCCCGCGTACTATCCGGCCTCGCCACGCCTGCCAGACGCCCTGGGCCCGCATAACCTGTTCAGCGGCTTTGCCATAGGGGGCCAGTTTGGGGTTGGCCAGGGCCAGGTGACGTAAGGAGCCTTGCTGGAGTATCTGACCCTGGTCATCCACCCGGCCAGGCTCCGGGCTCCACAGCACAAGTTTGCCAATGGCATAGGTAAATCGGCTGCCGGGCAGGGCGATTCCCTGTTGCTCCAGCAGCTGGGGGCGCTTACTGTCAGCCGCGAAAAACGCATCAAAGGGCGCGCCATGGATAATCTGGGCGTACTGTTTACCGGTAGAGCCGAACGCCAGCTGCACCCGGTGGCCGGTTTGCTGCTCAAACTGCTGGCTGAGTGCTTTGATTGCCGGGGCGAAGTTACTGGCCACGGCAACGCGGATCGTGTCGGCGTGAACCGGCCCGGCGGCGATGCTCAGTGTTAACGCCAGCATCAGGCTATGGAGTAAGGCTCTCATCGGTTACGACTCTTGCTGTGACAGGTGTTAATCGTGTGTGCTCTGAACAGCTGGCAGTTTACCCCAAGACAGTGCCAGACCACAGGAGTTTTATAATGTTGAAACAGGCAGGGTTGGCTTGAGTTTTATTTGATTAACAGTGCAGTTTAATTTGTTTTAATTTAATGATGGTTGGTTTCTATTTAAATTATATTAGTTGAATATGGATGAGCAGGGTTTTATTTTTTGTGGCGGGTTGTACTGTGGTTTCTTGAATTCTGCTTCAGTATTAGACGCGCGCGGAGCGCGCTGCTACAGGTGGCTGAACTGTTAGCTTCAGTCTGGTCAGTCTGTCAATAAAAAAAGGATATACCTGCAGGCATATCCTTTTTCTATAATGGTTCGCTTACTTTACTTGGCTTCGCCGCGGCCCATGAACTTTTTATCTTCAATGTTTACTTTGATCATATCACCGGTGGCGATGTGCTCAGGCACCTGTACCGTCAGGCCCGTAGACAGTTTTGCAGGCTTGGTACGGGCCGTTGCAGAACCGCCTTTCAGCGCTGGGTCTGTTTCCATGACTTCCAGTTCAACGCTGGTTGGCAGGTCCAGTGCAACGGGGGCGCCATCGACCAGGATCACGTAGATGCCCTTGGTCTCTTCGTTGATAAACAGTAGTTCATCGGCGATGGTGTCTTTGTTCAGGTGGTACGGGGTGTAGTCTTCATTGTCCATGAATACATATTCGTCGCCATCAATGTACGACAGCATGGACGGCTGGCGAGTCAGATCAGCGAAGTTCAGCATATCTGAATCTTTAAAGGTCTCATCAACTTTGCTGCCGGTAACCACATCGTACATACGCATGCGGTACAGGCTGCCGCCAGCACGGCCCTGGGGAACAGAGCGCTCAATATCTTTTACAAATAATACTTTACCGTTAAACTCGATGGCTGAGTTTTTCTTGATTTCACTGGCCTTTGGCATCTTTATTGACCTTATAAAATGGCAAAGGACAGTAAAATATCATACGCAGCTGATTAGTCAAGGCTTAGGCGGGTGTCGGCAGGGTTTACTAATATGGATATGATCGTTTTTATTAAAACTAAACCTTAAGGTTTTTTATTTTTAATATACTGTAGGTGGTATGTTGTAATTAGTTTCTCTCATCAGTGTTTGCCTGTGCTTTATAAGCAGGCGACAGGCAGCCTGGTTTTGATACGCGTATCAATCCGCCGCCGGTTTGCGCGGTAATCCGGCCACCAGCGAGCCCCCAACGATGGTCAGGCAGGCGAGCAGCAGTATTATGCTGGGCTCGGCGTGCCCGGCCAGCACCAGTAATAGAATGGAGATCAACGGGGCGGCATAGGCCAGTACACCCAGCAGTGGCAGGTTGCCGTGTTTGATGCCGTGATCCCAGGTGAAAAAGGCCAGCCCGACCGGGCCGGTGCCCAGGCCGATAATGCCGATCCACTGATCAGTGCCCAGCGACCAGCGGGTTTCCTCCCAGGCCAGATGACAGCCCAGTGCCAGCAGCGCCGTCGCGGCGCAGAACCAGCCCACAGCGTCAGTGGGGATCGCACTGACCCGGCGACTGGCCACCGAATAGCCGGACCAGATCAGTGCGCAGGCCAGCGCCAGCAGGTAGCCGGTCAGGTATTGCGGATCAAACCCGGCCCCGCCCTGGCCGATCAGCAGCCAGCATCCGCCCAGTGCCAGCAGAGCGCCGAGCAGGTGCCGAGGCTTGAGTGTTTCACCGGGTAGCAGGGCGGCAAACAGCACAATCAGCAGCGGCCAGAGATAGGCCAGCAGGCTGACCTCGACTGCCGGTGCCAGCTGCATGGCGACGAAATAACACAGGTGATAGCCAAAGTACCCGGTAACTCCCAGCAGCCAGACGCCCGCAGGCTGGCGCAGATAGCGGGTGCCACTGTGGCCCTGCAACCACCAGCGGCCACACATCAGTAAGAACGCAATGGTAAAGGTCATCGCCATCATCTGAAAAGGCGGTATCTGGCCATCGGTAAGCCGGGTCAGCAGGGCCAGGGTGCCCCATAACACAATAGAGATAGCGCCGATCGCGGTGGCGCGTGCCTGGCTGGACATAACAACTCCTGAATCAAACAGATTAGTAACGCCGGGCAGTGTAAAGCGGGCTACCGGGTGCCGTCTTTGCTGATCTGGCGAGGCTGTTTGTCGATCTGGCGGACATTGCGAGGGGGCTGGCCAAAGTGCTTGCGAAAGCGGTTACTGAACGCTGCCAGGCTTTGATAGCCGACCTGATCAGCGATGCGTTGCACGCTCAGGGTGGTGTTGCACAGCAACTGGTGGGCGTGCCGCATACGCTTGTCGGTCTGATATTGCTGAGGGGTCATTGCGAACTGGCGGTGAAACAGTTCACTGAGTTGACGCGGGCTGAGGCTGGCTACGCGGGCCAGGGTGGCCAGCGATATCGACTGAGCGTAGTGCTGGTCCAGATAATGGCGAGCGGCGGCGATGCGCGGGTCGAGCTGGCGTGGCTCGCCGGTGCGCTCATGTAATAGCTGCAGCAGTAATTGCAGCATCTGTGGCTGACTATCCAGCTGGGCGCTGCCTGGCAGGCTTAATTGCAGGTGGAGAAAGTGGATGTACTGGCTCAGCACCGGGTCCAGCGGCATAAATGCAGGCAGCCGGGCCAGCTGTGGTGCCAGCCGGTCGGGAATATCGGCCACAATAAAGCGGTTATGGCCATCGGCATGGAAACCGTGATCTTCACCGGCGGCAATCAGCGCGATCTGCTGATTGCTGACCAGCCCCTCCCTGTGGCCCACCTGCATCTGTAGCTGACCTGCAACGGGCAGCACCAGCTGATGATAATCATGCTGATGAATATGGGCGTGGGGCTGATAGCTGCGAATATCCAGCGTGGGTTGCAAGGGGATCATTGGGCCAGTGTAACAGAACCGACATTTTGGGGTGTTTGATAACAGGATCGACGTAAAGATATTAATGATAATGGTTTGCATTATTTGTCAGCTTTTGTCAGTCTGCGCGGCTTCGATCACTCATCAGGATGACAGGTTGTATGTCTGTGCCCATTTGCGCCTCTCCCTCTTACACGTCCCAGCTCGCCTCACAGGCTCAGGTACTGATTGTTGAGGATGATCAGAGCCTGAATGAACTGCTTAGTCGTCAGCTGCGCCAGCGTGGCTACCAGGTGACCACCTGTTTTGATGGCGAACAGGCGCTGTGCCATACCCGCCAGCAGCGGTTTAACCTGATCCTGCTTGACTGGCTGCTGCCCCGGCGTGATGGCCTCAGCGTGCTGACTGCTTTGCGCCAGCAGCACAATACGCCGGTGATTATGCTCACGGCCTGCGGTGACGAGCAGCAGCGCATTCGAGGCCTGCAGTGTGGCGCGGATGATTACCTGACCAAGCCGTTTAATATCACCGAATTGATGTTGCGGGTCGACGCTGTATTACGCCGTAGTGGTGCGGTGATTGAGCCTGAACCGGAGCAGCAGGCCCCGCTGAACTATGCCGGGCTGACATTGCAGGCTGAAGGTCTGCAGCTGTGCTGGCAGCAGCAATCCCTGCCACTCACACCCACCGAATACAGCTTGCTGCAGCAACTGATGCGCTGTGCCGGTGAGGTGCTGAGCAAGCCGATGCTGTATCAGGAGGTGATGGGACGGCCCTGGAGTCGTTACGATCGCAGCCTGGATATGCATATCAGTAAACTGCGCCGCAAGCTGGCCCAGCTGGGGTGTCTGGACTGTCAGATTCAGACTGTTCATGGTCAGGGATACCGCTTGCGATGAGTCGGCGTCTGTACTGGAAGCTATGCCTGAGTTTTGGTCTGGCTGCGGTGTTGCTGGTGACGCTGGTCGGCATGGCTGGAGACTGGGTTGAGCGGCAGATGAGCCTGCTTGACCCGGCTGATCAGCAGGAGATGCAGCAGTGGGCAAACAGGGCTGAGGCGCTGTCTGGCACTGGAGATACGGTGTTGCGGGAGCAGTGGCTACAGGCACTGCAGCAACAGGAAAACACGCTGATTACGGTGGTCCGGGTCGAGGAGCACTGGCTGACAGCGGGGCTGGAAACCCCCTTTACCCTGAACCGGATTGGCCGGGGGCTGGACTGGCCAGTGCACCTTCACCATGACACTCCCATTATTCAGATCCCTTTTACTGACGGGGTAACGTCGCTGGCGGTGCGCCTGCCTGCGCGTATGCTACCAGGGCGCTGGTGGCCGTATACCCACCGTTTACTTCAGGTGGTGCCACCAGTGCTGTTGATGTTGCTGCTGTGTGCGTTGTTTTACCGCCACCTGATGCGACCCCTGCGCCAGCTGCAGCAGGCGACCCGACGTTTTGATGCCGGTGATTATGATGTGCGGGTGTATAACCCGAGCGGCCGTCGCATGGATGAGCTGGATGAACTGGCCCAGACGTTTGACCGCATGGCGGACCATATTGGCGGGCTGATCCGTACCCAGCGTCACCTGATCCATGATCTGTCCCATGAACTGCGCACCCCGCTGACCCGGCTTGAGCTGGCACTCGACGATGATATGACTGCGGATCAGTTGCGTGAACGGGGCCGTAAAGAGGCGCAGGCGATGCGCCAGCTGGTGGAAGACACCCTGTTGCTGGCGGCACTGGAACATGATGCGCAACCTGTGCTGACTCAGCCGGTGGACCTGTCATTGCTGATGGAAGTGATTGCTGACGATGCCCGCTATGAATACCCGGACCGCCAGCTGACGTTACAGCTGGCCGACGGGCTGGAGCAGGTGCCAGCCGATGAGCGAGCACTGAGTCAGGCGCTGGAAAATATAATCCGCAACGCGTTGCGCCATACCCCGGCTGGGCAGGTTGTATCGGTCAGCGCGCAGCCGCTGAACGGCGGCTATCAGGTATCGGTGCAGGATCAGGGGCCCGGTGTACCCCAGGCCCAGCTGGCGAATATTTTCCTGCCGTTTTTCCGGCTGGACCGTTCGCGCAACCGTGATGGCGGCGGGGCAGGGTTGGGCCTTGCACTGGCCCAACGGCAGATCCAGGGGGCAGGCGGCACGCTATCAGCACAGAACCCTGACAGGGGTGGGCTGGTGATGAGGCTATGGTTGCCCGGGTTACAGGGTGATAAATGTAAAAAATGTAAATGAGCTTTTGTTTCACCACTCCATGAATGAGAATTAAATGCATCTAATGTTCATTATTATTCTCATGGAGATAACGTCGATGTACCAGGCTCCCCGCCATCTGCTGACGGTTGCGATTGCAACGGTCAGTGCCGCTCTGATTTCCCCGGCTTTCGCTGGCACTCTGGATAAAGTACAGGTGACGGCACAGTCATCGGCTGGTATCGATGAGGTTATCAGCCGTGAGCAGCTGGACCTGCGCCAGGCATCTGACCTGGGCGATGTGTTCCGTCAGACACCGTCTGTTTCTGTGGGTGGTTCACTGGGCGTGGCACAGAAAATTTACCTGCGCGGTATTGAAGATACCAACCTGAATATCAGCGTGGACGGTGCCGTACAGGCCGGTTATCTGTTTCATCACCAGGGCCGGGTCGGTATCGAACCTGAGCTGCTTAAAAAAGTGGAAGTACAGTCCGGTGCCGGGCTGGCCACCGATGGCGCCGGTGCGCTGGGCGGAGCGATTCGCTTTACCACCCGTGACCCGGATGATCTGTTACGTGATGGCGAAAAAGCCGGGGCCTTGGTCAAACTCGGTTACTACAGCAATGGTGATGTGCTGAAAACCAGCGGCACCGTGTTTGGCAAAGCTGGAGACAAGGTGGGCGTACTGGCGTCTTTGACCCGTCAGCAGGGTAATTCCTTTGATGATGGCCGTGGCAATACTATCAACAATACCGAGACGGATGTTGATAGCGGCTTCTTCAAGCTGGTGGCAACGCCTACCGAACAGCAGCGTTTGAGCCTGAGTCACGAAGTACGCTACGACGACGGCGAACGTAACCTGCGTCCGCACTTTGTTGCAGCAGGCTGGAACCCTGAAAACCGTCAGGAAAGTCACCGTAAAACAACTACGCTGGGCTATGACATCAACCCTGCCGGTGATGCGCTGGATATCGAAACTACGTTTTACAGCACCGATGCCTACCTGACCCAGGACGGTGCTGACAGCCCGAAAGACGGTGCCGGAGTGAAAAGTATCGGTGCGGATCTGCGCAACACCCTGCGCAGCGGCGAACATACCCTGGTGTTCGGGGGTGACTACCGCCGTGATACCGGTTACTACATCAACCCGGAAACGCCAGTGGCCGATGAAAAAGCCCGTATTGCTGGCCTCTACCTGCAGGACCACTACCAGGCCACATCGCAGTTGCTGGTAACCGCCGGTGCCCGTTATGACCATTACCAGCTGGACGATAGCGATGGCCAGTCTTTCAGCAATAGCGGCATCAGCCCTAACCTGGGAATGGAATATAAGCTCAGCGATGCGCTGACCTTTAACGCAGGCTATGCCCGTGCCATGCGAGGCCCCAAGGTAAAAGAAGCGTACATGCTGGGTTATGCAATCAACAGCCCGTCGCTGAAAGAAGAAACGGCGGATAACCTGGAACTGGGCCTGAACTACAACCAGGGCGCACTGAGCCTGGAAGGTACGGTGTTTGTCAGCCACATTGATGACTTTGTGGATCGCGTCAACCGCAGCTCGGTAGAAAATACCGGCGATGTCAAAAACCGCGGTATCGAGCTGAAAGCCGGTTATGAGTGGGAGCAGACCCAGGCCAGCCTGAGCTTCAGCCACAGCCGTCCGGAACTGGACGGTGAACCGCTGAGCGATGGTGATATGTCGGTTGGTACCGCAACCGGTGATCAGTGGGTTGCCGATGTGCAGCACCAGCTGCCCGCGCAGAACCTGCTGCTGGGCTGGAGTGGCACCTTTGTACACCACCTTTCACGTGTGGCCAGCGGCCGGGCAGAAAAACCAGGCTATGGCCGCCATGATGTGTACGTTCGCTGGTTGCCAACGGCCACGGAGGATCTGAGCCTGACGCTGACGGTCAATAACCTGCTTGATAAGCAGTACCTGGACCATGCCAGCTACGGTGTGTCTACCAGCAGTGGTAACGTGATTGGCCTGCCGGAAGCGGGTCGGGATATTCGTCTGAGCCTGGCGGCGCGCTTCTAAGCTGCGGACGATGACGGAGCAATCGAGCCGGGTGGGGCGTAAAAAATCAGTCTGGTCGAATTACCGGCTGGTGCGCACCGTACATGTGTACAGCTCGATGGTGATGCTGCTGATCATGCTGTTTTTTACCCTGACCGGCGTCACCCTCAACCATCGGGACTGGTTTTCCGGTCGGGGCCAGGCCAGTGAGCAGGTATTAAATCTGCCCACTGAGCTGGCCCGGCATCCGGCCTGGCAAACCGACCCGCTGGTGGTGGCGGCAGCGCTGCGCCAGTGGCTCAGCAGCGAGCACGGCGTGCGGGCTGCCTATGTCAGTTATGACTGGGATGCAGATGATCAGCTGTTGCATATTGACTTTAAGCGGCCGGGTGGTCGCAGCAGTGTCGAGGTTTCCCCTTCCCAGACACAGCTGCTTCTGATCCAGCAGCCTAAAGGCAATGTTGCATGGCTCAATGATCTGCATATGGGCCGTTATAGCAGTGGCTGGTGGCGCGGGTTTATTGATCTGTCGGCGCTGGTCATGCTGCTGTTTACCCTGACGGGCGTATGGCTGGTGATCCCGCAACACAAACGGCGGTTGCGGCTGCTGGCAGTCAGTGGGCTGGGACTGGCGGTTACCCTGTTGTTCACCTCCCTGGCGACGCTGCCGCTCTAACCGTGAGCGGGCAGCCTGCCGGGCTGCCCGTACTCTCTGAACGGGAATTTCCTATGAATTTTTTAAAACCACTGGCTGCATCGCTGTTGCTGGGGCTGGCAACGCCTGCTCTGGCTGCGCCTGCGCTGAGTGTTGAGTTTGAACTGCCGCTGATCGACAACGGCGATGCCCACCGGCCTTTTGTGGCGGTCTGGGTGGAGCAGGCCGGTAAGCCGGTGCGCTCACTGGCGCTATGGATGGATGATAACGAGTGGGAGGTTGATCTGCGCCGCTGGTGGCGTAAAGCCGGACGTTATGGTCACCAGCAGCTCGATGCTGTAACCAGCGCCACCCGCAGTGCGGGCAGCTATCAGCTGAACTGGGACGGGCGTACTGCCAGTGGTCAGCCTGCCGCCGACGGTGGCTACCAGCTGGTGCTGGAAGCCGTGCGCGAAGATGGCAACCGTACGTTGCTCAAACAGCCTTTTAACCTGGGCGGTGAAGCACAACGCTTCAGCCTGCCTGCGGGCCAGGAGATTGGCCCGGTCACCCTGACTGTTGGAACCTCACGATGACTCTGAATACTGCTCTACGTAAGTTTGCCTGTAGTGCTGTGTTGCTGGCGGTAGCACCGCTGGCCACGGCCCACGCGTTATGGATTTTGCCGGGTGATTTTAATATTGCCGGGGAGTCAGATAAATGGATCACCGTGGATGTCAGTGCCTCAAACACCATCTTTAAGGCGGACAAAGCGATTGATCTGAAAGGACTGCTGGTGACGGCACCGGATGGCACCACCGCACCGCTGGCCAGTTTTACCAAAGGTAAGCGACGCTCGGTGTTTGATCTGGAACTGCCTGCCCCAGGTAGCTGGAAACTGCAGATGCAGTCTGGCCCACGCTATATGACGTTTTACACCGACGCCGAAGGCCAGCATCATCGCCTGTTTATGGACAAACAGCAGGCTCAGGCGAAATTGCCCAAAGGTGCAACCGAGGTGATGAGCTGGGCGGGGCACCGGAATACGTTGAGCTTTGTGACCCGAGGCGCACCGACCGAGCAGGTACTGCAGCCGCAGGGTAAAGGGCTGGAGCTGGCATTTGAGACCCATCCCAATGATATTGTTGCCGGTGAGCCGGTCCAGATGACATTGCTGTTCAATGGCAAGCCTGCGCCGGAGATGGAACTGGAACTGACCGCCGATGGCACCCGCTACCGGGATGACCGGGCAGTGATGGCACTGCATACCGATGCTAAAGGTCAGTTCAGTTTTACCCCGGCCCAGGCTGGGCGCTATATGCTCAGCACGGATAAAGAGCAGGACAGCAGTAACCCGCGTGCCGACAAAATGGGCTGGAGCCTGCTACTGACGTTTGAAGCGCAGCTGCCCTGAAGGCAAATTACTGGCCGCGTACTAACGCGGCCAGCGTTTCAGGACGGGGATACAGCGTCGTGCGCTTGAGTAAAATAGCGGCTGGCGCTTTCCAGGTTGGCGATGGGGGAGAACATGGCAAAATTAAAGCTGTTCAGTAGCTGGTTATTTTGTACTGCCATTGGCCAGTTGGGGTTGGCCAGGGCGGTTTTTCCCAGCGATATAATGTCAGCCTGATCACTTTCCAGCATGGCTGTTGCCAGTGCTGGCTGGCTGACGCCGCCATTAGCGATCACCGGCAATCCACTGATCTGTTTTGCCAGTGACGCCAGCGAAGGGCTGCCAGCAAAGGCCGGTTCGTTTAACGATGGCTCTGTTGTGTGAATGTAATCCACCGGATTCTCACGCATGAGTGTGAAGGCCTGGCGCGCCGCCGCGTCGGCTTCTGGCCAGCGATACTGGCTGTCGTTTACCTTCGTCTGGGAAAACCGGACACCCACAACAAAATCAGGCCCCACAGCCTCGCGGACTGCACTAACGATTTCCTGATAAATGCGCAAACGATTGGTCAGGCTCCCCCCATATTTGTCTTCCCGCTGATTGGTGTAAGTGGTAAGAAACTGGTCCAGCAGGTAGCCGTTAGCACCGTGTATTTCTACCCCGTCAAAACCTGCTGATTTGGCCAGTAAAGCCGCCGCTGCAAAGCCTTGAATAGCCGCCTGGATATCATCTTCACGCATGGCTTGCGGTAACCGGTAGTCACCCTCGCCGTAGTAAAAAGACATCTGTTGTCCCAGCGGCTTTACGGCTGAGGGGCCGCTGCTGTGAGCCGCATATTTGCTGTATTGGGATAATGCCCCGGCATGCATCAGCTGGGCGATGATCATGCCGCCTTCGCTATGCACCGCATCGATAATCGGCTGCCAGCTTTGCGCCTGTTGCTCATTGGTAATTCCTGGCTGTTGTCGGTAACACTGGCTAAACAGCTGATCGGTGTATAAACCTTCGGTAATAATCAAGCCAAAACCACCTGTCGCATATGCCTGGTAGTACTCGCACATCAGCGCATTGGCTGTGCCATCGTCATTGGCGCTGACGCGTGTCATCGGCGCAACCGCGAGGCGATTTCGTAAATCTATATGACCGATCTGGGCTGGCTGGAATAGCGCTGCATTGTTAGCTGTCATGGTGGTTGTCTCGGGTTCGTTAGAAGTCCTGCGTACTTTGACAGCAACATAAAAGAGTGTGAATATCGGTTTTTCCTAAAACATTATTAACTTTGTGTTGAATATGGCCGGTATTAATCAGCTCGAAAGTCTCAAAATCTTCAAAGCGGTTGTGGAATCAGGCAGCTTCACTGCGGCGGGGCAGAGGCTTGGTGTCTCTACAGCAAGAGTGTCGAAAGCCATTGAGCGGCTTGAAGCAGAGCTGGCAACGACACTGTTTATCCGCAGCACACGGCATATGCAGATTACCGAGAGTGGCGAGCGCTGCTATCGTCGTGCACTGGCGCTGCTGGGCCAATGGAAGGAACTCAAAGATGAGCTGGTCGAAACGCACGCCAGCCCCAGAGGAAAGTTACGCATCAGCGTGCCGATGAGCTGGGGGCTGTGCAAGTTTGCCCCGTTACTGGCTGAGTTTATGGAGGCGTACCCGGAGATTACGCTGGATGTGCAGATGACGGATCAGCACGTGAATGTGCTGGAAGGGGAGTATGACCTGGTGCTGCGGTTAACTTACCAGCTGGCAGACAGCGCGTTGCTGTGCCAGCGTATCACCGGTTATCGCTTTGTCGCCTGCGCGGCTCCGGCTTACCTGGCACGCCATGGTGAGCCGCTACATCCTCAGGATCTCAGGCAACATGCGTGCTTGCTGTATAACCTGCAAGGCACACCGAAAAAATGGCAGTTTTTAGAGGGAGCCAGACCTGTCGATGTCTATATTGAGCCACGCTTACAGTCGAATAACAGTAAGTTGTTCCATGCCGCATTAGTGGCAGGCCAGGGCATCACGTTGATTCCTGAGTTCGTGGTCGCTGATGATCTGAAAACGGGTCGTTTAGTGCCTGTGTTAGCCAGCTTTGGCACGCCAACACTGACGCTGTACTCACTCCGGCCCAGAGATCATATGGCATCACACCGATTGAAACTGCTGCATGATTTTTTGTATCAGCAGCTGGCTGAACCTTTAGCCTGAAGTCATGGGCCGACAGGTGCTGCTTAGCGATCAGCGCGGCCACACCGGGTGCTTATCATCAATAATAAAGTGGTGGCTATGGCGGTGTCCGTGCTGGCCGTGGCCCTCATGCCAGTGCGGGTCATCCCTGGCCAGCCCTTCATGGCTATGCTGCAGGGTGTCGTTATCTTCCACCGGCCAGAGCCGGTAACCCACCAGAGCGGCCAGTGCGGCCAGCGCAGCCATCAGGCTGAAGGTCAGGCTCCAGCTCAGATTGGCACCCAGCCAGCCGACCAGCGGATAAGTGAGTAACCAGCAACCGTGAGACAGGGCAAACTGAGCAGCAAACAGCGCGGGGCGGTCTTGCGCGTGGGCGGAGCGGCGCAGCAGCTGGCCCGCTGGAGTCTGCACCAGTGACAGCGCCAGCCCCAGTAGAAACCACACCGCCACCAGGGCGTTGTAACTGTCAATCAACAGCCCGGCCAGTAAGCCGCAACATACCAGTACCGCTCCGGCCAGCATCAGGCTGCGGGTCGTCAGCCGGTCACTCAGTTTTGTCATCAGCAGTGCAATCAGCATCGACCCAGCACCAAAGGCCGCGAATGCCCAGGCGGTGGCCTGTTCGCTCAGGCCAAAGCGGCTCTGCACCAGTACCACCGTATTCACAATCACCATGGCGCTGGCGCTGGCCACTACCAGGTTTAATGCCAGTAGCCCTCGTAAACGTGGCGTCGCCAGGAAAATGCGCAGTCCCAGCGTGGCGCGCTGGGCAAAGCTGCGGCTGGTGTCTGCCGTCGGGCTGGGCAGGCTGACCGACAGCACCAGCAAAGCTGAGCCACAAAACCCCAGTACCGTGCCATTAAACAGGCTGTGAAAGCTGAACACCGTCAGCAGGGCGGCGGCCAGCAGCGGGCTGATAATATTTTCCAGATCATAGGCCAGCCGTGACAGTGACAGGGCGCGGGTGTAGTCCTTCTCGTCGGGCAGAATATCGGGAATGCTGGCCTGGAAGGTGGGGGTAAACGCCGCCGAGGCCGACTGCAGCAGGAAGATGAGTAGATAGATCTGCCAGATTTCATCCACAAACGGCAAGAGCAGGGCCACGCTGGCGCGGATAAGGTCCAGGCTGATCAGCAGGGCGCGACGGGGTAGCAGGCCGGTGATGGCACTGGCCAGTGGCGCGATGCTGATATAGGCCAGCATTTTAATCGCCAGCGCGGTGCCTAGCACGGCCCCGGCGTTGGCCCCGGCCAGTTCAAAGGCTTTCAGGCCCAGCGCGACAGTGGCCAGACCGGTGCCGATCAGGGCAATTATCTGGGCCAGAAACAGCTGGCGGTAGGTGCGGTTTTGCAACACGGAGAACATTTCGTCGCCCTTGTGAAGGTTGAATCGAGGCGGATAGGGCCTGATCAGGCCGCTGGAAACCCTGGCACAAGATTACCATTGTTTAACGATGAGCGATGGGCAGACCCCCGCAGACGGGTTGCTGCGGCATGGGCGATAGCCCGGTGCCACCTCAGTGTCGGCCACTGCGAGAGCGGTTGATCTATATTGGTAGGTAAATTGTCAGCTAAATTTAGCAGGGGTATGAACAACCTGGTGTCTGGTGAATCTGTGAGGATGACTATGGTAGCGGCAATGACAAACTGGGCGCGACATTTTTTCAGAATGGAATCCGCCGGTGGGCTAGTGTTGATGGCGGTCACGCTGATCACCATTCTGATTGCCAACTCACCGCTGGCGGGGTTCCACCAGCTGTTGCTGGACACGCCGGTGGCAGTGCGCATTGGTACCTTTGAGATCGCCAAACCACTGTTGTTGTGGATTAACGATGGCCTGATGGCAGTGTTCTTCTTTCTGGTCGGACTGGAACTTAAGCGCGAACTGGTCGACGGCGAGCTGGCCGACCGACGTAATATTATCCTGCCAGGCATTGGTGCTATGGGCGGCATGCTGGCCCCGGCACTGGTTTATACCGCCTTTAATTACAGTGATGGCTTTGCTATGACCGGCTGGGCGATTCCAGCCGCCACGGATATCGCCTTTGCGCTGGGTGTATTGATGCTGCTGGGCTCCCGGGTGCCGACGTCACTGAAGGTGTTCCTGATCTCACTGGCGATCTTCGATGATATCGGGGCCATTGTGATTATTGCCCTGTTCTACACCGAAGAGTTGTCATTGTTCTCGCTGGTGGTGGTGGCCTGTTGTGTGCCTGTGCTGATGCTGCTTAATGCCCTGAAGGTAGAGTCCAAGGTGCTCTATATCACGGTGGCGGTGGTGATGTGGGCGGCGATGCTCAAATCTGGCGTTCACTCGACGCTGGCCGGGGTGCTGGCGGCGTTCTTTATTCCGATGAAGGGTCGCCATGGTGGCGAGCCGTTGAAAGAGCTGGAGCATGATCTGCACAGCTTTGTGGCGTTTTTTATTCTGCCCCTGTTTGCTTTCGCCAATACCGGTATTGATTTGTCGGGTGTTGGCATGGAACAGCTGCTGCACCCGGTCTCGCTGGGGATCGCGCTGGGCTTGCTGGTGGGTAAGGTGGTGGGTGTGTTTGGCTGTTGCTGGCTGGCGGTGCGTTATCAGCTGGCGCCATTGCCTGCAGGTTGCAGCTGGACGACGCTGTTCGGGGTGTCGGCCCTGTGCGGGATCGGTTTCACCATGAGTCTGTTTATTGGCTCGCTGGCGTTTGGAGACACCTCAACCGGGATGCTGTTTGATGAGCGACTGGGCATTCTGCTGGGCTCACTGGTGTCCGGTGTACTCGGCTTCCTGGTGTTATGTAAAAGCTTGGGTAAACCCTCACCGGCGACGGCGTAAGTTCTTATCCGCAGCCCCTCACTTTCAGGCTGAGCTGTCAGACAAACCGCCGCCGGGGTTACCCCTGACGGTGGTTTTTTATTGCCGGTTATTAAGTGTCAGCCCGTTCCAGGGTTGCCCACTCAATGGTGACGCCCGGGCCGAAGGCCATGGTGATCAGCTTGTCTTCTTTTACCTTTTCCAGATTACGTGCCAGCACAAACAGCATGGCGGCCGCGCCCAGGTTACCGACGCTGCGCAGGGTATCGTAGGAATGCTCCAGCGCGTTTTCCTGCCAGCCACGGGCCATAAATGCCTGACCGACATGGTGCAGAATATTTGGCCCGCCCGGGTGGATCGCCAGGCCTGGCTTAACGCCGTCACCACTGGCTTCCAGTTTGTCGAGCAGGCTGCTGCCCCGTTCACTTTGCAGGTAGCCGCCCAGTGCCGGGCCTACGCCTTTATCCAGCGTCATCCGGTAGGCGCTATGCTCCGGTGATTTTGGTGGATCAAGCCCCAGCAGCGCGGTGCTGTCAGGCACCAGTGACATACCGGTGCCGGTGTACTTCCAGCGGCCTTGCGGGGCCAGAATTACCGCTGCCGCACCATCGGCAAACAGCGAGTGTGCTACCAGCGAGGAGGTGTCTGTGGCGTTCAGATCATAGTGGGTGGAGGCGGTTTCAACGGCAACCACCAGCACACCACTGGCATCACCACCGCGTACGGCATCGCGGGCCATGCGCAGGCAGGTGGCACCACAGAAGCAGCCATTGAAGTTGAGTTCCGCTTTCTGGCAATCCAGTGGCAGCCCCAGCTGGCGGATCACCTCGACGGCGATGCCCGGCTCACTCCAGCCACTGGTGCAGGTGGTGATCAGGTGGGTGATCTGCGATGGATCACCGCCCCAGTCGGCCAGCGCTTTACGCGCGGCTTTTACCGCCAGTTTCACCGCAGTGTCATGGAACACTTTCATCCGTTCATGGTAAGGCGGGATGTAGTCATGCGGGGTGAAAATATCTTCACTCAGAGAGACATCTACGGCATCCGGGTAGTCTGAGGGTTGCTTACCTTGCGGCAGCCAGTGCGGGTGTACGTAGTGGCGGGTATGGATACCCGTCCCCAGAGTCAGCCGCTCGATCATCTTGATGGTGTGTTCGGACTGACCGTTATGCTCACGTATTTTACGATCGTGGGCCAGGTACTGTTCAGTAGAAATCGGGTAAGGCACGGCGGTGCCGGTACCAGCAATATGCGCTTCGTTAGTCATTATTATCTGCTGTCATCTGCCTGGTTTGAATCCTGCAGCGATGCCTGTCGGCCAAGGCCCAACAGACAACGTACTGCTCTATGCACGGCCATCCAGATTGGCGAGGGCAGGTTAACATAGATGTTATTACCGAAGGGTATGGGCTGGCTGCCTTAATCTGGTATGCCGCCTTCTGTCAGCCTGGCAGGGTCGAGCAGTTGTTCCAGTTGCGCCCGGCTCAGGTCGGTTTCGGCAAGTGTCACATCAATAATCGGCTGGCCTGATGCATAGGCTTTTTTGGCGATCTCGGCGGCTTTCTGGTAACCAATAATCGGGTTCAGCGCTGTGACCAGAATAGGATTGCGCGCCAGTGCTTGCTGCACATTGGCCTCGTTAACGGTGAAAGTGGCGATGGCGCGGTCGGCCAGCAGGCGGGCGGTATTGCTCAGCAATTTTTCACTGTGCAACAGATTACTGGCAATCATCGGCAGCATGACGTTCAGCTCAAAATTACCATGCTGACCGCCGATACAGATCGCCGTGTCGTTGCCCATCACCTGGGCGGCGGCCATCATGGTCGCTTCCGGGATCACCGGGTTGACCTTGCCCGGCATAATGGACGAGCCGGGTTGCAGCGCTTCCAGTGCAATCTCCCCCAGCCCGGCCAGCGGCCCGCTGTTCATCCAGCGCAGATCATTGGCGATTTTCATCAGCCCGGTGGCCAGGGCTTTGAGCTGACCGGATAATTCAACGGCGGTGTCCTGGGTGGCCAGAGCGGTGAACTTGCAGGGTGCAGAGGTCAGCGACAGACCGGTTAGCGCAGATAAGCGGACAGCAAATGCCTCGGCGAAGTCCGGGTGGGCATTAATGCCGGTGCCCACGGCAGTGCCGCCCTGCGCCAGCTGGTGCAGGCGGGGCTGGGTGTCGCGCAACCGGGCAATCGCCAGTTCAATCTGCCCGGCCCAGCTTTGCAGGGTTTGCTCCAGCCGCACCGGCATGGCGTCCATCAGATGCGTACGGCCGGTTTTCACCACCTGGCCCACGCTGGCCGATTTGTTGTGGATGCGGGTCAGCAGATGTTCCAGCGCAGGCAACAGCTGCTGTTCCAGCTCCATCGCCGCGCTGACATGAATGGCGGTGGGGATCACATCGTTGGAGCTCTGGCCCATATTGACATGGTCATTGGCATCGATGGTTTGCTGACTATGGCGAGAGGCCAGGGTGGCGACCACTTCGTTAATGTTCATGTTTGAGCTGGTGCCAGAACCGGTCTGGAACACATCAACCGGGAACTGATCACGATACTGGCCAGCGCTGATCTGCTGGCAGACAGCCACGATCGCCGTTGCAATGGGCTCATCCAGCAACTCCAGCTGCAGGTTGGTTTCCGCTGCTGCCTGCTTGATCAGCGCCAGGGCACGGATAAAGGGCGCTGGCAGGGGCTGGCCACTGATCGGAAAGTTGTTAACCGCCCGCTGCGTCTGAGCACCGTAATGTGCATCCACCGGCACCTCCAGTGCGCCCATACTGTCTGACTCCGTGCGGAACTTACTCATAACTTTCCTCCTGGTTGGGTGCGCAGCAGAAACGCTGCATCAGATGCAATTCGTACTTCAATGCGTCGAGATAGCGCTGACCGTCAGGGTTATGTCGATAAATGCGGCTGAGCCTGAGCAACGGCCGGTTCAGATTGTCCAGACAATACTGACGAAACAGCAGGGGGTGCAGCGGGTCAGTCGCGCCGTTGATCAGGTTTTTCAGCGAGCGCAACAACTGCTTCTCACGCGCTTTGCCGGACAGGTAATCAGCCAGCGCCATACTACGTTCAATATAGGCCCGAACCCGTGTCGGCGAGAGGCCATCAGAACCTGGCCGCTTTAACAGTGACTCAGCCAGAATGTAGTCAAGCTGGGCATCCACAAGGCTGGACGTCGCAGGCGCATGCTTCATTGTGAGATCCATAAGTTATTAACGATAATCGTTATCATTCGTTTTTAATGGCTTTTTGTCAACGAACTCTGTACTGGAAAGAAAGTTGTACGCGGTCTGGCTGGTTGTTATGGTCGATTTTCGTCGATGGACTGTTGCTCGCTGGCTGGTTTGGCCACAAGAAAATGGCAGAGTCAGGTTGTGACTGCTGGGTGGACAACAGGGAATTTCACACACCTCAGGAGGAGGTATTAATGAAGGATATTCACTCGGACTTAAGGGCGTTAGTGCTGACACATGGCATTAAAGGAATTTTGCTGCTTCTATTGCTGAACTACGGCTTTTTTACCTTAGCTTTCAATCTTATTGATCTGGTCGCTGCAGACAGCGCACCGGCGTTTGATGGGCCCTGGGGTGTACTGCTGTTTTCCTGTGCGATGACATCTGTCGGGCTTAAGTTGCCATCTAAATAAAGCCGTCTGATCCTGCTTAATAACTGATGATATTTATCCAGCTGTCATCATATCGAACGCCAGAATTGATGACTGACTGAAAAGCCAGGGGCGTCTGTTGTGAAGCTATCTTCAGCCACCAAATTATTTAAAATGCGCTTATTTTCAGTGATGAAAACCATCCGAAATTAGCGCCAAAGTGGTTGATTTATGATCATGTTTTCGCCCAGACACACCTCCTGTTTACACCCGCTGGCTAATCAGTGAAGGGGGAATTCTTATCAAACGTGGGAATAATTTACCGCATTAGCGCCACCCCATTTTCTGTATATGCATACAGTATATTTGGTGGATTTGTACTTGCCAGCTTAAAACCAGACTAAAGGCGTAGCAGAACAGGTGGTTATCAATGGGTGGATATGTTAAAAATCAAACAGTTAAAAATCAAACAGTTAAAAACGAATGGCGCGGTTTCTTATCGGCTCGATTAGCCAGATATACGCGTTTCTCGAAATCTCAGGGAGGAGAGTGTGAAATGTCTTTAGAATGTATCGATATATCAAAGAGTTATATCACTCCTTTCTCGATTTTTCCGTCCGTGTAAGCGAGACGGCATACAATTAAGCTGTTATGCAGACAAGTGTTCAATGAGAGATTAGGTGATGGAACGTATAGTAGTTATTGGCTCTAGTTGTAGTGGTAAGTCTACATTTTCGCAAAGGTTAGCTCAAAAACATAAAGTGGAATATATTGAATTAGATCAATTACATTGGTTACCTAATTGGGTAGAAAGACCAGGCGATGATTTTAGAGCTTTAGTAACTAAAGCTGTATCATCTGATTATTGGGTTGTTGATGGAAATTATTCAGTTGCTCGTGATATTGTTTGGCCAAGAGCAACACAAATAATATGGCTTAATCATTCTTTTGGTTTAGTATTATACCGCTCTATTACACGCTCAATTAACCGAGCGGCAACTAAAAAGATGTTATTCGCAGGTAATGTTGAATCTTTCAAGCAAACATTTTTTAGTCGAGATTCAATTATCTTATGGGTTTTAAAAACATATCATCAAAAACGTAAGAATTATTCGAAAATATTAAAACATGTAGAAGCTAAAGGTATAAAAGTAATTGAGTTTAACAATCAATCACAAGTAGATGAGTACTTAGATAACCTATAGAATCTGCATAACAAATCACTGCAAAGGACTAAAAAATAGCTGGCTATTGCTCGTGCCTCGCTATTTTAGACAACAATTTTTAGCCTCTGAGTGAGGCGTTAAGTGTTACCTCATCATCCAGCAGGGTGATATAGTTCGTGGAAAAAATACGGGGACACCCATGGAAAAAATACGGGGACACCCATAAATAACGTGGAAAAAATACTAATAAATACGGGGACACCCATAAAAATTACCACTCTCTGAAAACCTCGCCTACACTGGCAGGGCGAGAACATGAACGATTTTTAAGCACGTATTACCTTGTCCAGATAAATGACATCCATAGCCGCCATCCGCTGCTTACGACGGGTACCTGCTTTTCTGGTTGTTTCTCGGCGTAACTGGTTTACTGCAACATGGCGTAAAGTCGCTAGATTGTGGGCTCCGTGCCCCCTACTGATTTTGCAGGCATCTTCGCGAAAAGCGACATCAAGTACCCAGTGCAGACGATTCTCAACATCCCAGTGACTACGTACACCCTGCGCAAACGACTCTTCACTCAGTTCAGCGGAGCTGATGTAGTAACGATGGTCCAACGTTTCCTGACCTGCCTTGTTACAGCTGTATCGCGTGGCCATACCGATTGTCTTCAACCCCGGCCAATCAGGTAGCCCTATGATATCGCGAGCGCTTAATACGTGATGTTCCCGGTATTCCTGACGCCCATGACCCTTTTCTATCTGACGGTATCCAGGCTGATCTGTTTCGGATTTAAAAGCAGAGCAGATAGCCTGATACAGCTTTTTTTGATTACCTTTTACAGCTAGCAGGTAGTCACCTTTCTTATCAACGCAAAATACGGGGACACCCATAAAAATTACCACTCTCTGAAAACATCGCCTACACTGGTTTCACCCGCCAGTCGTATCGGCGTCATTTTTCAGGAGATTGTGATGACCCGTGCCCGTCGAGAGCAGGTAAGCCTGCTGGATACCCCTTATTACCACTGTATTTCACGTTGTGTGCGTCGTGCCTTTCTGTGTGGACAGGATGCCCATAGTGGGGACTGTTTTGAACATCGCCGCCAATGGATTGTAGAGCGGCTGGCGCTGTTGGAGCAGATGTTTGCTATTGATATTGCGGCCTACGCCGTCATGTCAAACCATTACCACCTGGTTCTGCATATCAATGAAGCTCAGGCGGCTGACTGGTCTGATGCTGAGGTGATTGAGCGCTGGCTGATGCTGTTCAGTGGCCCGCCATTGATTAGACGTCATCTGTCTGGCGAGGAGCTGACGGAGTCTGAGCGGGCAAAAGTATCAGAAATTGTTACTGACTGGCGGGATCGCCTGAGTGATCTGAGCTGGTTTATGCGTTGCCTGAATGAGCATATCGCCCGTCAGGCCAATCAGGAAGATGGCTGTACCGGCCGGTTCTGGGAGGGGCGGTTCAAGTGTCAGGCGTTGCTGGATGAGCAGGCCCTGCTGACCTGTATGGCCTATGTCGATCTGAACCCACTGCGGGCCGGGCTGGCAGATACACCTGAAGCGTCTGACTTTACCTCGATACAGCAGCGAGTGGCAGCTGTGAAGGCATCTGAAACCCCAGCGTCTGACACGCCAGCCTTACAACCACTTTCAGCAAAACAGCAGGATATTGATAATCACGCAGTGCCCTTTGCACTGGCGGATTACCTGGAACTGGTGGACTGGACCGGGCGTTGCCAGCGAGAGGATAAACGTGGCTATATAGCGGCACGTATACCGCCTATTCTGCAGCGGTTATTTATTGATCCGCAGCAGTGGCAGCGGACTATGCTCCCGTCAGGGCTACGTTTTCAGCATGCCGTGGGTTGTGTCGCTAAGCTGAAGCAGTACGCTAAGAACCTTGGGCGTAACTGGGTGAAGGGGCAGGGGCTGGCGCAGCAATTGTATCGGGTATAGGTGGCGAGCTTTTAAGCGGATATTTTGTTGGGTGTCCCTGTATTTCTCTGTATTTCTGTATTTGCCTCCCTGTATTTGCCCGCATATTTTTAGAACGAGTAAATATTACTAATAATTAGATGGGTTGTTTTTATGTCTGAAGTTGCAATATTTGCGGAGCAGGTCACCACTGGCCAGCTTTTGCAGAACCTACTTTATGCTTCCGGTACGGTTGGAGCATTGTTTGTTGTTGTGGGCCTACTATTGATTGATACCGGTGGTATTCGTCGTCGTAACGTTTTTAACGCTACCGTTGAAAAGCTGGTTGGCTTTTTCATTGGTGTAACTGTTTACTTCCTGATTGGTTTCTCTCTCTGGGCTGCTCAGTACTACGTTATGTACGAAGGTCCTGATTATCCAGCATCAGTTGCTTTTATGGATTCCGTTAAAGCGCTGTGGGCTGGTGGTGATATGGCTAATGCTAGGGCTCAAAATGTTGATCCTGCTGCATTCCCTGGTTTGAATAATTTCCAGATCTTCATCTTCTTCCTGGCTGTATTCACTGGTATCGTGAACGTTCTGTTGCACTTCGCAGTTTCTGAGCGTATGAAAGCTTCTGCTTACTACGTTACATGTGCTGTAGCGGCGCTTGTTTCATCTGGGCTGAGCTACATGACTTGGGGCTCTGTTGGTACTCTGACAGTTCTCGGCTTCCATGACTTCTTTGGTGCTAGCTTCGTTTACCTGTTCCCAGCTGGTATGGCTCTGGTATTCGCGAAAGTATTGGGCGCACGTCCAGGTATGTTTGAAGCACACCCTGATGTAGCTGCATACACAGTTCCTAACTTGGGTCTGGCAACAACTGGTATCATGATCATTTTTGCTGGCCTGCCAATGGTTATCCTGTCTTGCCTGTTCTTCTTCGATCCAGAAGCACTGGCAGTGAGTGTAACAATGGCTGACACAAGTGTTGGTCTGGCCTTCAACAACTACGCAGTTTCTTGGGCTGGTGGTGCGTTGACTGGTGCTGCAATTGCTTATAAAACTCGTAAGTACAGCTACCTGTTGCTTGGTCCGCTGGCTGGTTACGTTTCTGGTGCGCCAGGCTTCGACGTTTACACGCCGTGGGTTATGTTCCTGGTTGCTTCTGCTGCGCCATTCGTTGCTTACTTCGTATACGAATTGACTCAAAAGCTGCACATTGACGAACACAAACTGATTCCTCTGTTCGGTGGTGTTGCGACTTACGGCTTCATCATGGTTGGTGTTCTGTACGCTGGTACGCCACGTGGCGGTTACGTGGGCTTTGAAGAAGGTATTTATGCCTTCCAAGGCGGCGAGATCAGCATCATGATGCAGATCGTTGGTGTAGCTGTATCTCTGGGCGCGGGTATCGTGACTGCTGCTATTCTGGTACCTATCCTGAAAGTGACTACTGGCCTGAAAGTGTCTGATGCAGATCAGGCGAAAGGTCTGGATGAAGTTTACTGGGGTATTCAGCCAGATGTTGAGCCTCACGCTGAGCCTTCTCAGAGAACTGCTTAATCCTATAAAACGGAAAGCGGTCTCATCCGCGGCGTTATCAATGTTTGGGAAAGGATTCCCTAACGAAATAGGCCAACATGGGTTTTACCCATTTAAAAAGGCTACCTTCTATTGAAGGTAGCCCTTTTTTTGATCCGTTGAATCTACTTTGAGAGGCGATAACTCCATTAATCTGCAAACTTAACGGAGTTGAATGTGTTGCCAAGCTGTAACCGTTCATTCCACCGCGTCATTGACAGCCGGATTATCCAGATCTGAGCGCAGCGGATTATCGGCGAACAGCGTTTTCCACAACCGTGGCGTCAGTTCTTCCACTCGGCTGGCCGGGTGTTCGCTGACGCGCAGCAGTACGTCCGTCAGATAGGTGTACGGATCAATATCATGCAGTTTGCAGGTGCAGATAAGGCTCTGGATGATGCCGACATGCTCAGCCCCCAGTTTGGTCCAGCAGAACAGCCAAGCTTTACGCCCCATCGGGATCGGCCGCAGACCACGTTCAAGATAATTGGTGTCGGGCGCAACGTCCGGGTCTTCCAGGAATACCTTCAATGCTGCGGCCCGCTTTGTTACGTAGCCCAGTGCTTTATGAAATGGATTGCTGGGCGTCAAATCGCCACGGCGCAGTTGCTGATCGCACCATTCGAAGAACCCGTCCACGATCGGTTTGCTGTGCGTCAGTCGATACTGTCGCTTTTTCTCACCGCTGAGCTGTGCTTCGCGGATTTCCTTTTCGACTTGGTACAGCCTGGCGATGGTATCCAGGGCGGTACCCACCGCCACCGGTTCCTGCGCTTCGGCAGAAATACAGGGACATCCATAAAAATAGTGCCTGCCGGGCTGCTGACTCATCTGCCAACCTGTGTGCCTGTCGTACTTATACTGCTACTCCAGCTGTAATGTTTCACGTTTGGACCGGGAAGGGGTTTTCAGGCCTGCCGTGAATTAACAATTGAATAATTATTACCCTCTAATAAGGAAGTGAAGATGCAATCCAGAAATAAAATAGGGGTGGCTGCCTTTGTCATCGCTGCTGTTATTGCCGTATTTACCGCGATTTCACATCTATCCTGTATTTATTTGGGAGCCAGCTGTTATAAAGCGCAAATGGCACCCCCTGAAATCGTAGAGTCAGCCATTAATGGCACTTTGCTTGCGCCTGTTGGCACGGCGTTTATAGCGTTTCTATTTTTGCTATGTGCTGCCTATGCGCTGTCGCGAGCGGGGTTTATCCGAAAGCTACCATTGCTTAATCTGGGTGTGATTACCATCGGGGTGTTGTGTTTGGTGCGCGGTGTGTCAACGGTTCCTCTGTCGATGGCATATCCCGAAATGGTCAGCAGCTTCAGTATTATTGCTGGCTTTATCTGGTTTATATCGGGCGTGCTGTTTTTGCTGGGTCATCGATTTGTTACGAAGGAGCTGGCCACATAAGAACGGGCTGGTGTTTATGGCTGTTAGGTCGCTGACTCTTCGACTGCTCGTACCTCGCGCTCAGAGTGAGCGGAGCCGGGTGGTGGCGACTGGAGGTGAAACTTTCAGTCTGACGTATCGCGCTGAACAGATACAAAAATGGCCCATTCTATGGGCCATTGTTAGTTAACAGTCACGTTATCAGGCTGTGTAGCTTAGCCTTCCAGGCCCTGTTTTTTCAGGTATTCGTCGTAGTTGCCGTGGAAATCGACGATGCCGTCTGGGGTCACTTCCAGGATACGGGTGGTCAGGGAGGAGACGAACTTACGGTCGTGGCTGACGAAGATCAGGATGCCCACAGCTGAGGCTGTTCTGAACATCGTCGGTAGTGGATTGTTGAGCGTCTTGCGCTGCTGGAGCAGGTATTTGCCATTGATATTGCGGCCTGCGCCATTATATCGAGCCATTACCATCTGGTGCTACATGTTGGTGAGGCGCGGACAGAAAGCTGGTCTGACACTGGCGTGATCGCCTGAGCGGGTATATTGCGTGGATATTTTCTTGAATCCAGCACGACTCCTATGGGCCAATTAAAAAGTCGATCAATAGCCGGGTTCGCTCGGGCAGCAATTTGCGTTGCAGGTACACCAGGTATAACGGTAACGCGGGTAGTGGCGCAGGCGGTTCGATCGCCTGCAGCTGTTTACTGGCCAGTGCTGCTGTGCAAAAAACCTGTGGCAGGATTGCTGCGCCGGTTGAATGGAGGCATAGCATGAGTGAGGCGTTCAGATCCGTGGTGGTAATCGCCGGTCGGGCATGGCTGAAGGTACTCTGCCCGTGGGGGTCGTGGACTGCCAGCTGCTGCCAGTCGGTGAATGGCTTGTTGAGCCTGATCCAGTCCGGTGTGGCGACCAGTAACATCGGCTGACTGGGTAATGGACGGGCGATAAGGTCCGGGCTTGCAGGGGTACGGCCACGTATTGAGAGGTCGATCCGGTGCTCGGCCAGATCGGCAACATCGTCGCTCATTAGTAGCTCAAGTTTGATATTGGGGTAACGCTGACAGAACGCCTGTAACCGGTCCAGTACGCCTGGGTCTGCGGCGGCAGGTAAGCCGAGGCGAACCAGGCCGCTGGTCTGGGCGTCGCTGGCAAAGCGCGCCTGTGCATTGTCCAGCAAGGTAATGGCTTGCTGGCTGGTGAATAAGAAGTCCTGCCCTTCCGGGGTAAGTGAAACATGCCGGTTGTTGCGTAAGAACAGCCGTACCCCCAGGTTCTTTTCAAGCTCCTGCACCCGTGCGCTCACTGTGGCGCGGGGGATATTAAGGTGCCTGGCGGCGGCTGAAAAGCTGAGCAGTTCAGCGACGAGTGCGAAGGTCTTTAAAGCATTCAGGTTCATAGTTTGTCAAAAATTATTAGACATAACGGCTAGTTTTGCTGATATTTTTTGTGTTTGTCAATCGTTCTATGCTGTTGGAAATTATCAGTAACAGGCGTTTTTAAATGAACCTTACCCTTAGAAAAATCATGACGATGTCCGCTGTGCTTGGCAGTCTCGGCCTTGCCCCACACAGCTATGCCAGCGCGGTTGATATTCAATGGCTGGGCGGGCCGACGATGTTGATCAAGTTTGGCAGTATCTCGCTGCTCACCGACCCGATGCTGGGGGAGGGAGATGCGGCTTATCGTATGGGTGATCCCAACGAAGCGTTTGATCTGGCCAGGGGCCCCAGGGTGAAAGAGCATAAACGCCTGACTGCACTGCCTGCTCTCAAGCTGGCACAGCTGGATGCTGTGGTGATCAGTCATAGTCATGAAGATCATTTTGATCAGACCGCGCGGGCGCTGTTGTCGGGTAATCGACCGGTGATTGTGCCACCAGCGGATAACTCGCTGGTTAAAGGGCTTGGTTTCACTGCGCCTCAGCCATTAGCCTGGGGTCAGCAATGGCGTTATCAGGAGGGTGAGTATCAGGTTGTGATTACTGCGCTCCCGGCGTTTCACTCGGAGTCAGCACAGGTTGCGCCGCTGCTCGGTGAGGGTAACGGCTACTGGTTTGAATTTATTCAGGGCGACGCACGTACTTCGCTGTACTGGATGGGGGATACATTTCTGACCGGGCCGCTGAAAGAGTGGCTGGCGGCCAGGCCTGCGCCGGATATCCTGGTGCCACATGTCGGCCGGGTTGGCACGACCGGTCCGTTAGGACAGATCTCGATGGGAGCCGCTGAGGTGATTGAAGCGATTCAGTTTGTTCAACCGGCTTATACCTTACCGATCCACCACTCGACCTATGAACTGTACCTTGAGCCCATCAGTGCGCTGGCTACATCAGCAGAGGCAAGTGGCGTATCAGTTGATCTGCCCGCCGTGGGCAGCTGGATGCACTACCCACAGACATCGCAGCTAGCGGGCAGTCAACGTTAATAAACAGGTATTGCTCTGGATCGAGTCAGCTGTTTTAGTGGCTATGTTTATTCAGGGGGGTTATGAACAGGCTTTAAATTGAGTGTTTTTTCTTGAATTTTTGTTTCTTTCTATAGTGTAAATTTACCTTGGCTGAATAGCTGGGTGTTCTCAGTTATTTATAACCATAGTAACTAATTAGCACCCAGCTATTTTTGGTTGGTTTTTATGTCTTTTGTTTATCTTTTTATTTGATGTTGCAGGTGCTAATTCCAAATGATATAAATGCTGCCGAAACGATGGGGGCTGGGTTGCTGGCTCGCATATTAAAGGGAATGTTTTGTATTCAGGGTAAGAATAATCATGAAAAAGCTCCTCTCTGGTTTGGTAGCAGCTATCACATTGTCGGCAGTGTTGACGCCTGTAACGGCATTAGCAGACGCGCGTGTTTATAATTTAGATAATAAGTTTTCAGGGTATTCAGACAGACAGCGTATTTATAATCTGGATGGAAAGTTTTCGGGTTACGTTGATAGTCAGAGACTTTATGATGTGGATGGTAAGTTTGCTGGCTATCTGGATAATCAAAGAATTTACAATTTAGATGGTAATTTCCATGGTTATTTTGATAGCCAGCGTGTTTACAATAAGGATGGTAAGTTTTCTGGTTACATTGATGGCACCGTAGATGACAACTCTAAAGGTGCAGCGGCCATGTTACTGTTGATGAACGCTAAATAACCATAGTAAAAATTATAATTTTGCTAACTGGAAGCCGGGCCTGTCTCGGCTTTTCATGTATTGATCCTGGCATCGGCCGTGCCGTAAAAAGGCCTGCTTTCTTTCAGTTATATCTGCTGTACTTATTGTCTGACTCCAGCCCCAGCCTGTCCGAACGCTGTGTCGAATTGTCCTCCACATATTCTTGTAATACCGTTAACGATGGCAAAATCACTTAGCCCCAGCTGCATGTCTGCTATGGGTTAGCGGGCCGCGCCTGTGACCCGCCTGGTTTGTCAGGTATCGCACAGTCATTATTAGCATGAGTGGGTGCTGTTCGGCGATATAATGCCTGTCTAACTCTCTGACGAGCCGCCCTTATCGTATGAAAAGCTGGAAGCACATGCCTGCCGACCCTGATGTTGCTCGCTATGTGGATTGCTACTGGTTTCTGGAACGTGAACAGGAGGATGGCGGTAGTACATTCCCCAAGCTAAACCCGGACCCTGCCGCGCACCTGATTCTGGCTGAACCAGCGCAGCGTTACCACTATGCCCAGGGTACGCAGGTTGAAGAGGGAACGGGTAGTCACTGGCTGTTTCCCCATAGCCATACTTTTGCAATGGATCACTCGGTGTCCTTCCATATTCTGGGTATAAAGTTTCATGTAGGGGCGCTCTACGCGCTGGATTTAAAGCCCCTGAAACCAGCGTTAGATCAGGTGGCAGCGGCGGATTTTGCCAGCTTGCAGCGGGGCAGCTGCTGTACGGAAACTGAGCTGTTACCGCTGGCGCAGGCTGATTCAGCAGCCTGTTGTGCCGCGCTGGACACACAACTTCGGGACTGGTTAATGGACAGTCGTGAAGATCGACACAGCCAGCTGGTGCGCCGAGTTTTCCCGTTGTTGATGAACACCACAGTCGCCGAACTGGGTGGGAAACTGCACTGTTCACAGCGTACTCTGGAGCGCAGTTTTCAGCGGGTGACGGGGCTGACGTTAAAGCAGTGCCAGTCGATGGAGCGGCTGGAGTCGATACTGGCTTATCTCTACAGCCAGGACGGCGAAGCGATCGACTGGGCTGATATTGCCCAGCGGTTTGGTTTTAGCGATCAGCCCCACCTGATCCGCTATTTCAAAAGCAGCATTGGTGCGACGCCGGGCCGCTATGCTCGGCAGCGGGATCTGACGATCGATATCTACGGTGACTTTGAGTAAGTGCTGAAATTGTCGTATTTGTTCAATCGAACACTATTGGCGACCGTTATGCTCTGTTTCAGAGGCTGAGTTACCCCGGCGTGTAGAGCTGTTGGTGGTTGGTTCAGCGTAATTCGAGTATAGAAATATGAGCGTAAATATGACCATAGAAATCAGACCTTATCAGTCACAGGACTTGAATGATCTGCTGAGCAGCTGGGAGCGTGCGTCCCATCTGGCACATGGGTTTATGTCGAAATCCTTTTTCGATCAGGAGCGGCATAATATCCCTAACCTGTACTTGCCGAATGCAGATACCTGGGTGGCGGTAGTAGAGCATCGGGTTGTGGGCTTTATCGCTTTGATTGGCAACGAAGTCGGTGGTTTGTTTGTCGACCCGCAGTACCATGGTACGGGTTGTGGTAAAGCCTTGATGGATAAAGCTCAGGCACTGCACGGTGGGCTGGAAGTACATGTATTCCAGGATAATATCATCGGTCGGCAATTTTATGACCGCTATGGTTTTGTCGCTGTCGCCGAGGAAGTCTTTGAACAAACCTCTTATCTGATACTTCACATGGTGTTTGAACCCGCAGCTGAAACGTAGCAGAAAATAACGGGAGGGCAGGCAGGGGCTGTATCTGTAGAATAGGTGTGACAGGTGCCCAAATGGGTAATCTCCTTTTTCTAACTAGTAGAGAGCCCCATGCCTTTATGTTTATTGGTGAAATAGCGGCTAAAACAGGCCTGACGGTTAAGGCGATCCGTTTCTACGAAACGAAAGGGTTGATTGAGCCGGTACGTAGTGGCCGTTATCGAACTTATCAACAACAGGATATCGAATTGTTGGTGATGATTCGTGAAGCCAAGGCGATGGGCGCTACCCTGGCGGAGCTGCAAGGTGTGATTCAATACCGTGATGGCGTTGTTGACTGGGCTCGCATCCGGCCTTTTCTGCTGGATTTACGGCAGCGGCTGGAGCAGCAGCGGCAACAGATTGATGGCCAGCTGGAAACGCTGGGGGTCTGCCTTGAGCAGCTGGCAAAAAGTAACAGCACCGCTTGACTCTCCCCTATAGAGGAGAGTGCAAACTTGGCTCTCTACTCGTTCTATGGAGAGACAACCATGCACAAAAATATTCTGATACTCGACGCAAACCCTCGTGCTGGCAGCCTGTGTGGTGCCCTGGCAGATGCTTACTGTACTGAGGCACAGCTAAACGCTGAAGTGCAGTATTTTAAGCTGTCTGCGATGGAGTTTAACCCTGATCTGGCTCAGGGCTACCATGCTGACCAGCCGCTTGAACCGATACTGCAGGCGTTTCAGGCAGCGCTGGCGAAAGCTGATCATCTGGTGATTGTTGCGCCGTTCTGGTGGGGTGGGGTGCCAGCAAAGTGCAAAGGATTGCTGGATCGTACCTTGCTACCGGGCTTTGCATTTAAATATGTCTCTGGTGAGGATGAGCCGGTACCGCTACTGGGAGGGAAAACGCTACGGTTAATGGTAACCATGGATACGCCAGTCGAGTATTTCGATACGCCAGAGCAGGTGCCGCTGGTACAGCAGCTGGGTGCCTGGGTTTTTCAGTTATGCGGTTTTCAGCCTGCTGCCGTCAGCCTGTTTGGCCCGGTTATCCATTCGACTGAACCGCAGCGTGAAGCGTGGCTAGAACAGAGCCGAGCGTTGGGTGCTGATCTCTGCTGAGTGATCTTTCGCTTAGCGCTGCGACGTTTATCTGCACAGCTACAATCCCGTCAGCGCTTCGGCGCACTTCTCCCGCAACATATCCCGTAGCATTAATGTTGCCGGGGTCACCTGTTTTCGGCTGGGGCAGATCAGCCAGGCGTTAAGCGGCTTTGATGGGTAGTCGGGGAGCAGTCGTACCACGGTGCCTGCACGTAGGTCAGCGCTGATATCCAGGCTGGATTTATAGGCGATCCCTTTGCCTGCCACAGCCCAGCGCCGGACAATATCAGCGTCATTACTCTCCCGGTTTCCCTGTACCTGGATGCTGTGCTGCTGACCCTCTTTGGAGAAGCTCCAGCTATCGTAGGCGCGGCTGCCGATGCGGTACAGCAGACAGTTGTGCTGGCGCAACTGTTCAGGGTGTTCAGGGGTGCCTGCCAGGCGGAGGTATTCTGGTGAGGCGAATGCTACTCGCTCTACGGTGGCGATATGAAATGCCACCATGGTTGAGTCTTCCGGCTCGCCATAGCGCAGGGCCAGATCAACCCGGTCCAGATAGAAATCCGACAGGGAATCGCCCACGCTCAGGTTCAGTGATAAATCAGGATGCTTATCCATGGCTTCATCCAGCCAGGGCAGAACGATGTTACGGCCCAGGTCTGATGAGACGGAGAAACGGATTTCACCGGCGATTTTTCCACGCATGGCCGTTAGCGAGGCTTTGCCCTCGTCAAGTGAGGTCAGCGCCTGGCGACAGTACAGCAGAAAACGTTCACCTTCGGCGGTGATACGCAGCTGCCGGGTGGAGCGGATAAACAGCTGCACCTCGAGCTGTTTCTCCAGTCGCTTCAGGCCCGCGCTGGCCGCAGCGGGCGTCATCCCCAGTTGTGTGGCAGCGGCGGTGATGCTGCCGCTATCGGCGGTGCGAATAAAAAGTGCCAGGTCTGCTGTATTCATTATCAAATTATTTTTGAAACTGATTATGTTATTACCCTGTTTTTAGTTTACCCATTCTGACCCACACTGTCTTCATTCACACAGCGGAGACAGAACATGAAAGCCATTGGTTACCTGAAATCCCTTGAAATTGAACACCCGGACGCCCTGACCGACATCGAGCAACCGATGCCGACGGTGGCTGGTCGTGATCTGCTGGTCAGAATCGCGGCGATCTCGGTAAACCCGGTGGATACCAAAATTCGTGCCCGGGTTCAGCCAGATGCCGAGCCTAAAGTGCTGGGCTGGGATGCGGTCGGCGAGGTTGTTGAAGTGGGCGACCAGGTACAGTTCTATCAAAAGGGTGACAAGGTCTGGTATGCCGGTGATCTGACCCGCCCTGGTACCAACGCGGAGTACCACCGGGTGGATGAGCGAATTGTGGGTCGCAAACCTGAGTCTATTTCCAGCGCTGAAGCGGCGGCGTTTCCGCTGACGGCGATCACGGCCTGGGAGATGCTGTTTGACCGGCTGGGTCTGGCCCACACCGGTTCACCGGATAAAAAAGATCATCAGCGGATTCTGATTGTCGGTGCTGCCGGTGGTGTGGGTTCGATTATGGTGCAGCTGGCGGCGCAACTGACCGACGCGACTGTAATCGGCACCGCTTCACGGCCTGAAAGCCAGCAGTGGGTAACGGAGCTGGGGGCGGACTATGTGATTGATCACCGTAAGCCGCTCAGTGCTGAGCTGCAACGAATCGGTATCGACAGCGTCACCCATGTGGCTTCGTTGAACGCAACGGACCAGCACTTTGATGAGATCGTTGCAGCGCTGGCCCCTCAGGGCAAGCTGGGCCTGATTGATGATCCCGCCACCCCGCTGGATATTATGAAACTGAAGATGAAGTCCATTTCGCTGCACTGGGAGTTTATGTACACCCGCTCGATGTTTGATACCCCGGATATCGAGAAGCAGCGTGATCTGCTGAACAGTATCGCTGAGCTGATTGATGCCGGGCGTATTAAAACCACGCTGGGTGAACATTATGGCCTGATCAATGCCACCAACCTGAAAAAGGCCCATGCCAGTATCGAAAGCGGTAAGGCGATAGGCAAAGTGGTGCTGGAAGGTTTTTGATGTTGTGTAGCAGCGCCATGCCGTCACGTCAGGCGCTGTACTCCGGTTTATGACGCTCGCGGCTCGCGCTTCCAGGGTGGGGCGCGAAGGGCCGGCCCGCCAGTTATGCTCTCATCGGATCAGATCAAAACGGTCCAGGGTCATGACTTTGTGCCATGCCTGCACAAAGTCATTCACAAATTTATCGTTCCCATCATCAGCGGCGTATACCTCCGCAATGGCGCGCAGTTCTGAGTGGGAGCCGAAGATCAGGTCTACCGGGGTGGCGGTCCATTTCAGTGTGCCGCTGGTGCGGTTTTTACCTTCATAAATGCCCTCAGTGCGGGTGGATTTCTGCCACCGGGTCGACATATCCAGCAGGTTGACGAAGAAGTCATTGTTCAGAGTGCCTGGTTGCGTGGTGAAAACACCGTGGGCGGATTGTCCGGTGTTGGCGTTGAGCACGCGCAGGCCGCCGATCAGTACGGTCATTTCTGGTACGGTCAGGGTCAGCAGGCTGGCCCGTTCTACCAGCATTCGGGTGGGGGGCAGCGGGTTGTTGTCGTTAAAATAGTTACGAAAGCCATCGGCCTGGGGCTCAAGTACCGCGAAAGCAGCGCTATCTGTCTGGGCCTGATGGGCATCGGTGCGCCCCGGGATGAAGGGCACCTGTACGCTGTGCCCGGCCTGTTTTGCTGCCTGTTCAATGGCTGCTGCGCCGCCGAGTACAATCAGGTCGGCCAGAGATATTTTGCGTTCTCCAGGTTCATTGTTAAACGAGGTCTGGATCGTCTGTAACTGTGGC
Source organism: uncultured Oceanospirillaceae bacterium (assembly GCA_913057435.1). Classification (GTDB taxonomy): domain Bacteria; phylum Pseudomonadota; class Gammaproteobacteria; order Pseudomonadales; family Balneatricaceae; genus Marinobacterium_C. The sequence continues at coordinate 167,118 of CAJXNY010000001.1, read as the reverse complement.
AGCACTCTGGCGAGTTCCGCCGGGCTATTGGCGGGCCAGTTTTTCTGTGGAGCGAGCTGGAGCCTGGCACCATTTGCGCCACCGCGCTTATCGGTGCCACGGAAGCTGGCGGCAGAGGCCCAGGCGGTGCGGACGAGCATGGGAATGCTGAGCTCTGATTCCAGCAGGCGGGCTTTTAGCTGGCGGATATCTTCAGCGTTGACCAGTGGATGGTTGAGCGTCGGGATGGGGTCCTGCCAGAGCAGCGTCTGATCGGGTACGTCGCTGCCCAGGTAGCGTGAGCGGGGGCCCATATCGCGGTGGGTCAGTTTGTACCAGGCTTTGGCGAAGGCCAGTTCAAAGACTTTCGGCTCCTGCTGGAAGCGTTTGGATATCTCCCGGTAACGGGGATCAAACTTCAGTGACAGATCAGTGGTCAGCATGATCGGTGCATGACGTTTTTCGGCGTTGTGAGCATCCGGTACCTGATCAGCGGCCTGGCCTTGTTCGGGAATCCACTGAATCGCACCGGCTGGACTGCGGGTTTGCACCCAGGTGTAGGTGAACAGGTTGTTCAGATACTGGTGAGTCCAGGCGGCAGGGCTGGCGGTCCAGGCACCTTCCAGGCCGCTGGTAATGGTGTCTTCACCGTGGCCACTGCCGCATTTGTTACGCCAGCCCAGTCCCTGTTCTTCGATATCGGCGGCGGCGGGTTCCGGGCCAACGCAGTCATCCTGTCTGGCGGCACCATGCGCTTTGCCGAAGGTGTGTCCACCGGCGATCAGGGCGACGGTTTCTTCGTCGTTCATGGCCATGCGGGCAAAGGTTTCGCGGATATCCTGGGCGGCGGCCAGTGGGTCCGGGTTACCGTTGGGGCCTTCCGGGTTTACGTAGATCAGGCCCATCTGCACGGCAGCCAGAGGCTGTTGCAGGGTACGCTCGCCACTGTGTCGTTTGTCTGCCATAAAGCTGGCTTCCGGGCCCCAGAATACCGGTTCGGCCTCCCAGTCATCTTCGCGGCCACCGGCAAACCCGAAGGTTTTAAAGCCCATCGATTCCAGTGCCACGTTGCCGGTGAGCACCATCAGGTCGGCCCAGGACAGTTTCGCGCCGTATTTTTTCTTGATTGGCCAGAGCAGCCTTCGCGCTTTGTCGAGATTGGCGTTGTCTGGCCAGCTGTTGAGGGGTTCGAAGCGCTGTTGGCCGCCAGCCGCGCCACCGCGACCATCGGCTACGCGATATACCCCAGCGCTATGCCAGGCCATACGGATGAAAAAGGGGCCGTAGTGGCCATAATCTGCAGGCCACCAGGCCTGGGAGGTGGTCATCAGGGCGCTGATATCTGCTTTTACAGCCGTCAGATCGAGGGTTTTGAACGCCCTGGCGTAGTTGAAATCGGTGCCCATCGGGCTGGAAGGTGCGGCGTGCTGGCGCAGCGGGCTGAGGTTGAGCTGGTCAGGCCACCAGAACGCAGCGGGTTTGGCTTGCTGCTGATCAGCACTGGCATTGATGGCAACGATGGGGGTGAGGGCGATGGCCCCGGCAGCAACGAAAGGAATTATCTGGCTGAGCATAACAGGACTCCCCTTAACGGGTTGGCGCTATCCCTGCCTGGGTGGGTAAAGGTGCCGGTGCCTGACAGACGGGCATCGAAAAATACTCCATAACGCCACGGTATGCCTCGGTTGCAGGGCTGGGAAATGGAACCTGGCTATGGTGTTGATAGGGGTTTTATATAGCCTGTTGGCACGAAATACACTGCTGCTGGCTGGTCGATTATGTCTTTGAATCTGAGCGTTTGTGCTCTCGTATTTTTCCGCGGCTCTGGCAGCATTGCCCTTGATATAGTCCCAGACTGGACGGTCTGGTTGCGGGGCTGTTCCGTCTATTTGCAGGTGTTGTTATGAACGCATTAGAAAACGCTTTTTCATATACGGATCAGTATCAGCGGTATTCCTCAACGGGTGCCGCTGCGCATTTCTACCATGCCAATGGTTTTCCACTGGGGGTCTACGCTGCGCTGGTGGAACAGCTGGCAGCTGACTTTGCTCTGAGTGCACTGAAAAACCGGGCCACCTGGCAGGGTGTCGGTGCGCCGGATGCCCGGATCAGCTGGGCGACCTATGCCGATGATCTGATTGAGTATCTGCAGCAGGGGGATGGCGAGCCGATAATCGGCATCGGCCATTCGATGGGGGCGACCGCGACGCTGATTGCAGCGCATAAACATCCCGAGCTGTTTCGCGCCCTGGTGCTGATCGAGCCTGCCATGCTCAAGCCGTTACAGGCTGTGGCGGTAAATATGTTACCGATGGCCTTGAAGCAGTTTATCGAGCCCATTCGCAGTACGTTGCGCAAGCCGCATCACTGGGATAGCCATGATGATTTTCGTCAGCTGTATGGTGGCAAGCGTGCCTTTCGTCGTTTTGATGCACAGGCGCTGGATACGCTGATGGATGCGGCAGTGGTGCCCGGTGTTCAGGGGGGTGTAAAGCTCGCGTTTCCGGTGCAGTGGGAGGCCTATAACTACGCCAATGCAATGAATGTGATGCCGCTGGCACGTAAAGTGAAGGTGCCAACGGTGGTGATCCGGGGTAAGCCGTCGGTATTTTTCAGTGAAAAAATGTGGCGTCGCTGGCAGGCTGCAGCCCCTGAAACGGTGTTTCTGGAAAACAGTGAGTATGGCCACTTGCTGCCTCTGGAAGCGCCGGAAATCTGTTATCAGCTGGTGCGTGAAGGGCTGGCGCAATTGGGGGTTGAGTCACAACGGGCCTGAACCAGGCCCGTTGCTGTAGGGTAAGGCGACGACGTGCGTGGTCAGAGAGTAATCGCGGCAAACCAGCCTGCTGCCAGCAGCGGCAGGTTGTAGTGCAGAAAGGTGGGTACCACCGAGTCCCAGATATGATTGTGCTGGCCATCGACGTTTAGCCCTGCTGTTGGCCCCAGAGTGGAGTCGGAGGCCGGGGAACCTGCATCACCCAGGGCGGCAGCGGTGCCGACCAGCGCAACAATGGCCAGCGGGCTGAAGCCCAGCTGCATCGCCAGTGGCACATAGATCGCTGCAATAATCGGGATGGTCGAGAACGACGAGCCGATCCCCATGGTGATCAGCAGGCCGACCAGCAGCATCAGAAACGCGGCCATCGGTTTGTTATCACCAATGATGGCCACCGAGCTGCTGACCAGGCTGGCAATTTCACCGGTTTCTTTCAGCACTTGCGCGAAGCCCGCAGCGGCGATCATGATAAAGCCGATGGTGGCCATCATCTTCATGCCGTCGGTGAGCAGGCTGTCGGAGTCGCGCCAGCGCACCACGCCGGTGACCGAGAACAGGATAAAGCCAAGCATGGCGCCGATCACCATGGAGTTGGTGTACAGCTGGGTTACGAACGCCAGGGCGATGGCCAGCAGGGCTATCACAATGTTCTTGCGGCTGTAGCTGTGTTCTGTTGTTTCGACCGCCTGGATACGTTTGGTGTCGTAGATACGTTTACCCCGGTAGCTGATAAATACCGCGACCAGCAAGCCTGCCAGCATACCCAGGGCGGGGATACTCATCGCTTCGATGATTGAGATACCGCTGACATCCAGCCCGCCTTTGCTGATGTTGTTCAGCAGGATCTCATTAAGAAAGATACCGCCAAAGCCGACCGGCAGAAACATATAGGGTGTGACCAGGCCGAAGGTCAGTACACAGGCGACCAGCCGACGATCGAGTCTCATTTTGCTCATTGCCAGTAACAGCGGCGGAATCAGCAACGGGATAAACGCGATGTGGATCGGCATGATGTTCTGCGAGGAGATGGCAACCAGCAGAATCAGCAGCAGCATGGCGTTCTTGATATGCCGTACCCGGGTCGGGTGGGGGTTCTGCCCCAGCATAACTACCATGCGACTGGCCAGCGCGTGGGGCAAACCGGACTGGGCGATGGCGACAGCAAAACCACCGAGCAGGGCGTAGCTCAGTGCCACATTGGCACCGCCGCCGATCCCGGCGTTAAACGCATCGATGGTGGCCTGTAAGCTCAGCCCGCCGGTGAGGCCACCCACCAGGGCACCGATTAATAGTGCGATAACAACGTGGGTGCGTAAAAGGCTCAGGACCAGCATGGTCAGTACGGCGAAAATAACAGCGTTCATGGTGCCTGGGTGCGCTCCGAAAAAGTCAAAGCGCGCTACAGTGCGCCAAAGTGGTTGTGTAGTCAACGCTCAGTTATGGCCGTTGAATGGGTTGGTGGATCAGGCGCTGGCAAGTGTCTGGCGTGCCGGGTAAATGGCATCTGCTACAATGGCCGAAAAGAGCGGGCCCACGGCCTGCGATCCCAGAATAGACATTGCCAGGGAAGCCTCCTTTTGACACCTGTCCGTAAGCTCTCAACGCTATTACAACTGGTGCAGTTTATGCTGCCCTACCGTCGTTACTGGCTGGGGGCGATGGTTGCCCTGTTGCTGACCGCCGGGATCACCCTGGCGATCGGTCAGGGGGTGAAAGGGGTGATTGATAACGGCTTTATTGCCGGGTCGATCAGCCAGCTGAACCAGTCAATTATGGTGCTGGTGGGGATGGCGTTGCTGATGGCGCTGGGCACCTTCGTACGGTTCTATCTGGTGTCCTGGCTGGGCGAGCGGGTGACGGCGGATATTCGCCAGGCGGTGTTCGATAATATTATCAATCTGCATACCAGCTATTTTGAGACCAATCGCAGCGGCGAGATTATGTCGCGGCTGACCACTGATACTACGTTACTGCAGTCGATTATCGGCAGCTCGTTTTCCATGGCATTGCGCAGTATTGTCACCACCAGTGGGGCGTTGCTGATGCTGTTTATCACCAACGTGAAACTGAGCCTGATCATTGTGGCGGGGGTGCCTTTGATTCTGTTGCCGGTGTTGCTGTTCGGCCGCCGGGTACGCAAGCTGGCGCGGCAGAGTCAGGACTCTATTGCCGATGTGGGCAGCTATGCCGGTGAGGCGATTCAGCAGATTAAAACCGTGCAGAGCTATGGCCAGCAGGGCTATGAAAGCCAGGCCTTTGCCCGTGAAGTGGATACTGCGTTTACCGTAGCGCGACAGCGTATCAGCCAGCGTGCGCTGCTGATGGCGATGGTGATTATGCTGGTGTTTGGTGCCCTGTCCGGGATGCTCTGGGTGGGCGGCTATGATGTCATTACGGGCGTGATGACCGGCGGCGAGCTGGGCGCCTTCGTCTTCTATGCGCTGATTGTGGCGATGGGCGCGGCGACGCTGTCGGAGGTGTATGGCGAACTCCAGCGAGCGGTGGGAGCAACCGAGCGGCTGATGGAGCTGCTGCATGCCGATAATGAAATCATGGCACCGCCGCAGCCGGTGGACATGACGCCGTTGCGGGCCTGTATCAGCCTGGATGCGGTGACCTTTCATTACCCCTCGCGCCCGGAACAGGCGGCGCTGGCGGATTTCAGCCTGCAACTGCCGGAAGGTAAAATAACGGCGCTGGTTGGCCCGTCCGGGGCCGGTAAGTCCACGGTGTTTGAACTGTTGCTGCGCTTTTATGATCCGCGCCAGGGGGCGGTCTGCTTCGATGGCGTCGATCTGCGCCAGCTCGACCCGCACTCGCTGCGTCAGCAGATGGCGCTGGTGGCTCAGCAACCGGCACTCTTTACCGCCAATGTGCTGGAGAATATCCGCTATGGCAGGCCAGGTGCGACTGAAGCGCAGGTAATTGAGGCGGCGAGGGCGGCCCATGCCCATGATTTCATTACCCAGCTGCCGGAGGGCTATCGCAGTGACCTGGGAGAGCAGGGTGTGCGTCTGTCTGGCGGGCAGAAACAGCGGATCGCCATCGCCCGGGCCATTCTGAATGACCCACGCATCCTGCTGCTGGATGAAGCGACCAGTGCGCTGGATACCGAGAGCGAGCATGCCATCAAGCTGGCGCTGGATAACCTGATGCAGGGCCGGACCACGGTGATTATTGCCCACCGATTATCTACCATTATTCATGCTGATCAGATCGCCGTGATCGATCAGGGGCAGGTCGTTGCGCAGGGCAGCCACACGCAACTGCTGGCAAGTTCGGCACTCTATGCCCGGCTGGCGGCACTGCAGTTTAAAGAAGCCTGATAACCTGCCGCTAAAAAGGAACCATCGGTGGCGGGTATATCCCTGTATACTGCAGGCGCGCTGATTCGGCGCTCATTCTTATCGTTATCACACACAAGGTAGTCAGCAAGATGAATAGTAAGGCGTTTATGCTGCAGCGGATCTGTATTTTTGCGGGCAAAGAGATTGATCCGATGGTGGATGCAGAGGTGGAAACGCTGTTGCGGGATAAGTTTAATGTGCAGCTGCCACAGCGGCGCTCGCTGGATGACTCACTGGCCTCAGTGGCCAGTGACCTGGAAATTGTTGAGCTGATTCTCCAGTACCGGACCCATGACTGACCCTGGCCGGTAACGTGCGAAGCCACAGCGTTGCGGCTTCACTACCGGGGGGAATTAACGTCGACGACGGGCCGGCTTTTTACCGATTGCCCGATCACGGGCGCGACGCTTTTGCGCACCAGGGCTACTGTTACGGGCCGGGCGATGCTCTTTGGTTGGATCGGGTTCGTAGCCTGGCAGCCACTGTTGCGGCAACCGGGCGTCGAGGATGGTTTCGATCTCTTCCAGCAGGTAATTTTCCGGCGGGCTGAGCAGCGAAATTGCCAGCCCGGAACCACCCGCGCGGCCGGTACGGCCAATGCGGTGAATGTAGTCTTCGGCGTTGTAGGGCAGCTCAAAGTTGACCACATAGCTCAGCTGATCAATATCCAGCCCCCGTGCCGCCACATCCGTGGCAACCAGCACCCGGATATCTCCTTCGCGAAAGGCTTCCAGTGCCCGTTCCCGTGCACCCTGGGATTTGTCGCCGTGGATGGACTGGGTTTTCAGGCCGTCTTTGCACATTTCGCTGGCCAGCTGGTCGGCCCCCTGCTTGGTGCGGGTGAACACCAGTACCTGTTTCCAGTTTTTACTGCCGATCAGCCAGGACAGCAGCTCGCGTTTGCGGTCGGCATCGACGGCGTACACCATCTGTTCCACCTGGGTGGCGGCGGTGTTGCGGGCATCGACTTCAATCAGCGTTGGTTCGTTGAGCAGCGTTTTGCTCAGATCAAAAATCGCCTGAGCGAACGTTGCGGAGAACAGCAGCGTCTGGCGCTGAGCCGGGATCGGTTTCAGAATCCGGCGGATCTCGTCCATAAAGCCCATATCGAGCATACGGTCGGCTTCATCAAACACCAGATGCTGGATCTGGCTAAGGTCTGCCGCGCCACGGCCGATCAGGTCGATCAGACGGCCCGGTGTGGCCACCAGAATATCAACCCCCTGAGACAGCGCGATAATCTGTGAGTTGATGCTGGCACCGCCATACACCAGTGCGCTCTGCAATGGGCTGTTCTGGCCATAGCTGACAAAGCTCTTATGTACCTGCTGCGCCAGCTCGCGGGTTGGCGTCAGGATCAGCGCGCGGATGGGACGCTCCGGGTTCTGGCTGTCGGTGCTGCTGTTCTGGCTCAGTTGCTGCAAAATAGGCAGGGCAAAGGCGGCGGTTTTGCCGGTGCCGGTCTGTGCGCCGGCCATGATGTCCTGGCCGTCGAGAATGGCAGGGATCGTCGCTGCCTGGATCGGGGTCGGTTCGGTGTAGCCCTGTTTGGTTACCGCGGCGATCAGTTGCGGGTTAAGGCCGGTGGTGGAAAATCCCATAGCGTTGTCAACTCTGTGTGTATGTTCGGGGCGTTGTGCCGGAGCGTGCGCGGCGCGCAGTTTAACAGGTCTGTGCGGGCGGCGGGTAGCGGGCTGTTTTACGGGGCTGATGATGTAAAAAACCGCTCAGCAGGCTGAGCGGTTTCTGGCTACGGTTGAACGCGCGGGTATCAGAACACCAGGTGCGCTACCCCGGCAATGATTGGCAGAGTGATCAGGGTGCGCAGGATAAAGATGATGAACAGTTCAAACAGATTGACTGGAATCTTGCTGCCCAGAATCAGTGCGCCAACCTCCGACATGTAGATCAGCTGGGTGATCGACAGCGCCGCGACCACAAATCGGGTCATCTCGCTTTCAATGGAGGCGGCCATGATGGAGGGGATAAACATATCGGCAAATCCCACCACGATGGTTTCAGAAGCTTTGACGGCATCCGGGATTGCCAGCAGTTCCAGTAACGGCACAAACGGGGTGCCGAGCAGGCTGAAGATAGAGGTGTTCTCGGCGATGACCAGTGCCAGGGTACCGATCGCCATCACGACCGGCAGTACGCCAAACACCATTTCTGCGGCATTTTTCAGGCCGCTACGGGCCATGGCAGCAAAACCGGCACTCTGATGGGCGCGGCTGATTGCCTGATCAAGGCCGCTGTGGAACAGCTGGCACAGGCTGGGCTGCTTATGTGGCTGCGCTGGAGGGGTGGTGCCATCGATGTAGTCAGTCGATTTGCGGCTCAGCGGTGGCAGGCGTGGCACGATCAGGGCGGCGACAAAACCCGCCAGAGAAACCGCCAGGTAGAACGGCAGGAACAGGTGCTCCAGCCCGACCTCGGCAATCACTACCAGACTGAAACTGATGGATACGGCGGAGAAGGTGGTAGCGATTACCGCCGCTTCACGCTGGGTATACATCTTCTGTTCGTACTGTTGATTGGTCAGCATAACGCCGACGGTGCCATCGCCCAGCCAGGAGGTGGAGCAATCCACGGCAGAACGCCCCGGCAGGTTGAACAGCGGACGCATGATCTTGCTCATCAGGCTGCCGATCAGTTCCAGCAGACCGAAGTCGAGCAGCAGGGGTAACAACAGGCCAGCGAAGATAAATACCGACAGCAGCACGGGCATCAGGTCATTAAGCAGCAGGCCACCGGTGTTCGCATGCCAGATCATCGCCGGACCAATCTTGTTCAGAGTCATGATGGCGAATACGCCGCCCAGTACTCGCACCGCCAGCCAGGGCAGGCTGGTGGCAAACAGTGTGCGTAGCAGGTTATGTTGCTGCAGTGGTTTAATCAGCGTTACCAGGCTGGAGAGCAGGGCCGTCAGCGCGACCAGGGTGGTGACAACCGTGACGGCGTGGTCGCCCAGCAGTGCTTTAAAGCTTTTGGCCAGTACGGCAACCGGGATGGTGATCGCACCTTCCCAGGGAACGGGCGTCATAAACAGCAGGACGCCAATCAATGAGGGCAGGATAAATTTCCATAGCCCCTGATGTGAGGTTGTCGTGCCGACGGTTTCGGTGTTACTGGACATACGGTTACTACCACTCTACCGAATTATTATTGTGCTTAGCGCGTAAAGTGGCGAATCATATCGTCTGATTTGGTGTTGTCAAGAAAGGTTGTTGCGTGATTGCAATGGGTCGTTAGTCCAGGTCGCCCTGGTTAAAGTTGCCGGTGTCATGGGCCTGTTTAAGGGAATATCAGAGTCGTTATCTTGAGGAACTTTATTGTCATTGCCAGAGTCGTACTCTGGCTAACTATCAGGGGCAGGATAATGGAACAACATAAAGGCACTGGCTTAAAAGGCTCATGGCCAGCGGCACTGGGGATGATGTTGCTATCGATGGTGACGTTTTTGCTGGTGGTCAGCCAGTCGCAGGCGGCGAGTTTTGGTCACCCGGGTGGCGTTGACTGGCAGCCATGGAGTGCGGCGGCGTTTGAGAAAGCGAAAGCCGAGAATAAGCTTATTTTGATCAATGTTGGCATGGAGGGCTGTACTGCCTGTAACCGGATGGAGCGGGTAACCTACCGTGACCCGGCGGTGATTAAGCTGATCAATCAGCATTTTGTGGCCATTGCAGTGGATGCTCAGGCCCGTCCTGATATTGGCGAGCGTTACTCTGACTGGGCCTGGCCGGCGACAGCGTTCCTGCTGCCCGATACCACCCAGGTGTTTGCCATGGCGGGTAACCGGCTGCCACGCAATTTCATTCCGCTGTTGCAGGATCTGACTGCCCGGCATAAGGCAGATGAGCTGAAGCCCGACCCAGACTCGCCTTATGCCGCTGCTGTACAACCGGCGGAGAGTGAGCTGACCCTGATCCGTGATCAGGTGCGCCTGCAGCTGGACCGTACCTTTGATGAGCAGCTTGGTGGCTGGGGCCACTGGGGTGTCAACACGGAGGTGGCTGGACCTCGCTTGCTGCATCTTTATTACCGCGCTCACCTTTATGATAATACCGAGCTGCGTCGTGCTGCTTTAAAGGTCAGTGATACGTTTTTGACGACCCTGGATCCGGTCTGGGGTGGGGCGTATCAGGCGTCTATTTCGCCTTCAGTCACGGATGTGCCTGAGCGTTTTCGCAAGCTGATGGCGATCCCCGAGAAGCGTCTGGGTAACCAGGCGAATGCCATTATTGCGTTCAGTGAAGCCTATAAACTGACCGGCGATGCGCGTTACCGCAAAGGGATTGCCGAGGTTGATCGCTATCTGGATAACTGGATGCGTAATCCGGCCGGTAACTGGTATGCCAATCAGAAAGATGAGCCCGCTGACCTGCCGCACAGCTGGTGGCCACAGGATTACTGGCTGCTGGACAGCGATGAAAAACGTCGTCAGTACGGTATTCCGCCGATCGACCATGCGGTGTATACCGATAAAAATGCTGAGGTGATCAGCGCCTATGTCCGGGCTTATGAAGTGCTGGGTGAGCAGGCATATCTGGACAAGGCGATCACCGCTGCTCGTAGCCTGCTGGCTGAGCGGCTGCAGCCGCAGGGCTGGATTCGGCAGTCCGTTGACAGCCTGCAGATGAAAGACGATCAGCGGGTACACCCGCATACTGAAGAGGTGCGGCCGTTCCTGCGCAGCCAGGCACAGTTTGGTCAGGCGCTGCTGGATCTGTATCAGGCCACGGGTGAGCAGCCCTGGCTGGAGGCCGCTGGTGGGCTGGCGGATGCCATGCTCAGCCAGCTATACGATACGAAAAACAGCGGTTTCTTTGCCACCTCGCTGGATGATACTGCCCGGCTGATCGCACCGCGTAAACCGCTGGAAGACAATGCCATGGCCGCCAGCTTCTTTTATAGCCTTTATGTGCTGACCAAAGACAAGCGCTACCAGCCCGTTGCTGAAGCCACGATACGTGCGGTAGCCACCCCGGAAATTCTGGACCGTGAAGGCAAGATGACCGGTAAAACGGCGCTGGCACTGGAAACCCTGACGGCGGCTTATGTGGAATTTTCGGTCGTGGGCGACCTTAAGTCCGAGGGTACTCAGGCGCTGTTTAATGCAGGCCTGAATGCAGCCCATCCACGTAAATTACTGCACTTTGAAAAACCGGGCCGCTATCCCGATATGCCTGCGGGCGCGATGTTTATCTGTAATCCGGATCGTTGCTCGGTTCCATTGACGGAGGTTGATCAGGTGCAGGCCACGGCCGATAGCTTCCGGGCGGGCGCCAGCAGCCTGTAAGCGGGTTTAAAGGTGATAAAAAAGCCCTGCAGCCAGGCTGCAGGGCGAATAACCAGTGATACCGGTACGCTGACCTCTTCCTTCTCAATTACACTTCGTTACGACCGAACAGACGTAGTACCCGGTTCAGTTTGTCTTTACCGCCAATGCTGTCGTAATGGCGTGGCCAAACGGCTTTGGTCGCCTTCTCTATCCATTCTTTTTCACCATTGGCTGGGTCATCAATCACCATGCCTTTTTCAATCAGACGCTGCTTGATAGCAGACTCGTTTTCCTGCAGAAATGTCGCGCTGTATTTTGTTGCACTCAGGCCAGCATCCAGAATCGCCTGCTGCACCTTGGGTGTTTGTGCCTGGAAGATCGCTTCACTCATGAGCAGGGGCTCAATGGAAAAAATGTAGCGAAGGTTGGTCACGTACTTCTGTACGGTATCGAATTTCATGGCATCGATGGTGACATAGGGATTATCCTGGCCATCGACGACTTGCTGTTGCAGCGCGGTAAATGTTTCTGACCAGGCCATCGGCGTGGCATTTACGCCCCAGGCTTTGTAAGTGTCGATCATGATTTCATTTTTGGGTACCCGAACGATTACGTCCTGCAGATCCGCCAGCGTTTTCACTGGTTTTTTCGAATTGGTCAGCACCCGGAAGCCGGTGTAGGCCCAGCCCACAATACGTATGCCAGCATCGCGGACGGTGTTGTCGATCAGCTCCTTTCCCACTGGCCCCTGGGTTAGCTGTTCGGCTTCTGCCAGGCTTTGAATAACGTAGGGCAGGGTGAAAATACCTACCGTTGGTGAGAACGGGGTAACGTTGTTGATGGCGACGATAGAGAAATCCAGCGTGCCCAGGGAGGCTTCTGTCACGGTGTCCTGCTCACTGCCGAGCTGGCTGTTCATAAACAGTGCTCCGGTGAACTGATCACCGGTGTTCTTTTCGATTTCTTCAACAAATTTCAAACCAAACACATGCTGCGAACTGCCCTGAGAATCACCTCCGGCGATCTTCCAAGTTGTCTGGCCCCAGGCGCTGGTGGTTGTGGCTGCCGCCATAACCGTGGCCAGGGTAAGTGCTTTGGTGAGCTTATTTTTATAGTTCATGTAGACCTCAGCATTCGTCGTTTAAGCGAGAATCTGCCGTAGCAGAGTGACAAGTGGTGACTGAATAGTTGTTCACGGCGCTGTTCTGGTAAATGCAAATAATCAGGTGTTTAGTTGTCTGTCATGGAAACTTTACCTAAGGTGGCTGAACGATGCCTATACCGGGCTGAAAACAGGAGCAGGAGATGAAACGTGTCAGTCTTTCCGGTCAGGTCAGCGATCTCGATCTGCGGTTGTTGCGAGTATTTCGCACGGTGGTGGAGTGTGGTGGCTTTTCAGCGGCAGAGGTGGAGCTGAATATCGGCCGTTCTGCAATCAGCCGGCTGATGTCAGATCTGGAAACCCGGCTGGATATGCACCTGTGCCAGCGTGGGCGGGCAGGTTTTCAGCTGACGGAACATGGCAGGCTGGTTTACGAGGCAACGCTTGAATTGCTGGTGGATATGGAGCGTTTTCGGGCCAATATCAATGCGGCGCATAGTCGTCTGGTAGGGGAGTTGGTGCTAGGCCTGACGGATAATATGGTGACGGACCCCAATGCGACGGTGAGCGTTGTATTGGGGCGCTTTCATCAGCAGGAACCGGGTGTCAGCATTAATTTGCAGATCGGAGCCCCCAATGATGTTGAGCGTGCCGTGATTGAAGGGCGGACCAATATTGGTGTGGTACCGGTACATCACCAGCTGCCCGGACTGAATTACCAGCCACTGCACCAGGAGGTGTCGCAACTGTACTGCGGGGCAGGCCATCTGCTGGCCGGGGCAGGTTCTGGTCAGCCGAGTCTGGATATGCTGGCTGAACATGATTTTATTATGCCGGGTTATGCGCATTCTGCAGCGCTGAAAGAGCGCTTTCCTCAATTACGGGTGGCAGCCACAGCCTATCAGGTGGAAGGCATTGCGACGCTGATTCTGAGTGGCCAGTATATCGGTTTCCTGCCAGTGCATTACGCTGCGCAGTGGGTGGAAAAGGGGATGATGCACGTTATCCTGCCAGATCTGTTGCAGTACCAGGTGCCGTTCAGTGCGATTACCCGGCGTGATGCTCAGCCGAATGTGCTGCGAGATGCGTTCCTTTCTGCGCTTCTTGAGTCATAAAAGTTTCCAATAATAGAAACTTAAGGTGAGGGGACAGAGGTTTATCCTGTTGTGGTGGGCTTCGTATAGTCAGTGTTATCTGAATCACAGTTAGCACAGGTAACGCTATGTCCCGAATGTCTGAGAAATTCCAGCCACTGGCTTCTGAATCCGTCCCGCGCTATGCCGGTGTGGCGACGTTTATGCGCTTGCCGTACTACCCGCTGGATGAAGTAGAGGGAGCTGATATTGGTATTTTTGGTATCCCCTGGGATGGTGGCACAACGAACCGGCCGGGTGCGCGCCATGGGCCGCGCCAGATTCGAGACCAGTCTTCATTGATGCGAAAAGTACATCCTGTACTGGGGTTGAGCCCTTTCACGCTGGCCAACTGTGCTGACCTGGGGGATTGCCCGGTGAACCCGTTGCAGATTGAGCCGACGCTGGCGCAGATCGAACAGTTTGTCGATGGGGTGGTGGATAAAGGCATGATGCCACTGGCGGCGGGAGGAGATCACCTGGTCAGCCTGCCAGTATTGCGCGCGCTGGCAAAAAAACATGGCCCGATGGGGATGGTGCATTTTGACGCCCATACCGATACCTGGGATCGCTATTTTGGTGGCTGTAAATATACCCATGGCACGCCGTTCCGTCGGGCGATCGAAGAAGGTGTTCTGGACCCGAAACGTATTGTGCAAATAGGTATTCGTGGTGGGCTGTACAGTGAACAGGACGATGACTGGGGCCTGGCGCAAGGCATACGGGTGATGCGGGTAGAGGAGTTCTATGATCTGGGCGTAGAGAGGGCTTTGCAGGTGGCGCGGGATGTTGTGGGAGATCAGCCCACGTATATCAGTTTTGATGTTGACTGCCTGGACCCGGTGTTTGCGCCCGGAACAGGAACGCCTGAGATTGGCGGCCTGACCACCCATGAAGCCCAGCGAATGGTGCGTGGCTTACGTGGCCTGAATATGACCGGGGCGGACCTGGTGGAGGTGTCCCCCCCCTTTGATGGCAGTGGTGCGACGGCGCTGGTGGGGGCGACGCTGATGTGGGAGATGCTCTGCCTGATGAGTGAGCAGATCGCACAGCAACGTTAATGGCTGTACTGGTACAGACGCCGGTGTTACCCGGTTATGGGCGGCACCGGCGGATGATGACAGAGGGTTAATGGCTGGTTTTGAAGGTGGTCAGGGTGGTGTGCATATCGCTAATCTGGTCAACGACCTTCTGCGAAATAGTATTGATGTTGTTGGAGCCCTGATGGGTGGACTCGGCCAGGTCGGCAATGGTGTGGATGTTGGTGTCCATCTCTGACATCACCTGGGACTGTTCTTCGATGGCTGCGGCGATCTGGGTGCTGAGATTGTAGATCTCTTCGACACCGTGGTTGGCTTCATCCAGTTGCTGCCGGGCACTACGGATGCGTGTCATTGTCTCCGTGCTCAGTTCGCTGTTGTGCTTCACTGTAACGATCGCTTGTCCTGACGCATGCTGGATGATATCGATCATTTTGTTGATATCATCGGTGGACTGCCGGGTACGTGCTGCCAACTGGCGTACTTCGTCGGCGACGACGGCAAACCCTCGGCCATGCTCACCGGCCCTGGCAGACTCAATAGAAGCATTCAGTGCCAGCAGGTTGGTCTGGTCGGCGATCTCTTTAATAACACTTAGCACTTCACCAATTTCCCGGCTGCTGCTGTCCAGGTGGGTCATGACGTCTTCGGATTTTTCCATCCCCTCAACCAGTTCTTCAATGGCGTGGGCAGCTGAGCGGATGCTATTGCTGGCATTGCTAACGCCTTGCTGGGTGTTATTCGCAGCAAGGGCTGCATTCTGGGTATTTCGTGAAACATCTGTAATTGTGGCGGTGATTTCATGGATTGCGGTGGCGGCAATTTCTGTGCTTCGGTTCTGCTCATTCAGGTGTTTACTGTTCTGGTCGGCCTGCTGTTTAAGCTCGTGGGCAGCGTCAACCAGCACTTTATTATGAGCGTGGGCGTGAGACAGAATCTCTTCGAACTCTTTCAGCATGTAGTTAAACACAGCCGCGATATCCGCTGTTTCATCGCTGGTTGAGATACGGTGTTGTCTGGAGAGGTCTTTGTCGGACTTTACCTGTTCAATAAAGTGACGCAGTAGTAGCAGTGGTGTGGTGACTGACTTTGAAATAACCACAATGACAAAGATAGCCAGCGCAGAAAATAGCAGGTTACAGATCAGCATCAGATTGCGGACGAATATCCGTGCTTCCGGGATGATTACCGCGAAATCATGGGAGTTCTGGTAAATGTTGTCGATCTGAGTGCGTAATTGTGTCGTGAGTTGAGCGGTATCCAGATGTTTGTTGTTGTACTTTTCAATCAGAGCCAGGGCCTGAGTATTGTCCTGTATATCCCGTCGGCATATATCAAAGGCACGGCCAAAGCCCAGGATTTTAAAGGCCAGAACTTCGAGTCCGATCACATCATCCAGGCAGCGCTGGGGTTGCAGGATAATCTTGCTTAGCAGTGGTTTTATGCCCAGGTCACTTCGGCTATCGCTGTGTCGCTGTAGTGTCTGTTGGCGCTGTTGTTCCGTTTGAGCATTCTGAAATTCATCGAATTTTTTATCCAGTAGTACCGTCAGCTCAATATGCTCACGTTCAAGGAACTGAAAGTGTCCAGTTTGCGATATTTCATACATGCCAACAATATTGAAAACAATCAGGAAGCTGACAAACGCTATGATGATTCTGATTTTTTTTACAATCGTTAAATCAGTAAGAAAGCTCAACATATAGCCTACCTTTTCTGGCCGGTGTTAATTTCAGGCTGATAATGACTGCAAGGTATCAGCAGAGATCGGAGGGAGCTGTATATCCATGCATTGCATACATGGATATACAGCGGTTATTAGGCCTGAATCCACCGGCTGAACAATGATGCAGGGCAAGGTGGGAAAGGGCTAGCAGGTTTGACAGGGTAGACTTTGGTAACGCTATTGTTATGCCGATGTAATGTTGGCGTGATTGCAAGGCTGAACAGGCAGATACATCGGTTAGAGCCGATGTACTCTGCGGAGGCGGCTGCTTACTGTACGGCAGGCTGCCAGGCGATTGCTGGGTCTATTTTGTATCCCCAGGGCAGACCTGAGTTACGCCAGCCATCGACAGCCCGTACACCTTTGGAGTTGCCTTGTTTCAGTTTGCTACCTTCAAAGCCATCGACCACTGTCCAGGCCTGGGTGTAGCCCTTGCTGGCCAGTAGATTGACTACCGGGGCGCTGCGGGTAGAACCGGAGCGGCACATAACGATCAGGGTGGTATTTTTGTCTGCGTTGAGCTCGGCCAGTTTCGCGCTCAACTCGGCTTCAAAGTTCGGATTAGCTTTCATCCCCCAGCTGGCGTGTTTATCCATCCAGCGTTCAGTGGCGGCAACTTTCCAGGGTACATGGATATCTGTTGCGCTGGCAAAGCCGGTGAACTTGATCTCGACAGGATCACGCACGTCAATCAGCAGGGCCTTATCGTCTTTTTGTAGTATCTGCCAGGCTTCGATCGCGGTGGCATACAGGTTCAGTTCGGTCTGGGCGCTGGCTTTATCGGGTTTGTCAGCGGCCAGAGCGGAGAGTGGTGTTATCAGGGTGAGTGCCAGGATAGCAAGCAGGGGTTGGGTCATGGTCAGCCTGTTTCAGAATATTAATTAGATATATCTAATATAATAATTCAATGCCTGTTTGCAAGTCTGTCTTTGCTGGTAGCGGTTCAAGCAGTGGGGGTTTTAACTTAAAGTAGCGCGCCTGACTCTCGCTCTGGAACCTTTACTGTGAAACTCAATCCCCGCCTTGCCCATATTGATGCCATGATCGACCAGACGTACGATCAGATCTGGGACTGTTGTTGTGACCATGGTCTGTTAGGCCGCCAGCTCTTGCAGCGAGGGGCTGTCCGGCAGATGCACTTTGTTGATGTAGTGCCACAACTGGTGGATCGATTGCAGCAGCTGTTGCAGCAGGAGCAGCCAGATATTGCTGAGCAGCGCTGGCAGACTCATTGTCTGGATGTAGCGCAGCTCAGGTTGCCAGCCGATACGGCATCCCCGTCGGTACTGATTATCATCGCCGGAGTGGGGGGAGATCTGACTATTGAGCTGGTGCAGGGCATTCTGGCGAGTAATCCGGGCCGGTCGGTGGAGTTTATGCTGTGCCCTGTCCGCCAGCAATATCAGCTGCGTACGCAGCTGGCGAGTCAGGGACTTGCGCTGCTTAATGAGCAGCTGGTGCAGGATAACAACCTCTATTATGAGATCCTTCACCTGACGACGGGCACGGGTATGCCGTTATCGGCGGTGGGTGACTCTATGTGGGATTTCAGCCGGGAGGGTGATCGCGATTATCTGCAGCGTACCCTGGCGCACTATCGACGTATGCAGCGCAGTGGTTGTTCAGAGGTTGAACGGATTGTATTGCAGTACGAAGCACTGTGGCTGCGCTGTAGGGCTTGAATTTGACCCTCTATTTCAGATTAACGTTTCCTCGTTACTTACCAGTGATTTCTGCCGCTACGGTTTGTTTGATAGACCGTGGCGTCTGCTTTTCATTCTTAAGCCCAGCTTTCCTACCGTCTATCTGGTGATAAAGTACTGGCCAAGCCCGGATAATAATAAAAGAGGGAAATGGTTATGGGTGAGGGTGAATCTGTCGGTGCGATGATGTTTGATTTGGCACCTTTTTCTATTCTGATCGTAGATGATGAGATGGGCATCTGTGATTTTCTATATCGGGCATTAAGCCGTCATTACAGCCTTGTTGAGGTTGCTCATAGTGTTGAGCAGGCAGAGCTGCGTCGATGCCAGCAGCACTTTGATCTGCTGATCGTTGATATATGTATGCCGAGTGTCAGCGGTATTGAGTGGGGGCGGGCGCTTCAGGGTGTGGCAGGTGAGGTAGATCTGATCTTTATGACCGGCTTTGCTGAGCTTGGAGATGCTGTTGAAGCGGTCAGGCTGGGAGCCTGTGATTTTATCCTGAAACCGTTTCGACTTGAGCAGATGCTTGCAGCGGTCAAAAATTGCTATCGGCAACAGCTGCTGGTACGGGATAACTTCGTTCTGCAACGTCGACTGACATCGTCAGAGCCGTTAGCAATGATCGGCGACAGTGCGGTGATGCAACAACTGGGGGGCATGATCCGCCGGGTTGCCCCCGCCCGCTCGGCAGTGTTAATTGAAGGGGAAACCGGTACCGGTAAAGAGCGGGTGGCAGAAGCACTGCATCAGCTCAGTGGGCGGGATGGGCCATTCGTGCCGGTTAACTGTGCTGCAATTGCCCCTGAACTGATTGAGTCTGAGTTGTTTGGTCATATTCGAGGTGCCTTTACCGGGGCGGATAAACCCCGACCAGGTCTGTTTAGCTATGCTGATGGCGGCACGTTGTTTCTGGATGAGATTGCTGAGATGCCATTGGTACTGCAGGCCAGACTACTGCGGGTTTTGGAGGAAGGGCGGATTCGTCCAGTCGGTGCTGAGCAGCAACAGGCGGTGGATGTTCGGATTGTGGCGGCGAGTAATCAGTCGCTACCTGCGGCCGTTGAGGCGGGTCGTTTTCGTGCTGACCTGTTTTATCGGTTGAATGTATTGCCGTTGCAAATCCCGCCATTGCGAGAGCGAGCCGGCGATATACCGCAACTGGCACGGCACTTCTGTCAGCAGCTTTCTCAGGAGCTGGGTTTGCCTTTGCTGCCGCTGTCACAGCAGGATTTTCAGTCACTCCAGTGCTGGGATTGGCCAGGGAATGTTCGCGAGCTTAAAAATCTGCTGGAACGAGCAATGTTGCTGGGACAGTTACCACATATCTTGTTGGATACTACGCAGAAAAACCAGGCAGGTTATCCACCGGACTGGCCTGCCGTACAGGTTGAAATACACCACCTGCAGCGAGTTCTTGAAGCGCAGCAGGGGAATAAAAGTCGAGCGGCGGACGTGCTAGGAATTTCCCGTAAAACTCTTGATCGCAAACTGCAGCAGCTGGGGAATTGAGCAATGAGAACGGGGCGGATTCGCCAGCGAATTCTACGGTTGGCGCTATTGCCTATGTTGCTTGTGGTACCGCTGGTACTAATGATGGCCTGGTTGTGGAGTAATGAAGTGGGTTACCGTCAGTTGTTGATGAAAGTTAACACTGATCTTGCGGTGGCCCAGGCATCCCTACAAACAACGCAGCAACAGTACCTGTTGCGGCTGGCGTTAGTCTCTGAGTCTTCGGGTTTACGGCGTAGCAGCTACCAGCTGACGGACAGTATGCAGGCGGTTAACCGTCAGGCACTGGGGCTGCAGCTGGAGCAGCTACGTCAGCAGACAAGACTGGATTATATACGTTTACTTGATACCGATCACTGTGACCTGCTACGGCCGGGCCACTGTGAATACCCGAATAGCCCCTTGCTGGCCACTGCACGGGCTGGTCAGCTGGCAAGCGGAGTGGAGCTGTTCAGTGCTGCCCAGCTGAATGAACTGTCTCCGGCGCTGGCCATGAGAGCCAGGTTAGCACTGACGGAGACCGAACGGGCCAGACCGACTCAGCGGCAGCAGGAAAGCCGTGGCATGATGCTTCATTTTGTTTATCCGCTCAAAGATCATCAGGGCGAAGTTGTGGCATTGCTGGTGGCGGGGTTGCTGATGAACGGCAATGTAGCGTTTGTCGATCAGCTTAAAGCAACGGTGTATGGCGAAGGCTCGCTGATGGCCGGCAGCCGAGGCACGGTGACACTTTTCCTTGATGATGTACGTATCAGTACTAATGTTCCAGACCAGCAGAGGCCGGGGCGCCGAGCTCTGGGCACGCGTGTTTCAGAGCAGGTCCGGCTGCAAGTTCTGGATGAAGGGCAGCCATGGATCGACCGTGCCTTTGTTGTCAGCGACTGGTATATCTCTGGCTATACTCCGATTACCGATGTTTATCAACAGCGGGTAGGGATGCTATACACCGGGTTTTTAGAAGCACCTTATCAGGCTGAGCTGGATCACTGGCTAGGCCAGCTGTTTATCTTGTTGGCGCTGCTATTGCTGCTCTGTGGCCTGATTTGCTGGTATGGGGCACGCGCTATTTTCAAGCCAGTTGAGATGATGGCCCAGGTGATCCCCAAAATCAGGGCCGGGCAGCGGTTTCGTATGCCACCCTTACAAAGCCGTGATGAGCTGACTCTGCTGGCGGTTGAATTTAATGCCATGCTGGACCAGTTGGATGCCCAGCATGATCAGATACAGGCGGCAGCGACTGAACTGGAACGCAAAGTGGCGTGCCGTACAGATGATCTTCAGCAGCATATACAATTACTTAACCGCACCCGTGAACAGCTGGTGGCCAAAGGAAAGCTGGCGGCAATTGGTGAACTGACGGCGGGAATTGCCCATGAAATTAATAACCCTGCAGCGGTTATTTTGGGCTATCTGGATTTAATGATGCTGGAGTTGGGCGAGGCGGGATTGCCGGTGAAGGATGAAGCTCGGCTTATTGTGGAGCAGGTGGGACGCATTCGTGCATTGATCAACAATCTGTTGCAGTTCTCGCGCCCTGAAGAGCATCGTGCAGCGCTGACAGCGGTTGACCTTAACCAGCTCGTGCATGATACCCAGTTATTGATAAAGCATGATCTAAATCGCAAGCAGCTTTCCCTGCACCTTGATCTACGCGCTTCGTTACCTGTCGCTGCTAGCCGCCAGCTATTACAGCAAGTGCTGATTAATCTGATTGTGAATGCTACTCAGGCGATGGAAATGGGAGGGCGCTTGACAATACGCAGCCGTAACTGGCGAGGAAAAGGGGTGTTATTGCTGGTAAAAGATACTGGCTGTGGGATTGCACCGGAATTGCTGGGGCGAATATTTGACCCCTTTTTCAGTCAGACTCAGGGTGGTACAGGGCTTGGGCTGTCGATCAGTTACTCAATTATCCAGCGTATGAAAGCGGAAATAGATGTGCGTTCCCGGTCTGGTATTGGTAGCTGTTTTTATATCTGGTTACAGGTTTGGACTGAGCCGGTGCAGGCTGGCCTGCCAGCTCAGTGTTGAGTTTGTGGACTGGACAGAATGTCACAGCAGGCCCTTTGGGCTGGGTCATTATGCACCACTGGTATGCGAGTAAATGTCGATAATTTATCTAGTTATTTGATTTTTAAAGGTTTTAATTTTCTGGTCAGCGAATTGCTATGTCCTGTTACTGCATAAAAAACAATAACAGGAGTACTGTGCATGTCTGATGCAAAAGGCCCGCTGGCCTTTCTTCTTAAAGATCGAATCGTCGCTGATTCCGGCTATAACCGCTGGCGCGTGCCGCCCGCCTCTATTGCAATACATCTGTGTATAGGCTCAGTGTATGCCTGGAGTATTTTCAATCCGCCGCTGGTGAAGCAGATGGGTGTGGTGGCTAGTGCCGCTGATGACTGGACGCTCAGTTCGGTGGTGTGGATTTTCTCAACGGCGATTGTGTTTCTCGGGCTCGCTGCGGCGCTGGGTGGAAAGTGGCTGGAAGAGGTAGGTCCGCGCATGGTAGGTGTGCTGGCCGCATTCTGCTGGGGTGGTGGTTTTTTGATCGGCGGGTTGGGGATCGCCTGGCATCAGTTGTGGCTGGTTTATCTTGGTTACGGAGTTATTGGTGGTTGTGGGCTTGGTTTAGCGTATGTATCGCCGGTGAGTACCCTGATACGCTGGTTCCCAGACCGGCGGGGAATGGCTACCGGTATGGCGATTATGGGCTTTGGCGGCGGGGCAATGATCGGTGCTCCCCTGAAAACCTGGCTACTGTCAGTGTTTTATGAAGCACCGCAATACCTGGGTAAGGTCACAGATGTGACACTGATTACCGAAGCGGGACGACGCTTTGTGGAGGTCTCCGGCCAGCAGGTCGAGGTGGTGGTTGCAACCGCAGCTGATATGGCGAAAGCCGCTGTCACAGGCCCGGAAGGGGTGTATGTAGTGGGCACCGGAGATACCGGTGTGGCTAGCGTATTCCTGACACTGGGTGTGGTGTATTTCATTGTGATGATAATTGCTGCTTTTGCTTACCGAGTGCCGCCTGAGGGCTGGGTGCCCGAAGGCTGGACGCCGCCATGTGAAGTAAAGTCAGCGAAAAAAATAATCAGCGATAGTCATGTGCACATTGATCAGGCGCTGAAAACCCCTCAGTTCTATCGGTTATGGCTGGTGCTATGCCTCAATGTGACTGCCGGTATCGGCGTGATCGGGGTTGCTAAAACGATGATGACTGAGATTTTTGGCTCGACGTTGCCGGGCATTGTTGATGCGGGCTTTGCGGCGACTTATGTATTGATGATCAGTGTGTTCAATATGGTCGGGCGATTCTTCTGGGCCTCCACATCGGATTATATTGGCCGTAAGAATACTTATCACTGCTTCTTCCTGCTGGGCGTACTGCTATATCTGTCGATACCATTTGTCGCCAACCAGGTGAGTACAGCTCCTTCTACCATGTGGTTGATGCTGTTCTATGGGGCGACAATGATTATCTTTACTATGTATGGAGGTGGTTTTGCGACCATCCCGGCGTACCTTGCGGATATCTTTGGCACACTGCATGTGGGCGGTATTCACGGTCGTTTGCTGACGGCCTGGAGTACGGCAGGGGTGCTGGGACCTTTTGCGATCACGTATTTACGTCAGCAATCGCTGGATGATGCGTTGAATACTCTAGCGGTAAAGGTTGATCCGGCTGTTTTTCTGCAGACATTCGGTGCTGGTATAGATCAGCTGCAAACGCTGATTGCGACCAAAACAGTCACCATCGGGAAACTGATGGCCATTGTTCCTGAAGGTACTGTGGATCCGACTCCGAGTCTGTACAACAGCACCATGTATGCGATGGCTGGGTTACTAGTGGTGGCATTCTTCGCAAATATGGGCCTTAAGCATGTGGAGGATAAACACCATGTACATAATACCCACCCTGAACATGCGCCAGCCAGTGCCTGAGCATGCCAGTGAGATGCATCTGACCTGAATGTCAGATGCGGACTCTGGTCGCTGACCAGGTTACACTGGGCGCTATAAACAAATGCCAGCCCGACCTGTTCGGGCTGGCTTGCGTCTGGATGGTTGAAAAATGAACAGAACATTTAATGTAGCGGTAGTGGGTGCCACCGGTCTGGTGGGCGAAGCAATGATTGAGATGCTGGAAAAGCGGGATTTTCCGGTTGAAAATCTCTATCCGCTGGCAGGGGATAACTCTGCAGGTAAAACCATCTTTTTTAACGACCATTCCCATAAAGTGGGTTTGGTGGGAGAGTTTGATTTCTCTCAGGTCGATCTTGCATTGTTTACTGCAGGCTCTGATGTTACGGCAGAATATGCAGGTGTTGCAGCAGATGCGGGTGCTGTGGTGATTGATAACTCGGGGTTCTTTGTCAACGATGGGGATGTTCCCATGGTTATTCCTGAGGTAAACCCGGATGCATTGATCGATTATAGTTTGCGCAATATCGTAGCCAGCCCGGATAGCAGCACTATTCAGATGCTGGTGGCACTGTCACCGATTTATCGACAGCTTGGGTTGCGTAAAATAAATGTCTCTACTTACCAGGCCGTATCGGGTTCAGGTCGAAAGGCTGTTGAGGAGATGGCAGGTCAGACGGCCGCGTTGTTGAATGCTCGTGAACCAGTTACGGATGTGTATAGTAAACAGATTGCGTTTAACCTGATTCCCCAGGTCGGTCGCTTTGAAGATAATGGATATACCCTTGCAGAAATGCGCCTGATTTGGGAAACACGCAAGATATTAGGGGATGATCAAATCCAGGTAAACCCGACCTGTGTGCGGGTGCCTGTGTTTTTTGGGCATAGCGCAACCTTGCATGTAGAAGCCTGTAGCCCGATTAGTGCTTATGAAGTACGTGATATGCTGCTTGATGCGCCGGGCGTTGAAGTGCTTGATGAGCAGACGGATGGTGGTTGCCCAACGCCCGTTACAGATGCTACGGGCAGTGATCTGGTATATGTCAGCCGTATTCGGGATGATCTTGATAACGAAAACGGTATTGATCTGTTTGTTATGGCCGATAACGTGCGCAAAGGTGCGGCGTTAAATTCGGTGCAGATTGCTGAAATATTGATCGCCCAGTATATGTAATAAAAGTGTAGAAAGGGGGGCGGTTATCTGGCCGTGATGCAAGCTGGCAAAACAGTGTCTTGACCCGCTCGCCCTTTATACATAATACTGCCTGCAAGTTTCGGACTCGCAACTCGCTGATTTCTGGATGAAATTGGCGGGGATTTAACTAGGAAGCTGGTAATGCTGCGTAAAACTGCCGTTAGCCTAGCGGTTGCAGGGATTTTAAGTGCGACCCAGGCTCATGCTCTGAGTATTGGTGACATTCAGATTAAATCGGCGCTCAATGAGCCGCTGAATGCTGAAATTCGTCTGACCGATACTCGAGGGTTAACTCCTTTACAAATTCAGCCAAATATGGCGGACATTGATGAGTTCGCGCTGGCTGGCTTGAGCAAAAGCCAGTTCCTCTCCGATATAAAGTTTACGGTTAAACTAAACCGTAACGGTACCGGTGTATTGAGAATGATCTCATCTATACCGGTGCAGGAACCCTTTCTTAACTTCCTTGTTGAGGTTAACTGGCCCAGTGGTCGGTTGGTGCGAGAGTATACCGTACTGCTGGACCCTCCGGTCTTTGATCCTACCCCGGCTCGCCAGACTGCCCAGCCAACCTTGGCTTCCGGCAACCGCTCTGGGGCTAAAGGACAGGGGGCGAAAGGTAATGTGGAGCAAAATGGCACGATTACGGTTGATGCTAGAGATACGCTCTGGGCGTTGGCGATCAAACATCGGGTAGGGCCACGAGTATCATCTCAGCAGATGATGATCGCGTTGCTCAAAAAGAACCCGAATGCCTTCCATAACAATAATATCAACCAGCTGAAACGTGGCGCTAAGCTGCGTTTGCCGACACAGCAAGAAGCGGGGGTAATGACAACCCGTGAAGCGATTGCTGAGATTGCGCGCCAGACTGCGGCCTGGAAAGCGGGCCGTCAGGTTGCGATTAAGAGTGCGCCTAAAGCCGCTCCCGTTGATGTTTCGAAGAGAGTTACTGCTCCGGTAGCCGCACCTGCTAAGCCAGTTATAAAACCTGAAAAAACGGATCAGCTCAAAGTTGTATCTGCACCTCCAGCTGCAAACGCAGTAGAGCAGGCTAATAACGCGGAGAAAAAGCCAGACGGTGCTGTTTCTGATCAAAGTGCGCAGAGTAGTGAAGAGTTCGACAAACTCACTAAGCGCAATCAGGAGCTTGAGCAGCAGCTGGCTGCAACGCTGGAAAATGTTGACCGTATCGAGCGTGATAACGCTGACATGAATGAACGCCTCGATGCTGTGCAGCAACAGCTCGATGCTTTGCAGCGTATGCTTGAGTTAAAAGACCAGCAATTGGCAACACTCCAGGCTGAACTTGCAGAAGCTAAAACGCAGATCCCGCCGCCAGCTCCACCTGAAAAAAGCCTGATGGAAAGCCTGATGTCGTCCCCTCTTTATTGGGGAGGAGCTCTGGGTGCTCTGTTACTGGCGCTGGCTGGTGGTGTTTTTGCGTTTTTACGACGAAAAAAATCGGATTCGGCGGATGACAATGAGCTGCTAGAGCCGGGTAGTGCCGGTCTTGTTCAGGTGCCTGATGAACTTGATACTGATGATCTATCTGCTTCGGATGATGACTTGTCAGTTGCCGATGATGACGATGATGCCCATCAAATTTCAGATGAAGCGCTGGATACGATGGAAGATCTGGATGAAATGTCTGATCTTGACCTCGATATGGATATGGATCTTGATCCAGATGACATGGATGACGAGGTTATCGATGGCGTCGCAGATACGTCGCTCGAAATTATGCCGCCAGCGCTTGCCGCCAGTGCTGACGAGCTGAGTGCAGATATTCGTGAAGAAGAGTTTGATCTTGGAATTGATGACGGTCTGGATGGCCTTGAAGGTCTGGACCTGGATGTTGATCAGCCCGCTGATGGTACTTTGGCCAGCGGTCTTGATGCCATTATTGACAGTGAAGGACCTGCTCCTGCCTCGGATGAGGAACTTGACTCATTACTGGGTACCGCCGATCTGGACCTCGATCTCAATGACCCATTAGATCTAGCTGAAAATAGTGTAATGCCCTCATCCGATGACGGTGAGGACAGTATGGTTCTTGATGGTCTCGATATTGATCAGCTATTGACTGATAACGATGCCAGCAACGATATGCCTGAAGATGATATTGATAGTCTTCTTGCCAGTGTTGATACATCACCGATCCCTGATGAGAGTGATGTTGATGAAATGGATGATATCGACAGCCTTCTTGACAGCATCGGTGAACCGGCAGCCACTCCTGCGGATGAGCAGGCTGGCGTTGATGACCTTGATGATATCGATAGTCTTCTCGACAGCATTGGTGACCCGGCAGCCGCTCCCGCGGATGAGCTGGCTGGGGTTGATGACCTTGATGATATCGACAGTCTCCTCGACAGCATTGGTGAACCGGCAGCTACCCCTGCGGATGAGCTGGCTGGCGTTGATGACCTTGATGATATCGACAGTCTCCTCGACAGCATCGGTGAACCGGCAGCTGCCCCTGCGGATGAGCTGGCTGGGGTTGATGACCTTGACGACATCGACAGTCTCCTCGATAGCATCGGTGAACCGGCAGCTGCCCCTGCGGATGAGCTGGCTGGCGTTGATGACCTTGACGACATCGACAGTCTTCTCGACAGCATTGGTGAGCCGGCAGCCGCCCCTGCGGATGACCTTGATGCGCTGTTAAATGAAGCTGAAGAGGTTTCTGCCGAACCGACTGATGCAGTGGCAGACGATGACCTTGCTAGCCTGGATGATCTTGATGCGCTGTTGAATGACGCTGAAGAGGTTTCTGCCGAATCGGCTGACGCAGTGACAGACGATGATCTGGCCGAACTGGATGATCTTGATGCGCTGTTGAATGAAGCTGCAGAGGTTTCTGCCGAACCGGCTGGCGCAGTGACAGGCGATGATTTGGCCGGTCTGGATGATCTTGATGCGCTGTTGAATGACGCTGAAGAGGTTTCTGCCGAACTGGCTGACGCAGTGACAGACGATGATCTGGCCGGTCTGGATGATCTTGATGCGCTGTTGAATGAAGCTGAAGAAGTTTCTGCCGAACCAGCTGATGCAGTGGTAGACGATGGCCTTGCCGATCTGGATAGCTTGCTTGAAAGTGCAGAGCAAGAGGCTGTTTCATCGGTAGATGATGCTGCAGCGATTGATGCGCTGGATAGCTTGTTAAATGCCGCTGATGAAGCTGATCTTGGCGCCGAGGATGGCGAACTTGATGCTATCGCCGATTTTGAGCTGGATAGCATGCCTGGCGAAGGCGTTGTTGCTGATGTGGAGTCTGACGCAGCAGAGATTGAGTCACTGGATGCGTTCGACAGTGACCTGGATAGTCTGCTGGATGAGAGTGCCGAGGTCGCTGCGCTCGAGCCCGCAGAGCAGGAAGCCGTCCCGGATGAGATTGAAGGGCTTGAGTCGGAGCTGGATGATTTGCTGGCGGGACTCGAGCCTGAAACCGAGGTCGCGATAGATGAGGCTGACGTTATTGATTCTGCTCTGGACGTTGATGCTGTTGATCAGGCTGCGGCTGAGCTGGACGCGTTGTTGGGTGAAGTCACCGACGAAGCAGAAGATGAGCTGGCTCAGGCGCTGGGTACGGCTCCCGAAGCTGATGAAGAGTTGGCTGTTGCACTGGATGGGTTGCCGGAACCCGCTTTCGGCGTTGATGCCGACCTGGTAGAAGAGGTTGCCCTGGTCGATGATGCTGATGAGCTGCTTGATCAGCTGATGAGTGAAATGGAAGAAATTACCTCTGAGCCACAGAGTGCCGTGACTTCGGAAACAGTGGCGGCACCAAGTCCCGGGGAAATAGCTGAGGCCGAGATGGCCGAGCTGATTTCTTCTGACCTTGGAGACCTGGATGCTCTGCTGGATGATCCTCTTGATGACAGTCCTGTTATGGCGCAGGGCGTCAGTGGACTGGATGATATGCTTGATCAGCTGGCCTCTGAGTCGGAAGATATTCTGAATGATGAAGAGGGTGCTGAGTTCAGTGCTGATGTGCTGGCAGAGGTTGAGCTTGATTCGACTGATATGGATAGCCAGATCGATAGCGATCTGGATGATATGCTGGCATCGTTAGAACAGGATATTGCCAACGAGGGGGGCAGTGATCTGGCCAGTCTTGAGGCTGGTCAGGTGCCTGCCGACATTGACAGTAGTGATACTGGTGCCGATCTGGAAACTCAGATTGATGATGAGCTTGACCTGTTGCTGAGCAATATTGATGCTGATATCGAAATGGAAGAGGTGGATGCGGCGCTTCAGGAACCAGATTTATCTGGCGAAATGAGTATGCTGGATGGTGCGGATGAGGTTGAAACCAAGCTTGATCTTGCCCGTGCCTATATGGAGATGGAAGATCTGGATGGTGCCCGTGATATCCTCAACGAAGTGAAGCAGGAAGGTTCCGGCCGTCAGGCAAGTGAAGCCGATAAACTATTGAACGAGATGCCAGCCTGATGGCTGGCACTCGCCAGATGAAGTAGCTGTTACAAATGTCCGAGCAACTGAAAGATCCCCAGGGGGCGACTGCGGTCGCCCCTTATCGTTATGCCCTGTGTGTTGAGTATGCGGGTGCCGCGTACAACGGCTGGCAAAGCCAGAAGCACGGTAATGTGCGCTGTGTGCAGACAGAAGTTGAAAAAGGTCTGGCTCGCGTGGCCAATCACCCCGTCTCTGTTATCTGCGCAGGGCGGACGGATACCGGCGTTAACGGTACCTATCAGATTATCCACTTTGATTGTCAGTTTGACCGGCCCGAGCGGGCGCTGGTCATGGGAACTAACCGGCACCTGCCCGATGATATTGCGATCAAATGGGCGACTCGGGTGCCTGATACGTTCCATGCCCGTTTTTCCGCTCAGGCCAGACGCTACCGCTATCTGATTTACAGCGCACCGATTAAGCCGGCGGTGTTGCCGCGCGGCGTTACCTGGACGCATAAAAAACTGGATGTTGATACGATGCATCAGGCCGGGCAGCATCTGGTAGGAGAACATGACTTTTCATCCTATCGGGCGGTGGCCTGTCAGGCAAAAAGTCCGGTGCGCACGATTACGGATCTGAATGTTTATCAGTCCGGTGATCTGATCGTTATTGATGTGCGGGCCAATGCTTTTTTACATCATATGATTCGTAATATTGCCGGTGTGTTAATGAAAGTTGGCTGTGGCGACGCAGCGGTGGGCTGGTCTAAAACTGTACTCGAAGCCCGTGATCGCCGAGAGGGCGGTGTTACAGCGCCGCCCTGGGGGCTGTATTTTGTCGATGTAAAGTACCCGGAAGAATATGGT
Organism: uncultured Oceanospirillaceae bacterium; assembly: GCA_913057435.1. Lineage (GTDB taxonomy): Bacteria > Pseudomonadota > Gammaproteobacteria > Pseudomonadales > Balneatricaceae > Marinobacterium_C. Next base: position 137,106 of record CAJXNY010000001.1, on the reverse strand, counting down.
CTGCCACCATCTGAGCTGGGGCCGTATTTCCTTCGAGGTCAAAGCTGACTTTACGGTGACGCATCTGTTACTATTTCGGCCTCTTTAGGGAATTCTGTCCGCTGGCGTGGTAGGCGTGATTGCTGCTGCGTTGGTAGAGGCTCTTCAACTGTGGAATATCCAGGTTAGTCAGTGACCAGAACGCGAATTAAAATCTGTGGGATTACCCGGCTGGAAGATGCTCAGGCCGCAATAGACGCCGGAGCGGATGCGCTGGGCTTTGTTTTTTACCCACCCAGCCCCCGTGCCGTGACGGTCGAACAGGCGGCCGATATTATTTGCCAGTTACCGCCATTGATCAGCACGGTTGGTTTATTCGTGAATGCGTCTGCCGCCGAGGTTACGCATATAGCGGATCAGGCGAAACTGGATATTTTACAGTTTCATGGGGATGAGAGCCCCGAATTCTGTGCCGGTTTTTCCCGTCCATACTTTAAAGCACTGCGGATGAAGCCCGGGCTTGATGTGGCAGAGCAGGCGAACCGCTATCACAGTGCCCGTGCCATATTACTGGATGCTTACCGACCAGGCGTACCTGGCGGCACAGGTGAGGCTTTCGACTGGGAGCTGATTCCTCAGGATTTCCCCGGATATCTGATTCTGGCGGGTGGTCTGACGCCCGCGAATATACGTAATGCAGTTGCCCAGGTGAAGCCTTATGCCGTTGATGTCAGCGGCGGGGTGGAAGCCGAAAAGGGTGTAAAGGATAGTCAGAAAATCGATCTGTTTATAGATGAGGTGGCCCGTGCCAACCAGCAATGATCTTGCCAAACTGAAGCAACTGCCCGACGCAAGCGGGCATTTTGGCCCCTACGGTGGGCGTTTTGTCTCCGAAACTCTGATCGCTGCGCTGCAGGATCTTGAGCGTACCTACGAGAAGCTTTGGCGGGATCCAGACTTTCAGGCAGAATTTGACCGTGATCTGGCTCATTACGTGGGTCGCCCGTCGCCACTGTATTTTGCTGAACGTCTGACCAGCCATGTTGGCGGCGCTCGTATCTTCCTCAAACGTGAAGACCTGAACCACACCGGTGCCCATAAGGTGAATAACACCATTGGTCAGGCGTTGCTGGCCAAGCACACCGGTAAGCCACGTATCATCGCTGAAACTGGCGCAGGCCAGCATGGTGTCGCGTCTGCCACTGTGGCGGCGCGTCTGGGACTTGAGTGTCAGGTGTACATGGGCGTTGATGACGTTGAACGTCAGAAACTGAACGTATACCGCATGAAACTGCTGGGCGCCACGGTGATTCCTGTGGAATCCGGTACCCGTACTCTGAAAGATGCCATGAACGAAGCGATGCGTGACTGGGTCACCAACGTTGATAACACTTTCTACATCATAGGTACGGCTGCAGGCCCGCACCCATATCCAAAGCTGGTGCGTGATTTCCAGTCCATTATTGGCCGTGAAGCGCGTTCCCAGTGTTTGGAACAGACCGGCCGGCTGCCGGATGCGCTGGTCGCCTGTGTCGGTGGTGGCTCTAACGCCATTGGTTTGTTCCACCCGTTCATCGAGGATGAAAGTGTTCGCATGATCGGCGTTGAAGCAGGTGGTGATGGGGTTGAAACCGGTCGCCATGCTGCACCACTGACGGTTGGTCGTCCCGGCGTGCTGCACGGCAACCGGACGTACCTGATGGCGGATGAGGGTGGCCAGATCCAGGGCACACACTCCATCTCAGCTGGTCTTGATTACCCAGGCGTAGGCCCGGAACATTCCTGGCTGAAGGATTGCGGTCGTGCAGAGTACACGGCGGCGACGGATGATGAGGCGATGGATGCATTCCGTCTGCTGACTCGCATTGAAGGCATTATGCCTGCGCTGGAATCCAGCCATGCGGTTGCCCATGCGATGAAGCTGGCAAAAGAAATGGATAAGGACCAGATCATAGTGGTTAACCTGTCCGGTCGTGGTGATAAAGACATTCATACCGTTGCCGAAATCGACGGTATCAAGGTCTGAGGACAGGAGTAGAGAATATGAGTCGTATCAAGATTTGCTTTGATCGTCTGGAAGCACAGGGCCGTAAGGCGCTGATCCCTTACGTAACGGCGGGCGATCCAGCGCCGCAGGTAACTGTACCACTGCTGCATGCCATGGTTGAAGCTGGTGCTGACATCCTCGAGCTGGGTATTCCATTCTCCGACCCGATGGCTGATGGCCCGACTATTCAGCTGGCATGCGAGCGCGCACTGTTACATAACACCTCAATCATTGATGTGCTGGCGATGGTGAAGAGCTTCCGTGAACAGGATCAGGATACACCGGTCGTGTTGATGGGGTATTTGAACCCGATCGAAATGACGGGCTATGAGCGTTTCATCGATCTGGCAGCGGATGCCGGTGTGGATGGCGTGCTGACCGTTGATTTGCCGCCGGAAGAGTCGGTTAACTTTGTTAGCCAGCTCAACGCTAAAAACATGGATGCTATCTACCTGCTGGCACCGACCACGGAAGAGTCACGAGTGAGTGAAGTCTGTCGCCAGGGCAGCGGTTATGTTTACTACGTATCCGTTAAGGGTGTGACCGGCTCCGCTGAGCTGGATGTGGATGAGGTTGCCGCCAAGGTTGCTATGATCCGTAAGCACACTGATCTGCGCATTGGTGTGGGCTTTGGTATTCGTGATGCGGCTTCTGCTAAGGCAATTTCTGCCGTGTCAGATGGTGCTATTGTCGGCAGTGTGCTGGTTAATCAGATTGCGGCGCTGGCCAATACCCCAGACCAGATTCCGGCAGCCGTGGCTGCTATTGTTAAAGACATGCGCACAGCGATGGATGCCTGAGGGCAGAGCATCGCTGAGTTAATAAACAGGCTGAGAGAAACATGAGTAACTGGCTGGAAAAGATTGTTCCATCCCTGGGGCGTACTGACAAAAAACGCTCCAACATCCCGGAAGGGTTGTGGAAAAAATGTCCTAAGTGTGAGGCGGTGCTGTACCGGCCTGAGCTGGAAAAAACGCTGGAGGTGTGTCAAAAATGTGATCACCACATGCGTCTGACCGCTCGTCGTCGTCTGGAGCTGTTCCTTGATGCAGAAGAGCGCTCTGAACTGGCAACCGATGTTGAGCCCGTGGATCGCTTGAAATTCAAGGACTCGAAGAAGTACAAAGACCGCCTGGCGGCCGCTCAGAAAGCGACCGGTGAAAAAGATGCACTGATCGCCATGCGTGGCACCGTTGAAGGTCTGCCAGTGGTTGCAGTGGCCTTTGATTTCCAGTTCATGGGTGGCTCTATGGGCGCGGTTGTCGGTGAGCGTTTTGTACGTGCGGCTAACCTGGCACTGGAAGAAAACATCCCACTGATCTGTTTTTCCGCATCCGGTGGTGCCCGTATGCAGGAAGCGCTGATATCGCTGATGCAGATGGCTAAAACCAGTGCAGTACTGCAGCGTATGAAGCAGGCCGGTGTTCCATACATCTCCGTGCTGACTGACCCTGTGTACGGCGGTGTGTCTGCGTCTCTGGCAATGCTGGGTGATCTGAACATTGCCGAGCCAAACGCACTGATCGGTTTTGCCGGTCCTCGTGTTATTGAACAGACCGTACGTGAAAAGCTGCCGGAAGGTTTCCAGCGCAGTGAATTCCTGCTGTCCCATGGTCAGGTGGATATGATTATCCACCGCCAGGAGATGCGTACACGCGTGGCCAGTTTACTGCGTAAGTTCAGCCGCCTGCCAGCGGCCTGAGCGCCGCGCTGACTGATTTGTAATCACAAGCCGGTGCACTGCACCGGCTTTCTTTTTCCCTCTTTTTGTCTAAATGCTGGATATCCCGACTTATGGCGCACAATCGCACCCTTTTTTCCCTTGCTCAGTGGCTTGACTGGGTTGAGAAGATGCATCCCACTGAGATCGAGCTGGGGCTGGACCGTGTGCGTCAGGTATACCAGGCACTCGCGCTGGACTTTGCTGATACTCAGCTGGTGACCGTGGCGGGTACCAATGGTAAAGGGTCCACTATTACCTATCTGTCGACTATTTTGCAGTGCGCGGGTTACCGTACCGGCTGCTATACCTCACCGCACTTCCTGCGCTATAACGAGCGGGTGGTGCTGGAAGGTGAACAGGCCGAAGACGAAGCGCTGTGTGCGGCGTTCAGGGCGATTGATGGGGTGCGCGGTGACGTTTCACTCACGTATTTTGAGTGGGGCACCCTGGTGGCACTCTATTTACTGGCCGAGGCGAAGCTGGATGTAGCTTTGCTGGAAGTCGGGTTAGGGGGCCGACTGGATGCGATTAATATTGTTGACCCGCATATTGCGGTGGTGACCTCTATCGGGCTGGATCATATCGACTGGCTGGGGGATGATATTGAAGTGATTGCGGCGGAAAAGTCCGGCATCTTCCGTGCGGGGCGGCCAGCAGTCAGCGGTGTCGAGCAGCCACCGGCCAGTATTGCGGCTACGGCTGAGCAGCTGGGCGCGGTGCTATATCAGCGCGACGCGCAGTTCAGTGCGCAACGAGATGGCGAGCGCTGGCACTGGCAGGGGACGGGTCCCTCCGGTGAAGCGATACATTACGATAGCCTGCCAGTGCCGCAGCTGCCGTATCCAAATGCCGCTACAGCGTTGCAGGTATTGACGCTGTTGCCGCAGCAGGTTGGGCAGGCCGCGATTGAGCAGGGTTTGCGTACTGCACGTATGACTGGCCGGATGCAGGAAGTTTCCCTGCCAGAGGGGCGCTGCTTGCTGGATGTTGCGCACAATCCCCAGGCAGCCCGACTGATGGTTAAGCGTCTGGCTGAGCACACAGGTAAGGTACGGCTGGTGCTGGGAATGCTGGGCGATAAAGACTACGCCGAGGTGTTACGCATTCTGCAGCCGCTGGCCTCGCACTTTTATCTGGCTACACTGGGTGGGGTACGTGGCTGTCGTGCACAGTCACTGGCAGCCATGCTGCCAGATAGTGTGGCGGCTGACTGCTTTGATAGTGTTGCCGACGCGCTGGGTGCAGCACGCCAGTCGCTTGAGACTGAAGAACTGTTGCTTGTCGCCGGTTCATTCTTTACCGTGTCAGCAGCGTTAGATACTTTGAAAGCTGAGGGTTGAGATGACGGATCATGTGAAGCTGCGATTAATCGGTCTGGTAGCGATTTTGCTGTCAGCCGCCGTGCTGTTTCCATTGTTTTTTGATGGCGCAGGTTACCAGGAACGCCATTTGAACAGTGCGATTCCTGATGCGCCGGGTAGCCCGGTGATCGTCAATGTAAAACCCGCCAGGCCCGCTATTCCACCGACGGTTGCAGTCGCCCCTGCGGAACCCGTGAAGGCCCGCCCGGGTATGACACTGGTGATGGCTGAGAAAATACGTCGTGCCCGTGAAGCGGGTCAGCCACTGCCTCCTGAAGCCCAGAAAGCGATGGAGAGTCTGCAGGTAGCAGAAGAGGCGCCAACCCTTGATCAACAGGGTGTACCGGTCGCATGGACGCTGCAATTGGCCAGTTTTAAAGATGAAACTAACGCTCGTGGTTTGCGTAAAAAGTTGATTAAGGCCGGTCATAAAGTTTACACCCGTAAACAGCAAGGGCTCGTGAAAGTGTATGTCGGGCCAGACCTGCAGCGGGGCAATCTGGAACGCCTCAAGCTGTCGCTGAAAAGCACCATGGGCATGGATGGAATAATCGTGCGTTTTACCACCCGATGATGATTGGGTTGTGCTGAAGGCTCTGATAGAATGCGCGAAAATTTTACAGCTGATGTGCGTATATGAATTGGGCTGATTGGACCATTGTCGGCATTGTTGCCATCTCTAGCTTTTTTAGTCTGCGCCGCGGCTTTATGCGTGAAGCGCTGTCGCTGGTTACCTGGGTGACAGCGTTCGTTGTCGCCCGCCTGTTCAATGAAGCACTGACCGTTGTGCTTGAACCTTACATAGAAACACCCTCACTCCGTCTGATTGCTGCCTTTGCTATTCTGTTTATAGCCATGCTGGTGGTAGGCGCGGTGATCAATAACCTGGTCGCGATGCTGGTTGATGCTACAGGCCTTAGCGGCACCGATCGAGTATTGGGGGTGGGCTTTGGTATTGCCCGAGGTGGGTTGCTGATTATTGCGCTGGTCGCACTGATTGGCATGACGCCGGCAACCGAAGATCCCTGGTATCAGGAATCCCAACTCATTCCTCATTTCAAAACACTGGAAGACTGGAGCCGGAATGTGGCCTCTGACGTGGCGCAGGGCATCTGGGATGCTGGTCAGTGATTGAGATGATGAATAACAACAAACGAAGAATGAACTCCTTCTGAGGTGAGATCGAATGTGCGGTATTGTGGGCATTGTTGCCAAAACATACGTAAACCAGACTATTTTTGATGCCCTGACAGTGCTGCAGCACCGTGGTCAGGATGCAGCCGGGATGGTCACTTCCGATGGAAATCGCTTCTACCTGCGCAAGGACAACGGGCTGGTGAGTGAGGTATTTCGTACCCGCCACATGAAACGCCTGATGGGTAATGTTGGCATCGGCCACGTTCGCTACCCAACGGCGGGCAGCTCCAGCTCAGCTGAGGCACAGCCGTTTTACGTAAACTCTCCATACGGTATTGCCCTGGCGCACAACGGCAACCTCACCAATGCCGATGAGCTGGTCGATCAGGTCTTTAAAGCGGACCTGCGTCACGTTAACACAAACTCTGATTCCGAAGTGCTGCTCAACGTGTTTGCCAACGAGCTGCTGGCTCAGGGTAAACTGATACCGACTGCTGACGACATCTTCAAAACTGTTGAACGTGTACATGAGCGTGTTAAAGGTGGTTATGCGGTTGTTGCGATGATCACCGGTTACGGTGTAGTTGCATTCCGTGACCCACACGGCATCCGCCCGGTGGTCTACGGCAAACGCTCAACACCGGAAGGTGATGAGTACATGGTTGCCTCTGAGAGTGTGGCGCTGGATATTTCCGGCTTTACCCGCGTTCGTGATCTGGAGCCGGGTGAAGCAATCTTCATCGATATGGATGGCAATGTCAGCACTCGTCAGTGTGCTGCCAACCCACAGCTGACGCCATGTCTGTTTGAATATGTTTACCTGTCCCGTCCTGACTCCATTATTGATCAGGTTAACGTATATAAGTCTCGCTTGCGTCAGGGTATTTATCTGGCTGAGAAAGTGAAGCGTGAGCGCCCAGATCACGATATCGACGTGATTATTCCGATCCCGGATACCAGCCGTACGGCGGCACTGGAAATGGCCAACCATCTGGGTGTAACCTTCCGCGAAGGTTTCATCAAGAACCGTTATATCGGTCGTACCTTTATCATGCCAGGCCAGGCTCAGCGTGAAAAATCAGTGCGTCGCAAGCTGAACCCGATCGAGCTGGAGTTCAAGGACAAAGTGGTCATGCTGGTGGATGATTCCATCGTCCGTGGTACGACGTCACAGCAGATTGTGCAGATGGCCCGAGATATGGGTGCGAAAAAAGTTTACTTTGCGTCTGCTGCACCAGCCGTTCGCTACCCGAACGTCTATGGTATTGATATGCCAGCAGCAGATGAGTTGATCGCCCACGGCCGTGAAGACAGTGAAATCGCTGAAGCCATTGGCGCTGACTGGATGCTGTATCAGGATCTGGATGATCTGAAAGCCAGTGTTCGTGACGGCAATGAAGCGATTCAGGAATTTGATGCCAGCGTATTTGATGGCGTATATGTCACCGGCGATATTGACCAGGCTTACCTGGACCGGCTGGAACAGAAGCGCAACAACGCGGCGAAGAGTAATTCTGGCGACAAACCGCAGGCCAGCAGTAACAAATCAGCCTGCATGCAGAGTCAGTTAAGTTAAGGAAACGACATCAATGTCCAGACCTGGTTTCGAGCGCGAAGAGCGCATTCAGTTCGACCTGGAAGACTGTGGGTTTGAAACCCTGGCACTGCGTGCAGGCCAGGTACGAAATGGTGAAGGGGAGCATTGCGACCCGATCTACACCACCTCCAGTTTTGTATTTTCCAGTGCCAGGGAGGCGGCAGCACGTTTTAACGGCGATGAAGAGGGCAATATCTATTCCCGCTTTACCAACCCGAGTGTACGTGCCTTTGAGAACCGTATTGCGGCTATGGAAGGTGGTGAACGCGGCGTGGCCACAGCGTCTGGTATGGCGGCGATTCTGAGTGTGGCGATGTCACTGCTGAAGGTTGGCGATCATATTGTCTGCTCACGCAGTGTATTCGGTTCTACCGTGTCACTGTTTCAGAAATACATTAGCCGGGCGGGCATCGAAACGACGTTTGTCGACCCGACTGAACTGGATGCATGGCGTGGAGCGGTTCAGCCGAATACCCGTCTGTTCTTCCTGGAGACACCCTCGAATCCATTGTCCGAGTTGACAGATGTTCGGGCGGTCGCAGAGATTGCTCATAAGGCGGATGCGCTGCTGGCAGTTGATAACTGCTTCTGTACGCCCGCGTTACAGCAGCCATTGAAACTGGGTGCTGATATTGTGATCCACTCGGCAACCAAGTACCTGGATGGCCAGGGTCGCTGTATCGGTGGCGCGGTAGTCGGCCATGAAAAAGAGATGGAGGAGGTCTTCGGCTTCATCCGTACGGGCGGTGCCTGCATGAGCCCGTTCAATGCCTGGGTCTTTATGAAAGGTCTGGAAACCCTCAGTCTGCGTATGCGTGAACACTGTCGTAATGCGCAGGCGATGGCGGAATGGCTGCAGCAGCAGCCAGGTGTTGCACGGGTGCATTATGCCGGGCTGCCAAGCCATCCTCAGCATGAGCTGGCTAAAAGCCAGCAGAAAGGTTTCGGTGGCGTACTGTCTTTCGACGTTGCCGGTGGCCAGGAAGCGGCATGGCGCTTTATTGATGCAACGGAGATGGTATCCATCACCGGTAACCTGGGCGATGTAAAAACCACCATCACTCACCCTTACACCACGACTCATGGCCGGATGGCGGATGCGGATAAGGATGCTGCTGGCATCACCCGCAGCCTGATTCGTCTGTCGGTAGGGCTTGAGTCACTGGCAGATATCAAGGCTGATATGCAGCGTGGTCTGGACGCGTTATAAAGCGCAGGCTTTATGATGCAGAGAATGCCAGTCAGCGGCGACGCTGACTGGCATTTTTATATCTGGCGCAGGTGCAGTGATTACCGGAACCCGGCTACGACCGTATGCTCAGCCCCCTGTTGTGTCAGGCGGCTCTGTTTGAGCCAGATGGCCTCCAGTGCAAAGCTGAATGTATGGCCTGTAAACAGGTCATTCAACTGCTGGAGTAATGTCCCATCTGGAGTGCCTTTGCAGCGGAACAGAGTGATATGCGGTGTATAGCGTCGCTGCTCCATCGCCAGGCCTGTCTGGCGCAGGCGCTGACACAGCTGTCTCTGCAGACGCATCAGGGCTGAGTCTGGTGTGACCTGCAAATAGATCACGCCACTTTTAAATGCATGCACCTGGTGACATTGCAGTGTCAGCGGCGGTATATCCAGCTGATTGAGTACCTGTTCTACCATGTCCTGCATAGCATCGGACTGCTCACCGAGAAAGGCCAGGGTGATATGCAGTTGCGCACTCGGTGTTGGCTTGAGGTCTGGGCGGGCCACCTGCTGGCGTAGTGCACTGATCTGCTGCTGGAGCTGTTCGGGTAGGTCAATTGAAATAAATAACCGCATCGCCTTCGGGCCACGTCTTAAGAGAGAATTGCTGTTGAAGATTATTCTGGCACCGATGGAAGGGGTGGTCGACCCCCATGTTCGAGAATTAATAAGTGCAATAGGTGGCGTTGATCAGTGTGTTACTGAGTTTGTTCGAATCAGTGATCAGGTGCTGCCAACGCGAGTATTCCGCCGTTTATCACCGGAGCTAGATAATAACGGCTATACCCGTAATGGAACTCTGGTGGTGCTGCAGCTGCTGGGCAGCCACCCGGAGCTGATGGCGGCCAATGCAGCGAAAGCTGTGCGTCTTGGCGCGCCGGCGATCGATCTGAATTTTGGCTGTCCGGCCAAAACGGTTAACCGTAACCGGGGTGGTGCGGTGTTACTGGATACTCCGGCGGATGTTCATGACATCGTCAAAGCGGTGCGCGATGCTGTACCCGTTGATATTCCGGTGACCGCCAAAATGCGTCTTGGCAATAAAGATAAATCGCTGGCGCTGGATAATGCCCAGGCAATGGCGGATGCCGGGGCCGATGGTATTGCTGTGCATGCCCGGACCAAGGTGGAAGGCTATCGTCCACCGGCACACTGGGAGTGGATTGCTCGTATTCGTGAAGCGGTGTCGGTGCCGGTGACGGCGAATGGTGAGGTATGGACCTGCGATGACTATCAGCGCTGCCGTGAGGTCAGTGGCTGTGCTGATGTGATGATCGGGCGGGGGCTGATCGCTCAGCCAGATCTGGGCTACCAGATTAAACAGTTTCGCCAGGGCGCGCCCGTAGAACGCATGAGCTGGGCCGGTGTCTGTGAACTGCTGCTCAGCTATCAAGCCATGCTGGAAACCCATGTCGCCCCGAAATATGTGCCGGGCCGGATCAAGCAGTGGCTGCATATGATGCGTAATAGCTACAGTGAAATTACTGAGCTGTTTCCGGTGATCCGTTCGCTCAATGACCCTGCTGAAGTCCGTTTGTTATTACAGGCACAGATCGTTCAGTCAGGCGGGGTGCCAATATTACGCGAACAGGTACAGTTAGCATCTGCTCCGGTCGGAATTGTTGGGTAATAGCTCAATAAAGTTGTTATAAATCAGCGTCTATACTCAAAATGCCAGTTGCCTTGAACCTTAGGGGTGATGCGCTGACTAATACACGCTGAAATTCATAATGGGCACAGGATGGGTGATACGGATGAACGGATGGGTTAAACCGGCAGAGACGCTGATGGGGAGCCTGCGCTTCCCCGCCAAATTCACTCTGGTAAGTGTACTGTTTCTGATACCACTGTTGTTGACTGTGGTGCTGTATTGGCAGGAGTCCAGCAAAAATATCGATCAGCTCCATCAGGAGCTGGATGGCATGGCATTTGTCAGTGAGCTGGAGCCAGTACTGATAGAGACCGGCAAGCATCGAGGCCTGACCCATGCGCTGCTCAATGGCGATACAGGGGTGCAGAGTTCGCTGAATCAGGTTCGCGCTGTACTGGAGCAGGAGCTCAATCGACTCAGTAGTATGGCCAGTCAGAGTGGGGTGCCCGCCCAGGTCAGGCAGGATGTCGGCACACTGCTACAGCAGTGGCGATCATTGCGTGACACGGCATCGGCAGGCGATGCGCAGGCTGCATTTGAGGCGCATAACAGCCAGATTAAACGTATTCGTGAGCTGTTTGTGACCGTATCGCGGGCCTATGCACTGGAGCTGGACAGCGATGCTCAGACCACATTTCTAATCAATATGGCGATGCTTGAGTTGCCATTACTGGTAGATGAAAGCGCCAAGCTGCGTGATGCGGCTACCGGTATAGCGGCTATGGGCAGCTTTACCCCAGACAGTTTTATCTACCTGAGCAATCAGCTGAATCAGGTTGCGGGTGCCGCGCCAGTGCTGACGGGCAGTAGTCAGCAGTCTTTTAGCTTCAGCAGCGGTAGTGCTTTGCAACGTGAGTTTTCAGCGGCCGGGCAGCAGCTGGCAGGACTACAGAGCTTTATTCGTAGCCGAGTGCTGGAACCTGACACTTTACAGATCAGTGCTGATGCCGTGTTTGAGCAGGGTAGTGCTAATTTGACGCCGATGATTAAACTTTATAGCCATATGATGCCGATTCTGCAGATGCTGATTGAACAACGTCTGGCACGGCTGGAGTTGCACCGTAACCTGGTACTGGGGGTGATTTTGCTGGCGGTGAGTGCGGCTGTGTATCTGTTTATGGGCTTTTACCGTTACACCATTACAACGGTGACGCGTTTCTCTGATATGGCGGCATTACTGGCCGCTGGTGATCTGAGCGTACGGCTTGAGAAGCGTGGCTGTGATGAAATGAGTGCGGTGACAGCGGGCTTTAACCAGGTAGCTGATGGTTTTCAGCGACTGGTACGCCAGACGGTAGAATCAACAGACGTGGTTGCCGGTGCTGCTCACGCGATGAATACGGAATCCAGCGCAACGCTGGAAGGGGCGGCGCAGCAAAAGCGCGAGGCCGATATGATTGCCACCGCCGTGCAGGACCTGGCCCACAGTGCTGAAGATATCGCGGGCCATAGCGCGCTGGCAGCTGAGTCTGCACAACAGGCGGATGTACTGGCGACACAGGGCCGAGAGGTGGTAGAACATACCGCACGCTCGTTTACCGGGATGATGGATGAGGTTGCCCGTACCTCGGAGGTGATCGGTAAACTGGATACCGATGTGCAGGCCATTGGCGATATTTCACGGGTGATTCGAGAAATTGCCGAACAGACCAATCTGCTGGCACTCAATGCGGCGATTGAAGCTGCCCGTGCTGGAGAACAGGGTCGGGGTTTTGCTGTGGTCGCTGATGAGGTACGTAACCTGGCTCAGCGTACCCAGTCGTCAACACAGGAAATTGAACAGACCATCGAATCACTGCAAGCCTGTACCCGAGATTCGGTTGAGCTAATGACCAGCACCCATCAGCAGGTGAGCAGCAATGTTGAAGAGATCAGCCGAGCGGGCCAGTTACTGGGGGAAATTGATTCAATTGTTGCCGGTATGAACCAGAAGAACACGCAGATTGCGTTGGCCGTGCAGGCACAGAACCAGCTGGTAGAGCGTTTGCAAGGGAATATTGCCAGTGTGTCAGGGGTTGCAGACAGTACAGAAAACTCGGCCCAGCAGAGTGCTGAACTGGCCCGGTCGATGGCAGACTCATCCTCCCGGTTACGTGATACGCTGGGCGCATTCAATATCAGCTAAGGCTTTCTTCAGCCAGATATAACAAAGCCCGTCAGCATTGCTGACGGGCTTTTCTAGTTTGGCTTAGCCAAAATGTTTACTGAATTTCGATGGTGCGCGGTTTCATAGACTCAGGAATGACCTGCAGAAGATCAACGTGTAACAGCCCGTTTTCCATTTTGGCGCCCTGTACCTGGACGTGGTCGGCAAGCTGGAAGCGGCGCTCGAAATTACGTGCAGCAATACCCTGATAGAGATACTGGCGGCCCTCTGGCTCAGGGTTTTTACGTCCGGTAATGACCAGGTTACCCTGTTCGCTAAGAATATTCAGCTCATCCAGCTCGAACCCGGCGACGGCCATGGTTATGCGGTACTGGTGCTCACCCATCAGCTCGATGTTGTAGGGAGGGTAACTGGGCTGGCTCTGTTCACCCCGGCTGAGTTTGTCGATAGTGCTGGCCAGGCGATCAAAACCAATGGCAGAGCGGTACAGCTGGGAAACGTCAAATTCGCGCATCATCATATCCTTTCAGTTAAGCAATATGTTCAAAGTAATGGCCGATCCGGTGGATCCGGCTTGAGGGAGAGTGCTGACCTCTTCAGAGCCTCAGCAGTTGTCTGTTTGACAGGGTCTCTCACCCGTACCTGATTAATGGGGCAGGGCAAAAGCCCTTTCAAGGGATGTCATGAATTAATTTTTATCCAGCGTCCCGGTTCTCCCGTTGTTGATCGCTGTTGCGTCTCTGGCCGGGCCACGGATAATAGCGCTTTGTCTGCAGATCACCGTCCCTATGCGTCTTGATAAGTTTTTGCTTAAAAGCACTGAATTAACCCGGTCCCAGTCCCTGGAGCTGATCCTGGCGGGGGAAGTGAGTGTGAATGGTGAGCCTGTGACAGTGCCTGCCTGTCAGGTGCATGAGAATAACCAGGTCGAGCTGGCGGGCCAGTTGCTGGTTGCCAGACCCTCGCGCTATCTGATGTTGCACAAACCTGCGAATACGGTTTGTTCTAATGTGGATGAAACCTACCCGTCGGTGTTTAACCTGCTGGACATCGACCGGCCCTTTGATCTGCATATTGCTGGACGGCTGGATGCCGATACCACCGGGCTGGTGCTGGTAACGGATGATGGCCGCTGGTCATTTAACATTATTACGCCACACAAAGCGTGCCGGAAGGTCTACCGGGTTGGGCTGCGTGACCCGCTGGCAGCGGAGGTGGTTGCACGGTTTGCCGAAGGTGTTCAGTTACAGGGCGAGAAAGGCCTGACCCGGCCCGCGGGGTTGGAGATTATCAGCCCTAAGGAGGTGCTACTGACGATCACGGAGGGGAAATATCATCAGGTGAAGCGGATGTTTGCGGCTGTTGGAAACCGTGTTGTCAGGCTGCACCGTCAGCAGGTGGGGAACATCAAGCTGGATATGGAGCCGGGTCAGTGGCGTTATCTGACGGTTGATGAGGTCAATGCCTTTCAATGAAAAAGGGTGCCACAGGCACCCTTTTTCATGTGTTTAAACCGCTTTTGTGTTTACACCGTTCAGTGTGTAAATTCTTCCACATCATTGGTGATATCAACATCCACACTGTTGCTGGGAATGCGGTAGTCGTAGACCCGCTGCCAGCTGTCGCTGGCTGGCAGACGCTCCCAGACAGTGCCGGCGTTGTAAGTCAGCAGCTCGGTGAGGGAGGGGTCGAGCTGGCATATTTTATCCATGGGAACCGGCGTGGTGTTGACCATTTCATCGGCCAGGAACTCTTCGGTTTCATAGCCGGTGAACAGGCGCCAGCCGGTGTCGTTCAGGTGTTCCGGTACGGTTTTATACATAAAACGTATTGGCAGTTTATCATCAAATACCAGCCGGGATACCAGTACCAGATAACCGTTTTTGGTCTGGTTGGTTTCTTCTTCGTTGCTGACGGGCTGGTCTGCTTTAGATGGATCCATGCTGTACTCCTCTGCTTGAGCGGCTATTTTATGCCAAATCGGGTTAGCCGTCTGCCGCCGGCCAGCTAATTGCTGAAGGCGGCGCGCAGAAGTTGCTGAGTATAGGGATGCTGAGGGTTGTTAAATACCTGTTTTGCCGGTCCCTGTTCGACCACATTACCGTGGTGCATCACCACCAGGCTGTGGCTGAGCGCTTTGACCACGGCCAGATCATGGCTGATAAACAGATAGCTCAGATTGTATTTTTGCTGCAGGTGCCGCAGTAATTCGACGATCTGCTTCTGTATGGTGCGGTCCAGTGCCGATGTTGGCTCATCAAGAATGATCAGCTCAGGTTTGAGCACCAGTGCCCGCGCGATGGCGATACGCTGGCGCTGGCCGCCGGAGAACTCATGGGGGTAACGGTGCTTTACCGCCGGATCCATGCCGACCTCCTGCAGGGCCTTGATGATAATCTGCTCCCGTTCCGCCGGGCTCTGTTCTGGGTGGTGAACAGTCAATCCTTCGGCGATGCATTCAGCGATCGACATCCGTGGACTAAGGCTGCCAAAGGGATCCTGGAAAACCACCTGGATCCGCCGGCGTAACGGGGTGAATTGCTGGCGGTTGAAGCTGCTAATTGACTGGCCATCGAAATGGATGGTACCGGTGCTTTGCTGCAGCCTTACCAGCGCCATACCCAGCGTGGTTTTGCCTGAGCCTGACTCGCCAACAACCCCCAGAGTTTCGCCAGCGCGCAGCTGTATATCAACACCATTGACCGCCTTGATGTGGTCAACGGTACGCTTTAACAGACCTTTTCTGATCGGGAACCAGACTTTCAATGCCTCAGTGCTGAGCAGCACTTTGCCGGTATCTTTCAGCGGAGTGGGTTCTCCGCTGGGGTCGGCGGACAGCAGGGTCTGGGTGTAGTGGTGCGCCGGTGTGGCAAACAGGCTGGCCGTATCATTCTTCTCGACCAGTTCACCCTGACACATGACACACACATCATGGGCGTAGCGCCGAACAATGTTGAGGTCGTGGGTGATCAGCAGAATGGCCATATTCAGCCGTTTCTGCAGCTCACTGAGTAGCTGTAAAATCTGTTCCTGGATGGTGACATCCAGTGCCGTGGTGGGTTCATCGGCGATCAGCAGTTCTGGGTCATTGGCCAGTGCCATGGCGATCATTACCCGTTGGCGCTGGCCGCCAGACAGCTCGTGCGGAAAGCTTTTTAACCGTGACTCAGGGTCCGGGATACCGACCAGATCGAGCAGTTCCAGCGTTCGCTGGCGGGCCTTGCTTCCGCTGAGGCCTTTGTGTAACAGCAGGGTCTCACTGATCTGGCGTTCGATATTGTGCAGCGGGTTTAGTGAAGTCATCGGTTCCTGAAAAATCAGCCCGATACGGTCGCCGCGCAGCTGGCGCATGCGATCTTCGCTCGCTTGTAACAGATCTTCACCGTCATACAGAATCTCCCCACTGGGATGGCTGGCAGCCGGGTAAGGTAACAGGCGCAGTACTGACAGTGCGCTGACGGATTTGCCTGAGCCTGACTCGCCGACCAGGGCCATGGTTTTACCCCGGGCGATATCGAAGCTTATGTTCTTTACTACGGTACTGCTGACCTGGCTGTCGCCATTACTGAAGGCAACCGACAGGTCGCGGACCTGAATCAGCGTGCTCATGCTATTTTCCTCGGATCAAATGCATCACGGACGGCTTCGCCAATAAAGATCAGCAAGGTCAGCATAACGGACAGGACAACAAAGGCGGTGATGCCCAGCCAGGGAGCATGCAGGTTATCTTTACCCTGCGCGACCATCTCACCCAGTGAGGGAGAGCCGGGTGGTAAGCCGAAGCCGAGGAAGTCCAGCGCGGTCAGGGTGACGATGGCACCGTTGAAGATAAAGGGCATGAAGGTCAGGGTCGCGACCATGGCATTGGGCAGAATATGGCGAAACATAATTAGCCGGTCGGACAAACCCAGCGCCCGTGCAGCGCGGACGTATTCCAGGTTGCGCCCGCGCAGAAACTCAGCGCGCACGATATCAACCAGGCTCATCCAGGAAAACAGCAGCATAATACCCAGCAGCCACCAGAAATTAGGCTCGACAATACTGGCCAGGATAATCAGCAAAAACATCACCGGCAGGCCGGACCATATCTCGATAAAACGCTGGAAGTAGAGATCGACCTTACCACCGTAGTAGCCCTGCACAGCCCCGGCAGCGACGCCGATCACCGAACTGGCCAGTGTAAGTACTACGGCAAATAGTACTGAGATACGAAAGCCGTAAATACTGCGTGCCAGCAGATCACGCCCCTGATCATCGGTGCCCAGCCAGTTTTCACGGCTAGGCGCTGATGGGGCCGGGGTTGGCAGCTCGTAATTGATGGTGTCATAGCTGAACTGCACCAGTGGCCAGATCAGCCAGCCCTGGCCCTGTTCGGTAATCAGTTCCTGAATATAGGGGTCTTTGTAATCAGCCAGAGTGTCAAACTCACCGCCAAAATCCAGCTCACTGTAATCATCGAGCATCGGGCTGTAATACTCGCCCTGGTACTGGAGCAGCAGAGGCTTGTCGTTGGCGATCAACTCAGCTCCCAGACTGAGTACGAACAGTACCAGGAAGATCCACATCGACCAGTAACCCCGTCGATTGCGGGTAAAGGTGTCCAGCCGACGCTGATTGATCGGGCTCAGTTTTGCGCGCATCCCTCAGTACTCCCGGCTTTCAAAGTCGATACGGGGGTCAACCAGCGTATAAGTAATGTCGCTGATCAGCTTCAGAATCAGCCCCAGCAGGGTGAAAATATACAGGGTGCCAAAGATCACCGGATAGTCTCGCTTGATGACGGCCTCGTAGCCCAGTAAGCCCAGTCCATCCAGCGAGAAAATTACCTCAATCAACATGGAGCCGGTAAAGAAAATGCCGATCAGGGCAGCAGGCATGCCGGCAATGATCAGCAGCATAGCGTTACGGAACACGTGGCCATACAGTACCTGATTCTCTTTCAGGCCTTTGGCGCGCGCGGTCAGAACATACTGTTTGTTAATTTCATCCAGGAAGCTGTTCTTGGTCAGCATGGTGAGGGTGGCAAAGCTGCCGATCACTGAGGCGACGACGGGCAGAGTGATATGCCAGAAGTAGTCTTTAATCTGACCCCAGGTACTGAGCTGGTCAAAATTCGGCGAGGTCAGCCCACGCAGGGGGAACCAGTCAAAATAGGTCCCGCCCGCGAAAATGACGATCAGCAGGATCGCAAACAGGAAGTTGGGGATGGCGTAGCCAATAATCACCGCCGTGCTGGACCAGACATCAAAGGGGGTGCCATCACGCACCGCTTTTTTGATCCCTAAGGGGACTGAAATCAGATAGGTGAGCAGGGTGGTCCAGAGGCCAAGGGATATTGAGACCGGGAGCTTCTCCAGGATCAGGTCTACCACGGGTTTGTCGCTGTAGAAACTTTTACCGAAGTCGAACACCAGGTAGTTACCCAGCATCTGCAGGAAGCGTTCGTGGGCAGGTTTATCGAAGCCATACAGTGCTTCGATCTCTTTAACCAGGTCAGGGTCCAGCCCGCGGCCACCCCGGTAGCTGCTTTCGCCGCTACTGGTGGTGGTCTGCACGGTATCGGTTTTTACGCCGCTGCCGACCCGGTTAGTTGCGCCAGGGTCCAGCCCTTCGAGCTGAGCGATGGTCTGTTCTACCGGTCCGCCTGGCGCTGCCTGCACAATCAAAAAATTGATGGTGAGAATGCCCAGCAGGGTGGGGATAATCAGAAACAACCGGCGAAGAATATAGGCAGCCATCAGTTCGCTTCACTCAGTTCAGCATCAGGCTTCACCCACCAGGTGTTAAAGCCCAGGCTATATTTGGGTCGCATTGCTGGCACGCCAAACTTGTTCCAGTAGGCAACCCGGTAGGTACTGATGTGATACTGCGGAATCACATAATGATTCCACTGCAGTACCCGGTCCAGTGCCCGGCTGCGGGCAACCAGATCGGCCCGAGTCGGTGCCTGAATCAGTGTCTCAACCAGATAATCGATGGCCGGGTTCTTGATGCCGATAATATTTCGGGTGCCGGGCTGGTCCGCCATTGAAGAGTGCCAATAATCGCGCTGTTCATTACCGGGTGAGCTGGATTGCGGGAAGCTGCCAACCAGCATGTCAAAGTCATAGCTGCGGTAACGATTGATAAACTGGGAAATATCGACCAGCCGGATCTGAACATCAGCGCCCATGCGTTTCAGGTTGCGGACAAAGGGGGCAATGATGCGTTCAAACGATTTGTCCCGCATCAATATTTCAAATTTGAACTGCTTGCCACTTGTTTGATTAATCAGTTTGCCTTTGTTCAGTTCCCAGCCTGCGCTGCGTAGCAGGCGGAGAGCCTCACGCAGGTGGCTACGGGTTTTACCGCTGCCATCGGTCGTCGGAGCACGGTAAATTTTACTGAAAACTTCGGCAGGTACCTGGTTTCTGATCGGTTCAAGTACCGCCAGTTCGCGTGCATCGGGCAGTTCGGTGGCAGCCATCTCGGAATTGGCAAAATAGCTGTGGGTGCGTTTATAAGCGCTGTAAAAAATATTGCGGTTAGTCCATTCGAAATCAAAGGCGTAGCCCAGCGCCTGGCGAACCCGAGGGTCAGCAAACTGACTGCGACGGCTGTTCATTACGAAGCCCTGCATGCCCGTCGTATTCTGATGTTTCAGTTCCTGAATGACGATGCGGCCATCGCTGAATTGTGGTCCGGTGTAACCAGTTGCCCAGCGTTTAGATGAGTTCTCCAGCCGAAAATCGTATTCACCGGCTTTGAAAGCTTCCAGAGATACGGTGTCGTCGCGATAGTAGTCGTAAGTGATACTGCCGAAGTTATGAATACCTTTACTCACCGGCAAGCCTTCGGCCCAGTAATCACTGCGCCGCTGGTAGGTAATGCTGCGGCCCGATTCAAAGCTGGAGATGACATAAGGACCGGAGCCAATCGGAAGTTCCAGCGTAGGGCTGGTGAAGTCTCGGGTTTCCCAGATATGTTTTGGCAGAATAGGCACTTCACCAACAATCAGTGCCAGTTCACGGTTCTGGTTGGTACTGAAGTGAAATTTTACCCGGTGGGGATTGATGACTTCGATCTTGCTGATATCAGCGTAGTAGGCGCGAAACAGCGGGGCGCCTTTTTCACGGAGTAATTTGAAGGTGTAAACAACATCGTCTGCGGTTAATGGTTGGCCATCACTGAAACGAGCCTCGGGGCGCAGATTGAAGGTAATAAAGCTGCGATCTTCCGGTACTTCCATTGATGCTGCCAGCAGCCCATACAGGGAGAAGGGCTCGTCATTGGCGCGCTCAAGCAAGCTGTCGTACACCCGCCCCAGACCATCTGCCGAGGCACCTTTGATAATAAACTGGTTGAAGCTGTCGAACGTACCGACACCGGCCTGAGTGACACTGCCGCCTTTGGGCGCGTCAGGGTTAACGTAGTCGAAGTGGGTAAAGCCCGCACTGTATTTGAGGTCCCCATGCATGGCGATGCCATGTTGAGGAGGCAGCGGGGTATCAGTGGCTGCCTGAACCGGCAGTGCACTTACGGCGGCCAGCAGGCCGCCCAGCAGTATTTTTTTAAAAACAGTCATCTGTGATCCGTCACCCCAGGGGCTGATTGCAGGATTCGTATTCTGAATCAGACAGTTACGGTGTCAATATAGTTGAAGTTCAGACTCTGTTTCAGGGCTTTTGTTCAAAATCGGCGGCCAGTTGCTCGAGTTTTTCATGCACTGTTGTCCGTCGCGTACCGGCGGCCTGTAAATCAGACAGCTGTGTTTGCAGGTACGCCAGTTTGGCCGGGTTATTCCCGGCCAGGCCCTTGATCAGGTCCGCATCCATCCAGCGGCGGATGCGGCGGAACATAAACCACTTGAAGGCAATCGCTGTTATCGTAGCGATAACGATAATAATGATGCTGGTTGCGTCCATGGGTTGTCCTTAGCGTGTGATATCAACGTACAGCGTCAGGCGTTGGCCGGGCTGCAGGTATTTGGTTTTCTCCAGCTTGTTCCAGCGCTGGATATCTTTGATTCTAACCTTGAATCGGCCCGCGATACGAGACAGTGAGTCGCCACTACGTACCTTGTAGCCAATTTTTCGCAGCAGCTGCCCACCCTGGCTATTAGTAGCCAGTTTGGCGCTGGATTTAGGTTGTTTCCAGATCACCAGTTTTTTACCGATGCTCAGAGTGTCGCGCGGTGCCAGCCCGTTCCAGCTGCTGAGGCTGCGCACGCTGACATTATGTTTACGGGCGATGCTCCAAAAGCTGTCACCGGATTTAACGGTGTAGTTGATTTTACGTTTGCGGGTTTTGCGGGCAATTTTCTGTTGCGAGCGTAGCTGGCGCTGGGCCTTGCTGAGCACGTAGCTGCTCGGCTGATGGCGTGCCTGTGGAATAAGCAATGCCTGGCCAACACGAATACGGTTACCTTTAATTTCGTTCGTCGTGCGAACAACGTCAATGGAAGTGCTGTACTTACGCGCAATTTTCCCCAGCGAATCACCGCGTTTAACAACATGGCGATTCCAGCTCATGCGTTTATCCGCTGGCAGGCCTGCGAGGTTTTTGGCAAACAGGTCAGCCTGTTGCACGGGGATTAACAGGTAATGGGGACCTTTCGGATCGGTTGCCCAGCGGTTAAAGCCTGGATTGAGCAGGTACAGTTCTTGAATATCGATCTCAGCAAGCTTGGCAGCTTCTGCCAGGTCGAGCTGGCCATCAGTAGGCACTATCTTGAAATAGGGTGTATTGGTGAGCGGTTTCGGCGTGAATTTGAACTCATCCGGGCTGTTGAACATCCGTGCGACGGCTAGCAGTTTTGGCACGTAAGCACTGGTTTCTTTTGGCAGCTTGAGTGACCAGAAATCAATCGGTTTGCCTGCTTTACGGTTACGTTTGACGGCTCGGTCAACCGTACCTTCACCACAGTTGTACGCTGCCAGTGCTAACAGGTAATCGCCCTTATAGCGTTTTTGCAGGATATCCAGGTAGTCCAGCGCGGCACGGGTTGAGGCGACAATGTCGCGACGTCCGTCGTACCACCAGCCCTGGCGCAGGCCGAACCGTTTGCCGGTGCCTGGAATAAACTGCCAGGGTCCGGATGCACGGCCATGGGAGTAGGCGAAGGGGTCAAAGGCACTTTCAACGACGGGTAACAGTGCAACTTCGGCAGGCATGCCGCGTTTGAGCACTTCACCAAGCATGTACTGGTAATAACGTGAACCACGGTCAATTACCCGATTCATGTATTTTGGATGAGCGCTGTACCATTTCAGCTGTGCTCTGAAGCGTTGCTGGTTCGGGTTCAGGTCAAATTTGAAGTTATCACGGGTTAACTGCCAAATGTCTACAGGTGCCGCGACCATTGCTGTTTCGGGCGCTGTGTTCTGTGGGATGGCAGGTATAGCTGTATTTTGCTCGGTGGCTTGAGCGTTCTGGGCTAACTGGTTTTTGGGTTGTAGGACGCCGGAATCCGGGCCTGTACGGGCGGTTTCCGCTTGCTGCATCGTCTGACAACCACTCAACACCAGCGCAGAGAGCAGGGAAACGGCGAATACTGGTCTAAAAATCATGAATTTCCCGTACAGTTGGAAAGAGTAAATCGGCCATTCTATGGACAGGGTCATAGAGGGTCAACAGGGATTAATAACCTTGTGACCATATACTTAGGCTTATGCTGTGAACAGAGGCTGATTAGATCCAGTACAGGGCAGGGTGTTTAAATGAACGCCCACTGTCAATCACGTTGGCGGCTGCAGTGGGCGGGAGCTTTCGCGGGAAATTAAAACTGATTCTTCCACTCACGAATAGCGGTAAATATTACAGTTTCGTCACCCCGGCTGGTGTTAAAACGTGCGGCGGCAGCGATGACATCTGGCTTATTGGTGCGCATAAACGGGTTGATCTGTAATTCTGCGGCGATGGTGCTGGGCAGGGTTGGCAGGTTATCTGCGCGGCGCTGCTGGCAATTTATAATGCTCTGAGTGATTGCGGTGTTATCAGGCTCGACTGCCTGCGCAAAAGCCAGGTTGGCCAGTGAATATTCGTGAGTACAGTAGATTTCTGTACTGCCAGGCAGGTTGCGGAAATACTGCATGGCCGCCAGCATCTGAGCAGGAGTGCCTTCAAATAATCGGCCGCAACCAGCCAGAAACAGGGTGTCGCCACAAAACAGCTGGCCGTTACCCGTCGGTTGGTAGTAACTGATATGATCCAGTGTATGTCCAGGTACCTCAGCGACTTTCAGCTGTAAGCCCAGCAAGTCAAGAGTCTCACCTTGAGTAAGTGGCTGGGTTACACCTTTAAACGAGGACTGGTGGCCGCCAAAAACTGGAACTGAGTGACTGGCAACCAGTTGCGCGACGCCGCCGGTGTGATCCGCATGATGGTGGGTGATAAGAATAGCAGCCAGGCTCAGGCCGTTCTGTTGCAGATATTGCTCGACGGGGGCTGCATCGCCTGGGTCTACGACTGCGATATGGGTTGACCCCGGCGCTTGTAATGCCCATATATAGTTATCATTGAAAGCCGGAATGGGCGTAACCTGGAACATAGTAGGACCTCACTGTCGAATACACAGGTGCGAAAATTGACAGATGCACCCATTGAATGCTGAACCTGCGGGCCCGGCCTGCAGATCAGGAGGCTTTCAGATTACCCTATAATACCCTGCCTGTTAACGGGCGATGTTCTGGAGGAAGGGGATGTCATTCCGATCACAACCATCGCTGGAAGTGCTGCTTCCTGAATTACAGCAGTGGTTTGATACTGAGCTGGGAAAAGAGCTGTTGCTTGCTGAAAAAGCATTGATAGAGCGGGCTTTGTCGTCGTTGTATGGTATGCACCTGTTACAGATTAGTGTTGATGATCGTCAGTCGCTGGTGGCTAGCAGTCAGGTTCATCATTGTTACAACTTGTGTGTACAGGTTTCGCCTGAGTCAGTGGAGAGCTGTCTGGTGGGGGATCACCATGATCTGCCGCTGGAATCCGAAGTACTGGATGTGGTGGTGTTACACCATATTCTTGATTTTGCTCGCAGCCCTCACCAGGTGGTGCGTGAAGCTGCGCGTGTGCTTCGTCCCGGTGGCCACCTGATTGTCATTGGGTTTAACCCTGCCAGTTTGTGGGGGCTCAAACGTAGCCTGTCACGCAAAGAGCGTGAGCGGGTACCCTGGCGGGGGAATTTCTTAACTCATCGTCGCTTACAGGATTGGTTGGCGTTGCTGGAACTGACTGAGCTGAAGGCCTGGTCGGGCTATTTTGGCGCGCCTTTTTCCAGCGATAAATGGCGTAACCGTAGTGGTATTCTTGAATCATGGGTTCGGCGTAGTCCTGCACGCAATGGTGCCTTTCTGATGACGCTTGCGCGCAAAGATATTGCGGGTATGACGCCGATAACGCCCGCCTGGCGGCGGCAATTAATGTCTTTACCGCTAGCGAAGCCAGCGGCGAGGGCGCGAGGACAAACGCGTGAAAGTCGTTAGTATATTTACCGACGGTGCCTGTAAGGGGAACCCGGGGCCTGGTGGGTGGGGCGCTATTTTGCGTTATGGCGATGCTGAGAAAAAGTTGTTTGGCGGAGAAAAAGACACCACAAATAATCGGATGGAGTTGCGTGCGGCGATTGAAGCATTGTCGATTCTGAACCGCCAATGCGATGTAGTGCTGACCACCGACTCACAGTACGTACGTAAAGGCGTCACTCAATGGCTGAAAAACTGGAAGCGTAACGGCTGGAAAACAGCGGCGAAAGCACCAGTGAAAAATGCTGACTTATGGCAACAGCTTGATCGGTTGATCGCAGGTCATTCTATCGACTGGCGCTGGGTAAAAGGGCATAGTGGGCACCCCGAAAATGAGCTGGCGGACCAGTTGGCCAATCGTGGTGTTAAAGAATTGCGGAGTTAATTTCAGTGAAGCGTCAGATCATACTTGATACGGAAACCACAGGTATCGAGCCAAAGGAAGGCCACAATATCATCGAAATTGGTTGTGTTGAGATGGTTAAGCGTAAGCTGACCGGCAACAATTACCACCAATACGTGAAACCGGACCGCGAAGTTGAGGCTGAAGCGATTTCGGTGCACGGTATCACCAATGAGTACCTGGACGATAAACCAAAGTTTCGCGAGGTTATGCTCGAGTTTATTGAGTTCATCCGTGGGGCTGAACTGGTCATCCATAATGCGCCCTTCGATGTGGGTTTCATGAATGCTGAGTTCGCGCGTAATGGCATCAAGGAGCGGGTCGAAGACATCTGCACCATCGTTGATACCCTGGCCATGGCGCGTAAGAAACACCCTGGTCAGAAGAATAACCTGAATGCCTTATGCCGGCGCTACGGCATAGATAATTCGCACCGTGAGCTGCATGGCGCATTACTTGACTCCGAGATTCTGGCGGATGTCTATTTGCTGATGACCGGTGGTCAGACAGCGCTGTTGCTCGATGCCAATGATTCAGGTGATGATGATGGGGCAGGCGAGTCCGGTGAAATTCGCCGAGTGCAAAGTGACATGGAATTGATCGTGTTGAAAGCGGATGCCAATGAGTTGGCAGCTCACCAGGGCTTTGTCGCAGTACTGGATAAGAAATGCGGTGGAGAATCGGTCTGGCGTCAGCTGTCGGTGATTGACTCGACGGTACACTGAGCCGGTATTACTCGCTAAATGTCTGACAGAGTGTCAGATGGCTAAACAATAAAAAGCCGGACCTGAATCAGGGCCGGCTTTTTTGCATTGAAGGTAGCGTGCTTAGAGTACGATGGTTACTGCGGTGTAGCCGACGACACTCATTACGATGGTGTATGGCAGTGCCATCCAGACCATTTTGCCGTACGACAGGCGAACCAGCGGGGCAATAGCTGAGGTCAGCAGGAACAGGAATGCAGCCTGGCCATTCGGTGTTGCTACACTCGGCAGGTTGGTACCTGTGTTGATTGCGATTGCCAGTTTGTCGAAATGCTCGCGACTAATCGCGCCACTGTTCAGTGCGCTGACAACCTCGTTGATGTACACCGTTGCTACGAACACGTTATCACTGATGGCAGACAGAAAGCCGTTAGCTATGAAGAAGAAGCCGGGTTGAGCCGATACATCCATAGCGAGTACCCAGGCGATAATCGGCTGGAACAGGTGCTGTTCGTGAATAACAGAAACGATGGTGAAGAAAACAACTAACAATGCAGTGAAGGGCAGGGCCTCTTCAAAAGCTTTACCAATCTGGTGTTCTTCAACCACGCCATTGAAGGCTGTCAGCAGGATGATAATCGTCAGGCCAATCAGGCCAACGGCGGCAAGGTGTAATGCCAGTGCGATAACAAGGAAAACAGCAACAACAACCTGAGTCATCAGCATTGCTTTGTCACGCATGGTGCGCTTCTTATCTTCTTCTGCAGCATAATTTTCCAGAATGCTGCGTACGTTATCAGGCAGTTCAGCGCCGTAATCAAACATTTTTGTTTTTTCGAGCAAGGCACAGGTGATCAGGCCAGCTACCAGCACTGGCATGGTGATGGGTGCCATGAGCAGGAAGAACTGAACAAAATCCCAGCCCGCTTTCTCTGCAATCAGCAAGTTTTGCGGCTCACCGACCAGGGTGCAGACGCCACCCAGAGCCGTGCCGACAGCACCATGCATCAGCAGGCTGCGAAGAAACGCACGGAATTTTTCCAGATCGTTACGGTAAGTGTCACCGACGCCCTGATCGTTGGCGTAGTCATGATCAGTGTTGGTAAAGGAGGTACCTGAAGCAACTTTGTGATAGACGGCATAGAAGCCGACACCGACACTGATCAGAACCGCGGTCACGGTCAGTGCATCAAGGAATGCAGACAGGAATGCCGCAGAGAAAGAGAACATCAGCGACAGCAAAATTTTTGAGCGAACCTGCAGCAGGAATTTTGTAAATACCCACAGCAGCATGCTCTTCATAAAATAGATGCCTGCAACCATAAACATCAATAGCAGGATAACTTCCAGGTTCGATTCTACTTCATGAGAAACGCTTTCCGGGCTGGCGAGGCCGATTATGATTGCCTCAATAGCCAGCAAACCGCCAGGCTGGAGCGGGTAGCATTTAAGTGCAAGCGCGAGCGTAAATATAAACTCAAAAATCAGCAACCAGCCAGTGATGGCAGGGCCAACGGTATACAGGAGTATTGGGTTCAGGATGAGGAATCCGATAATGGCCTGTTTATACCAAATAGGCGAGTTGCCCAAAAAGTTACGTACAAACGCCTGGGGCAGCGTGTTGGTCATGTATTGTTCTTCCTATAGCCAGAGCACGTTAGAACGGACTTGCCTTTCGCAAGCGACTGCTAGACTAGCAGTTGGAACCCAAAATCAAAAGAGCATTGCTTATGTAATCTGGCAGTTTTAATACAAAAAATGGTCAGAAAACGACGTTATATATACTTATATGTAGTTCGTGTCAGGGGGATACCAAACGTTCCAGCCGGGGTGAAAAATCAATCGCTGACTAAACGCTCACTAATTGTAACTGGATAGAGTTATAAGATTAATAATAACGACTGTTATTAGTTATGGTGTTTTTGTTTCATTTAGATTTTTGCGGAAATTGAGATTTGGGTGCTGTGGATCAATTGAATAATATTCTGAGATTTGTCCTGAGTCAGGCAGGGCTGAGACAGGGTGTCTGCAGCAGCCCTGTGAATATCAATCGTCCTGATTGTTGCGGGAGAACAGTTCGCCCAATTTTGGTGCCAGTAGCAAGTTGCCCTCCGCACGTAGTCGACCCTGCATAAAAGCACTCATGCCATCCAGTTCGCCATTGACAACTTCGATCATAGTTGCGGCATTCATGATCAGGGTAATGTTCGGGTCGTCATGCTCACCTTTGATAGCCTGACACTGCTGATCGGCGATGGCCAGGTAAAAATCAGTACCGTCCTCCAGTTCGAACTGGAAAACAGCGTTGAAATCGACAGCTTTCTCTGCAACAAAGCGGGATGGGAACTTGTTGATAATTTGGTCAACGGTAATCGGGTTGCTCATGTTCTGGGTCAGACCTGCAGCTATGGCGTCGTTCGACGCCGTTTGAAGAATACGACAGTGTTACGATGTGGCGGTAACTTCTGAGGTAAGTCAAAGTATCAAACGCCTGTTCACCCTTGAGGGGGTTAAAAACGTAACCTGGGTATATCAGCGGTTCTGTGGCCGCTGGCGTTTATGTTACATTAGGCGTCATTTTGTGAATACCGTCATCAAACGGGAGAGCGGTGCGTGACTGAATTTTTGGCCGAATATGGTCTTTTTCTTGCTAAAGCAATTACGGTAGTCGTTGCGGTGGTGCTTGCAGTTGCCGGGATTGTAATGGCAGTGTCATCCAGTCGAAAATCGTCCAGTGAGGGTGATATCGAGGTGGTTTGCCTCAACGATGAGCTTGAAGATATGCGCCACTGCCTGGAAGAGGCGGTGCTGGATAAAATTGACTACAAAGCGCAAGTCAAAGCTGAGCGGAAGCAGGAAAAGGCTGACGAAAAGGCCCGTAAGAGAGAGCTGAAAGCGCTCAAGAAAAAAGGTGCGGTTAAAGTCGACGATGAGGCTGAAACAGAACGTGGTAAGCGTTTCTACGTGCTGGATTTTGATGGCGATATGCATGCCTCTGAAGTTGAGCAGTTGCGTGAGCAGATTAGCGCAGTGCTGATGCTGGCAGATGAGCGTGATGAAGTGGTTATCCGGCTGGAGAGCCCTGGTGGCCTGGTTCACGCATACGGACTTGCCTCCTCGCAGCTGGAGCGGATCAAACGTAAAGGCATCCCCCTGACCGTGTGTGTCGATCAGGTTGCAGCCAGTGGTGGCTACATGATGGCCTGTCTTGCAGACAAACTTCTGGCGGCTCCGTTTGCGGTAATTGGATCGATTGGCGTCGTTGCTCAAATGCCGAACTTCTATAAGCTGCTGAAAAAACATGATATCGATGTGGAAATTCTGACTGCAGGTGAGTACAAGCGCACGTTGACCATGTTTGGTGAAAACACCGATAAAGGTCGGGAGAAGTTTGTTGAGGAGCTTGAAGACACCCATGAGCTGTTCAAAGATTTTGTATCAGAATATCGCAGTCAGCTTGATATTGAGAGCGTTGCTACGGGCGAAATCTGGTTTGGTAAGCGAGCGCTGGATGTAAAACTGGTAGATGGATTGATTACATCTGATGAATACCTGATGGAGGCGTGTGAATCCTCTGATGTGTTTGTCGTGCGCTATGAAATGAAGAAGACGCTGCAGGAACGAATTGCTGATATGGGTGTTCACGCGCTGGATCGTGCGTTTAGTCGTATCTGGGAGCAGGGTTTGAAAGCGCGCTTTCTGAGTCGATAAAAGTACGGCTTGGATTTAATCATCAGGTGTAGTCTGCTGGCTCACCTGAGGTTCTTAACGGTGTTTTGAGGTCAGGAATGCAGTATACAGGGACTGCAGCAAACATTGTTCGGGCAGCCGAAACACTGTTTGCTGAACAAGGCTTTACAGAGACAACTGTACGACAGATTACAGCGCGTGCCGATGTTAATCTTGCGGCGGTCAACTACCACTTTGGCTCTAAAAAGGGTCTGATCCAGGCGGTCGCCGAGAAGTTTCTTGGGCCATTGTGTCAGAACATTGAGCAGGCACTTGATCAGCGACAGGCGGCATCAAAGCAATCCATTGCGCTGGAAGAGTTGATTGAAATATTGATGCGGGCATTGTTGGGGGTAAATCACGACAATGACCACGCGCTATCGGTATTTATGCGTTTGCTTGATCTGGCATATATGAAGAACCAGCAAGATCTGCGGGACTTCCTGATCGAGCGTTATAGCTCCAGAGTGCGGTTGTATATTGAACTGATGCGGCAGGATGCTGCGCCAATGGAAGCGGATGAATTCTTCTGGCGGCTGCATTTTTTGCTGGGCTCCATAACCTTCACGCTCTCGAACCTGCATACTTTACATGCCCTTGAACGGGGTGAGTACGAAGGTGATACTGAGGTTGAACGCGTACTGCACCGGATGGTGCCGGTATTAACGGCGGGCTTGCAGGCGCGTGCTGATCGTACCTACTTCTGTCGGATCTGATGTGGATTCGTTAACGCTGGTTATTTCTGTTTCCCGTCAGCAATTGCGCCTGTGGTGCGGTAAGCGGTTGTTGTGTTGCTGGCCTGTTTCCACGGCGCTGAATGGGCCGGGTGAGCGGGAGGGTAGCGGCTGTACGCCTCGTGGTAAGCATATCGTGCGTGCCTGTATTGGTGCCAACGTACCAGCGAATGCTGTTTTCGTTGGCCGTCGCTTTACCGGGGAGATTTATTCTCCTGAGCTGGGGAAGGCCTTTCCTCAGCGTGACTGGATTCTCAGTCGCATTCTCTGGCTGTCTGGTTGTGAGCCGGGTGTTAATCGCCTGGGGCAGGTGGATACCATGCGTCGCTATATCTACATTCACGGAACCCCGGACTCTGAACCGATGGGTGTTCCGAAATCCCATGGCTGCATTCGTATGCGTAACGCAGACCTGATTGATCTGTTTGATCAGGTGGCGGCTGGGATATCTGTTTTTATTGAGGAGTAAGTTATGCAAGCTGGCGCACTGATGCTTGACCTTGAGGGGTTAGTGCTGACGGATGAAGAGAGTGAGTTGCTTCAACAGCCTGAAGTCGGAGGTCTGATTCTGTTTGGGCGGAATATCGAAAGTTACGCTCAATTAAAGGCGCTAGTGGCATCGATTCGTGCGGTTGCGCCAGCGATGCTGATTGCAATTGATCAGGAAGGGGGGCGGGTTCAACGCCTCAAAGACCAGGTGTCGTTGCTGCCACCGATGTCTGCACTTGGCGAACTCGCGCAAAAAGATGCGGGTGAGGCGCATAAAGCGGCGCGCTTGCTGGGGCTGTTGATGGCCTGGGAGCTGTGTGAACTGGGTGTTGATATCAGCTTTGCGCCCGTGCTGGATCTGGATTTTGGTCGTTCTGAAGTGATCGGTAATCGAGCCTTTTCAGCGGATGCTGATCAGGTGGTCGATCTGGCGGGTGCTTTTATGGCTGGGATGTCGGCGGCGGGAATGGCGGCTACGGGTAAGCACTTTCCGGGGCATGGCTGGGTGGCGGCCGATTCTCATCTGGCGGTGCCGGTCGATGAGCGGCCGCTGGCTGAGATAGAGCGTCAGGACTTGCTGCCTTTTGCCCGGCTGGTGGGTGATGGGCTGGCGGGGATTATGCCGGCCCATGTTATCTATCAGGCTGTGGATCCATCACCAGCAGGCTTTTCACCATTCTGGCTGCAGCAGGTGTTGCGTCAGCAGTTGGGGTTTGAGGGGGTTATCTTTAGTGATGATCTGACCATGGAAGGTGCCAGCGTTGCTGGTGGCTACACAGAGCGCGCGAGCCAGGCACTGGCGGCGGGTTGCGATATGTTGTTGGTGTGTAATAACCGCCCGGCGGCACTTGAGGTGTTAGCCTGGTTGAAGCAGCAGCAGCATCCGGGGTCTGAGAGAATTGCAGGTATGCGAGCCCGTGAGGTGGCTGTACCTGATGAGGCACAGCTGGTTGCTGCTCGGGCACTGGCTGAGCGACTTCAGGCATAAGTACGGACTGGACGAAAAAAAACCATCGCATAGCGATGGTTTTTTTTCGTCTGTAAGGTTGAGCTAGGGAGGGCTGCTTTGTTTCAGAGGAAGCATGAGTACCAGAATACCCATCAGGGGGTGGTCCAGGTAATGCACTTCTTTTGAGCGCATGCGGCGCCCCTGGTCCATCTGAATGGTCAGAAAATCTGGCACTTCAAAGGCGCTTGCCGGTGATGTACCTGCATTCTCATCTGCGCTGTTATTTTGTTGTTCAAAAGAGAGCAGTATATTTCGTTCCTGTCGGGTTAGCTGACGGCTGTGGAACAGGTTAGGTCTGAAGTGCAGGAATCTGCCTTTATCGATGGTGATGTAGCCTTCCAGCTCGTATTGCCCATTATCAAGAATCTGACCTGCTTTGATATGAACAGGCCGGGCGTTGCGTTTACTGGTGACCGGCTGTGTCCAGCCGCCATGGAACAGAACACGAAAGCCATCGTACTTTGCGATTCGCTTGCGCTCGGCAGTAAACAGCAATGAGCTACCAGGTATTTTGCGATACGCCTGCTGTGATTTTGAGCTGGCGGCGAGTGGGACAGCGTTCGGCTGGGCAGGGATAGTCAGGCCTGTGGGCCAGAACTCATCGTCCAGGGCGGCTGGGTCTTCGTTCGCAAAGATTAACACCTCAACCTGATACCAGGAGGCGCTCTGTGCCTGTGTAAAAGGGAGCAGTGTTAGCAGGCAGCTTGCGATAATCAGTTTTGTCAGTCTATTCATGTCCATTAAACCGCTAATTCACCAAGCAGCTTTTCCACGATCTGGAAGCGCTGCTCTGGTTTTGTATTGTCCAGGCTGAAACGGAGCTTGTCCGCGCCCTCCAGTTTATAGCGTTGGGGTTGGTTTTGAACCATTTTCACCAGCGTTAATGGATTTATACCGGTGTCAGAAGAAAACTCGATACGACCACCCTGATCGCCAGCATCAATCTTTCGGATACCCAGTTTCTCTGCGCTCAGTTTCAGTTTAGTAACTTTGAGCAGGTTTTTGACAGTTTCGGGCAGCAATCCGAAGCGGTCAATCATTTCGACCTGCAATTCGCGCAGAGATTCACTATCCGTCGCTGAAGAGATGCGTTTGTATAGAATCAGGCGACTATGAACATCGGGCAGGTAATCATCAGGGATCAATGCCTGCATCCGTAAATTAACCTCAGTCCCCTGGCGTAAAGGCTGCTCCATGTTTGGTGTTTTACCGGCCTTTATTGATTCGACGGCCTGTTCCAGCATCTCCATAAAGAGGCTGAAGCCGACAGTCTGCATCTGTCCGCTTTGTTCTTCGCCCAGCAGTTCGCCAGCGCCGCGAATTTCAAGGTCGTGGGTCGCCAGGGTAAAGCCTGCACCCAGATCGTCAGCCTGCTCGATCGCTTCCAGCCGCTTGGTGGCGTCTTTGGTCATCGACTTTGGGTGTGGTGTCAGCAGGTAGGCATAGGCTTGATGGTGTGAGCGACCCACGCGGCCACGCAGCTGGTGTAGCTGAGCCAGGCCGAACTTGTCGGCACGGTCGATAATAATGGTATTGGCGTTAGGTATATCAATACCGGTTTCAATGATGGTGGTGCATACCAGCAGGTTATGACGTTTATGGTAAAAGTCAGACATGACCTGCTCAAGCTCTCGCTCGCGCATCTGGCCATGGCCGACGCCAATGCGGGCTTCGGGAACCAGCTCCTGGAGTTCACGTGCCACCTTATCAATGGTTTTGACTTCGTTATGCAGGTAGTACACCTGGCCGCCGCGTAGCAGCTCGCGCAGAATAGCTTCTTTTGTTACGGCAGAGTCATCCTGGCGAACGAAGGTTTTAACCGAAAGTCGGCGGGCGGGCGGGGTGGCGATGATCGACAGGTCTCTAATGCCGGACATTGCCATATTCAGCGTACGCGGAATGGGCGTGGCGGTCATGGTCAGGATGTCGACCTCAGCCCGGATTGATTTCAGGCGTTCTTTTTGCTGAACACCAAAGCGGTGTTCTTCATCGATAATCACTAGCCCCAGATTATGGTACTTGATATCGCTGCTGATCAGTTTGTGCGTGCCGACGACGATGTCAATCTGACCGGATTCCAGTTTTGCGATAACGCTATCCTGTTGCTTACCGGTGCGGAAACGGGAAATTAGTTCGATGTTCACGGGCCAGTCGGCGAAACGGTCGCTGAAGTTTTCGTAATGCTGCTGAGCTAGCAGCGTTGTGGGTACCAGGATGACGATCTGGCGGCCACTCATCGCGGCAATAAAGGCGGCTCGCATCGCGACTTCGGTTTTACCGAAGCCGACATCGCCACAGACTAATCGGTCCATTGGTTGCGGCGCGGTCATATCACCGATGACAGCGGTGATGGCAACGGCCTGGTCGGGAGTTTCTTCAAATGGGAATGCGGCAGTAAACTGGCGGTACTGCTCGTCGGGTGAGCTGAATTTAAAGCCCTTGCGCGCGGCGCGCCGAGCATAGATGTCCAGCAGTTCGGCGGCGGCGTCATGGGCTTTTTCTGCAGCTTTTCGCTTGGCCTTACCCCATTGTTCGTTGCCCAGTTTGTGTAGCGGAGCAAGCTCATCACTGGCGCCGGTGTAGCGGCTGATCAGATGCAGCGATGCTACGGGTACATACAGCTTGGCATTGCCAGCGTAGCTGAGCATCAGGAACTCTTCGGCCTGGCCGTCCAGTTTGATTGTTTCCAGCCCCTGGTATCGGCCAACGCCGTGGTCAATGTGTACGACGGGTGCGCCAATATTGAGTTCTGACAGGTTTTTAACGACCTGGTCGGCCTGTTCCTGTTCGCGGGAACGGCGCCGGCGCTGGAAAACCTGACGGCCGAACAGTTGTGTTTCGGTGATCAGGTGTGCATCGCCGGGCAAGGAGAGGCCGCGCTCCAGTGGTGCGATGGTGATGGCCAGATCAGTATCGCCCAGACTGAAGTCATGCCAGTTATCTATGATGGTGGGCTTGAGGCCGTGGCGACCAAATAGCTCCAGCAGGGCTTCGCGGCGGCCGGCAGACTCGGCGCAAAAAAGCACGGGGCCATCGCGGTGGCTCAGGAAGTTTTGCAGTGCTTGCAAAGGATTACTGGCCTGGGCATCAACTGTCAGGTCTGGCGCGGTGACGCAGGGCAGGTTGTAGCGGCCGGCATTCGAGGGCTGAAGAGCTTCATCGGCCAGCAGGCGGTTGCGCGCTTTGAGTTCGCTAAACAGTTCATCGACGGGGAGAAATAGCTGGCGCGGAGGTAGTACCGGGCGGGTTATATCATAGCGACGCTGCTCATAGCGGCCCTCTACTTCCTGCCAGAAATCGCCACAGGCCTGCTCCAGTCCTTCATTGAAGATGATTTGGCTATTTGTTGGTAAATAGTCAAATAAAGTGGCCGTCTGCTCGAAAAAAAGAGGCAGGTAGTACTCAATGCCGGCTGGCATCAGGCCGGTCTTAATGTCCTGATACAGCGGGCAATTGCGGTAATCTACATCGAACTCGCTGCGCCAGCGGGACATAAAGCGATTCATGGCACCGGTGTCGGCCGGAAACTCACGCGCGGGCAGTAAGCGGATCTGATCGACCTGTTCCACTGAGCGCTGGGTTTCAGGGTCGAAGGTGCGCAGTGTTTCCACTTCATCGTCAAAGAGCTCGATCCGGTAGGGGAGTGGGCTGCCGGTGGGGAATATATCGATAATGGCCCCGCGTACAGCAAACTCGCCATGCTGATACACACTGTCAACGGCATTATAACCCGCGTCGCTTAGCTGCTGGCGCAGGCTTTCCGGGTTCAGTTGCTGGCCGACATCCAGAGACAGGCTGTTGCCGGTAACAAAGTCGGCAGGCGTGATACGGTGCATCAGGGTGCTGATGGGTACCAGCAGGATGCCTTGCTTAATGCCTGGCAGGCGACTCAGGGTGCTGACGCGCTCGGAAATAATATCCTGATGTGGAGAAAAGTGATCCCAGGGCAGTGTTTCCCAGTCAGGGAAGTGCAGCAGCTGGGCGTCCGTGCCGCTAAAAAAGGCGATCTCTTCCTGCAGGCGGCTGGCTTCATCACTGTTATTAGTGATCACCAGGGTCAGGCCGGTGTGGCGCTGGCTTGCATCCGCTATTAGCAGGCCACGCCCGCTCCCTAGTGCCTGGCCGACACGTTTGAAATCACCTTTGCCGGAAGGAAGGCTGTATGCCTGATCGATCACGCTGAGTTCCTCTGCTTTACTCGGTTACACGCGCCACGCTGGCGGCTGCCTAGTGTACCTGTTGTCGGCCAGGGCTGCATTGCCAAGGGGACGGCGAAAGTATAAGAAGTTCTCTATTTGCCCGAGACAGCCGAAAAGAGGATAATGCGCGCAGCCAAAATACATCGTTGACGATAGTTGGAGTTTTCTGTGAGCCAAGAACAAGTTTTCAATGACTGGAAAGAGCGCGAAGCCAAAGCTGAAGCTATGGTGCCGCTGGTCGGCGGTCTGTACCGCAACGACAATGTTGAGTCGTCAGTGTTTGGACGTCTGATGATGAATCGATCTGTGATCGATATCCTGAAAGCGCATCGCTACGCGCGCCAGGTAGAAGAACAGGACCTGTCTGTACACGACACTTATCCAGTGCTGGAAGCCGTAAATGATCTGAATGTCCGCAATGCGCACATTGATGTGGGCAAGCTGGCAATCAAATTCCGCAATGAAGGTAACGGTGACCTGGAAGGGTTCCTGCGTGCTGAACTGGCGGATGTGATCAATGCAGAAGAACGTACTGCAACTGATGTCGTTCTGTACGGTTTTGGTCGTATCGGCCGTCTGCTGGCACGCCTGCTGATCGAACGTACCGGTGGTGGTCAGGCTTTACGCCTGCGCGCGATTGTTGTGCGTAAAGGTTCTGCTGCCAATGATCTGGAGAAGCGCGCCAGCCTGCTGCGTCGTGATTCTGTGCACGGTTCTTTTAAAGGCACCATCACGGTTGATGAAGAAAACCAGGCGCTGATCGCTAACGGCAATATGATCAAAGTGATCTTTGCTGATGCGCCTGACACCATCGACTACACCCAGTACGGTATCAGCAATGCGCTGGTGATCGATAACACGGGTAAATGGCGTGACCACGATGGTCTGTCCCTGCATCTGCGTGCGACGGGTGTCTCCCGTGTTGTTCTGACTGCACCTGGCAAGGGTGTGAAGAACATCGTAATGGGTGTTAACGACAGCGATATTACAGCGGATGATCAGATCTTGTCTGCTGCGTCCTGTACCACTAACGCTATCGCGCCTGTGCTGAAAGCACTGTGCGATAAGTACGGTGTTGCCAATGGTCACGTTGAGACTGTACACGCATACACCAATGACCAGAACCTGATCGATAACTACCATAAAGGTGATCGCCGCGGTCGCGCAGCGGGCCTGAACATGGTTATCACTGAAACAGGTGCGGCCAAAGCAGTATCCAAAGCGCTGCCAGAGATGGAAGGCAAGCTGACCGGTAATGCTATCCGTGTACCGACACCAAACGTTTCCATGGCGATCCTGAATCTGAACCTGGAATCTGAGACCAACAAAGAAGAGCTGAACGCTTACCTGCGTGAAATGGCTTTCCATTCTGATCTGCAGAAGCAGATTGGCTGGAGTGTTTCCCCAGAAGCCGTTTCCACTGATTTCGTTGGTTCCCGTTCTGCGGGTGTCGTTGACGCGCTGGCAACGATTGCGGAAGGCAATCGCTGTGTTCTGTACGTCTGGTACGATAACGAATTCGGTTACAGCTGTCAGGTAATGCGTATGGTTCAGCGTATGGCTGAGTGCACGCTGCCAGCATTCCCTCAGTCCGCCAAGTGATTGAGCTGGATTGATTAAAAGCCGCCCTGATCGGGCGGTTTTTTTTTGTGATGTATTTTGTTATTACTTATAGGTATATGTATATTCCTATAAGTTCTATTTGGGCTGCCTGGCATTTAGACTAAACCTTCTGATTCTAAAAGGGGTTTGTAGCAAAACTACAGAGGGCTCAGGTATACTTAGCCGGATTTTTGGGTGGGGTAGTTCCGTTGCTGACCCGAGGACAATTTCATACATTGACAATATCAAAACTAACAATGTGTGGAAGGATGCAGCAACAGGACCCTGAAAAATTTAATTGTGATTGGGTGAGGCGATGATCAAGATCAAACAAGGTCTGGATCTACCAATTACGGGCGCACCGGAACAGGCCATCAAGTCTGCACCGGCGATTAAGTCTGTCGCTGTTATCGGCCAGGATTATGTAGGTATGAAACCTACCATGGCAGTTAAAGAAGGCGATCGAGTTAAGCTCGGACAATTGATATTTTCTGATAAGAAAACAGAAGGTGTGAAATTTACTGCACCAGGTGCTGGGGTTGTGTCTGCAATCAACCGTGGCGAACGTCGTGTTCTGCAGTCTGTTGTTATTGAATTGGACGGTGATGATGCCGTTGAGTTTGAAACCTTCAATGCTGATCAGTTAGGAGCCCTGAGCCGGGAAAAGGTTCAGGAAATTCTGACGGAGTCTGGTCAGTGGGCTGCACTGCGTACACGTCCATTCAGCCGAGTACCGCAACCAGGTACCGTGCCGAGCTCTATTTTTGTCACTGCAATAGACACCAACCCGCTGGCTGCTGATCCTTCGTTGATCATTGCAGAGCAGACGGACGCGTTTAGCCAGGGTCTGACGCTGTTAAGTCGTCTGACTGACGGTGCAGTACATCTGTGTAAAGCGACCGGTGCGTCAATTCCGTCTGCTGACGGTATCACTGTGCATGAGTTCGACGGCGGTCACCCGGCAGGTAACGCAGGCACACACATCCACTTTATTGATCCCGTGTCTCAGCAGAAAACTGTCTGGACAATTGGCTATCAGGATGTGATTGCATTCGGCAAACTGTTCACCACGGGTCGTATTTATACTGACCGTGTTGTTGCTGTCGGTGGACCTAAAGCTAAAGGTGGCGCACTGGTGCGTACCCGTTTAGGTGCATCTGTTGCAGAGACAACCGCGGGCATGGTGCAGGATGGTGTGAACCGTCTGATTGCCGGCTCCGTATGGAACGGTCGTGCTGCCAGCGGCGCATTTGATTACCTGGGGCGTTACGCCAATCAGGTATCTGTGCTGGAAGAGGGGACAGAGCGTGAGTTTATGGGCTGGGGTGTACCTGGTGCCAATAAATTCTCCGTGCTGAATGTCTTTACCTCTTTCCTGTCTGCGGGTAAGAAATTCGACTTTACGACCACCACTAATGGTTCAGAACGAGCTATGGTGCCGGTCGGTCAGTTCGAAGAACTGATGCCGCTGGATATCCTGCCGACGCAGCTGCTTCGCGCGCTGGTCACCGGTGATATCGTTTTAGCCATGCAGCTGGGCTGTCTGGAACTCGACGAAGAAGACCTTGCGCTGTGCACCTTTGCGTGCCCAGGCAAATATGAATATGGTCCAATTCTTCGCGATAACCTGGCCCGTATTGAGAAGGAGGCCTGATACATGAGCCTTAGAAACATTCTCGATAAGATGGAACCGCACTTTCATAAGGGCGGTAAATACGAAAACTGGTATGCGCTGTATGAAGCAGCGGACACCATTTTTTATACTCCCGGTACGGTCACTAAAACTGCTGCGCACGTACGCGATGCGGTTGACCTGAAACGTATGATGATCCTGGTATGGATGTGTACGTTCCCGGCGGTTTTGTTCGGTCTGTATAACGTAGGTTTTCAGGCGAACACGGCAATTGAAAGTGGCCTGACGGCGACTGAAGGCTGGCGTACCGGCCTGGCCGGTGTTTTCACAAGCTTCGACTCAGGTAGCCTGTGGGATAATATTATCCACGGTGCTATGTACTGGCTGCCAATCTACATCGTTACCTTTGTAGTCGGTGGTTTCTGGGAAGTGCTGTTCGCGATGAAACGCGGTCATGAAGTTAACGAAGGTTTCTTTGTTACTTCTATCCTGTTCGCCCTGATTCTTCCGCCAACCATCCCACTGTGGCAGGTTGCCCTGGGTATCAGCTTCGGTGTGGTTATCGGTAAAGAAGTCTTCGGTGGTACGGGTAAAAACTTCCTGAACCCTGCTTTGACGGGTCGTGCATTCCTGTTCTTCGCCTACCCGGCGCAGATGTCGGGTGATGCAATCTGGACAGCGGTTGACGGTTTCTCCGGTGCGACCCCTCTTGGCCTGGCGGCTGCGGGCGGTGTTGATGCGATTCTGGCCGCTAACCTGACCTGGTTCGATGCATTTATCGGTACTATTCAGGGCTCTGTCGGTGAAGTTTCTACCTTTGCCATTTTGATCGGTGGTGCAGTATTGCTGGTAGCTAAGGTTGCCGCATGGCGTATTGTTGCGGGCGTATTCGCTGGCATGGTAGGTATGTCTGTACTGCTGAACATGATAGGTTCTGATACCAATCCAATGTTTGGCCTGCCGTTCTACTGGCACATGGTGCTGGGTGGTTTTGCGTTCGGTATGTTCTTTATGGCGACAGACCCGGTGTCTGCTTCCATGACCAACAAAGGTAAGTGGTACTTCGGTGCACTTGTCGGTGTGATGGTGGTGTTGATCCGTGTGGTTAACCCGGCCTTCCCGGAAGGTATGATGCTGGCGATTCTGTTCGCTAACCTGTTTGCACCGCTGATTGACAACTTTGTTGTTCAGGCGAATATCAAACGGAGGCTCGCACGCAATGTCGGCTAATAAAGACTCTATCGGCAAAACGATAACAGTTGCCACACTGCTGTGTGTGGTCTGCTCCGTTATCGTATCTGCAGCCGCTGTGCTGCTGAAACCGATGCAGGTTGCCAACAAGGATCTTGACCGTAAGAGCAATATCCTGGCGGCAGCGGGCATCGTTGATTCCTCTAAATCTGTTGATGAGCTGTTTGCTCAGATCACGACCAAGTACGTTGATCTGGAAACCGGCAAATTCACCACAGAGGTACCAGCCAAGTACGATGCAAAGAAAGCTGCGAAAGATCCGCAGCTGGGTAAAGCGCTGGCGCGTGATATCGACATTGCATCGATCAAGTATCAGGCTAAAGTGATGCCGGTTTATCTGATTGAATCAGGTAGCGGTATTGATAAGCTGATTCTGCCGGTGCATGGCTACGGTCTGTGGTCCACGCTGTACGGCTTTTTGGCAGTAGAGGGTGATCTGAATACGGTGATTGGTCTGGGTTTTTATTCCCACGCTGAAACACCAGGCCTGGGTGGTGAAGTTGATAACCCAGCCTGGAAAGCACTGTGGCCAGGTAAAAAAGTCTACCCACAGGGTTCTGTTGAGCCAGCGCTGGGCTTGGTCAAAGGCTCTGTTGATCCAGCCAAAAAAGGTGCAGAACATCAGATTGATGGCCTGTCCGGTGCGACGCTTACCAGTAATGGTGTCAGCAACCTGGTGAAATTCTGGATGGGTAAGAATGGTTACGCGCCATTCCTGACCAATCTGAAAGCAGGGGAGGTGTAAACCATGTCTGCATCTAAAGACGTACTGACGCATCCAGTAGCCAAGAACAACCCGATCGCATTGCAGATCCTGGGTGTTTGTTCGGCGCTGGCTGTTACGTCAAACCTGAACACAGCGCTGGTAATGACGCTGGCGGTAATGTTTGTAACAGCCTTCTCGAACATGTTCGTATCGCTGATCCGTAACCACATGCCTAGCAGCATTCGTATCATCTGTCAGATGATCATCATTGCATCGCTGGTAATTGTGGTTGACCAGATCCTCAAAGCGTATGCGTACGAAGTATCGAAGCAGCTTTCGGTATTTGTGGGTCTGATCATTACTAACTGTATCGTTATGGGTCGTGCAGAAGCCTTTGCTATGCAAAACCCACCAGGTATCTCCTTTATGGATGGCCTCGGTAACGGTATGGGCTATGGTCTGGTACTGCTGTTCGTCGGTTTCATCCGTGAGCTGTTTGGCGCGGGTAGCCTGTTTGGTATTGAGATCCTGCCGTTGATCAACGACGGTGGCTGGTACCAGGCAAACGGTTTGCTGCTGTTGCCACCAAGTGCATTCTTTATCATTGGTATGTTCATCTGGATCATCCGTACCTGGGACCCGTCTCAGGTTGAGAAGCCAGAGTTCGAACTCGCATCCAACAGCAAGAAGGAGGCTGCATAATTATGGAACAGTACATCAGTCTTGCTGTTAAGGCGATTTTCGTTGAGAACATGGCACTGGCCTTCTTCCTGGGGATGTGTACATTCCTGGCGATCTCCAAGAAGGTTCAGACGGCACTGGGTCTGGGTATTGCTGTTATTGTGGTACTGGCCATCACAACGCCAATCAATAACCTGATCTTTAATCATCTGTTGCGTGAAGGCGCACTGGCGTGGGCAGGTTACCCGGAAGTTGATCTGAGCTTCCTGGGTTATATCTCCTACATCGGTGTAATCGCGGCAATCGTACAGATCCTGGAAATGTTCCTGGATAAGTACGTGCCTGCGCTTTACAACGCACTGGGCGTTTTCCTGCCGCTGATCACTGTAAACTGCGCAATCATGGGTGCTGCACTGTTCATGGTTGAACGTGATTACACCTTTGGTGAGTCCGTTGTTTACGGTGCTGGCGCAGGTTTTGGTTGGGCGCTGGCGATTACTGCGCTGGCGGGTATTCGTGAAAAACTGAAGTACAGCGATGTACCAGCAGGTTTGCGTGGTCTGGGTATCACGTTTATCACTGTTGGCCTGATGTCCCTGGGCTTCATGTCTTTCTCCGGCGTACAGCTGTAAGCCGGTACGACCTGATCAAGTGAAGGATTAAGCATATGAATGCAGAAATCGTTCTCGGCGTTGTCATGTTTACCGCGGTGGTGCTTGCACTGGTCGCGATTATCCTGGCAGCCCGTTCGAAACTGGTAAGCTCCGGTGATGTTCGTATTAACATCAATAATGATCCGGAGAAAGGCATCACAGTCCCAGCGGGCGGCAAGTTGCTGCAAACGCTGGCTGGCGCCGGTATTTTCGTACCGTCTGCCTGTGGTGGTGGTGGTACCTGTGCACAGTGTAAGTGCCAGGTGCTGGATGGTGGTGGCTCTATGCTGCCAACCGAAGAGTCTCACTTCACCATGCGTGAAGGAAAAGACGGCTGGCGTCTGTCATGTCAGGTTGCTGTAAAGCAGGACATGGAGATCGAGCTGGAAGAAGAGATCTTCGGTGTACAGAAGTGGGAATGTACCGTTGAGTCTAACCCGAACGTGGCTACGTTCATCAAAGAGCTGACCTTGCGTCTGCCTGAAGGTGAAAATGTAGACTTCCGCGCCGGTGGTTATGTTCAGCTGGAAGCGCCTCCACATGTTGTTGACTACAAAGACTTCGACATTCAGGAAGAGTACCGCGGAGACTGGGATCGTTTTAACGTATGGGACAATGTGTCCAAAGTTGACGAAACCGTTATTCGTGCCTACTCCATGGCGAATTACCCGGAAGAGCGCGGTGTTGTTAAGTTCAACATCCGTATCGCGTCTCCACCACCGGGCAGCCAGGGTATTCCACCGGGCCAGATGTCTTCTTACGTGTTCAGCCTGAAAGAAGGTGACAAGATCACGGTATATGGGCCATTTGGTGAGTTCTTCGCGAAAGACACTGACAATGAGATGGTATTCATTGGTGGTGGTGCAGGTATGGCGCCGATGCGCTCCCATATCTTCGACCAGCTTAAGCGTCTGAACTCCAGCCGTAAGATCAGCTTCTGGTATGGTGCTCGCTCTATGCGCGAAGCATTCTACAGTGAAGAGTATGATCAGCTGCAGGCCGAAAACCCGAACTTCAAGTGGCATCTGGCATTGTCAGACCCGCAGCCTGAAGATAACTGGGACGGCCTGACCGGCTTTATCCACAATGTATTGTACGAAAACTATTTGAAGGGCCATGAAGCGCCGGAGGATTGTGAGTACTACATGTGTGGACCGCCAATGATGAACTCCGCTGTTATCCAGATGTTGGTTGACATGGGTGTTGAGCGTGAAAACATCTTCCTGGATGATTTTGGTGGTTGATACCAAATGCGTGATTTTCTAAACGCACTGAAACGGCCCGCAGCTTTGCTGCTGGCCGTTTTCTTTATTACGGCTTGTAGCTTTGAAACGCAGGAGCAGGTGCGCTCCATCAGTGGCCTGACCATGGGCACAAGCTACAGCATTAAATGGGTCTCAGCCGAGCCGGACAGCGCTGTGTTACAACAGGCGGTGTCTGCCGAGCTGGTGGCTATTAATAACAGCATGTCGACCTATATCGACAGCTCTGAGCTATCCCGGCTCAATCAGCACCCAGTAGGGCAGTGGTTCCCACTTTCAGAATCTTTGCTGGAGGTGCTTGCACTGGCGACGCTGATTAGTGATCAGAGCGATGGTCAGTTTGATAGCACCGTTGGACCACTGGTTAATCTATGGGGTTTTGGCCCGGATGGTCGGGTTACAAAAGCTCCAAGTGAGGCAGAGATTGACCGCCTGCGTCCCCATATTGGCTACCAGCAGCTGGAGCTGGATACAGTGGGCAAGCGTGCCCGGCGCAATGCTGACATTTATATTGACCTGTCCGCCATCGCCAAAGGCTACGCAGTTGATATAATTGCTCAGTTACTTGAACAGCGAGGTATCAAACGCTATCTGGTCGAGATTGGTGGCGAGATGCGACTGGCAGGTAGCAAGCCGGATAAGCAGCCCTGGCGTGTCGCCATTGAACGACCGGATATCACTGAGCGTAGTGTTCAGGGTGTGATTATGCCGGGGACCAATGCGGTAGCGACCTCCGGTGATTACCGGAATTATTTTGAGCAGGATGGCGTACGTTTTTCCCATACCATCGACCCGAACACCGGCAAGCCGATCAGTCATAAACTGGCGTCGGTTACGGTGATTACAGCGAGCTGTGCCCAGGCGGATGCCTATGCCACAGCACTAACGGTGATGGGTGATGAGGCAGGGTATGCATTTGCCATTGCTCAGGGGATAGAGGCGTACTTTATTGTGAAAGCCGATGATGGCTTCAAGGTACGTATGACCCCGGGCTTTTCTAAATTTCTCGATTCTCAGGAGTAAGACTGTGGAAATCATGTTTATGACGCTGGCCGTGCTGGCGCTGGTGATTATCGGTATGTCTGTAGGTGTGTTATTGGGGCGTAAGCCGATTGCAGGCTCCTGCGGTGGTATGGCGGCCCTGAAGATGGATACGGCGTGCACGATCTGTGGTGGTAACCCGCAGAAATGTGAGGATGAGCAGGAACGTCTGGCGGGCGGTAGTAGCGACAATCTGGACCTGGCTACCGAAGTTAAGGCTAAAAGCTAATTGAGTGAAGAACCTGGCCCAGCTAGGCTGCGGCGGGTGTATAAATACTAAAAAAATCAATAGGATACTCACAGATAGGGGATAACGATGGCTGTGTACGACTACGATGTAATCGTGATCGGATC
Source organism: uncultured Oceanospirillaceae bacterium (assembly GCA_913057435.1). GTDB lineage: Bacteria > Pseudomonadota > Gammaproteobacteria > Pseudomonadales > Balneatricaceae > Marinobacterium_C. The sequence continues at coordinate 92,320 of CAJXNY010000001.1, read as the reverse complement.
CGGGCCTGCCGGTGAAGGTGCTGCAATGAACGCTGCCAAGCATGGCAAGCGTGTAGCCGTAGTAGAAGAGCAGAGTTCGGTCGGGGGCAACTGCACCCACAAGGGAACCATCCCTTCCAAGGCGCTACGTCATTCCGTACGTCAGATCATCGAATTCAACACCAACCCGATGTTCCGTGATATCGGTGAGCCTCGCTGGTTCTCCTTTCCGCGCGTACTGAGCCGCGCTGAAAAAGTGATGTCTAACCAGGTGATGCTGCGCACCAACTTCTATGCGCGCAACCGCTGTGATGTGTTCTTCGGTAGCGCCGAGTTTGTTGATGCCAATACCGTGATGGTTACCGGCACGGTGAAAGGTGATGAGACCCTGCGGGCCAAAAACGTCGTGATTGCCAGTGGTTCACGGCCTTACTGCCCGACGGATGTGAATTTCAAGCATCCACGTATCTATAACTCGGATACGATTCTGAAGCTTAATCACACACCGCGTACCCTGATTATTTATGGTGCGGGCGTTATTGGTTGTGAATATGCCTCTATTTTCAGTGGTCTGGGGGTGAAGGTTGATCTGATCGATAATCGGGATCGCCTGTTGTCCTTCCTGGATGGTGAGATCTCTGATGCGCTGAGTTACCACCTGCGTAATAACGCGGTGAAAATTCGTCACAACGAAGAGTATGAAGCGATTGAAGGGGATACCCATGGCGTGACCATGACCCTGAAGTCCGGTAAGAAAATCCGTGCCGATGCGTTCTTATGGTGTAATGGCCGTACCGGTAATACCGACAAGATCAAGCTGGAAAATATTGGCCTGGAGGCGAATAATCGCGGTCAGATCAATGTTGATGATCATTACCGCACCCCGGTAGAGGGTATCTATGCGGTGGGTGATGTTATTGGCTGGCCAAGTCTTGCGTCTGCTGCACTGGATCAGGGTCGCGCTGCGGCAGCTGATCTGTTGAAAACCGATGACTTCCGTTACATTAACGAAGTGCCAACGGGTATTTATACCATTCCAGAGATCAGCTCCATCGGTAAAACCGAAGAAGAGCTGACCGCTGAGTGTGTGCCGTATGAAGCGGGTCAGGCGTTCTTTAAAGATACCGCCCGAGCGCAGATTTCTGGTCAGCCGGTCGGCATGCTCAAGTTGCTGTTCCACCGTGAAACCTTACAGATTCTGGGTATCCACTGTTTTGGTGACCAGGCATCTGAGATCGTACATATCGGTCAGGCGATCATGCATCAGCAGGGTGAAGCTAATACCATCAAGTACTTTATCAATACTACGTTTAACTACCCGACCATGGCGGAAGCCTACCGGGTAGCAGCGATTGCCGGTTTGAACCGGGTTGCAAACCTGTAAGCAGGTTCTGTGATGTTGCTAAAAGCCACCTTCGGGTGGCTTTTTTGGTTTTGGTAAGATGCGTTTTATTGCGTTTGGCGGAGATTCGTGGGCTTGCTGTGGCAATGCGTCATAAGCCAGTTGATAAACGTGATAACACTCTCTCGCTCGAAGTGATGCGCCGGGGCAACAGCGTAGTAGCTGTATTTGAGCGGGACCCTGGTTTCACTGAGCGCTACTAACTCGCCACGCGCCAGTTCTGGCTCAATTAGTTGTTGCCATGCCAGTACCATTCCTAAACCGGTACGGGCAGCGGTCAGTGCTGGGCCCAGGTGACTAAAACAGGTCACGGGCTGGTGTGTGTTTATTCTACCGCCAGCCTGATTGAACCACCCGCTCCAGCTTAACCCTCCTGGCTGATCTTCTTCACCGGCCTGGTAATGAAGGCGGCGGGCACAATCTGCCTGAAGTAATGCTTGAGGGTTATCGTACAGGGATAGCATTGCTGGGCTGCAAACGGGAATAGCCTGTTCGCCCATCAGCAGCTGGCTGTTGAGACCAATAAATTCACCATGGCCGAAGTGCAAATGGATATCGATTTTTTGCTGGTTGAAGTCCACCAGTGTGTCTTGCTGTAGCAGTTGTAATTCAATATGAGGATGGTGCTGGTAAAAATCAGCCAGCCGAGGAATTAACCAGTGCTGGCACAGGGCGGGAATGATTGCGATACGCAGTCGAGATTGCTGCTGTTGGCAGGCCTGCTGCAGTCCGTTTTCCAGTTGCTGCATCGCCTTGCTTGCGTGCTCAGCCAGCAGGTAGCCAGCATCGGTCAGCTTGATACCCCGAGACTTTCGAGTAAACAGTCTGACCTCCAGCTGCTGCTCCAGTAATTTCATCTGGTGGCTGACGGCACTCTGGCTGATATGTAGTCGGAGCGCTGCTTTGCTCAGGCTTTGCTGGTGAGCGACTTCGGCAAAGGTACGTAAGGCGGCTAATGAAACACGGGATAGCATCATGATATGAGTTTTAGTTAACTAAGAGTGACAGATTATCCTTTGTTTATAGCTCTGGGCCAACGCACAATGAGGCCTGTTTGGAATAACATCTTGCCAGCGAAGGAGTCATAAATGTCCGAGTATTTTGCAACGGTAGATTGGCAGCGACAGGGCCAGGATTTTCTTAGCCATACCTACAGTCGGCGGCATGAATGGCTGTTTGATGGCGGTGTGGTTGTGCCCGCATCATCGTCACCTCATATCGTCCCTGTCCCGATGTCGGTGGCGGCAAATGTTGACCCTGAGGAGGCGTTTGTTGCCTCGCTGGCCAGTTGTCATATGCTATTTTTTCTGGATTTTGCTTCGCGAGCGGGCTGGGTTGTTGATCGCTATGTGGATCAAGCTATAGGAATTCTGGCCAAAGATGACCAGGGGCGAATGGCAATGACAGAGGTTGTGCTACGGCCTAAAGTTAGTTTTACGGGGCCAAAACCCGATACAGAAACATTACAGAGACTGCATCATCATTCCCATGACGCCTGTTTCATTGCCAACTCGGTCAGAACGTTCGTGAGTTGCGAACCTTATATCGAGTAGGCATTAAAAATCAGTTATAGCATGGCCTGGTACTCATCACTCATCGCCGCCTTTACCTCATCTTCAGACAGGTCAATAAAGTGTGTATTCCACTTTTCATGGATCGCTTTTAGCTGTTGTTCATGCTCCATTCGTAGTTTTTTACGGAGTTTCGCTGCCACAAAGCGGGCTTTATCTTTTTGCGTGACCAGCTTAAGTTCCGGGACTAGGGTGGTGCGGCCCGCTTCATCTTTGGCCACCATGGTGAAGTAGCAGCTGTTGGTGTGCCTGCGTTCGCCGCTGTGGATGTTCTCGGCGATCACTTTCACACCCACCTCCATGGAAGAGCGGCCGACATAGTTGACGCAGGCTTTGAACGTTACCAGTTCGCCGACCCGAATTGCCTCGCGAAAGTGCACCTGATCAACGGACAGCGTAACAACATACTGTTTGGAGTAGTGGGCGGCACAGGCATAGGCGACCTGGTCGAGGATTTTAAGGATCGCGCCACCATGAACGGCACCGGAAAAGTTAGCCATATCCGGGGTCATCAACATGGTCATTTCTAATGGTTCGGCGATGGTAATCGGGCGTTCGGCGGTATTCATCTGAAGCTCCTTTTCTCAATGTCCCTGATGCGGGCCCTGATGGGCGTTTGCTTCACTCTGGTACAGACGGGTAGATTCTGCCAGTGGATGGCTCAAACAAGTTGTCATACCGCTGTTATTATATATGGATATTGTTATATACGTATTTACAGTGCTATGCTCCGGTTTTACCTCTGAGCTAATGGCTGTCATTGATGTCCCTTCATCTTGATCCGGTACTGTTATTTAAATGCCTTGCTGACGAAACCCGGCTAATAATGAGCTTGCTGCTACAGGCAGAGGGGGAGCTGTGTGTGTGTGAACTGACCTGTGCACTGGATGCCTCGCAGCCAAAGATCTCTCGTCATCTGGCGCAGCTGCGTCACTGCGGTTTATTACAGGACCGGCGCCAGGGCCAGTGGATTTTTTACCGGTTACACCCTCAACTGCCAGCGTGGGTCAACCGGTTGTTGCAGACAACGCAGCAAGGAAACCCTGATCTGCTGATCGCTTCGGCGGCCCGGCTAGCACAGATGGGCGAGCGGCCTGAACGAGATGCTGCCTGTTGCTGAGGCTTAACTTAACCACATTCTGAGAGATGATCTGACGATGACAATCAAAGTAGGTATCAACGGCTTTGGCCGTATGGGACGGCTGGTATTACGGGCCGCCTGGGACTGGGCGGATATTGAGTTTGTACAGATTAATGATCCGGCTGGGGATGCGCAGACCTTTGCGCACCTGCTTAATTTTGATTCAGTGCATGGTACCTGGTCCCATGAAGCCGTGGCTGAAGGTGACTGCATCCGGGTAGGGGCGAAGGCAATGCGCTTTAGTGCCAATACGGATATTAATGGCACGGACTGGTCTGGCTGTGATCTGGTTGTTGAAGCTAGCGGTGTATTTAAACAGGTCAGTCAGTTACAGCAGTATCTGGACCAGGGCGTTCAGCGTGTGCTGGTGACAGCTCCAGTCAAAGAAGACGGGGCGCTTAATCTGGTGATGGGAGTTAACCATCAGCTGTTCGAGGCTGAACAGCATCGGATTGTGACAGCAGCGTCCTGCACCACCAACTGCCTGGCTCCGGTGATCAAGGTGATTCAGCAGCAGATAGGGATTGAGCATGGCTCAATGACCACTATCCACGACATTACCAACACCCAGACCATTCTGGATGCACCGCACAAGGATCTGCGCCGTGCCCGTGCTTGCGGTATGAGCCTGATTCCAACCACGACAGGGTCCGCCAAAGCGATCACAGAAATTTTCCCTGAGCTGACCGGCAAGCTCAATGGCCATGCTGTACGGGTGCCGCTGGCCAATGCTTCACTGACCGATATGGTATTTGAGCTTAAACGCGATACCACGGAGGAAGAGGTAAATCAGCTGTTCAAAACGGCAGCGCAGAACGAGCTGGCCGGTGTACTGGGTTATGAAGAACGGCCGCTGGTGTCGATTGATTACCGTACCGATCCGCGTTCGGCCATTGTAGATGCGCTCTCGACCATGGTGATCAATAAGCGCCAGCTGAAACTGTACGTCTGGTATGACAATGAGTGGGGCTATGTAAATCGCACCATGGAGCTGGCCCGTTACATCATGACGCAGGGCTAAACGATGACGGTGAGCAGCACTGAACTGCGCCAGTATATGCTGGTGACGGGTAACTACTGGGCGTTTACGCTGACCGATGGCGCTTTACGCATGCTGGTGGTGCTGCATTTTCACCAGCTGGGCTATGGCCCTCTGGCCATCGCTATGCTGTTTCTGTTCTATGAATTTTTTGGCATTGTCACCAATCTGGTGGGTGGCTGGCTGGGGGCGCGCATTGGCCTGAATCGCATTATGAACATCGGCCTGGGCTTGCAGGTCATCGCGTTGCTGATGCTGACGGTACCAGCTGAGTGGCTGACGATAGGCTGGGTGATGCTGGCCCAGGCGCTGTCGGGCATTGCTAAAGATCTGAATAAGATGAGTGCCAAGAGCTCGGTCAAGCAGCTGACAAAACTGGCTGGAGAGGGGGGGGAAAGCCGTCTGTTTCGCGCGGTGGCGGTGCTGACGGGGTCGAAGAACACCCTCAAGGGGGTTGGTTTTTTCCTCGGTGGTGCATTGCTGGGCGGCTTTGGTTTCAGTGGCGCACTGTGGCTGATGATCGCCATGCTGGCGCTGGTACTACTTAGTAGTCTGGTGTTTCTGCAAAAAGACCTCGGCCGTAGCAAGGCCAAGCCAAAATTCAGTGAGATGTTCTCCACCAGTGCGGCTGTGAACTGGCTCTCGGCGGCCCGGCTGTTTCTGTTTGGCGCGCGGGATATCTGGTTTGTGGTGGCGTTGCCGGTTTATCTGAGCCAGCAGTTTGGCTGGGATCACTGGCAGGTAGGAGGCTTTCTGGCCAGCTGGGTAATTGCTTATGGCCTGGTGCAGGTCGCTGCGCCCTGGCTGACCGGTAAAAAACAGGGACGGGTGCCAGGCAGGGCTGTTGCGATCAGCTGGGTGGGGTTGCTGACGCTGATCCCTGCTGCTATTGCGCTGGCGTTGCCCTGGAATCCACACTGGGTACTATTGGCTGGATTGATGTTGTTCGGTATCTGTTTTGCCATCAACTCCTCATTACACAGCTATCTGATTATCAGTTATGCCCGCGAAGAGGGCACGTCCATGGATGTGGGCTTCTACTATATGGCCAATGCCAGTGGCCGGCTGTTAGGCACCTTGCTGTCGGGGGGGCTGTTTCAGGTATGGGGGATTGAAGCCTGCCTGGCGGGTTCGGCGGTTATGTTGCTTATTGCATTACTGCTGACGCTGAAGTTACCCGAGTATCAAGGGCCCGTGCAGTCAGGGTTTTCATTGTAAGGCAGTGTCGGTACTATGCGCCGTTTTGGTGCAGGCAAGGAGTACCGGCAGTGGCACGGATAAGGCTGTTTTTTGGTGAACTGGCACAGGAGATCTGGGACGTTTCCTGGACGCTGTTTAAATTGATGATCCCAACGTTGCTGGTGGTGAAGGTACTGGAAGAGCTGGGCGGGGTGGCTATTCTCGGTCAGTTACTGGGGCCGGTGATGCAGCTGGTGGGTTTGCCAGAAGAAATGGGGCTGGTCTGGGCCACCACGATGCTGACCAATATCTATGCTGGCATGATTGTGTTCTTCCAGCTTAGCCAGGGCGATCCTTTAAGTGTTGCTCAGGTGACGGTGCTCAGTACGCTGTTGTTGTTCGCCCACGGTTTGCCCGTCGAAGTACGTATTGCCCAGCAGGCCGGTATCCGGGTGCGGGTGAGTCTGTTACTGCGTATTGGTGGTGGCCTGTTGCTGGGCTGGATGCAATATCGGATCTATCAGGCGGGAGACTGGCTACAGCAGGAAAATCAGCTGTTGTGGCAGCCTGAGTCAGTGGATAACAGCTGGTCGGGCTGGCTCAGTTCTCAGGCCGAAAGCCTGCTGATGGTACAGCTGATTATTATTGTACTGCTCACCGCACTCAAAGTACTCAAGCTGGCAGGCGTTGAGCGATTGATGGCCTGGCTGCTTAAACCACTGCTGCGGTTACTGAATATTGGCCCTCAGGCCACCACTATTACCATTGTCGGGGCCACCCTGGGGCTGGCATTTGGTGGCGGCTTACTGATCAAAGAAGTGCGTGCCGGGCATGTGCCTGAACGTGATGTCTTTGCGGCCATGGGCTTTCTGGCGCTCAGCCATAGCCTGATTGAAGATACCATTCTGGTGATGGTGCTTGGTGCTGATCTCAGTGGTATTTTATGGCTGCGTCTGTTGTTTTCTGTGCTAGTGATTGGGCTGATGACACGCTGGGTTGCCCGTCGGGATGAGCGTTTCTGGCAGCGTCACCTGATCAATGCTCATATCCGGCCTGAGACAAATTAAAGTTCCCTCTTCCCGGTCGACTCGACATAGAGCGACTATGCTGTGATGACTCGCTTTACCTGTACTGGTGGCCGTTCGGCTGTTCAGGTGCATAAAGAGTTGATCAGGAGGAGAGACCGTGAAAATCAGGACGAGACTATCCATCACGGCGGTTGTACTGGCCGTTGTACCTTTGCTTATTGCGACAGGTTATACCAGTTATCATTCGTTCAGTAGTGCCAAAGAGGCTTTGTACGCTGAGATACAGAGCAACCTGGTGGCCCGCCAGACAGCGAAGAAAACACAGATCGAAGCTTACTTCCGCACGATTTCTGGCCAGTTAAAAGCCCTTGCCTACAATCCCACGACCGTGGATGCGCTGGTCAATTTTTCGTCCACGATGGCGAAGGCTGTGCCTGCGGTGGCAGAGCGAGGCCAGCTGGATTCGGCACTACAGAGTTACTACCAGCAGGAGTATCTGGCTGAATTCGGTAAACGTAATGCTACCGGTAGTGCCTTGCCTGCCGCCAGCTATCGGCAGCTGAGCCCGGCCTCTCAATTGATGCAGTACCGCTATATTGCTGCTAACCCAGAGCCCCACGGGCAGAAAGATCAGCTTGTCAGCCGTCAGGATGGCTCGGGTTATGACAATGCGCATCAAAGTTACCATCCTGCTTTTCGCTACTTTCTTCAGCAATTTGGCTTCAGTGATATTTTCCTGGTTGATGATCAGACCGGTACGGTTGTTTATTCCGTGTTGAAGGAGCTGGATTTTGCGTCGTCACTAAGTGATGGCCCGTTTGCAGACTCAGGCTTGGGGCGGGTATTCAAGCGCTCGCGTGCCCTGGGGATGGAACAAACGATAGTGGTAGAAGATTTTTCTGCTTATGCCCCATCCTATAACGACCATGCTGCATTTATGGCAACCCCGGTGCAGGCTGGAGGGAAACGGGTTGGTACTCTGATTTTTCAGATGCCGGTGGAACGTATCAATACGTTGATGACTTATGAGGGCAAATGGGTCGCTGCCGGGCTTGGCCATAGTGGCGAGACTTTCCTTGTGGGTCCGCGCAAGCGGATGCGCAGTGACAGCCGTTTCCTGCTGGAAAATCCCGGATCCTTTTTCAAATCACTTGAGACGGCCGGGGTTGATGCCAGGGATCGGGCGATGATTGCCGCAAAATCAACCACGATCGGCTTTATGCAGGTCAATACCCCCGGTGTACAGGCAGCCCTGTCAGGCGTTTCTGGCTTTGATATATTTGAAGACTTTCGTGGTGTCCAGGTTATGTCGGCCTATACCCCATTAGATGTAGTCGGGTTGCACTGGGCATTATTAAGTGAAGTTGATCAGGATGAAGCCCTGTCGGCGATCTATCTGCTCAAAGACGAGTTATTGCAGGAAGTTGTGGTATCAACACTCGCGGTTCTGCTGTTGTCGATCGCGGCTGGTTTGCTGACGGCCAGGGCCGTAACGGGACCTATTCAGCGGCTGTCTGATGCGGTTACCCGAGTGGAGGCTCATGCTGATTTACGCACGCCTGTGCAGGAGGAGGGGGATGAAGAGCTCAAAGGTGTTGCCCATGCGGTGAACCAGATGCTGGTAGGTTTTAAGGGGGTGGTTCAGGATATGAATGGCTCCAGCCGTCACCTGACAAGCCTGTCGCAAGAGCTGGACGGCCTGACGTCGGATGCCGCTGCCGGAGCGCGCCAGCAATCAGATGAATGCCATGCCGCCACAGAGTCAGCAGAGTTAATGGGGAAAATGAGCGGGCTAATGGTCGACAGCGCCAGTGAGATTGTCAGCCACAATGCTCAGGCCCAGGCAGCGATCAATAAGACCTACCAGATGCTGGATAAAAATGTGGGTTCAGTTTCAAATCTGACCAGCCATATGGTTGAGGTCGAAGGCATTATTGAGCAACTGACGGCTGATTCTAAAGACATTAACAAGGTGCTGGAACTGGTGAATGACATTGCGGCCCAGACCAATCTGCTGGCACTGAATGCGGCGATTGAAGCAGCCCGTGCCGGTGAGCAGGGGCGGGGGTTCTCAGTGGTTGCTGATGAGGTGCGAACCCTGGCGGTGCGAACCCAGACGGCCATTGAACAGATCGGCAGTATGCTGGAAACCCTGGCCGAACATTCGGGCCAGGCGAGGGCGGCATCTAACCGTGGAAAAGCGGCAACCGAAGGGAATGTGCGTGAGGCGGAGCAGGTACGAGATTCACTGGATCAGACCATCGGGCTGTATGCCGCGATGAATGAGATGACAGCACAGATGGCATCGGCGTCGACGGACCAGAAAGTCGCGGCTGAAGATCTGTATAAACGGCTGACCAGTGTTGAGCATATCGCTGTGACGGCGTTAGCCTGTAACGACGGAATATCATCGATGACCGAACAGCTGGATGGCAATGCCCAGGCACTGGAAGTGCAGGTGCATAAATTCGTGGTGTAGCTGCGAGCCCTGCACGGTTAAGCCAGCGGTGGCTGGCTTAACTGATGTAGCGCTCGATGTCAGAACCGCCGACGCAAAACACAACGTTACTTTCTGCATCGGTAATCGCTGCAGCAGCGGCCTGAACTCAGTGTCAGGCCGGTGTTAAAACTCTGTCTTCAGCGCTTTAGCGCTTCATTAAACAGTTCCCAGTCTGACTGCACCCGGCGGGCATAATTGAGGGCCACGCCACGCAATACCAGATTGAAGGCTTTGCGGTTCGGGCTGACTTTCTGACGGATAAAACGGATAAATTTATTATCCGGGTTCTGAACGTGACGTGAGCCTCGGGCATGTTCACGGCCCAGAATTTCTCCCCAGATCGAGGCCATGTGCAGGTATTCACTTTTGTTCAGTGATTCGGTTGGGAAGTCACGTTTAAACGGTGAGCGTTCGCGTACCGAAAAATGAACCTCATCGATTGTCAGCCAGCCCAGCCAGCTGTCCGGGTGCTCAGCGATTGCCCGGAAAGCATGGGCATGGCGTTGCCCTTCATCGGGGAAGGTCGATTTATACCAGTTACGCTCCGCTTCAGGCATCACGGATACGGAAGCGGGCTGCTTCTGTTCTTTAATATCCAGAATCAGGTTTTTCTCTGCTGTTTCACCGGCGATCAGAGCGTAGTAGCGCTGATTGCCCAGAGATCCTGTGCCCGCTGCCTGGCGAACGGCAATATCGAGAATACGTGGTGAGCGAGTCTGTTCGGGATGTTCGCGGGTGTTGTGGTAGCTGTTCAGCGCGCGGATCAATGCCAGCCGGGTGGACTCGGGTACGGTCTCCAGCTTTTCCTGGTCGAAGTCAAAACGGCTGAAATTATCGCAGGTCCATTTTTTCAACATCCGCTTACGGCTGTACTTATCGTGCACCTCCTCCAGGAAGTGGCGGATGGGCTTGGGTGCGAATTCAATCCGAGCGGCGGGGTTATCATCACTCGCACTGACCACCGCTTTCAGGTAAGCCTTGCCCAGGTTCTTCACGGCTTCATCTGCCAGGTCTTCGTTAGACCAGGGTTTTTCCGCCAGGTCCAGCACCATGCTGATCGCCAGCCGCCAGAGGTCATACTGGTAATCAGCGACGATGGCATCATCAAAGTCATCCATACCGTAGTAGATACGGTCATGATGATCATGCAGTGCGCCAAAATTGTAGACATGCGCATCGCCCTGCAGCCACAGCTGACTGTCGGGACGGCCCCCAAACAGTGAGATACGCCAGTCGTGGGACATATCCTGCCAGAACAGATGGTTGGTACCACGGAAAAAGACAAAAGGACTGGCTGCCATTTTTTGATATTTCAGTGTCCGTGCCTCGGCAGGCAGGGTGCTGTTAAAGCGTGCGATTTCAGTCAGTAAAAGCTGTTCGCGTGTGTGCAGTACCTTCATTTTTTGCCTTTCCCCTTTGATATGCAGCCCGCAGGCTACCTTGCCTCTGACAGAGCGGCAATCCTGCCGCTGTACTCTGACAGTCTAACGAAATTGGCCGCTCGACGCCCGTCCACAAAGGTTGCAGCCTGGACTAATGGTGGGCTTTATGTCCGATTACTGGTGTTGCCAATAGCTTTCTGCCAGGGTGCCCATTATCAAATACTTATGTCAGTGAGGGCCGACATCATGGGACAACGCATCTTCAGCATACTGGGCGCTACCACTTTACTCTCAGCGCTGGTGTGCAGCACGCCAATACAGGCCAGTTGTGAGCTGGAACGACCGGTTCGACTGGCGGGCATGAGCTGGCTGTCAAACCAGGTGACGGTGGCAATTCAGCGTCAGATTCTCGAACAGGGCTACGGTTGTCAGACTGAAGAAGTCATAGGGGGAACCTTGCCCATGATCATGGCGACTATTCGTGGTGATGTCGATGTGATGAATGAAATCTGGCCGAACAGTGTGGCAAAGGCCTGGAACAAGGCGGTTAGCGCAGGCAAGGTTGAGCCGCTGGGCAGCATCTATTCCGGTGGAGTCGAGGGCTGGTATGTACCGGCTTACCTGGCATCCGCGCAGCCGACCCTGACTGATGTCGCCAGTCTGAAACGGCATGCAGCCTTATTTGCGGACTCTGAAGCACCCGGTAAGGGACGCTTTTATAATTGTCCGGTGGGCTGGAGCTGTGAAGTTGTAAATGACAACCTGTTGAGGGCCCTGCAGCTGGATGCCCACTACAACGCCTTTTCTACCGGCAGTGGTGCAGCGCTGGAAGCGGCGGTGGTCTCCGCTTATAAGCGTAAACAGCCGATTCTGTTCTATTACTGGGGCCCCTCGCCATTACTGGGTCAGTATGAGTTTACCCGCCTGGCGATGCCTGCCTACAACGCCCAGGCCCATCAATGTAATTTGAGTAGCGACTGTGAACAGCCGGAAGTCAGTGATTTTCCGGTGACGGATATTATTAATGGTGCTAACAGTGAGTTTGTCGCGAAAGCGCCGCAGCTCAGTCAGTTCTTCCGCCGGTTTAATATTCCTACCGAACAGTTTAATCAGGTGCTGGGCTGGGCGGCAGAGCAAAAGGCTGAGCCGTCTGAGGTGGCAGCGAACTTTATTAAAACCCGTCGGGATCTGTGGCAGCAATGGGTACCCAGGGCGGTGGCAGAGCGGCTGGATGATCACAACTGAAGCTGGCGATGAATCCAGCCCTCTGCAGCCTTGCTCCGCGAGCATCCAGGCGTGTGCCGGTGCCTGATATGTGCGCAGAGCGCTGCTATATGTGTGATTTTCGAGGTTGATCAGAGCTGATCGGAGCCCTGGGCAAAGTCGCGAGGTTTGAGGTTAAACGGCTTCAGGAACGGTTTTTCACCGGTGTTCTGGTGATCCCCCAGCAGCTTGCCGTTAACCACCGTACCGTACAGACTGCTTTTATGAAAATTCAGGTACTTCTCTCGGGTTTCCTTCACATCGCCGGTGTAACGAGGGTCCTGTGGGCGTTCCTGGGAATCGATGAAGTAGGCAACATCCCAGGCCTGCTGGTCACTCAGGGTGCCCGGCTTGCCTAGTGGCATGTTGTGCTTGATAAAGGCTGATGCCGTTTTCAGGCGTACCATACCGGCACCCCAGTTGTAAGCACCATCACCCCATAGTGGTGGGAAAACAACCTCACCACGGGCTGTCTGGCCTTCACCCTGTTCGCCATGACAGAGTACGCAGTTGTCTTTAAATACCTGGGCTCCGCGCTGATAATCTGGCTCCTGAGCCGGTTTGGCCAGTTTACCGAATCCACGTCCGGCAATATTCCCTTCATACATCGGGGCTTTGGTGGCCATCCATTTGTGATAGGCCACCAGGGAGAGCATGGTGTCGCTGCCGTAGGCGGGTGGTTTGCCATTCATGGAGAAGGCGAAACAGCCTGCGATCCGTTCTTCAACCGAGTTTACGTGCTGATTTTTACCACGGAAGTTTGGCAGCGTGGTCGCGGCAGGCCAGACTGGAGCGGCCCAGGATTTCCGTCCTTCACCCATATGGCAGCTACGGCAGTTCATATCGTTGAAGACATTCTCACCACGTAGCTGCTGGGTATTCATAAACAGATCGTAGCCTTTAAGAATCACTGAACGAAGCTGTGGCTTCATCTTGTCATTCTCGATCAGGCTCTCAATCGTCGGCACATCATGTACATACTGGCCGGGTTTGGCTGGTGGCAGATTAACGGGCACCTGAGGTGCACTCTCGGCGGCCTGTGCAGTGCTGCTGGCCAGTGCAATAGCCAGGGTCAGCGGGCTAAGGAAAGCAAAATGGTTCATGGGAACTCCTTATTTAACCGCTGGCTGATGGGCTAACCAGGCAGACACTGCATCAATATCGGCATCGTTCATACGTGAAGCGACAGCCAGCATCAGATCCTGTGGATCATTACTGCGCTTACCTTCGCGCCAGGCTTTAAGCTGCTGGGCGATATAGCCCGCATGCTGACCCGCCAGTGCAGGGAAGCTGCTGCCGACTCCCAGCGCATCGGGCCCATGGCAGCTATTACAGGCTGGGATATAGCGATCCCAGTCACCGCGTTGAGCCAGTTTTTTACCCAATAACTGCTGTGTCTCTGTTGGCGCAACCGGGTTAGCGGCAGGAACGGGCAGGCTGGCGTAGTAGGCGGCGACATTGGCTGCCTGCTGTGAGTTGAGCATCAGGGCGAACGGCTTCATGGTCGCGTTGGCTCGCTTGCCCGATTTGAACTCCGTCAGCTGTTTCTGGATATAGCCTGCATCCAGCCCTGCCAGCCGAGGCCAGGGTTCTGCGCCAGCGTTGTTTTTACCACCGCCATCTTGCTGGTGGCAGGCGGCGCAGACGGCAGCCATCTGCTTACCCTGAGCAACATTGCCCGTTTCGGCCTGAGCGGGTGTCAGCACACAGAAACTGAGCAGCACCGCCGACGTCCAGGTCAGAGGTTTGATGTACATATAGGCTCTCCATTGGGTCATTATTAGTACTATTTGGCGATCAGTTAATTAGAATAATTGAATAAAGCGTTTATTTAAACTGTCAGGGAGAGGGATGTCGACGAATGGCCTGGGCATCGATGGGCTCAGATATAAAGACAGGTAGAATACTGTATGTTTTGTTGGCTCGATGGTAGAGCCCGTTTTGTATTCAGAGGATGTTGTGATGGCTATAGCGGCTAAACCGTCGGTGGCGTCGATGCCGATTAAACCGGTTGACGGTGCCACGGTGCTGGATTTTTTATGCCAGAAATTTCCTCGTATCAGCGCCGAACAATGGCGGCAACGTATGGCAGAGGGCAAAGTACACCGTGATGATGGCAGCCTTTACACACCGCAATGCTGTGTGGTGTCACAGCAGCGGGTGCTCTATTACCGTGAAGTCCCCGCCGAACCGGTGATACCCTTTCAGGAACAAATCCTGTTTGAAGATGAACTGCTGCTGGTGGCCTGTAAACCGCACTTCCTGCCCGTGATCCCCAGTGGTCCTTATGTCAATGAGTGCCTGCTCAACCGGCTATGCAAACGTACCGGGCTGGACCAGCTTGTTCTGGCGCACCGGATCGACCGGGAAACCGCCGGGCTGGTGCTGTGCTGTAAACAGCCCGAGCACCGGGCTGCCTATCAACGCCTGTTCGCAACGGGCAATATTCGCAAGCAGTACCATGCTGTGGCAGCTGTGGCAGAACAGATTCAACCGGGCATGCAGTGGCAGGTGCGCAATCGGATAGAGAAGGGGGAACCCTGGTTTCGGATGCAGGTTGTCGATGGCCAGCCGAACAGCGACTCCAGCATTGAATGTCTGAGGGTGGAGCAGGGGCGCGGCCTGTTTTCACTCAGCCCGCACACCGGCAAGACACACCAGTTGCGAGTGCATATGCACAGCCTGGGCATGGCACTGGAAAATGATCGGCTCTATCCGGTGCTGCAGGATAAAACCCCGGACAACTATGACCGGCCCCTGCAGCTGCTGGCGCGGCAGATTGATTTTATCGACCCGGTTACCGGTGAGCCCCGGCACTTTGAGACGTCACGCACGTTACAGTTTTAAGTGAACGCAGCGGCTATTCATTTACTCGCGCCAGGACAATCACTAACATCCCGGGTCTCTATTCATAGGCAAGGAGAAAGCCGTGCGTTATCTGATGTTTGTCACTGTTCTCTGGGCGTTCTCGTTCAGTCTGATCGGGGTATATCTGGCCGGTAAGGTCGATAGCTATTTTGCGGTGTTGATGCGCATTATGCTGGCTGGTTTGATCTTTCTGCCCTTTACCCGCTGGCAGGGGCTTCCTGGGCGATTGAAGGGCGGTATTACCCTGGTCGGCAGCCTGCAGTTTGGGGTCACCTATATCTGCCTGTATCAGTCTTTCCTTTACCTGAGCGTGCCGGAAGTGCTGCTGTTCACCATTTTCACGCCGCTGTATGTGACCCTGCTGGATGATGCAATCAACCGGCGCTTTTCACCGGCACCGCTGGTGGCGACGGTGATTGCTGTGATCGGTGCCGGGGTGATCCGTTACGATGGCCTGAGTGATGATTTTATTACGGGCTTTATCCTGCTGCAGATCGCTAATCTGGCCTTCGCTGCCGGTCAGGTCGGTTACGCCAACCTGATGAAACGCTACCCGGTTGAATTACCGGCCTGGCGCTCCTTTGGCTACTTTTTTCTTGGTGCGTTGCTGGTGGTCCTGCCAGGCTTTCTGGTGCTGGGCAATCCGGACAAACTGCCGACCACGGGTTTGCAATGGGGCATTCTGGTCTGGCTGGGACTGGCGGCTTCCGGGCTGGGCTTCTATCTGTGGAACAAAGGTGCCTGTCAGGTGGATGCGGGCACCCTGGGAATTATGAACAACGCCCTGGTACCTGCCGGGCTGATCGTCAATATCCTGATCTGGAATCGCGACGTGGACCTGACCCGGCTGGCGATTGGCGGGGCGATTATCGGTCTGTCGTTGTGGGTAAACGCCCGCTGGAATCGCTGGTTCCAGCTATCACCGGCTCAATCTTCGGCAAACTGAATGATCCCTTCTTAGCAGCTCGCTCCACGAGCGTCACAGGTCAGTACCTCGAACCTGACGCTCGTAGCGAGTTGCTATATCAAAGCTGTACGCGCCGTACCGGCCCGGTTCAGGCTATGATGGCTCGCTATTTCCCTGCCTGAACTGAGCCTTATCTGTGCCTGATACTTCCTTTATCCTGAACTTCCTCGTGTTTAGTGAAAGCTTGCTGCCCGGCTCAACTTCGTTGTTGAGCTTTGTACAGCAACGTTTTACGCGCACCGAGCCGACTGAACTGATTGACTGGATAGCCTCGGGCCGGGTGTGCGTGGATCAGCAGCTCAGCTGTGCTGAGCAACGGCTGGCAGCGGGGCAGACGGTGCAGGTCACAATGCCTGATCATCGGGAAGATCCGGTTGATACGCGCTGGCAGCTGGTGTGGCAGAACGAGGAAATCATGGCGGTGTATAAACCGCCGCTGTTGCCGGTCAGTCGCACCACTCGCAATCTCTACAACACGCTTATCCAGCTGGTACGGCGGCAGTCACCATACTATGACGCCCATTTGCTGCATCGGCTGGATACTGAAACCGACGGGCTGATTCTGCTTGCCAAAGACAAAGCGGCCGATCTGAAATGGAAAAAACAGCTGGCCAGCCTGATTGAACGCAAGGTGTATCATGCCTGGGTGTACGGTCAGCCTGACTGGAACGAACGGACCGTCGAGTGTGAACTGTCAGAACGCGAAGGCAGTGCTATTCGTAGCCAGATGTATGTGGTCGACCCGACGCAGCCGGAGCAGTATAAAAAGCCCAAACTGAGTAAAACAGCGTTCCGAGTGTTGCGTACTGAGGGGGCGTATTCACTGCTCGAATGTGAACTGTTTACGGGCCGCAAGCACCAGATCCGTAGCCAGCTGGCGCACCTTGGCTATCCGGTCGTGGGGGATAAAATCTATGCCCATCAGGGGCACTATTATCTGAAACGGCTGGAGGCTGGGCTGACTGATGAAGATATTGAGTTGCTGGGCGGACCTCACCATCAACTAACGGCAGTCAGGTTGGAGCTGAGGCTGGATCCAGGTCGCGAGCTGGTCTGTATTGAATTGAACTGAGGTATTCTGACCCGACCATCGTCTGTTGTGAAGGTTATCTGTCAGGACGGGTAAGTCTGGTTTTATCGTTTGCGGTAACAGGAAACTGGTGTTAGTTTTCTGAACACCTGTTCAGAGTATTGGCTACACAGTTGAGACGATTCAGGTGGGCAGTAACGCGGGATACTGCCAATGGTGCACCCTGCCAGTCGGAGTGCGGTAAGGCCGCCTGTCACGTTATGTCTCTGAAATGCTTGAACAGATCGTGGGGCAAGGATAAATCCCGCACTATCGTTGCTTGAAAGAACGCTTCTAGCCAACTGACAAACAATAAATAAGGAAGGAACCGTGACTAATCTGGCCCAAACTGCGAACTATTTGCTGAATCTTCGGGGTGAAAAAAACCGCGATCTATCACAAAAACCGGCCGATATCGCAGCTGTTCATGCTTTAACGCAGGCGGCGGTTAACGTCGAGCTGTTTACCATTCCTCTGTATATGACAGCGATGTATTCCATTGAAGGACTGCATCAGATTAACGGCGCAAATGCTCTTTACCAGGGGCGTGTCTGGCCGGGATCATCTACCAGTGCAAACCCACAAACTAAGAATGAAGAAAGCTTTAATCTGATATTTAGTGTATTCATTCAGGAAATGCTCCACCTCGAGCTGGCCGCGAATATTTGTACCGCGTTGAATAAAAATGCAGAGGGTGTTGCCAATACATTTGACCCGACCTTTACCAGCGCGCTATTGCAGGGAAGTTATCAAGCCGATCAGGTTGATTACCCCAATGCGTGGCTGTGTTATGGCCCTGAAAACACCAAAATACCGCACATTGTGGATCTCACAGATTTTAAAGATGGCGTGACACTTGGTGGTGTTGATCTGGCGTTGAATCAGGTCAAGGTTAACGTTGAGGCATTAAATAAGAACTCCATTTCACTGTTCATGGCCATTGAAGCCTCTCATGAGGTTATCTATGAAGGCCTTGCACCAGACAAGCGTGCGAACTATTTCCCCGCCGTTCCGTTTGCGAACTGGACCGAGCACTCAACGGAAGTTGATCTGCCCGATTTTGGTTCTATTGCACACATGTACAGCTGCCTTGCAAAGTACCTGAACTTTGAATATGCCGATGGCAGTACGCTGTTCAGCGCGGTTTTTAATCCTGATTCCGCGCAACAGGATCTGTTTAATGTCTCTGACCGTAAAGGTGGCCATGGTGCGTCTGGGCATCCATGTGCTGAGTTTTCAGGCATGGGTAATCTGACGGTGACCGCTGCAGACCCTACCACCGCCAAGGAACAGATCTTCAATATGATCAGTGGCATCACAGATCAGGGTGAGGGGGATATGCTGACGGTTAAGCCGACTCCGGTGAATGATGGCCTTAATTTGCTGAGATCAGCTCCCGCTGATCTTGAATTAGCCGGAGAAGTTGAAACACGTTACCAGCCAGACCGGTTCGCGCTGGAAGCGGATTACCCTTCCTACAATGACCAGGGTGAGCGTCTGCCCGAGTCTGCCGATGCCCATGCCCGTTATACGGGTGGTGAACTTGACCACTTCAAGCGTTTTGAGGATGTGGCGGTGTATATGAACGACGGCCTTATTAGCACCTGGGCTGACTGGCATGCCAATCCAGATAATAAATGGACGGCTGAGTTGTTGACTACACCAGACTACCAGCCAGACCCGGCCTCCAAAATTCCTAAGCCAGAAGATGTTGCCACAGCCCTGAATAATCTAAAAGCGACCGATGGCGATGCGAACTATCTGACCTTTAGCCATATAGCAGCAGGTTCGATTGCGGGCATCACCACTGTACTGAATGATTACTGGAACTACCGTGATTTTATTGGCAAGGCCGGGCCGCTGAAACCTGGCTGTACACCAACCCCTGCTGACCCTTATGGTTGCTACGAAGACTCCACTCCAACAGCCTTCCCCTATCCATCGATGGGTGGTTCGGGGGATCGAATTTCAATCTGCTGGGCGATATTTGGTAAAGCACCAGAGCTGTACAAAGGTGCTTTCCCGCGTCAGAAAGGTGGCTCGCCAGCACAGGGTACCGGGCCTGCTAACCATGCGTGCCAGGGGATGTCCTTCAACGGTGATAGTGATGCAAACGCCTGTGCGACCAAAGGTGTGTTCCATACCTGTAAAGGTTCCAACAGCTGTGCGGGTGAGGGCGGTTGTGGTTTTGTTCATGATGCCTTTGGTGGCGGGAATTGTAGTTCCTCTGGTACAAACACCTCGAAAGGTGCGTTGTTCAGTGCGCCAGCGGATAACCAGTGTGGTGGCAAAGGTGGTTGTGCGGTACCAATCTCTGCTTCTCAGCTGTTCGCAGAAAGCGGCACCATGCAGTTGTTTGACCTGAAAAACAAAACGGACGGGAACTACAATCAGCTGAATACGCTGGAATATCAGCAAGGCGAACCGGTCTATTCGGTCGCATGGCGGGCCTATAACGAAGCATTGAAGGGGGAGAGTATTGCTGACGGTGAAATGCCAGAGGCGCCTGCGCCAAGCGACCTGCGCCTGGCATTCCCCCCATCTACCTGATTAGTTAACGTGTGATTATGACGCGGGTATCAGCATTGCTGATATCCGCGTTTTTCTATCTTCTGTGCTACCAGGATAAATGATGAACTCTATCGTATCGGGCCCGGCCCCTGACGTGGCACTGGCTGACGCTTTGCCCCGGTTGGGTTTTGGTGTTGGCTTACGTAACTGCCACTATGAATGGCTACTGAAAAACGATCTCGATCTGACGCATGCGCCGTCGCAGTCGCCGCCGGTTGACTGGTTCGAGATCATCAGTGAAAACTTTATGGATAATCACGGCTTCGCCCGTTACATGCTGGATCGAGTCCGTGAGCGCTATCCGGTTGTAATGCACGGTGTCTCACTGTCGATTGGCTCTAGTGATCCGCTCAACAGGGAATACATCGACGGGTTGAAAGCACTGATTGACCATGTAAACCCGGCCTGGATATCAGACCATATCTGCTGGACCGGCATCGCCGGGGTGAACACCCATGATTTGCTACCGCTGCCGTATACCGAAGCAAGTTTGCGGCATGTGGTGCAGCGGGTAAACGAAGTGCAGGACATTCTGCAGCGGCCACTGATTCTGGAAAACCCCAGTACCTATTTGCAGTTTAAAAGCTCGGATATGAGCGAGTGGCAGTTTATTAATGCACTCTGTGAGGAAACCGGCTGCGGGCTGTTACTGGATGTGAATAATGTATTTGTCTCCGCTTTTAATCATGGCTACGACCCGGAGCATTACATCCGCTCGCTACCCCATGATTGCATTGTACAGATGCATCTGGCAGGCCCTACCCATTGCGGCAGTCATATGATTGACACCCATGATACGGAAGTACCACGGCAGGTGTGGAAGCTGTACCAGCTAGCCCAGTCTCTGGTGCCGGGCTGTTCTACTTTGCTGGAATGGGATGCGAATATCCCGGCTTTTCCTGTGCTGGTGGCTGAGCTAAACAAAGCCAGACAAGCGTTGTCTGGTGAATTGCCAGGTACTGATCTTGAGTATCAGCCACCGGCTTCAGGTCAGGCTGACCCCACGGTTGTATCAACTCCGATCCATCACAACTTACAGGTTGAGTATGCTGAATCTGACTGAGTTACAGCACTGGTTTGGTCTTGCGGTTATCCGCCGTGAACTGGATCCTGATCTGTTGCATCAAACGGTTGTCGGCACTGAACAGTTAAGTGCACAGCAGCGGATGGGGATTTATGCGGAGGGGTACCGGTTACGGTTACTGGAATGTATGCGGGCCGAATATAGCTGCCTGTATGCGCTGTTAGGGGAGTCGATGTTCGACCCTTTTGCTATGGAGTACCTGGCAGCGCGTCCTTCAAATTCACACACTCTGTTTGAATTGGGCAGAGACTTCCCTGCATTTCTGACCGCGACCCGACCCGCAGTGAACGATCCAGAACAGCTGCGGGGCATGAAAATGCCGGAACAGCTGGCGCAACTGGAACGCTACCGGGTCATGAGTATTCGTGGTAAGGGTACTGAGCGGACATCAATCGAGGCGCTGGATGCCAGCCTGCTGCTCTTTCAGCCTGACTGGGTATTTCAGTTAGCGGACACCAGTTTTGTATTCGACAGTGACTTTGATTTTGTGCCCTGCATCGATGCGCTGGACCAGCAGAAGACGATTCCGTTTCCGAGCTATCGTCCGCAATCGTTACTGGTATACCGCTATGGCTATCGTATTCGTTTACAAAGGCTGGAGCCCTGGCAGGCTGCGTTTTTACAGGGCTGTGATGGTCAGGCTTACTGGCAGCAAGTGCAGCGCCAGGTAGCGGATCAATGTCAGTTGGACAGTGGTGAGCTGATGGCCCGGTTGATTACCTGGTTGCCAGAGGCGGTTCAAAAGGGAATCGTTGCTGTCGTTGGTTGACACCGGTGTTACAGAATAGTTGTTCTTGCCAGCAGGGTTGCTGGCTGTACCAGGGTCGATTGCGGCTTTGACAATGCAGTTATCTACCTCCGGAGGGGCTGAGATGCCGCGAATGGTTTCCCCGGTTCGGTTTTGGGAGCTTTACATAAATTAACGCTTTATCAGATTTTTTGAATGTACCGCCAGTGTTAACATGCGACCTGATCGCAATCCCTATCAAGATTTGACAGGAGTCAAACAATGACCGCTCTGGTAAAAGTACTTTCTGCAGTATCCCTGGCCGCGCTGATTGCCACCCCGGTGGCTGCTGCCGATGTGCCATTTGAGAAAGAGATTGAAGCACGTCAGGCGCACATGGATGTCGTGAAATACAACATGGGTATCCTGGGCGCGATGGCTAAAGGCAAGCGCGACTATGATGCCAATCTGGCGGGTGCCGTGGCAAAGAACATGCTCAGCGCTGCGACCATGAACAATATGTCCATGTGGCCACAGGGATCTGATAACAGCGTTGATGCGCTGTCTGAGCTGACTAAAGCTAAGCCAGGTATTTGGGCTGAAGACTCTGAAGTGGGTGATAAGCATAATGCCTGGGTGAAAGCGTCGGAAACCATGGCGGCAGAAGCCGGTAAAGACCTGGCCAGCCTGCGTAAAGCGATGGGCCCACTGGGCAAATCCTGCAAGGGTTGCCATAAGGCTTACAAAGCCAAGTAAATCTGCGAGGTCAGCTGTTGGCTGACGACAACAACCTGGCCATGGGCATCTGCCTGTCGCCAGGTTTTTACTATCCGCTGCCTGAAGGAGGCCGCATGAACCAGCGTGTAACGCCGCCCATGATTAAAGTGTGGGACTTGCCCGTTCGTATTTTTCACTGGAGCCTGGTGGGTCTGTTTGTGTTCCTGATTATCAGTGGCGATCTGGGTGATGAGCTGATCGAATGGCATTTTTATGCTGGCTACCTGCTTTCCGGCCTGATTCTGTTTCGGCTGATCTGGGGGCTGATCGGCTCACAGCATGCCCGCTTTACCGCGTTCATCCGCCACCCGCTGGAAACCCTGCGTTATAGCCGGCGTATGCTGACGGGCAAGGCTGAGCACCACTACGGCCACAATCCTGCTGGCGGAATGATGGTTGTCGCACTGCTGTTATTACTGGGGCTGCAGGTCGGCAGCGGGCTGGTCACCAGTGACGATATTCTTTGGGATGGTCCGTTTTACAGCTCTGTCAGTGACGAGCTGGCTGACCTGGGCGGTACGGTACACCATCAGTTGCAGCTGTTTCTTAAAGTGCTGGTCGGTTTACATATCCTGGCGATCGTCTTCCACCGCTTTAAATACCAGGAGCGGCTGGTACCGGCAATGATCCACGGTAAAAAAGTCAATCTTGACGGTGCGGTGAATGCTGATGGGGCTAGGCTGGTGCCATTCATGCTGGCGACTGGACTGGCAGCAGGCTGGGTGTATTACCTGTTCAGCTTACCGTTGTGAGGGTGGCCGGGTAGGCGCTGGGAGTACTCGCTCCCACGCGGAGCGTGGGAACGAGGGAATACGACGGCAGGTAAGCTGATCAGGTCAGGTTACGCTCATCAAATACCCGCTTGGCTTTACCCTCTGAGCGGGGGATGGTGCCTTCGGATACGATATCAATACGGGTACTGATACCAATCAGGGATTTGATGTGGTGTTGCAGCTCTTTGCTGATGTCGTCGGCGCGGGCACCCTGGTTTTCAGCCCCCGGGGCCATTTCGACTTTAACCAGTACTTTGTCGAGGTTACCCTCACGGGTCACCACGATTTCGTAGTGGGGAGCCAGCGCCGGGATTTTCAGGATCTGTTCTTCGATCTGGGTCGGGAATACGTTTACCCCACGGATAATCAGCATATCATCGGAGCGGCCGGTGATTTTGTCGATGCGGCGCATTGGGCGGGCCGTGCCTGGCAACAGGCGGGTCAGGTCACGGGTGCGGTAGCGGATAATCGGCAAGGCTTCTTTGGTCAGTGAGGTGAACACCAGCTCGCCATATTCGCCATCCGGCATTACCTCACCGGTGCTCGGATCGATGATTTCAGGGTAGAAGTGGTCTTCCCAGATGGTTGGGCCATCTTTGGTTTCGATGCACTCCATGGCAACACCCGGGCCCATCATCTCAGACAAGCCATAGATATCGACGGCATCGATACCCAGCCGGTTTTCGATGTTTTTGCGCATCTCGTCGGTCCATGGCTCAGCACCGAAGATACCCAGTCGCAGGGCGGTGTCCCGTGGGTCCAGTCCCTGGCGGTCCATCTCGTCGATCAGGTTGAGCATGTAAGACGGCGTGACCATGATGATATCCGGGTCGAAGTCGCGCATCAGCTGCACCTGCTTCTCGGTCTGGCCGCCGGACATCGGGATAACGGTACAACCCAGTCGCTCGGCACCGTAGTGGGCCCCCAGGCCGCCGGTAAACAGGCCGTAGCCGTAAGAGATGTGGACTTTGTCGCCATAGTGGCCACCCGCTGCGCGGATGGAGCGGGCAACAACGTCGGCCCAGGTGTTGATATCGTTCTGGGTGTAGCCGACAACCGTTGGCTTACCGGTGGTGCCAGAGGAGGCGTGTATCCGTACCACTTCGTTGTTTGGTACGGCGAAGGTGCCAAACGGGTAGTTGTCGCGCAGGTAGGATTTGGTGGTAAAGGGGAACCGGCTCAGGTCTTCAAGGGCTTTGAGATCAAACGGATGAACTCCCTTTTCATCACAGAGTCGCTTGTACGCCGGTACGTTGTTATACGCATGGGCGATACTCCACTGCATCCGGCCTAACTGCAGGCTGCGCAGTTCGTCGATGCTGGCTGTTTCGATTGGATCTAATGCACCACGCAAAGGTTGATCGTAATTCATGATTATTATTGTCCTGAACGTCTGAAGCGTTTTTGTAGAGTCGATTCAATGGCGGCACCACTACCTGGCATAGCGTGGCACCGCCGTTGGGGTCGGTCAGACCCGCTCGATGATGATCGCGATCCCCTGACCCACACCAATACACATGGTGCACAGGGCGTAACGACCCCCGGTGCGATGCAGCTGGTACATCGCGGTGGTAACCAGGCGGGCACCGCTGGCACCCAGAGGGTGACCCAGCGCGATAGCACCGCCGTTCGGATTTACATGGCTGGCGTCATCAGGCAGGCCCAGATCACGCATCACCGCCAGCCCCTGAGAGGCGAAGGCTTCGTTGAGCTCAATCACATCCATGTCGGCCAGCGTCAGGCCTGCTTTTTCCAGCACTTTACGGGTAGCAGGCGCCGGGCCAAAGCCCATAATACGGGGTTCCAGTCCGACGGTAGCCATAGCGACAACACGTGCTTTGGGCGTCAGACCATATTTTTCAGCGGCCTCGGCGGAGGCGAGCAGCAGAGCGCAGGCACCATCGTTCACCCCGGAGGCGTTACCGGCGGTCACCGAACCGTTTTCACGGAAAGGCGTACCCAGCTTAGCCAGCGCTTCCAGGCTGGTGGACGGGCGAGGGTGTTCGTCGGTATCGACAACTAAAGGCTCGCCTTTACGCTGGGGAATGATCACCGGGGTGATCTCTTGATTGAAGAGCCCGGCTTCCATTGCGGCACCGGCTTTCTGCTGGCTGCGTATGGCAAAAGCGTCCTGATCTTCCCGGCTGATATTAAAATCTTCAGCTACGTTCTCAGCGGTCTCCGGCATGGTGTCGACGCCGAATTCTGCTTTCATTTTCTTATTGATGAAACGCCAGCCGATGGTGGTGTCGAAAATTTCGGCACTGCGGCTGAAGGCGGATTCGGCCTTGCCCATCACGAACGGCGCGCGGGACATGGATTCACATCCCCCGGCGATCATCAGTTCGGTCTCGCCGGACTTGATTGAACGGGCCGCCATACCGACGGAGTCGATACCGGAGCCACACAGCCGGTTCAGGGTGGTGCCTGGCACGGTGGTGGGCAGCCCCGCCAGCAGCGAGGACATGCGGGCGACGTTGCGGTTATCTTCACCGGCCTGGTTGGCGTTGCCGTAGATCACATCATCGACCTGGCTCCAGTCAACATCCGGGTTGCGGTCCATCAGCGCTTTGATCGGGATTGCGCCCAGATCATCGGCGCGGACCTTGGCCAGGCCGCCACCGTAGCGGCCAAAAGGGGTGCGGATCGCATCACAGATAAAAGCGTCTTTCATCGAACTCTCTCCTGTTGCAGCTGCGCGCGGTGGCGCAGCTGCCTGTCAAACTCAGACGTCGGTCTCAAGACCCGTGTCAACAAGGCTGCCCTGGATCTGATAGGACTTGCCGCGAAAATACGCCAGTTCTTCGTTGTTCTGGTTATAGAGCGTGACATCGTAAACACCGGTGCGGCCTTTACGCTGACGTTCGCGGGCCACGGCGGTGAGCAGGTCACCTTCAAATCCCGGGGCGATGTAATCAATGGTGCAGCCGCTGGCCACCGTTACCCGGTTGTAGCTGTTACAGGCATGGGCAAAGGCGGTATCGCACAGGGCAAACATAAAGCCGCCGTGGCTCATGGCGTGACCGTTGAGCATGTCTTTACGCACGGTCATGGTCAGGCTGGCGCTGCCGGGGCTGATCTCGGTGATCTCAATTCCCATCGCCTGGGCGGCATGATCGTTTTCATGCATTGCCGCCGAGCAGGCCTGGGCTAATGCCTGAGCTGCTGACGGGGTCACAGGGCACCGCCGGCGACTCGACGACGCAGCAGCGGGCTGGCGCGGTAGCGATCTTCGCCATAATTGCGGGCCAGGTTATCCAGCACGGTAAGTACTTTTGCCAGGCCAATCTGGCGGGCCCAGTGGATCGGTCCTTGCGGATAGTTGACACCGCCCTGCATGGCTATATCTACCGCATCTTCAGAACAGACGCCCTGATTTGTCGCATCAAAGCCTTCGTTAGCCAGCATCGCGACGGTGCGCATAACGGCCATGCCGGGAATGTCGTCGATCAGAGTGACGTGCTTACCCAGCGCCTGAAACAGGCCCACGGCAGCGTCGATGGCACTCTGTTCGGCCTGGTCCGCCGGGGCCAGGGCGATGCGGCTGGCATGGCTGTAATCCAGTGCCAGATCAAACTGAATCAGGTTGCGGTTACCCTGTTTGGCCGCGCGGCGGGTGGAAAACTGGCCGTTAGTCAGCATCAGTGTGGCGTCATCAACGCGCAGCCTGCCATTGCCTTCTACGCGGGTCAGTGGAATGCCTGCGCTTTCAAGCAGCGCGACCAGCGGTTCGGCTACGCCCAGGTTACCTTCCACGATCACGCTGCGCGGGGCGGTGCCTGCAGCAGCAGTTTGTGGCTGAGGTGCCTCAGCACCCTCGGCGTAGTTATAGAAGCCTTTGCCGGTTTTACGACCCAGGTGACCGGCGTTAACCAGCTCCAGCTGCAGCAGCGAGGGCTGGAAGCGTGGGTCGTTGTAGTAGGCCTGGAATACCGAGGTCGTCACGGCGTAGTTAACGTCGTGGCCAATCAGGTCCATCAGCTCGAACGGCCCCATGCGAAAGCCACCGCACTGCTTGAGCAGGGCATCCATGGTGGCGACGTCGGTACCGCCTTCCTGCACCACACGCATGCCTTCGGCATAGAAGGGGCGGGCGACCCGGTTAACGATAAAACCGGGAGTGGATCTGGCGTGGACCGGTTTTTTACCCCAGGCCGCGGACAGCGCATAAATCGCCTCAGCGACAGCTGGATCAGTATCAAGCCCGCTGATCACTTCAACCAGCTTCATGATGGGGGCCGGATTGAAGAAGTGCATGCCCACCAGGTTCTGTGGTCGTTGCAGTTTTGCGCCGATAGCTGTCAGTGATATCGAGGAGGTGTTGGAGGCCAGAATGGTGGTGTCGCCACAGATGTTTTCCAGATCACCGAACACCTGCTGTTTGATATCCAGCCGTTCAACGATGGCTTCAACCACCAGGGCGGCGGGTGCCATATCGCTCAGGGAGTTGATCACCTGGATACGACCGACCAGAGTATCCAGGTCGGCCTGGCTCATTTTACCTTTGCTGACCAGTCGAGAGAGGCCTTTGGCGACGTTATCAAGGCCGCGCTGGCCCGCACCGTCCATGGCATCAAACAGCAGCACCGGGTGGCCTGCTTTGGCAGCCACCTGAGCGATACCGGCACCCATGGTGCCCGCGCCGATCACGCCAATAACAGATTCAGTAGTGAGATGGCTCATGCTGAGTACGCTCTTATTTACCGGTGAAGTTCGGCTGACGTTTTTCCATGAAAGCGGCGACGCCTTCGCGGTAGTCATCGGTACGACCGGCCAGGGTCTGCAGGTCGCGTTCCAGATCCAGCTGCTCATCGAAGCTGTTGTTCCAGCTGGCGTTGATAGCACGTTTGATCAGCGCCAGGCCTTTGGTTGGCTGCGTGGCCAGGTGACGGGCCATGGCCAGGGCTTCGTCTTTCAGCGCGTCATCTTCAACGGCTTTCCAGATCATGCCCCACTGCTCAGCCTGCTCGGCTTTGATTTTGTCGCCCAGCATCGCCAGGCCCATCGCACGGGCGCTGCCGACCAGACGGGGCAGAGTGAAGGTACCGGCTGAATCAGGTACCAGGCCAATTTTGCAGAATGCCTGGATAAAGGACGCCGATTTGGCGGCCAGCACGATGTCGCAGGCCAGGGCGATGTTGGCACCAGCACCGGCTGCAACGCCGTTCACGGCACAGATCACCGGCATCTCCAGCCCGTTGATGGTGCGCAGCAGCGGGTTGTAGTTTTTCTCGATAGACTCGCCCAGGTTTGGCGCTTCAGTTCCTGGTGCGACGTTGCGATCACTCAGGTCCTGACCGGCACAGAAGCCACGGCCATTACCGGTG
The DNA here is from genome assembly GCA_913057435.1 of uncultured Oceanospirillaceae bacterium. Classification (GTDB taxonomy): domain Bacteria; phylum Pseudomonadota; class Gammaproteobacteria; order Pseudomonadales; family Balneatricaceae; genus Marinobacterium_C. Next base: position 63,673 of record CAJXNY010000001.1, on the reverse strand, counting down.
ATCAGCAGGCAGCGGGCCTCTTTGCTTTTTTTAACCGCTTTAAGAGCATCCTTTACTTCGCCATGCATCTGAGTGTTGAAGCTGTTCAGGCTGTCAGGGCGGTTCAGGGTCAGTACGGCGACACCATCAGTGATTTCAAATTCGATCGTTTCGTACGACATGGTTATTTTCCCTTAAAGTTCGGTTTGCGTTTTTCAGTGAAGGCGGCGATGCCTTCGTTGCGGTCTTCAGTGGCGGCCAGCAAGGTGAATGCTTTGCGCTCCAGGTTGAGACCGCTGTCCAGGCTGGTATCGAAGGCTTTAAGCAGCACTTCTTTGGCCAGTCGAACCGCAATGGGTGGTTTCCTGGCAATCAGACTGGCAACCTCACGGGCACGGTCTATCGTGCGCTCGGGGATGACCACTTCGCTGATCAGGCCAAAATCACGGGCCTGGCTGGCGGAGATAAAAGCACCGCTGAGCACCATCTGCATCGCCATGGATTTACCCACCGCTTTAATCAGTCGCTGGGTGCCACCGGCGCCAGGAATAATGCCCAGATTGATCTCGGGCTGGCCGAACTGGGCATTGTCACCGGCAATAACGATGTCGCAATGCATCATCAGCTCGCAGCCACCGCCCAGGGCGTAGCCGTTAACAGCGGCGATCAGGGGTTTGGGAAACGCAGCGATCCGTTTCCAGTAGGTCGGGCGGATGTCGTTCATCACGCCGACCATATCCAGCGATGCCATCTCTTTGATGTCGGCACCGGCAGCGAATACGCTGTCACCACCGGTGACCAGCACGGCTTTTACATCGTCATTGATCGCAGCGGCATCCAGCGTGTCGGCGAGCTCGCTTAGCAGCTGGTTGCGCAGGGCGTTAAACGCGGCGGGACGATTAAGGGTGAGGGTCAGTACGCCGTTGGCGATCTCTGAAACCAGAATATCTTGCAGCTCCTGCATGAATACCTACCGGAATCGATGTGAATGTTCGGGGTGAAGCGCCGCCAGCTAAGGCTGGCGGCGGACAGCACTCAGGCGCCCGGTACACTCAGGCCCAGTCGGCCCAGCATATCGTTTACCTTGCCTTCCCATTCGGTCAGGCGGCTTTCGTTGGTCTGTTTTACCAGTCCGTAATCACGGAAGTGGCGGTTGTGCTCGGAGTCAGCACGGCCAAAGGTGGCGGCAACCCGTGGATACCAGTAGTCCACGCTGCCCTGGGCAGACGCGGTACTTTCAACATCGGTGATGTTGGCCAGACCACGTTCACCCAGCTCGGCGTGACGTTCTTCACCTTTAATGATGTCTTCCATTACTTCGGCCAGCGGGGCATAGGAGCAGTTGCGCAGCTCTTTAAGCTGAACGTTGGAGGCCGCACCCATCAGCGTGCTCAGCACCAGGGCATCGGTCCAGCCCTGGATCGGGTAGTGGAATACATTCAGCCGCTTGTCACCGCCAATACGACGGTTACCCAGATCCAGGGTGCGGCTCAGACGCGCATCCCAGCAATGGGAGGCGACGTAGGTGGCCGGGTTGACGCCGAACTCTTTCAGCAGGTTCAGCGCTTTCTCGGCGTGATCAAACTTGTCTGCCACAATCTGGGCAGCAACCTGACGCTCACGCAGGCCAGGCCCACAGTTGATAACGTTGGCAAAACCAGCGGCACCCGCCAGTTCAGAGTCTGCAAATACCACCATCAGACGCATCAGTTCTGCCCGGTAGCCGGAGGAAAGCGCTTCACCTTGCTGAATCTTTTCGCCGTTAGCGATCCGGTCGATCAGGGTCTTGTCATCCATTGCCATATAAAGCCTCACTTATTCCAAGCACGGGCCGGTAGCCGGTGTTCTTTTTGTTGTTCTGCTTTAGCTGAGTGACCGGGGCTGGCTGCCACGGGGCACTCGGTTGATGACAGAGTAACGCAAAATTATAAAGGGATACAATATTTTAAAATCACAATCTTCTTTTCGTATCACATGCTTTGGTGTATCGTCCCAAATCATAGAGAATTGGCCTGGTAGCGTGCACCACAGCGGATGCCAAGTTTGAGCTGATCTGAATCAGGTTGAACTAAAGGTGAAGAAAAAGCTGTGTTGTGACAGGCCTGTTAGACACTGATCCTGGAGGATAGGATGACTGATATTGCCATTCTGGTAGGCACTGAATCCGGCAACGCACAGATGGTGGCGGATGCCCTGCAGGAAGTGCTGGAAGAGATGAGCCATGCGGTGAGCCTGCATGAAGAACCCTGTGCGGATGAGCTGGATCTGGCCAACCGCGAGGTGATGCTGGTGAGCTGTTCCACCCATGGGGATGGCGAGCTGCCGGATAACATCATTCCATTCTGCGACTTTCTGAAAGAGAACAAACCTGACCTGTCGCATATCCGTTACGGCATCGTGGCGCTGGGCGACCAGACCTACCACCAGACATTCTGTCAGGCGGGTAAAGATGTGGATGCGATTCTGGCCGACTGTGGTGCCGTGCGTATCGGTGACCGCTTTGAAGTGGATGCCTGCACTCAGCCACTGCCAGATGAAGATGCCCGTGACTGGGTGAAAGACTGGATTGGACAGCTGGCCTGAGTGGCTGCTGTGGCTGTGCTGAAAACTGTGCTGTAACAATGAATAATAAAATATCAGACGGGAGAACACGATGAGCGAAACTCTGTTTGCCAAGCACCAGGATACTCTGAACGCCGCTGTCACTGCGACACAAAGCCGTGATTACTTCAGCCCGTTCAAGGAAAACCCGAGCCCGCGCGCCTACGGCGAAACGGCCAATAAAGATGGTGAGAACGCATTCAAAGCGCACATTGGTGCTGACTTTGCGCTGCAGATGCCGGGCATCACAGGTAAAGCGGGCAGCGAGCAGTCGCCATACGGTTTCGAGATTAATACTCAGTATCCCACCGTGGATCTGGATGTGCTGCTGCCTGAAATGGAAGCGGCGCGTAAAGCCTGGCGTGAGATTGGCGTTGAAGGCCGTGCAGGCATCTGTATGGAGATGCTGGAGCGCATCAACAAGGCCAGTTTTGAGATCGGTTATGCGGTAATGCATACCTCGGGTCAGGGCTTTATGATGGCCTTCCAGGCGGGTGGTCCACATGCTCAGGATCGCGGTATGGAAGCGCTGGCGTATGGCTACCAGGCGATGATGTCTGCGCCTGCAGCTGCGACATGGACCAAGCCACAGGGTAAACATGACCCGCTGGTCATGGATAAAAAATTCACCGTGGTTGGCCGCGGCGTGGGTCTGGTCATTGGTTGCTCGACGTTCCCGACCTGGAATACCTATCCGGGCCTGTTTGCATCCCTGGTGACCGGCAACCCGACTATCGTCAAGCCACATCCAGCAGCGATTCTGCCTGCCGCAATCTCCATCAAGATAGCCCAGGACGTACTGGTTGAAAATGGTCTGCCAGCGCATATCGTGTCCATGGTAATCGACGAAGATCCAGCTACACCTTGCACCGCCGAGCTGGCGCAGCGTGAAGAAATCAAAGTCATCGACTTCACCGGTAACACCCCGTTCGGTAACTGGCTGGAAGATAACTGCCGCCAGGCGCAGGTGTACACTGAGAAAGCCGGTGTTAATACCATCATCATCGACTCAACAGATGATTTCAAAGGGCTGGTGCGTAATCTGTCGTTCACCCTGAGCCTGTATTCCGGTCAGATGTGTACGACGCCGCAGGACATCTTTGTACCTGCCGGTGGTATCGAGACTGAAGACGGTCATAAATCTTTCGATGATGTTGCTCAGGCAATTTCGACGGGTGTGACTAAATTCCTGTCTGACCCGGAGCGTGCGGGCATGGTGCTGGGTGCAATCCAGGCACCGGCAACGGCTGAGCGTATCCAGGCCAGCAAAGGGCTGGGTGAGGTGGTACGTGATTCCGAGGCGATGGGGAACCCATGGTTCAAGGATGCCCGTGTTCACAGCCCACTGATTATGACCATTGATGCGGATAAAGAAGCCACCTATATGCAGGAGCTGTTCGGGCCGATCTCTTTTGTGGTCAAAACAGCGGACACGGCGCAGTCCATCGCGCTGGCGAGCAAAGCGGTGAAAGAGCATGGTGCTATCACCATGGGCTGTTATTCTACCGATGAGGCTGTGCTGGCGCAGATCGAAGAGGCTTCACTGGACGCGGGTGTTGCCCTGTCGTGCAACCTGACCGGTGGTGTTTTCGTTAACCAGAGTGCGGCGTTCAGTGATTTCCATGCCACGGGTGCGAACCCGGCGGCGAACGCCTGCCTGGCTGATCTTGCCTTTGTGGCGAACCGGTTCCGGGTAGTGCAGAGCCGCCGCCACCCGAACTAAGCAACAACGCGGGCAGCCCGTCCGCAGGGTGAAGCAGAGAAATCAGTGGATGGCTTTATCTGCTGCCCACCTGGCCGGATGATTTCATCCGGCTTTTTTTATCGTGCGTTTACCGTGGCCGATTGGCTGTGTGTCATTGATAGCAAGGAATCCGATATGTCTTACGAAATGATCACCGTTGAGATTGAATCCGGTGTAGGTACTGTCACCCTGAACCGCCCTCAGGTGATGAATGCATTGAATGTGCAGCTGACCTCTGAGCTGGGCGATGCACTGGATGCGCTGGACCGTGATGCGCAGGTGCGCTGTATTGTGCTGACCGGCGGCGACAAGGTGTTCGCGGCGGGTGCGGATATTAAAGAGATGAAGGATCAGGCCTTTGTCGATATGTATTACAGTGACTTTCCCTATGTGAAACGTGATTGCTGGCGTGCGATTGATGAAGCACGTACGCCGATTATTGCCGCCGTTGCAGGCTTTTCGCTGGGTGGTGGTTGTGAAATGGCGATGGCCTGTGACTTTATTATTGCGGCGGATACCGCGAAATTCGGCCAGCCGGAAATCAGCATTGGCACCATGCCTGGGGCGGGTGGTACGCAACGCCTGACCAAAGCGGTGGGTAAAGCAAAAGCGATGGAGATGTGCCTGACGGGCCGGATGATGGATGCTGAAGAAGCCGAACGTTCTGGTCTGGTGGCGCGTATTGTCAGCGCAGATGAACTGAAAGCGCAGGCATTCAAAACCGCCAGCAAGATCGCATCGAACTCCCGCCCGGTGGTGATGATGGTGAAAGAGGCGGTCAATATGGCAGTGGATGCTGATCTGAGCGATGGCCTGAAATTTGAACGGCGCACCTTTGAATCCACCTTTGCCTTCGAAGATTGCAAGGAAGGCATGGATGCGTTTGCTGAGAAGCGTAAGCCGGTTTTCAAGCATAAGTAACCGGTTGTGCAAGTATTCAAGCTGACGTTCTGTCGCAGCGCGCTCCGCGAGCGTCAGACTTTCCGTACGCACCTGAATATTTCATGCAGCCTTAGGTGCAGGACAGCGTGCAGTTCTACCGCCATGTCCTGCCACGTTATTTGAGATTCAAAACCGCGTCCGGCGTACCGGTCGCGGTTTTTTCCTGTCTGGAGAACGACAATGAGCATTACCACCACCGAAATGAAATACGCTGACTGGGCGGAGAAATTCCAGCCTAAAGAGATTAATGCTGGCGGTGAAAACCCGTTGATGGTGGAAGATGAATTCCTGGCTGAAGAGTTGATGATGGAGGCTGGTGATCAGTATATCTGGACGCTGAAATACGCCGACGAAGGCGATGGCGAAGTACTGGTCAATGGTTTGTGGTCCGTGGGCTGTATCGGCTTCTACATCACTGAACAGCCGTTTGGGCTGGATGATGATTTTGTCGTAACAAAGTAACCCCGGCCTGTAGCAGCGACGTCCCGTCGCGTCACCTTAAAACCCAGGGCTAGCAAGAGAGTAGATGATGAACACAGAACAGACTTTAACCGGTAAACGGGTATGGATTACCGGTGCCAGCTCTGGCATCGGCGAAGCGACCGCACGGCTGCTGGCCAGTGAAGGCGCTGAGCTGGTGATCTCGGCCCGTCGTGTTGAAAAGCTCGACACGCTGGCAGCTGAGTTGCAAGGCCAGGGTGTCACTGTCACGGTTGCACCGGTCGATGTGTCAGACCGGGCGGCGATGGCTGCCGTGGGCGAACAGCTGGTGGCGCTCGGCGGGGTGGATATTCTGATTAACAACGCCGGTACCATGCCGATCAGCCCGATTATCAATGGTCGGGTGGATGAATGGGATCGCATGATTGATGTGAATATCAAAGGGGTGCTTTATGCCATCCACGCGGTCTATTCCGGCATGGCGGAACGTAAAGCGGGTCATATCGTCAATATCAGTTCCATTGCAGCACGCCAGACTTACCAGAGCGCCGGTGTGTACGGCGGCACCAAGCATGCGGTACGGGCAATCTCCGATACGCTGCGCAAAGAGGCGATCCGTTTCAATGTTCGGGTGACTGACATTCAGCCAGGCTCGGTGGCCACTGAACTGCCAGACAGCATCGGCCATGACAAAATTCGCAGTGCCGTCAAAGACAATATGTACGCCGAAGACTCACCCATTCTGCAGCCTCGAGATATTGCTAATGGCATTCTGTATGCGCTCAGTCAGCCACCTTATGTCGATGTTAGCGAGCTACTGATCCGCCCGGTGATCCAGGAAAACTGAATCCAGGTCTGTGGGTTGTGAAAGGAGAGGGTAAAAGTTCCCTGTATCCGGGTAAATTAGGAGTTCTTCCTATATCACCTGAACCCCAAATGACTAGAATGGCTATCCATGGACGGGGTGCACAGGACGCACCACAACAGCCAGGGATGCACGGATAGTTGGCGCGGACATTGAGGGACCGTCGCACGGAATGCGACACATTACCACGGAGTGGTAGCGTTAGCGGCACGGACGTTCGTTAACGAATTTCAGTATTACCAGGCAGGAGCCAGGGCATGCTGAAGCGCAAAAGGATGTGTAGTACTGCACGGATTGCAGTTGTACAGGATGTACAAAATGCTGTTACGGATAATGGCATGTGATACGGAAATCGCGGAAGGGTCAGTTGCATTAGCAAACTGGCCCTTTTTGCTTTTTGCCTCAGCAGGTTAGACACATCGTTCGCTATCCCCTTTGCTTCTTTCTCTTTTTTCCCGCTGTGGTTTTTACCTGGCTGTCACCGTCTGCCGTGTGGATATCCGGCTTCCTCCGTTCAATATCGTCGCTCGGGACCCCATTAGTACGATGTTTGGGTGATGTGTGCGTTTTACCTGACCTGTGGTTTTTCCACCCGCCTGTTTTGGCTGACCATGCTTGTCTGAGTGATTTTGTAACTACGCTGGTGAATATATGTTCCTGTCAGCTGAGTGATTTATCGGTGTGATTTCTTTCATTTTTACTGCCGCTGCATCAATTACATTTCTAGTTCTACTTTGGTATGATCCGCGTCCATCGGTACCGGGTGGATGCCGGGATCAGCGTCAGTCCATGGCGACCTGCGAAGCTTTATCGCTTTCAGGTGCAGTATTCACGGTGAATGCTGCGTTCTGACGTTGCGCCTACATACTTATTACAAGCACCCCCAAATATCAGTGCCGATATAACAAGATAGCGTGTTAACACGAGGCATATTTTGACTACACGATTGAGCATGGCTGACACACTGGGCCTTGGTTTTATGACATTCGCGTTCTTTCTGGGCGCCGGTAATATTATCTTTCCACCACTGGCAGGCATGCTGGCAGGTGAGCAGGTCTCCCTGGCGATGCTGGGTTTTCTGACCACGGCGGTGGGCTTGCCGCTACTGGGGCTGTTTGCAGTGGCTAAAGCCGGTGGTGGTATTCCAACGATGACCCGGGCACTGCCTGCCTGGATGGGTGCTACGATCGCCGTGGCGATCTTTATCATTATCGGCCCGCTGATTGCGGCACCGCGTACTGCGCTGGTGGCCTATGAACTGGGTGTTCAGCCGTTTATGCAGGGTGGCAGCGATAATGGACAGTTGATCTACTCAATCGGTTTTTTTGTGCTGGCCATGCTGCTGGCACTGTACCCAGGTAAACTGATGGATTCTGTGGGTAAGGTGCTGACTCCGTTGCTGATTGTGCTGCTGCTGGCTCTGGCGGCTTCTGTGCTGCTGGGTGATGCAGGTACGGTTGCGCCGACCAGTGCAGCCTATGCCGGTGGTGCTTATGTGAAGGGCTTCCTGGAAGGCTACAACACCATGGATGCGCTGGCATCGATCATGTTCGGCATGCTGATTATTGATCTGCTGAAGAAGAAAGGTATTACGGCAGCGAGTGAACAGTACCGTTACCTGGTAATTGCTGCCGTTATTGCGGCAGCGGGCCTGGCGGTTGTGTACGTATCACTGTTTATCCTGGGTGCGCAGAATGCCCAGCTGGTGCCAGACGCTACCAACGGCGGTCAGATTCTTAGCGCCTATGTTGATCAGCGTTTCGGCAGTGCAGGCCTGATGATCCTGGCGGCGGTAATTACACTGGCTTGCCTGACCACAGCGGTGGGCCTGCTCAGCGCCTGTTCTGATTATTTCTCCAGTCTGACCACGAAAGTTAGTTATGGTCAGTTTGTTATTCTTAACGGCCTTGCCTGTGTGGCGGTCGCTAACCTGGATCTGAGCCAGCTGATCAGTATGAGTATTCCGGTGCTGGTAGCGGTATATCCGATTACCATTGCGCTGATTCTGTTCAGCCTGTTTGCCAATCAGATGGCGATGCCTCGGGTTGCATTGAGCAGCGTACTGGCAGTATCGACGGTTTTTGGTCTGCTGGAAGGGCTTAAAGTTGTGGGTGTTTCACTGGATGCGCTGGCATTCCTGCCATTGTTCGACATTGGCATGGCCTGGGCGATGCCAGTGCTGGCCGTGTTACTGGTGTTTATGCTATTGAAGAAAAGCCGTTCGGCTGCGGTTGCTGCCTGACAGGGAGTTCCAGCGGCCTGATTAAGGGCCGCTGATGCGATTTAAGAAAAGCCCCCTGTGCGGTGACGCACAGGGGGCTTTTTCGTGTGTCGATGGCGCTGCTCACTGACAGTCAACGGCATAGGCTAAAGGCGAGGTTGCCGCCAGCTCAGCTGGAAGCCGATCCCCTGATCAACACTGCTGTCGCTGAATCCGGTCAGCAGGTAGCTGGTCAGTGTCCAGTCACTGTTGAGCGGGCAGGCCAGATAGCCCATCACCTCCTGCAGTGGCTCGCCGGTTGCTGTCAGGCGTTGGCGGTAATCTGCGATTCCGCCCAGGCTGCAGCGGTTATCCAGCTGATACTGAGCACCGACTGAGGCCAGCCAGACATTGCGTGGTGCATAATTATCGCCATCGCCCATCCATTTGTAGCCCAGACTGACCATCGGCATCCAGCGCCCCCGGCTGATGAAGCTGTCCAGCTGCAGGCTGTAATCCGGGTCGCGGTGCAGAATGTTGGCACTGGAACTGGCAGTGGCAAGCCGCACGGCGGCGTTAATGTCCAGGAATATTCCTTTGTCTGCGCCCCATGCCAGCTCTTTGCGAACACGTACTGTGGTATCGCCAAAGCCTTCACTGGTGTCGGTCTGGGTCGACGTGCTGCTGATCGAGGATGGGTCACCATCGATGAAGGTCAGGTTACTGGGGCTACGGGTACTGAGCCAGCTGCTGCTGGCCTGCAGATTCCAGCCCGCGTTTTGCCAGCTGAGGCTGAACGGCAGGTTGTGCTGGTGGGTATCGGTGGTTTGTCCGTAGCTGCCCTGGCTGTATTCATAGCCCAGGGTGGCCTTTAATCGAGGCTCAGCGCTGACAGTGGGGGCCAGTATCAGAAGACTCAGGGCAGATACGGCTGCCGTCCGGGCTGGACGTATTCTGTTCATGTTATTGCTTCCTGCACAGTTAACGCGGTGGGCGCGGTGGGCGCGGTGGGCGTTGTGAGTGATCGGGCCGTTCAGGCCGGGCAACCGTATCGGGTCGCGTCGGGCGCTCGGGTCGGGAAATAATCTCGGGACGAGCGATGATTTCGGGCCGCACCGGTCGCTCCGGTCGAGCAACAACGTCGGGCCGCTGTGGGCGCTCGGGTCGCGCTACAGTGTCGGGCCGTTGTGGGGGCTCAGGCCGGATAGCCGCCTGGGGTCGCTCAAGGGATAGGTGTTGTGGCGCAGGCCTCTGGTGTGCTGACGGTTGAGGTGGCCGCGTGGGTGGCGGCGGTGCAGCCATGGTCGCAGGTTCTGGCCGCAGAGTGCCAGGCTGCTCCGGGGGTGGCGGAGGCGGTGTTATGCCTGCGGGTGTTTGCTCTGGATGCCCGCTGCTGACTTTGTCTGGTTGCTGCCAGTTGGTGGCTGGCTTGGTGAATATTTGCTCCACTTTTGGCGGCTGCCCGGGCTGGATATGAATCTCGAGTACCTGGCTGGGAGCACTGTCCTGATGGGGTTTGGTTGCTGGCAATACTTGCAGTCGTGGACTGTAAGGGCCCGCAACGGACAATGCTGTGCTGCTACGTTCAATGGACAACAGTCGCAGGCCTGGCTGCTGGGTGAGGCGCTGTGGCCGTTCAAGCTTAACGTTTTGTAGTGTGTTATTGATCATCCGAGCCTGCAGGGTCACGAAACTGCCGTGTTCAAATGGCGTTGCTATGGCAGCCAGCGGTAGCTGGCTGATGCTAAGCTGATTGTCAGTCCGTGCAAGGGTGCCGCGTAACAGAATCGTTTGCTGATCGGTAACGGTGTCTATCCGGCTGGCATTGATCTGTTGCGTGGTTGTCCGCTGGCCAGAAATGGCCACCCAGCTGCCAGCCTCCGGTAATGGCTGGTTGTCGGTTAGCTGAATCGTCTGGCCCAGAATCGTCAGTTGACGTTGTTGCAGATCACGCTGGGAAACGGGGCCGATCACCTCATGTACCAGTTCTATGGTACTGGCGCGCAGTTCGCCCTGCTGCCAGCCAGCCTGGATTACGGCGCGCTGGCCCAGGTTTATCTGATCCGGGGTGGCGGGTTTGCCATCCTCCAGGATACGGGTGCGCTCGTCAACGTGGATATGCAGGCCGTTTACCCAGATACTGCCGAAGTCATTAACGGTACCCACAACACCCAGGGTTTCTCCCGGTTGCAGTTGTGTTAGCCAGTGTTCGGTTGCAGGCGTCTGTTGACGACCGGAACCGCCGATACCGCGTTCATCGGCCAGCCGGATACCACTGCCACCGATGCCGGTTTCCTCGGGCTGTTTGCCTGAACCGCCGATACCACGTTCATCGGCCAGCCGGATACCACTACCACCGATGCCGGTTTCCTCGGACTGTTTGCCTGAACCGCCGATACCACGTTCATTGGCCAGCCGGATACCACTGCCACCGATGCCGGTTTCCTCGGACTGTTTGCCCGAGCCGCCGATACCACGTTCATCGGCCAGCCGGATACCACTGCCGCCGATGCCGGTTTCCTCGGACTGTTTGCCCGAGCCGCCGATACCGCGCTCATCAGCCAGCTGGATACCACTGCCGCCGATGCCTGTGTCTTCGGGGAGGGCATCGGTTAACGAATCATCGGTATTGATGACAGCGGGAGTGCTGTAACAGCCGCCCAGAGTAAGGGTGCCGCAGAGCAGAATGATGGCGCGTTGCAGGCGCGGGTCAGTTTTTATCATGGGCAACGTCCGGGTCGCTCTCTGTCTGCTGATCCTGTTGAAAAAAGAAACTGCCGAAGGTCATTCGGTAGTGGGCACCGGGTTTGTTCTCGTCCTGTTCGGCCAGTCGCAATGCGGCTTCGTTAACCTGTTTCAGGCCATCCATCGCGACCTGGTGGGAGAGCTGTTTAAGCGTCTCAACCGACCGGGGGCACAGGTGGTCATAAAATACAGCTCGCTCCAGCATCTTCTCATCAATACCGGGCATCAGGTTGTGTGCGCCCGCGGCTATATGGTCGCGTATATTACGGCCAAAGAAGTGTGCGCGATCATCAAAATTTTTCTCGGTAACAAAGGCATCCGGGTCCAGCACCACTTCATCCTGTGGATTGATATGAACCAGTCCGGCTCTTTGCCATTCATCCAGTACGGCCCGCGGTCGGACATCTTTATTGATTGATTCAACCAGGCCCTCAAAACTGACCTCGGTGTTATCCGTTGAAAGGCGAGGTAGCGGCAGGGGGTTCCCGGCGACGTCGTGGTAGCGGCGATCACCCAGCCAGACCCCCAGTAACCGGGCACCGAGTGAAACGGTTCGGCTCGGGGCTTCGGCATCTTCAGGTTCTTCCAGTATTCGTTTGACATCTTTGCGGTGGACGCCACTGACCACACTGATGCGGCTGAGTGTCTGACGCTTGCCATCGACCTGCATCTCATCATTAACGACTTCAACAAACAGGCTTTTCAGCTGGTTGGCAAACCAGGGGTAAGTCATGCCGTATTCCAGCAGCAAGCGGATCAGTGGCTTAAGTAAGCCCCTGATGGCGTTGATAAGCGCTGGAGGAGGTGTCGGAGTGCTCATAGGGCCTGGCGTGTCGTCCTGTGAAATGAATATAGGCGGGATTTTATCCCACTAATCTCATGCTGACATCAAAAAAGACTTTACGTGGGAAAAAATCACACTTATTATTGGTTCATCGAGTGGGAAATAATCCCACTAACAAAACAGCAGTACCATAGACACGGAAGGGATTGAGTCATGAGAGCATTTAACGGTCAGTCACAGCGCGGTATGCAGCAGGGTCGGATGGATCAGCAGGGTCCGATGGATCAGCAGGGTCCGATGGATCAGCAGGGTCCGATGGATCAGCAAGGTCCGATGGATCAGCAGGGTCCGATGGATCAGCAAGGTCCGATGGATCAGCAAGGTCTAATGGATCAGGAAGGTCAGGAAGGTGAGCATGCTCAGGAAGGTGAGCACCGTGAGCGTGGCGAAGGTCAGGGTCCGCAGCGTCCACCACTGGAAGATCAGGCGCAGACTGTGGTCAACAATGAGGATGGCAGTGTAGAGCTTACGCTGACAGGCACTGATCCTGAAGGCGAAGTACATACCAATACGATTACGCTGTCTGATAGCGCAGAGGGTGGTATAACGATCCACTCACTGAATGACCAGGGCCGTGAAAAGAACGTGACAATCAGCGAAGACAGTGACGATGGCGGTGTGGACATCGATGTCAGCTGCGTGAATGAAGAAGGTGAAACGGTCAGCCGCCATATCGAGCTGGATCTGAATGAGGATGGCACATTATCATTCACCAGCCTGTCTACTCACGACGGTGAAGAGCAGGTGCGTGAACATACTCTGGAGCTGGCTCAGTTCCTGGGTGAAGAGGGTGAGGCACTCAATGTGGCTGAGGTGTTTGAGGCGAGCATGGCGCGTGGGCCGATTGACCTGACGGATGTGGATTTGTCCGGCCTGAGCAGTCTGGCGCCTGAACTTGACCTGTTACTGATTTAAGTACGAGACAAGCTTTGAATAAAAGCCCCGGTCAATCTCAATTGGCCGGGGCGTTTGCGTGCTGTTTAGTGCTAAGCCCGACAGACTTCCAGGGCCTAGCGATAGAGCTTGGCTGCCCACTGGGTTAGCCCGGCAGTAACGCTGCCGAAATGGTCCCCATCGACGACTGGAATGTCTCCCAGCAACTGAGCAATGGCCTGGCGGACGACCGGCGATTTAGCGGTGCCACCGGTGACGTAGATCAGGTCAGGCTGACACTGTGCCTGGCTCAGGGCGTCCTGCATCAGTTCAACAATCTTGCTGACCGGGCGCTCGACAGCCTGTTCATACTCGCTGCGGGTGAGCGCTTGCTGCAGATCAGGACTGATGTAGCTGAGGTCCACCTGATGGCTGTCTGCGGCAGACAAAGCGATTTTACTGTGCTCGGCGCTGCGCACCAGCTGGTAGTTCTGCTTGTGCTGCTGCAAGTTCAGTAGCCGCTTTACTTTGGCCGGTTCATTGGCGTCACGGCCCAGCTGGTCCATCAGTTCGATATTCTGCAGGCTGTTAAACTCGGTCTGGGCCGGGATATCGTTAATCGATACCGCATTCCAGTACGGCTGGGTGGGCAGGGGGCGACCGCTGCGCAGGCTGCTGCCCATCCCAAACACGGGCATCAGGCAGTGGTAGGCCAGATTGATATCCAGATCATTTCCGCCAACCCGGGTACCACTGTGGCCAAGGAAATCAGCGCTGCGGTCATCCTTGATGCGGTGGTCCGGGCCCATGCGAACGACAGAGCAGTCTGTTGTACCACCACCGACATCCACTACCAGTACAGTCTGGTTATGGGTCAGTTCGGTTTCAAAATTGATTCCGGCTGCAATCGGCTCGTACAGCAGCTCGGTGGACTCAAATCCGGCGCGGGCGGCGGCACGATGCAGGATGCCACTGGCCTGCTGGTTGGCAGCGTCACCGCCACTGCCCTGGAAATTAACCGGGCGGCCAATTACCGTATGGCGAATTTTAGTGCCCAGCTGAGCTTCGGCGGCCTGTTTAATCTGGACCATCATGGCACTGACGATATCTTCAAAAAATGCCTGATGTTCTGCCCGCAGGCCACTTACGCCGAGGAATGATTTAGGCGATTTGACGAAATAACCTTCATCGGGGAAATCGATATAGTTTTTTACCGCTTCTTCACCCACAAATACGGTCTGCTCGCTGGCGGAAATGTCCAGCTCACGGCGTGACGCCATTGCCATACGCAGCTGGTTGGCACGTTCTGCCATATAGGCATCACGGTCAGCAGGCACGGTAATCTGATGGGCAACGTAGTCGCAGATCAGTTCACGCGATAATGCATAGAGTGCAGAGGGCAGAAAACACTGATTCTGGTACAGCGGTACCAGTTCGATCTGGCGGGCAGAGTCGTCACTGGCGACGCCCATCGCGCAGTTGGAGCTTCCGTAGTCAAATCCGGCAAACATGGTGATGTCAGTCTATGGCTGGAAAAAGGCCGCGCACGTTAGCACAGCTAGCCGCCGAAGTGGAGAGGCGGGAGGTCAGAAGACGGCGATAGCCGGTATCGCCGCCCGGAAGTTTCGCGGGTAACCGGTTCAGGCTGAGGCGAATTCGACCATCACCTGGCTGCACCACTCGGTCAGCCGGTCTTCAGTCTGTTCACGCTGGCAATCTTCATCCAGTGGCAGGCCGATAAAGTATTTACCGTCTTTCGACAGGGCTTTGGACTCATCGAACTCATAACCCTGATTCGGCCAGTGACCCACGATCCCGGCACCCCGGGCGACGATTTTATCGTGCAGCATACCCATGGCATCAACAAACCACTCGGCATAGCCGTATTGATCTCCCAGGCCGATAAAGGCGACGGTTTTACCGCTGAAATCTATCTGGTCGACTTCATCCCAGATCTCCAGCCAGTCTTCCTGTACCTCACCGTAATCCCAGGTCGGGATGGCAAAAATAAGCTGGTCATAGTCACTACACTGGCTCAGAGCGTTGTCTTTTACATCAAACAGTGCGCAGTCATCTGTGCCAAAAAATTCCTGAACCTTAACGGCGATATCACCTGTGTTGCCGGTTGTTGTGCCGTAAAAAATGCCAATACTCACGCAGTTTTCCTGTGGTGGGGTAAATGTCAGTCAAGGGTACAATTAAATGCAAATGACAATAATTTGCAATATTAAATGAGAATTATTTTGGAATATAGTTATAGCCCGTTGCGTTATGGCTGTCTGTTATTGCTGGGGAGGGGAGTCTGTCAGACGACAGATTGATGACAGTGGCCCTTCGCCTGGGGAGATGAATCCGGTAGAATCGCGCCCCAGATAGATATCAACCAAACTCGAGCTGAGGTAAGCAGACGCTTTATGGGTATTAAGTCGGATAGCTGGATTCGTCGAATGGCTGCAGAGCACGACATGATTTCGCCGTTTGAGCCGGGTCAGGTGCGTCGCCAGGGTGATAATCCGATTGTGTCGTATGGCACCTCGAGCTACGGATATGATGTACGTTGTGCTAATGAATTCAAGATTTTCACCAATATCAACTCCTCCATCGTCGATCCTAAGGCGTTTGATGCCGGCAGTTTTGTTGATGTTCAAGCCGACGTCTGCATTATTCCGCCGAATTCATTTGCGCTGGCGCGTACGGTTGAGTACTTCAAAATCCCCCGTGATGTGCTGACCATCTGCCTGGGTAAAAGCACCTACGCACGTTGTGGCATCATCGTGAATGTGACACCGCTGGAGCCGGAGTGGGAAGGGCATGTAACCCTTGAATTTTCCAACACTACCCCGCTGCCAGCAAAAATCTATGCTAATGAAGGCGTCGCACAGATGCTGTTCCTCGGTGCAGATGAGGTGTGCGAGACTTCCTATAAAGACCGTGCTGGCAAGTACCAGGGCCAGACGGGTGTAGTAGTACCGCGCACCTGATACAGGTGATTCGGGTTGCGGACGGTATCGATGAACGAAACAGGCAAGAAAATAGCTCACTTCTGGGAACAGGTTGAACAGACCATTGAGCAGCTGCTGGAAACTGAGCAGGGTGATCGCTTCGATGCGGACTCTTTATTAACCCAGTACCGGGACAAGCTGCATAAAGTTGATTGTAATCTGACCTTTCACTTCGAGCGTGATGAAGACGAAGAGGGTCCACTGGAGATGATCTTCGGCTGTGATGGTTACCCTGAATCGATCAATTCCGTGTTGCACCTGGTGGGCGAAGCACCCTCAATGCAGGGCGTTACATTTAAAGCGTTTAATGAGCGTTATGACCCGGTACCTCAGCAGATTACGCTGGGCGATGAGCTGTGCGAGATACAGGATTTCTGGTTTGCACTGCGCGAGGTCAAAGGTCGCCTGCATCTTGAAATATACCTGACGGATGCGCCCAAACTTCTGGATATGGATCCGCGGGTTGAAGCCGTGATGATCTATCTGGATGCTTTGCTGGGTGAGTATGAGCTGATGACGCGGATCTGGGCGCTGGAGTGGTTTGATCTGCCAGCCGTCCCCACTGATTTTGGTTTGCAGCCGCTGGAATGCCTGCGTGATACCTTTGATGATATGAAAGCGGGCATCGCGCCGATCGGCATTCGGGTACATTGATAGTCGACCCGTAAAAAAGCGGCCTGGAGGCCGCTTTTTATTGTGCTAACTCACTGAGCTAACTCAGTTATCCGACAGGATATAGACGATACCCTCATCATCAAACTGTGTATCTGTGCTCTGTTGAGTGAAAATCTGCATTACTTAGCCTCCGCTGCTGTTTGTGTCTTGCTCGGTTACCCTATATCTAATCGACCGAGGACCCAGAAACCTTAGTCGAAGGGCGGATATAATCTAGTAGAAACATGAAAGAAATGTTTTGGAATTGTGAATTTTTAATTGAGCTGCGGGAGCAGGACTGAATGAGTGAGGCACTGACGCGGGTTTTAGATGCAGTTCGTGAGTCATATATGCATCTGATGCAGGACAGTGGTGGTCTTAAGCCTTATGCAACGGCGGAGCAGTTGTGTCACGAACAGCTGTTTATCGACGTTGACCTGCTGGCTGCAATCATCGAAGAAGACCCGACATTACTGGCGGCACGGGCAGGTGAGCTGATACTTAACGCTGAAGAGGCCGACAATCCAGCCGTTGGGGTTATTGTCAGTGCTAATGTTATCGCTGCAGCGATGGAAGGTCTGTTGTCACTGGCAGTCGAGCATAACTGGCTTGATGTTGCTGATGATGGTTCCATCCTGGTGGATGAAGCTGAAATGCAGTGCAGTGAGTATGCCATTACCGCAGACTATAGCCACTCAATAACTGCGCGTGAAAACCTGACTAAACCTGGCCAGAGCCGCCTGAGTCTGATTTTTAATGAAGCAGAGGAAGCGTATCTTGCTGCGCTGGAAACCTGTTCCCGCGACGCCTATCACAAGGCCTTGCAGATGTCCTCAGAGTATGCGGTGTTTGCCCCGGATGATCTGGCACCGCTGGTAGCAGAAAACCCGCTACTGCTGGGTCTGCGAGATGATGATCTGATTGATGATGACATCTTCGAAGGTGACCCGCCTGCGGGGCTGATCATCAGTACTCATCTGACCCGGATGTTGTTGCATCAACTGCTGGAAATTGCGGTGTCGCAAGGTGTGCTAGGTATCGATGAGCAGGGTCATATTCTGACCCCTGACAGCGAGTCGACGCCGACCCTTCATTGAGTGCCTGTCCTGGGCGTAACGTCGTTGCTGGTTTGTGGTGGTGTTATGCCGATACAGGATTCTCCTGGGCTAACATTACCAGCCATCGCCAACGGGTTTTGCCGGTTTTTTCTTTCCGTTTTTTCGTTTGAAAATACCCAGCAGTTTTTTCTTCGGATCGGTTTCTTCAGAGGGGAGTGCTTTTTCGAAGCGATCCTTCATAGCCGCAGAGCGCTGCTCTTTATTCTGCTGTTCGGCTACGGCGCGCTTGCTGTTGAAATCGATAACCTTGCCCATCGTGAGTCTCCTGTCCAGATTGGCCCAGCTTACCGCAGCTTATGCGTTGCTTCCACTTGAGGCTGATGTTTTGAAGGGGTGGAAAGTGCCAGTCAGGTGATCTGGCTGGCGGGGCAGGAATAGGCTTTAGCTGTCTTCTTTCTCTGGCAACGGCACAATCATCATCGGGATGCGTGAGCGGTTCAGTACGTTTTTCGCTACGCTGCCCAGGAAAGAATGCATCATGCCTTTTTCATGGGTGCCCATCAGAATCAGATCGACATCGAGCTCTTTGGAGTGGCGTAAAATGGCCTCTGCAGGAAATGATTCAGCAACTTCAATGGATTTGATCTGGTTACGGATTGCCAGATCGGCCCCACCCAGCTGAGACCAGAAGCTCTCCTGGCGTTGTTTCAGCTTTTCTTTGGCGTGGTTTACCCGTTCATCGAGAAACTCGCGGCGGCTGTCTGAATCCATGACATAGGTTCTGAGCGTCATTTTGGCCTCCGTAGAGAGCTTTTCCACGACGTGCAGAATGTGGATTTCAGCGCCTGTCTTTTTGGCCAGATAAACGGCATATTCAAAGGCAGCCGCAGAGCCTTTTGACAGGTCTGTGCTGTAAAGGATTTTTCCGACTTCAGGTAGCATTGCAGAATCCCTCTTAACTATCTGTTACGACAATCTGTAACCTGGGAAACGCGAGCTGCCCAGGCAGGCAGCTCGCGGTTGATCAGCCCAGCAGGCCGGGTAAGAACAATGATATTTCGGGTACAAAGGCGATGAGAATTACCGCCATTGCAGAGACAAAGGCGAATGGCAGGGCTTTCGCCGTGACTTCTTCCAGTGAGGTATCCGATATCCCTGATGCCACAAACAGATTTTCGCCCAGCGGTGGGGTGGAAAAACCAATCGACAGGCTACATACCATGACAATACCAAAGTGGATCGGATCGATCCCCAGGCTGTAGGTAACGGGCAGCAGCACCGGCGTCAGGATCATGATGGCGGCCAGTGTTTCCATAAACATGCCCACAAACAGCAGGAAGCCAATGATCAGCAGCCAGATCAGATAGACGTTCTCGGTCAGGCTGAGCATGGACTCTGCCACGATGGCCGGGATCTGATTCTCAACCAGTAGACGGCCAAAGACTGTTGCGGTAAACAGAATCAGCAGTACGCGGCCAGACAGCCAGGTGGTGGTTTCCAGTGAGTGAACAATATCCTTCCACTTCAGTTCGCGGTGAATGAACAGGCCGACGAACAGGGTGTAGAAGATCGCTACGATGGCAGACTCTGTTGGCGTAAAGAAGCCAGAGTAGATACCGCCCAGGATCACCAGGGGTGCCATAACAGACCAGAAACCAGTGCGGAATGCGCCTGTGATCTGGCTCATGGACCAGCCATCTGCTGTGCCTTTATAACCGGCACGCTTACAGCGGAAGTAGTTCATTGTCATGATCGCGCCGGCCAAAACCATGCCTGGGACAAAGCCTGCCAGGAACAGCTTGGAGATCGATACGCTCTGGAAGGTGCCATGTTCGGCAATTGCTTCTGCCGGTACCTGCATACCAATGGCGGAAATACCGAAAATAACCATTGGAATGGAGGGCGGAATAACGATACCCAGGCCGCCGGAGGAGGCGGTAATGGCAGAGGCGTAGCCTTTGTCGTAACCGCGCTTCACCATAGCCGGGATCATCAGCATGCCCACCGCAGCGGTGGTTGCCGGGCCGGAGCCAGAGATTGCGCCAAAGAACATACAGGCCAGTACGGCTGCAGCAGAGATGCCACCGGTTACCGGGCCAGCAAAGCTTTCAGCCAGGTGTACCAGGCGTTTGGAAATACCAGCGGCTTCCATAAGCGCCCCGGCCAGTATAAAGGCGGGTAGTGCCATCAATGGGAATGAACCCACTGACGTGAAAGCAATCTGCACAAATTTTATCGGGTTCTCATCCAGGTACAGGAATGACACCAGTGCGGCGACACCCAGTGATACGGTGACGGGTGCCCCCATTACCAGCAGGACAAAAAAGGACCCGAACAGAATAAGAACAATTGAAGTTTCATCCATCAGTTTGCTCCTGGTTTAAGCGGCTTCTTTATTCTTGTTATCGTCGACTTCGTGGTCCATCAGCTCATCCAGTTCTTTGGATTCAGGGTCACGAATATCGATACCTTTCACAAACTTGTAGTAGTTCACCTGGATAATGCGCAGTGTCATCAGGGAGAATGCGATGGGCAAAATCAGATAGATGTACTTCATCGGAATGCCCAGGGTCTGGGACTTCCAGAACAGGTTCATACGGTGGAATACGAAGTCATAGGCCAGGTATACAAAGTAACAGTTGAACGCAATCCAGATCAGGTCAGCCAGCGCTTCCAGCGAGGTCGACATCCAGTTTGGCATCATCTTGTAGTGAAACGTTACCCGGTTATGTGCGGCCAGTTTTGCGGCGTAACTCGCGCCGAAAAACACAAACCAGACGAACATATACACGGAGAGTTCTTCGGTCCAGGAAAAGGAGTAACCAAAGAACTGACGAGCCACAATCTGCATGAACAGCAGGCAGACAAAGCCTACCAGTAGTGCACGACAGATGTAGCTCTCGATATTATCTAAAATCTTAAAAAGTATACTGCCCATGACGCAGCCTCCGGTAAAAGTGCAGCCCTGCTGGAGAACCAGGCAGGGTGCACTTTAGATGCAATAAAGAAGTTTAAGACAAAGTGAGCTTAAACTTCATTGCGACCCAGGAGTCGGAGTACGCGGTTCAGCTTATCTTTACCGCCGATACTCTCATAGAACTTCGGCCAAACAGCCTGAGTAGCTTTTTCAATCCACTCTTTCTCGCCGTTTGCCGGGTCAACTATCTCCATACCGCGCTGAGTGAGAGTTTCCTTGATGGCGGTTTCTGATTCCGCCAGGAATTTCGCACTGTGCTCGGTTGCAGCCTGACCTGCCTCCAGAATCGCTTTCTGAGTCGCTTTATTCTGATCCTGGAACACCGCTTCACTGACGATCAGCGGCTCAATGGAAAAGATATAGCGAATATTCGTAACGTACTTCTGTACCTCATCGAACTTCATGGCGGCCACAGTCAGGTACGGGTTGTCCTGACCGTCCACAACACCCTGCTGTAAAGCAGTGAATGTTTCGGACCATGCCATTGGCGTCGGGTTGATGCCCCAGGCCTTATAGGTGTCGATCATGATTTCGTTTTTCGGTACACGTACGACAACGCCTTGCAAATCTTCCAGGGTACGGATTGGTCGTTTGGAGTTAGTCAGGACTCGGAAGCCCGTGTAAGTCCAGCCGATAATCCGCACACCCGCATCACGTACAGTGTTAGCAACCAGCTCTTTACCCACTTCACCCTGGGTCAGCATCACTGCTTCATCAAGGCTCTGGATAACGTAGGGCAGGCTGAAAACACCGACAGTCGGGGAGAATGGCGTAACGTTGTTGATAGCGAGAATGGAGAAGTCCAGAGTACCAATCGCAGCGTCGTTCACAGTGTCCTGTTCACTACCCAGCTGACCATTCAGGAACAGTTTTGCTGAGTGCTTGCCGCTTGATCTCTTTTCCAGCTCTTCTACAAACTTCTTGCCCAGCTCGTGCTGTGCGCTACCGCCACCATCACCGACTGCAACTTTGAAGTTGGCAGCATAGGTTACATTTGCGGCAGTGGCAGAGAAGATGAGGCCAGCTGTCAAGGAAAGTACTTTTGCATATTTATTGTTATGGGTCATAAGTATCTCCTGGTTGTTCGCCCTTTCAATTGAGTTTTCCGGGGCTGATAGTTGTTGTCTGCCTGTCAGGTACGGCCTGGCCGGTAGTGACAGCAAAGCAGGAGCCGAGGCTCCGCTCGCTGCCGGGTCGGCAGGCCACTGTTTTGACAACAGATTCCCTGGCTCTCAGGGTAAGTGTAAACACTTTCCTGTGATACCAGACCCAAAGCGTGACAACGTTATTAACCTTAACCCACGGGGGGGGCATTATTAGTGCCAGCTTTAATGTTGAATTGGAGCCAGAATTTCAATCGGGTTACAGGTCAGTCTCAACACTTGGCAATAAGTATACCGGCCTATGTTCAAGCGATAAGGTTATTCTTTTTTGGTACTTAAGGGCATTCTAATTGCGACTTTTCTAAATAAGAAGTCTTTCTATATCAATCAGTTATGTGTTTCTGCTGGGAACAATGCCATACCATGATTGATTATTGCAATATAAAAGAGGCTGCTAAACTAAAGTAGTAAGAAACATAGTGCACCGAAAGAGTGCCTGGCAGGTAAATTTCTGGCAGTACAGTCCATAGCAGGGAGCCTGGTCTGTCGGGGGAAGGAGTGCTGAGAGGCTGCGGGTATGGGTCCTGGGGGGAGAAAATACTCGCCAGCGAGTGCTGGCGAGCAGGAGGCTCTTACTTCAGTTCTTCAATCTGGCGACGGATATCGTCCAGCTTGGATGTCATTACTTTTTCCAGGTGATCAATGTTGGCCAGGAAGCGCTCTTTGGGATCACTGGACTCGCCACCGTGTCGTCTGGCTTCAAGCTGTTTGAGTTCAGTCAGAACCTCAAGCAGCATAGGGCTGACTTTGTTGATATCTTCAAAGCCTGCGCCACTGCGTACCTGTTTAGGGATGGCTGAGCGACCACGTACAAAGGTAAATTTCTTACTGCGCGACAGGAAAGAGCCCTTTGGACGCTCGTAATAAATTTTCAGTACATCGGCATCACCTTCGTGACGCAGGGTGTATTTAACAACAGATTCGAGCGATTTAACGCCCATTTTGGTCAAAATCGGGAAATCGGACATGGTCAGAATTCTTCTCTAATCAACAGGAGTTTGTGCCGATAGATTCCATACATTAGATATGGAACGTTCTGCAACACAGCTCGCGGCCATGCCACGATTGCTCCTCCATAGAATTGTTGTTATTGGAAAGACCCGTATCAGAGGGTGTGGAGCTGTGTTAGGTGTATTTTAGGCATTATACCAAAGAGCGATTAGAACCAGCGAATCTGGTTGGCCTGGGCCAGTGCCTTTTTTTGCGCTTTTCTGGTGCAATGCCGGTCAATCAGGTTATCTGATACCATGCAGCAGTCTGAAAGGGAGCAGCAGAATGAACATGCAATCCATGATCTCCGTGATCGTACTGTGCCTTGCCAGCGCCACTGTTCAGGCAGAGCGAGCACATAATGAAGATGCGCTGATCATTGAAACGCCACGGGTGGTGTTTAGCGGTGACACCACCTATCGCTCGGTGCATGTGCGCAATATTGCTGAAACAGTTGGCTACTATGAAGTTTATGCCGAGCCTGCCCGTTACCTGTCTGCGCCTCTCCCTGAACCAGAGCTTGAGTCTGAACTTGCGCTGGAAACGGCAGGAGACGACTCACCTGCGCAGGAAATGCCGGAGGTACAGACAGTGCCAGCTAATCTGCTGGAGCAGCTGGTGGATGTCTCAACGCCCTTGCTGGTGATAAAACCGGATGAGGAACAGATAGTTGAACTTATCGTCGTTCGCCCGGCTGGGTTACCTGAAGGTGAATACCACAGTCGCCTGATCTTCCGCCAGCTGCCGACACCGCAAATGGTTGCTGAAGCCGAGCAGGATGAGGTGGAGCAACTTGCGCTGCTGGATGCGGCCGTACCGGCTGCCCCGGTGGCTGAAGACGGTGCCGTACCTGTGCGGGTTAAATTGCCCGCATATGGTGTGCCAGTACTGGTGCGTGAGGGGGCTGTCAGTGTGGTGGCGCAGGTGATTGAGCCTGAACTGTACGAAGATGAGCAGGGGCTGTGGTTAACGGTTGTTCTGGAGCGTCATGGCAACCGTTCATTGTTCGGTGACTTCAAGGTGATGGGCCAGCATAAGCTACGGCCAGAGCCTGATGTGCTGATGATCCGTAAATATATTTCACTGGATATGCCAGATACCCGGATGCCGGTACGGATACGTTTTCCAGAACAGATTGATCTGATGATGTACGACAGTATTAAGGTGCTGTTTCGTGAGCGGGCGCGCTTTGGTGGTCAGGAACAGGCGACCCTGGTGCTGGAGCTATAACAGGCCGCACCGTACGCTTCAGTGTCGTGATTGCCATGTGCAGAGCGCTGTCACGGGGTTACTTTGCGTACACCCCGTGAACGTGCGGGTAATATCAGCCAATAATCCCTTCCATCGGCGATGAAGCACTGGCGTATTTCTTACGTGGCATGCGACCAGCCAGGAAGGCTTCTCGGCCTGATTCAATCGCTTTTCGCATTGCAGAGGCCATTAATACCGGGCTTTTGGCGGCCGCAATGGCAGTATTCATCAGCACACCCGCACAGCCCATCTCCATTGCCAGTGCGGCATCAGAGGCAGTGCCAACACCGGCGTCAACCAGCACGGGAACCTGTGCGCTTTCCATAATGATGCGGATATTGTGCGGGTTGAGAATACCCAGCCCGGAGCCGATCAATGAGCCCAGTGGCATCACTGCGACACAGCCCATCTCTTCCAGCTGCTTGGCAACGATAGGGTCGTCGTTACAGTAGACCATCACTTTAAAGCCATCTTTAACCAGTGTCTGAGTGGCCTTGATCGTTTCAACCATATTGGGGTAAAGGGTTTTTTGATCACCCAGTACTTCCAGTTTGACCAGATCATGACCGCCCAGCAGTTCCCGTGCCAGCCGACAGGTGCGCACAGCATCTTCGGCGGTATAGCAGCCTGCGGTGTTCGGCAGGATGGTGTATTTATCTGGCGAGATCACGTCCAGCAGATTGGGTTCGTCCGGGTTCTGGCCAATATTGGTACGCCGTACCGCCAGCGTTACAATTTCCGCGCCACTGGCTTCAATGGCCTGGCGAGTCTCGTCCATGTCCTTGTACTTTCCGGTGCCTACCAGCAGACGTGAATTGTAGGCTTTACCGTCAATGATCAGCGGGTCGGAATAGATCGCACTGTCGTTGGTCATACTGATTCCTTATTATTGTGTGTATTAGCCGCCGCCGATGGCGTGGACAATTTCAAGTTGGTCACCCGCCTTCAGAGCCATGCTTGCATGCTGGCTACGGGGAATAATTTCCATATTACATTCCACTGCGACACGCTGGCCGGTTAGTGCCATGTCGGTAAGCAGGTCGGTGATTGAGCTACCGCTGGCCAGTTCCCTTGACTGGCCGTTTACTTCGATGCTGATCATCTATGTTATCCGTCGGACTGGTTTTATCTGTTTGTATCTCATCTCTTTTTATCGTGGCTGGCTCCGGTCTGGCCCAAAAGGGCCAGTTGTCCGGTGATTGTTAGGCCAGTGAGGTCAGGCTGCGGCAGATAGCTGGCTGCCCTTTGCGGTGCCAAATTGCATGGCCTGCATGTTTTGAATGTCCGCAATGAAATTATCCGTACGGATCTGCTGGGCTAGCGCTGAGTGTCCAGTGCTGCTTTGCTGAGGGAGAGCGTGGGCACTGAGAGACGGGTTCATTGCTGTTGTCTGCTTCATGGCAGCCAGGTAGGGGTCAGCTTTAGGGGGTGTTTTATTATCAGATGCCCCTTTCTGGCTGAATTCAGCGGGTGCATCCTCAGACTTATCTTTCTCCAGTGTCTCGCCTTTACGAATAGCGTCGACAAACTCTGTTATCTGTTCTGCATTGAGCTTACGTTCTGTTACAGCATCGTCAGTGGCTTTTTGCTGACGCCGCTCTTCTGCTTCTTTTGCTTCGGCCCTTTTTGTCGCCAGGTCTGCAGGCTTATTACTATCATTTGGGTCAGGGGAGCGAGCCGCCATCATCGCTTCGATATCCTGCTGGCCAGCCGATGAGCCTGAAGGTGTCGCCGGTGTCGCCGGTGTCGCCGGTATCGCAGTACTGAGAGTCGTGTCTGCGGGTTGTTGCTGAATTGTCGCTTTCAGTTCAGTTAGCTGGCCGGACTGTAGAGCCGTATGCTCGCCAGCAGTGATGCTGGACATTAGCTGCTGACGTTGAAACAGTGACTGTAATGTATCAATAGGTGGGCTGCTTGATACATCCTGAGCACCTTCCAGCCCCGCAGAATGGTCAGGGATGGCACCCTGAGCATCTGCTCGCTGCTGTCGTAGCTGGCGGGCCTCAACCGCTGGGTCTACTCGTAGTTCTTGCTCCTGTTTTTGCTGGTAGTTATCAAAACTGAGCGTTTTGACTTCAGCAGTGGGCAGGTGCGCCAGCTCAAGTGGCTGATAGATTGATTGTGATCTTGCGCCAATAGCAAAACTCATCAATATCTCCTGATAGGGCTAATGATCATGCGGGCAATCCGTTGCCGGTTTATTACTCCTGTCGTTCTGAGGCAAGTTGCAAGCCATTTGGTTGGTACAGAATTCACCAAACAGTGCGGCACAGTTAGTATTGAGTTTGCTCAGATGCTGGAGAATGGATAAGATCAATACCGAAAATAGGTCGGGGAACCTGTGCATTGGCGCAGGTTGAGATAGCCAGAGGCTGAACCCGTTGAACCTGATCCCATTTAATGGGCGTAGGGAACCTGACTGACACCTGGCGCAGCTGTTGCGCCTGTCCTCCGGTTCCGGCGTCATTGCTACAGGAACCGTCTAATGCCTTTCCCGCCGGTGAAGAAGATCCCCAATGTGCTGACCATCGCTGGCTCGGATAGCGGGGGTGGTGCCGGTATTCAGGCGGATATCAAGGCAATCTCGGCTACGGGCAGTTATGCCTGCTCCATTATCACCGCGCTTACCGCGCAAAATACCTGTGGTGTACAGGCGGTACAGCCGCTGCCAGTGGCGTTTATTGAGCAGCAATTTGAAGCGGTGTTCAGTGATATCCGTATTGATGCGGTGAAAATCGGCATGCTGGCTGACGCTGAGATCATCCGCACGGTGGCGGCGATGCTTAAACGCTATCAGCCTGCCAATGTGGTGCTGGACCCGGTGATGGTGGCGACCAGTGGTGATCCGTTGCTGGCGGAGTCTGCCGCTCAGACGCTGATTAGTGAGCTGTTACCGCTGGCGGACCTGGTGACACCCAACCTGCCTGAGGCCCATGCGTTGCTGGGGCTACCGGTGGATACTGTTGCTGATGAGGCGGCAGTGCTGGCACTGGGGGCTGGATTGATCGGGCAGGGTTGTCGCTCTGTGCTGGTTAAAGGTGGCCACCAGGCGGGGGAGCACAGCACGGATATCTGGATCGGGCCGTTGCGTCATGAACGCTACACCTGTGCCCGGGTTGAGACGACGAATACCCACGGCACGGGCTGTACGCTGTCGGCCAGTATTGCCTCATTTCTGGCCCGAGGCTATCCCATGGCCGAAGCTATTGAACAGGCCAAGCACTATATGACTGAGGCGATCCGCCATGCTGACCAGCTGGATGTGGGCGCTGGCCATGGTCCGGTGCATCACTTCTATGCGTTGCATACATGCTGAATAGCATTGTGCTATGGCGATAAAAACGCCGGTCAGCAAGCTGACCGGCGGGGTTTTCTAGTGCGTTAGCCGTCGATTATTAATCGGGCTGTTCGCTGGATTTAGCGCTCCCTTTTGCCCATTCGCGTAGTCGTTGCATGGCAACAAACAGCGGTGGAATAAAGAAAATACCGATGAACGTTGCCAGCAGCATCCCGCCCAGCACCACAAAACCAATCGAGATTCGGCTGGCCGCCCCGGCTCCTGATGCTGTCACCAGAGGCAATACCCCCAGAATAAAGGACAGCGCGGTCATCATTACCGCCCGAAAGCGCAATCTGGCGGCTTCATTGGCGGCATCCAGAATTGACAGGCCGCCTTGCTCACGCCGTTCCTTGGCGAACTCAACGATCAGAATGGCCGACTTGGCTGCCAGCCCGATCAGCATCACAATGCCGATCTGGGCATAGAGATTATTGTTCAGGAAAGGCAGCAGGGCCATTGGCAACAGTGCCCCGAACAGAGCAACAGTAATGGATAGCATTACCGCCAGAGGGATGGTCCAGCTCTCGTACTGCGCCACCAGGAACAGATAGGCAAACAGGACTGCCAGGCTCATGATAAAGACCACGTAACCGCCGGACTCCTGTTCCTGTACGGTGGCGCCGGTCCATTCCAGAATATAGCCGTCGGGCAGGGTGTCGCGCGCCATCTGCTCCAGTGCCGCAATGGCTACACCGCTGCTAACACCATCTGTCGGGCTGGCATTAAGTGCTGCGGTACGGCGCTGGTTGAAGCGGCTCAGGGTCTGTGGCCCCAGGATCGTTTTGACTGAAACCAGCGAGCTGAGGGGGATCTGATAGCCCTCGCGGCTGCGCACATGGAGTCGGTCGATATCAGCGATCGCATCGCGGAACTCGCTATCCGCCTGCAGTATCACTTTGTAGTTCTTGCCGAACAGATTGAAATCATTGACGTAGCTGGAGCCCAGCTGTGCCTGCAAGGTTGCAAACAGGTCGGACACGGGTACGCCCAGGCTTTGAGCTTTTTTGCGGTCTATCTTCAGTTCCAGTTGAGGTACGTTGGCCGAGAAGGTGCTGAACACCTGGGCAAAGGCTGGATGCTGATTAGCGGCAATTGCCAGGCTGGAGGTGGCCTGGGCCAGTTCCAGCGGCGAGCCGTTATTCAGATCCAGAATTTGCGCCTCAAGCCCGCCGGAGCTGCCCAGCCCAGGGATGGGCGGAGTCGGAAAGGCAAAGACATTGGCGCCAGCAATCCCGGCCAGTTTTGCGTTGATTGATGCCAGAATCCGATACCAGGCCAGTTCAGGCGCGGTGCGTTCATCCCAGTGGGTGAACACCGGAATGGCCAGTGCCGCGTTGGAGGCTCCGCCACTGAGCAGGCTGAAACCATTCACGCTGATCACGTCGCGCACACCCGGCTCGGCCATCAGGATCTGTTCCACCTGGTTGACCACCTCGGCGGTGCGGTTGAGCGAAGCACCGTCGGGCAGCTGGATGTTTACAAACAGTGCACCGTTATCTTCGTAAGGGATAAAGCCGGTGGGGATGGTCTTGAACATATAGCCGACACCGCCGCCGATGGCGATCAGTAACCCCAGGCTGAACCAGAGCTTGCGGCTCATAAAGCCGACTTTACGGCCATAGCCGTCGCGGGCGGCGTTAACCCGGCCATCAAACCAGTGGAAAAAGCCTGAACTGGGGGCTTCGCCACGTTTGAGCAACAGCGCGCAAAGTGCGGGGGACAGGGTCAGGGCGTTAATTGATGACAGGGCAACGGCCACTGAGATGGTCAGGGCAAACTCGGTGTAGAGCTTGCCGGTAATGCCCGGCATAAATGCCACCGGAACAAACACCGCTAACAGGACCAGGGTGGTGGCGATGACCGGGCCAAATACCTCTTTCATTGCTCGCCGGGTTGCTTCCGGTGCGCTGACGTGGTCTTCGGCCATATGCCGTTTGACGTTCTCCACCACCACAATGGCATCATCCACTACGATACCGATGGCCAGAATCAGTGCGAACAGGGAGATGGTATTGATTGAGAACCCGGCAATGCTGAGTACCACGAAGGTGCCGATCAGTGAGACCGGAATGGTTGCCGCAGGAATCAGCGTCGCCCGCCAGTCAGCCAGGAAGATGTAGGTAACCAGTACCACCAGGATAAAGGTGATCCCCAGGGTCTGAACAACTTCTTTCAGGGACGCGCGTACCGACAGGGTGCTGTCATAAGGCACCGCATACGCGACGCCCTCAGGGAAGCGCTTGCTGAGCCGCTCCAGTTCGGCATACACCGCATCCGCCACATCCAGCGCGTTGGCCCCCGGGCTCTGGTAAACCGCGATGGCGGCAGAGGCTTTACCATTGAGCGCGGTGCTGGAGCTGTACGTTTGTGAGCCCAGCTCTACTCGGGCGACATCTTTCAGGCGGATGCTGGAGCCATCCGGGTTAGCGCGCACCAGGATGTTTTCAAATTCACTCTGGCTGGTCAGGCGACCGGTCGCACGCAGGCTGTATTGAAACTGCTGGCCACTGTTAATCGGTGGCTGACCAATAATGCCGACCGAGGCCTGGATATTCTGCTCACTGATCGCGGTGCTGATATCACTGGCGTTGAGGTTCAAAGCCATCAGCCGATCCGGGTCCAGCCAGATGCGCATACCGTAGTCCAGCGCACCAAACTGACTGGCTGAACCAACCCCGTTAATACGGGCCAGCGAATCCTGGATATAAATGGAAGCGTAGTTACTCAGGTACAGCGCATCATGGCTGTTATCCGGCGAGTAAATGTTGGCAACCAGCAGCATATTGGTTGACTGCTTTTTGGTGGTGACGCCCTGGCGTACGACTTCCTGCGGCAGGCTGGACTGCGCCAGCGAGACCCGGTTCTGCACGTTGATTGCGGCCTGATCCGGGTCGGTGCCGACAGCGAAGGTGATGGTCAGGGTGTAGCTGCCATCGTTGGCGCTGCTGGACGACATATACAGCATATCGTCGACGCCGTTGACCTGAGCTTCGATCGGTGTGGCAACGGCCTGTTCGACCACTTCAGAGTTAGCCCCCGGGTAGCGGGCGGTTACCTGCACCTGTGGTGGTGTGATTTCAGGATACTGGGCAATGGGCAGAGTGAGCATGGCCAGTGCACCGGCGATCACCATCACAATGGAGATCACCAGGGCAAATTTGGGCCGATTGATAAAAAACAGTGAAAACATGGTTTATCCCTCTACCGGCTTCACAACACTGCCTGCCCGGGCTTTCTGCAACCCTTCGATAATTACCCGTTCACCTTTCAGCAGGCCATGCTGTACTCGCCAGCGGCCTTCGAACTGTTCGCCCATACGGACACGGCGCAGCTCGACGGTGTTATCGCGATCAACCGTGAGGACAAAAAAGCCTTCCCGGTCTTTCTGTACGGCGGATTGCGGTACGCTGAGGACGGTTTCCGGCTGTTTGCTTTGTACCAGAACATGGACGAACTGGCCGGGCAGTAATACGCCACCGGGATTGGGGAAGGTGGCGCGCACACGGATGGTGTCAGTGTTGGTGTCGACCTCTGGGTTGACAAAGTTGAACTCGCCAGGGTGCGCGTAAGTGCTGCCATCGGATAACTCCAGGCTGGGGGCAACGGGAGGGTTGTCCATAACCAGGCCGTCGCGCCGTGCCTGGAGCATATCTTTCTCGCTCACGGAGAGCTCAACGTAAATCGGGTCGAGCTGGACCACGGTGGCCAGCTTGCCTGTGTTGGGGCCGACCAGATTACCGTTGGAGTAGTGTGCCTTGCCGATTCGCCCGGCAATGGGCGATTTTACTAAGGTGTAGTCGAGATCCAGCTGGGCGGCACGCAGCCCGGCTTCTGCTTTAAGTACGCTGGCGCGGGCCTGATCACGCTCCGCCGTACTGAGATCCAGCTGCGACTGAGAGACGGCACCGCGTTTGCGCAGGGTCTGGTTACGCGTCAGCTGGGCGCTGGCATTTTTCAGTCCGGCACGGGCCCCGGCCAGTTCGGCTTCGGCCTGCTGCATAGCGATTTCATAGGTGGCCGGTTCGATCAGAAACAGCGATTCTCCGGCAACGACTTTCTTACCTTCTGTAAACATGCGCTGTTCCAGAAAGCCGGAGACACGAGCTAGAAGGTCGACTTTGGCGGCCGCTTCAATCCGGCCTACCATGCGAAAGCTCTGTTTTAATTCGCTCTCACTGACTTGCTGTACAACCACAGCGGGCAGCGGGCGGTTATCGTCTGCGGATGCCAGACTGGCAACTGTGCTCATTAGCAGAGCAGTCAGGAATTTTCTCAACCTACAATCCTCTATACGGCGGTGATTGGGCACTTGATATGTGCACGCATTTATCAATCCTATACCAATATAGGTAATCACCGAGTTACGTTAGCAGAAAAAGGCATTATCCCAGCCTCATCTGTTAGCGTTTGGTCTACTTTAGCGCAATAGTTTATTCAACCTTGGCAGGAGTCCGTATACTGCGCGACTGATGTAACAGAAGGATTCTGTTACTGGTTAATGCGGCATAAAATGGAGGACTGCATGGTTAATAAACTGATCTCAATGGTATTACTCGTGAGCGCTCTGGCATCACCTGTGGCTTTGGCTGCAACCGATTGTCATGTGATCTACGATGCGGGTAGCAGTGGTACGCGGTTGTACATCTATGAACAGCAGGCTGGCAGCTGGCTGAGTCATGAAGGGCCCAAGGTCGGTGCGCTGGCAGACCCGGTACGTGAGGTTCGGGGTAAAACCTGGCAGGATGCGCCCGCAGTAACTGAAGAGGTGGTGGCAGCACTGGAAGCGGTGCGCAAAGATGGGCCACTGAAAGGCGGAAAGCCCGAATGGCAAGCCTTTGACTGGAAGCAGCAGTGTCATCTGCAATCTGCCAGTGTGCTGGCGACGGCGGGGATGCGTATTGCGGAGCAGGAGAACCGCGAGCGGGCAAATCAGCTGTGGGAGATGCTGACGGTCCGGTTGAGTAAAGAAGTGGGTGCCGGGGTCAAGGTGGATACCCGTACCCTGACCGGTTTTGAAGAAGGTCTGTATGCCTGGCTGGCATTGCGCGACGAGCAGAGCAGCAACCACTACGGTATTGCCGAAATGGGCGGTGCCTCTGCTCAGGTAACTTTCCCCTGTGATGACTGTGATAATAGCCATAATGCGGTTCGCACGGTGCTGGTGAAAGGTCAGCCGGTCAAAATGTACAGCTACTCCTTCCTTGGGCTGGGCCAGGATGAAGCTCCTAAAACGCTGACTGCCAAGGCTGCTGTACCAGCAGATTGTGCGTACAACGTTGGCGCAACACAGTCGGGCTGGAAGCCGTCGGTCTGTGGTGAAGAGATCCACCTGAGTGATAGCAACGGCCTGAAAGACCCCTACAACTTTGCTGACGGTAAACAGGGTACGCATAACCAGCCGCCAGTGGTGCAGCAGGGGCCGAAACAATGGTTTTTGACGGGTGCATTTGCCTATATGCAGCCAACGGATATTGCCAGCTGTTGTGAAGACGGAGCCCAGTGCTTCAATCAGGCGAGTTCATGCTTTAGCTCGGTGTATCGGGTTAAGTATCTGAACACGTTGCAGGTACCCGATACCGCTGATAAAGCGGACGTCAGCTGGACCGCAGGCGCCAATATCTGTGGTGCCACGGGCTGCCTGAACGAGGCGAAAAGTGCGCCAATCTGCCGCTGGTCTGATCAGGGCTGCCTCTGATTGTTCGTTTCATAGCCTGGCCAGAGGTCTCTTTCGAACCTCTGGTTTATCCACCTGATGACGACGGGGTGACAGCCTATACTGTCTGAGTCCCTTTCTCTTCACAGTGGAGTTGCCATGGCTGAATTAACCCATGCCGCCTTTCATGTCGCTGACATCAATGCCTGTCTGGCATTTTATCAGACCTATGCCGGTCTAAAGGTTGCCCATGAGCGTACCAGCAGCACCATGCGGGTGGTCTGGTTAACTTCAGACAGCGCCTCTGATTTTGTTCTCGTACTGTTGTCGGGGGGAGCTTATCTGGCCCAGCAGCGCACTGATTTTTCCCATCTTGGGTTTGCACTGGATAGCCGGGAGGCGGTGGATATGCTTGCTCATCGGGCAGCGCAGGAAGGCTGTCTGGAGTGGCCAGTGGTCGATGAGCCCTGGCCGACGGGCTATTACTGTGGCCTGCGTGATCCGAACGGACATGTCGTGGAATTCAGTTATGGTCAACCGGATGCGCGTGGGATCGAGCCTGCTCAGGTTTGAGCGCTAACGTTGATGGTACAAAATTAGAGTACAGGCGCAGAGATGTACGCCTGTTGAGCATGCCTAGTCAGCAGCGTAGCCGTCGATCGGAAAATCGATCAGCGTAAAGCCGTTTTCGTCCCACTCGACATACCAGCCTGACTGATCCCAGTCTCCCAGCACAATACGCTGTGCCGCAGTGCCATCACTCAAGGTGACATCATGTATTGCCGGGCGGTGGGTATGGCCATGTAACAGGAGTGTTGTGTTAGCAGTTTCCAGTGCTGAGATTGCTGCTGCTGCGTTGACATCGGTGATGTACTCCGCTTTTTCAGCACCTTTCGCTTTACTGGTCTCGCGCAACTGTTTTGCCATGGCCAGTCGCTGTTCTACTGTCTGCGCCAGAATGTTCTGCTGGAACATCGGGTTGCGCAGCATCACACGCATTTTCTGATACTCGGTATCGTCGGTACACAGCTGGTCGCCGTGCATCAGCAATAACGGTTGGCCATCGGCTGCAGTGATGGTTTCACTGTCGTTGAGCAGGCGACCACCGACCGCGTCGGCAAACCGCTGGCCCACCAGGAAATCCCGGTTACCGTGCTGGAAAAATAGCGCTACACCACTGTCGGACAAAACTTTGAGGGCGTCGATCACCGGCTGCGTGCCAGGGAAGGGTGCGTCATCGCCGATCCATGCTTCAAAAATATCGCCCAGCAGGAACAGCTGGTTGGCGCGGCGTGCATCTGTGGCCAGAAAATGTAGAAACGCCCGGATCAGGTCCGGGCGCTCATTCTGGAGATGCAGGTCAGAAACAAATATCTGTCGCATCTTTATGTCTCTCAGTCTTTATCTGCAACCACTTCGGCAGATTCGATGATCACATCGTCAACCGGAACATCCTGGTGGCCCGCGGCCATTGTTGTCTCAACGGTTTTGATCTTGTCAACAACATCCATACCCTCGACAACTTCACCAAAGACGGCGTAACCCCAGCCTTCCAGAGTTTTAGCTGTGTGGTCCAGGAATGTATTGTCAGATACGTTGAGGAAGAACTGGGCAGAGGCAGAGTGAGGCTCCATGGTGCGGGCCATTGCGATCGTGCCTTTTTTGTTGGACAGGCCGTTGTCAGCTTCGTTTTCGATGCTGTCGCGGGAGTCTTTTTCAACCATGCCTGGTTCAAAACCACCACCCTGAATCATAAATCCACTGATCACGCGGTGAAAGATCACACCGTCGTAGTGGCCGTCGGTAACGTACTGCTCAAAGTTAGCTGCCGTGGCTGGGGCCTTGTCATGGTTCAGTTTCAGCGTGATATCGCCGTGATTTGTATGCAGGATGATCATATGTATCGCGTTCCCAATTTGGTGGTTATGCGGGCATTATACTCAAGTTTAATTTGTGGCGGAAAGTCTGATGGCGTAATCGTTGTTTTCTGCACACCTGGCGGTTGGGTGGATGGCCGGTATCTGGTTATAATGCGAGGCTTATATTATTTTTTCGTCATAATAATCGGGATCCTTGTCGGACAGGCTTTTGTCATCCGGCAACCGCCTGTCAGGTCATATGCATACCATGAGTGAAAACGACATCAAGCCAAGCAATTTTATCCATCAGATTATTGAAGATGATCTGAAAAACGGCGTACACAACAAAGTAGTTACCCGTTTTCCCCCTGAACCGAATGGTTATCTGCATATCGGCCACGCCAAATCCATCTGCCTGAACTTTGGTACGGCAGAACGTTTTGGCGGTGCTTGCAACCTGCGCTTTGATGACACCAACCCGGAGAAAGAATCTCAGGAGTACATCGACTCCATCCTGTCCGATGTCTCCTGGCTGGGTTTCAAATGGGACGGTGATATTCGTTACACCTCAGATTACTTCGATGAGCTGTATGCCTATGCGGTTCACCTTATCAAAGCAGGCAAAGCGTACATCTGTGACCTGAGTCCAGAGCAGGCGCGTGACTACCGTGGTGATTTTGTAACCCCGGGTCGCAACAGCCCGTTCCGTGATCGCAGCGTTGAGGAAAACCTCGAGCTGTTCGAGAAAATGAAGAACGGTGCGTTCGAGCCAGGTGCCTGTGCGCTGCGTGCAAAAATCGATATGACCGCGCCAAACATGAACCTGCGTGATCCGATGCTGTATCGCATTCTGAACATGTCTCATCATCAGACCGGTGATAAGTGGTGTATCTACCCGATCTATGACTTTGCGCATGGTCAGTCCGATGCGCTGGAAGGGGTGACTCACTCGATCTGTACGCTGGAATTTGAAGATCACCGTCCACTGTATGACTGGTTCATCGAAAACCTGCCGGTACCGGTAACCCCGCGTCAGTACGAATTTGGCCGTCTTAACATCAACTACACCGTTACGTCCAAGCGTAAGCTCAAACAGCTGGTGGACGAAGGTGTTGTGGATAGCTGGGATGACCCACGGATGCCGACCATCTCCGGCCTGCGTCGTCGTGGTTATACGCCAGCGTCTATCCGTAACTTCTGTGATTCTATCGGCGTAACCCGTTCTAACGGTACCGTTGATATGGGAATGCTGGAAGCGGCGGTCCGTGAAGATCTGGATAAGAATGCGCCGCGTGCCATGTGTGTTACGCGTCCACTGAAAGTCACCATCACTAACTACCCGGAAAGTGAAGAAGAGTGGTTTGACCTGCCCAAGCATCCTAAGGATGACAGCATGGGTATGCGTACCGTGCCGTTCACCCGCAATCTGCTGATCGAGCAGGAAGACTTCGCCGAAATTCCGCCGCGTAAATGGAAGCGTCTGACCCAGGGTGTTGCTGTGCGTCTGCGTGGTTCCTACGTGATCACCTGTGAAGAAGTGATCAAAGACGACGCTGGTAACGTGGTTGAACTCAAGTGTACTTATGATGAAGCCACTAAGGGTGCTAACCCGGAAGGGTACAAGCCGAAGGGTGTCATCCACTGGGTGTCTGCCGATAACTCCGTGCCGTGTGAAGTACGTCTATATGACCGTCTGTTTACTGAAGAAAACCCGGATGGTGATAAAGAGCGCAGCTTCCTTGAGCTGGTGAATCCTGATTCTCTGGTGGTACTGACTGAGGCGCGTGCTGAGGTTGGCCTGAAAGAGAGCGTGGCCGAAACGCGTTTTCAGTTCGAACGTACCGGTTACTTCAACGTGGATAAAACCAGCAGCGACGAAAAATTGGTGTTTAACCGCACCGTTGGGTTGCGTGACTCCTGGGTTAAAGTCCAGCAGGGCTGATCCATGATGAAAAACGGCCACTCTGAGTGGCCGTTTTTTTGGCCACCGCTCAGCGTTTACTGGCTGGCCTGAGTGCTGCCGGATCGACAGACAGAAGGAGTGTCTTACCGATGCGATCTATCTCTATTGTTCTTACCCTGGTACTGGTACAAGGCTGTGGCTTCTATGCCAGTGCCGCCGCCGATGCAAC
Source organism: uncultured Oceanospirillaceae bacterium (assembly GCA_913057435.1). Taxonomy (GTDB): domain Bacteria; phylum Pseudomonadota; class Gammaproteobacteria; order Pseudomonadales; family Balneatricaceae; genus Marinobacterium_C. The sequence continues at coordinate 26,360 of CAJXNY010000001.1, read as the reverse complement.
ACTGGTGGAGCCGGTGACCCGCTTCAAGCTGTCCGGCCAGGTAAAGGAAACCTCGGGGCTTGCCCGAACGGGTGATACCTGGTGGACCGTGAATGACTCGGGCGATAAGGCGACTATTTATGGTCTGAGCGATCAAACCGGTGAGGTCGTTAAACGGCTACGGTTGACGGGGGCTAATAACCTCGACTGGGAAGATCTGGCCCAGGATGCCGAACATCTGTATGTGGCCGATACCGGTAACAATGCCGGTAAACGCAAAATTCTGAGTATTTATAAAATCAGTCGCCAGGCACTGATTTCGAAAAACAGTGTTGCGGCGCAAAAATTAACCCTGCGTTATGCTGATTACGCGGAACAGACCACCGGCGGCAAGCGCAGCCACAATGTTGACTGTGAAGCTATTGCCCGGGTGGGGGAAAGCCTCTGGCTGTTCAGTAAAAACCGGGGTGATCAGAAAACCCGGCTGTATAAAGCGGATATCAATACCGACAGTTTGCAGACGTTATCCCCGGTGGGTGAATACCCGGTCAAAGGGCTGGTAACGGCGGCTGACTATAATGTTGAAACCGCCGAACTGGCATTACTGGTGTATGGTTATGGCCCTTCCTTTGGCCAGGCCAGTATCTGGCGGCTGCCCGTCGTGGATAACCTGCCGGACTGGCATCAGGCAAAGAAATATCGCCTCAAACGTCCGGGTCAGTGGGAATCTATCCTCTGGCAGGGCAAAAACCGGGTGACCGTAACAGCCGAAGGCAGTTTCTTTGGTGGCCCGGAGATGGCTGATATCGAATTATGAGGCGGTTGCCAGGCTGCGATGGTAGCTGGCAACAAGACTGCGTTAACCCCCTTAACCTGAGCGTCGTTTGATTTATAATGCGGCCTCGTTCGTTGGCCTGGACCCCAGGCGAACTCAGATCAGGAAGAAGAAGCGGATACTATGCTGCACATTTACGACACACTGAGTAAACAGAAAGCCCCGTTCCAGCCGATTGAGCCGAACCGGATCAAAATGTATGTCTGTGGGGTGACTGTTTATGACCTCTGTCACATCGGTCATGGCCGGGTCATGGTGTCGTTTGATGTGATCACCCGCTACCTGCGTGCCCGTGGCTGGGATGTGACCTACGTACGGAATATCACTGATGTGGACGATAAAATCATCCGTCGAGCCGGTGAAAATGGCGAAAGTACTGATCAGCTGACCGACCGGATGATCGTAGCGATGCATCAGGACGAAGCCAGCCTGAGCGTGTTACGCCCGGATATCGAGCCCCGTGCTACCGCCTTTATTGGCGACATTATCAGTATGGTTGAAACGCTGATTGAAAAAGGTTTCGCCTATGCTGCTGATAATGGCGATGTGTATTACCGGGTGGAAAAGTTTGACGGCTACGGCAAACTGACCAACCGTAATATCGACGATATGCGCGCCGGTGCCCGTGTCGAAGTGAACGCTGCCAAAGAAAGCCCAATGGACTTTGTACTATGGAAGTCCGCCAAAGAAGGCGAAGTGAGCTGGACCTCCCCCTGGGGCGAAGGCCGCCCGGGCTGGCACATTGAATGCTCGGCGATGTCCAAATGCTGTCTGGGCGACAGCTTTGATATCCACGGTGGTGGCCCGGATCTGCCATTTCCGCATCACGAGAACGAGATTGCTCAGTCTGAGGCGGCGAATGGCTGTTCTTACGCCAACCTGTGGATGCATGCCGGTGCCGTGCGGGTGGCCAATGAGAAGATGTCCAAGTCCCTGAATAACTTCTTCACCATTCGCGATGTGTTGCAGGTCTACAACGCTGAAGTTGTGCGTTATTTCCTGTCCAGCGTGCATTATCGCTCAGCGATTGATTATTCTGAAGATAGCCTCAAAGACGCCCGTGCCGGGCTGGAACGCTTCTATCAGGCATTGCGCGGGGTTGCGATTGCGGCGGATGAAGGTGAGCTGGGTGCTCAGTATGAAGCTCGCTTCTTCGAGGCGATGGATGATGACTTCAATACGCCAAGAGCCTTTGCCGTACTGTTCGAAATTGTCACCGAACTGAATAAAGCCAGCCGTGACGGCAGTGCTGAAGCGAGCCAGCTGGCGGCTGTTTTGAAGCGTCTGGGTGGCATTATTGGTTTACTGCAGCAGGATCCTGAAGCATTTTTGCAGGGGGAAGCTAAAGAGGGTGAACTGGACAGCGATGCGATTGAAGCCTTGATCGTACAGCGTGCGGAGGCGAAAAAAGCCCGTGACTTTGCCGAATCTGACCGGATTCGTGATGAACTGGCCAGCCAGGGGGTTATTCTGAAAGATAGCCGCGAAGGTACCAGCTGGTTCCGCGAAAGTTGATCTGATTTCGCGGAACTTCAGTAGAGAAAAGCAGTCTTAATCGACTGCTTTTTTTTAACTCTGCTCAGCCTATAACAGGAATTTATCGATTGGATAAAAATACTACGGCACTCGTTATGATGTTCAAGCGTCCGCTACCCGGCCAGGGCAAACAGCGGCTGGCAACAGATCTTGGGCGAGATGCAGCTTGCAGCCTTGCGGGCTGCCTGTTCGATATCAGTTCAGCGCTGTTGATACAGTGGCCTGGGGTGGCGGTCGCCTCGCCAGCAAGCACTGAAGATCAGGCCTGGGCTCAGGAGGTGCTACCACCGTCGGTGCAGCTGCTGGCGCAACAGAACGGTAATCTGGGGCAACGTATTAATCAGCTGGATCAGCAATTACGGGCGCAGGGGCTGGAGCAGTTGCTGTTTATTGGCTCGGATGCCCCCGAGCTATCGCAGGCGCTGCTGGCGCAGGTCTGCCGGGCACTGGATACCTGTGATATTGCACTGGTACCCAGCTCGGATGGTGGCGTCAGTCTGATGGCGGCGCGCGCACCCTGGCCAGAATTGCAGGACCTGCCCTGGAGTACCCCGCAGCTGGGTGGGGCATTGTCCGCGCTGTGTGAACAGCAGGGGTTGAGTGTTTGCCAGGTGGGGCATTGTGATGATCTGGATACCCTGGCGGATCTGCACCTGTTATTGAGCCGGTGGCAGCAGGCAGCGTTGACCCTGGAGCAGCAGGTATTGTTCACGACGGCTGGGCAGATCCTGGCAGAAAATTCCACTGTGGCTGGTCGTGAACAGTAAGTCGGTGACGGTGGTGATGCCGGTGGGCCCTGCTGAAACGGATCAGGCAGCTCTGCTGGCCTCGTTGGCGCTGTTTCCTGCGCACTGGGACCTGGTTCTGGCCGCCTGTCCGGGTTCAAAAGCCCTGGTGGAACGGCTATGCAGGGCGCATACCCGGTTGCGGATGTGTCTGTCTGATCAGGGTCGGGGGGCGCAGATGAACCAGGCGGTTGCACAGAGTGAGAGCCACTGGTTGTGGTTTGTGCATATGGATACTCAGTTGAGCGCAGCGCATATTGAGCAGGTGTGCCAGCAGCTCGAGTCTCCCTGTCCACGCTTATACTGTTTTCCGCTGGCCTTTGCTGGCGACGGCCCGACGGCAATGCCGTTGAATACACTGGGGGCTAATCTGCGAACCCGCTGGCTGGGGGTGCCCTTTGGTGATCAGGGCTTCTTGTTGCAGCGGCCGGATTTTATCCGCGCCGGACAGTACAGCGAGCAGGCCCCCTATGGTGAAGACCATCTGCTGGTGTGGCAGCTGCGCTGTATTGAGGTGCCTGTGCATGCTTTTACCGTGCCTTTACTGACCAGCGCGAGGCGCTATCGGCAGCAAGGCTGGTGGGCGCTGACGCTGATGTATCAATATCGCTGGCTTAAACAGGCGCTGCCCTGGGTATTGAAGCGTGTGCGCCAGCGGCTGGGTTCTATGTGAATGTGCGATCTGGCTCAGGTCGGTGGGCGTTAAGCCGTTGAAGATGGGCTAAAAATCAACCTGAAGTGGGTCTGAACGTTGTTATCCTGTATGGCGTCGCAGTATGATAAGCGCCCCTTTAGATCCGGAAAAATGTTTGATGACCAGGACTGTTGCTGATTGCCTGAAAAGTGCTCAACTTGCTGTAAAACAGGCACCGGAGCATGTTGAAAACTGGCTGTCTCTGGGTCAGTTTCAGCAGCTCATGGAGCAAACCGGGCCGGCAACCCGTTCGTTTGAGCAGGCCTGGGCAGCGGCCGCTGATCAGCAGCGCTGGGCACTCTATCTGACAGCAGCGGAGCAGTTGCTTGAGCTGTACCAGCGTCAGGGGCGCAGACAGGAATTTGTTATGGCCTGCCTGCGTCTGCTTAAGCAGCCCGGGCTGGACAGTTATGGTTTCTGTGCTGAAACGGTGTTATTGAAGCTGGGTCAGTTCTACCTGACCCGTGGCCCGCATGGGGTGGCGCTGCACTATTTTAAACAGGCCCTGGCTCAGGCTGAGCAACAGCTGGATACGGTTAGTTGTGGCGAGGCGCACTTTTTGTTGGGCCAGGTGCTACGAAAACTGGAGCAGCTTGATCAGGCAGAAGAGCACTTCCGCTTGGCGCTCAAAATTGCCAGTGAGCTGAAGCAGGCTGCCCGTATGGCCAATCTCTACTCTGTGCTTGCCCGTTTCTATCAGCAACGAGAGCAGTGGAAGGACGCTGAAACCATGCAGGCAAAGTCCATCGAGGTTGGGAAGTTGCTCAAACAACAGGCGGGGGTTGCCTCGGGGTTGAGTAATCTGGGGATTGTGCAGATGAAGCAGGAACATCTGATGCAGGCCCGGCAGAGTTTCACCGAAGCCCTTGAGCTGTACCGGTCGCTGGAAAACCCGGCAGGGGAAGCGGATCAGCTGACCAACCTGGGTATTCTGGCGACTCTGGAAAACCAGCTGGAAGATGCTGAGCGTCACCTGCAGCAGGCTTGGCAGCACTATCAGACACTGGCTTTACCGCCACGAATCGAACAGGTCACTCAGTTGCTGGTTAATCTGGCACAGTTGCAGAAACCACACGCCACGTTGCAGTAAGCTGGGCAGTTGTTGCTAGTCAGCTCATCGCCATACGTTGTTGTAACAGTCGAGTTTCGGCGCTCAGAATACATTTGAGCCGGTGCCCAGGCGGGATGTCATAACGGCTGTGGGGGTCTATCAGCCAGCTGGTCATCCCTGCATCATTGGGCCCCAGATAGTCGGACAGGTAGCTGTCGCCAATAAACAGACATTCCTGCGGGGCTTTTTCCAGTCGCTGCAGCGCCGTGTTAAAGATTGCGGGGTGGGGCTTTCGCTGGCCAAATTCGACCGATGTCATAACATCGTCCAGCAGCTCGGTTACCCCCAGTTTTTCCAGATGCTCTTCAACCAGTGGTTTATGGTGGCAGTTGGAAATAATGGACAGGCTATAGTGGCCGTGAAGCCGTTTCAGCATGGCGGTGACTTCCAGTGGGTGATGCACACTCTGGCTCCATTCTTCCAGGTAGCGCAACAGAAAAGTATTGCGCAGTGCCGGTGTGCTCTGCGGCAGGTATTTATCACAAAACTGATCAACCAGTTCAGCCATCGAATACTCACTCAAATGTAAGCGCCCCCCTGATTCCAGTTGCTGACGTGTCTCGATAAAGCGATCAATAAAGGTGTCATAGCTCAGGCTGAGGCCTGCATCGCGTAACATCTGCCAGGAATCATCGTGTTCATGCAAGCCGATAAACGAACTGGGGTAGGTAACCAGGGTGCCAAAGAAATCAAAAAACAGGTGGCGTATGTGGGACATGGTGCCGTCTCTATGACCGAATCAGAATAGCCGCCGGGCACATCGATATAGTGGGGCGGACGGCACACAGAATGCCGGACCCGTATGACAAAGCGGTGAAGTCAGGTCATTAAAAGGGTTGCTGAGGTTGAAATCGGGCCGGGGCTGGAGACAGGCCACCGGCCCGGTGGCTCAGGGGGTGAACTGAGCGGGCAGGGGAATGCGATCCAGGTCATCAGCATAGGCTAGTGGACCCTGATAGAACTGCTGAATAAAGCCACTGGTTTCGGTTTCGCGCTCCAGTGTACGTAGCATGCGGTGGGATAACAGCAGGGCTTTGCTACCGCTTTCATTAGCGATCTTGCCAATCTCGGTGGGTGGCATATGCAGATTACGGGCGATACCACGCGCCTGCTCCGGGATCGCATTATGGGCGATCAGAAGGTCGGAATTCTGTGCCAGCCGGGTCAGGCTGTCGTAACGGTTACTCATATCACCGGAAAAAGTGATCGAGCAGCCAGCAGCTTGCACACGCCAGCCAATCGCAGCAATGGGGCCGTGGTTGACGGGGATATGGCTGAGTTGAATATCGTTGTTGAGCGGCCTGGTGGTCACCTCCAGCGGCGCCAGTGGCATATTATGTGGCTGGATTTTATAAGCGCTATTTCGGTCAGGCTCGTAATATTCGCTGAGGTAGCGAAACGCACCTTCATTGCCCACCAGTCGGCTGACAAACTGCTCAGTAGAGGGCATCAGGCGATTGCTGTCAGGTCCCATTACCTGCAGATCGGTATCGCGGCCAGCAAAGAAAGAGGCTTTGATCAACGCGGGGAAATCGGCGCTGTGATCAACGTGAAAGTGGCTGAACAGAACCGCGTTAATGTCCGCGATATTTGCGCCGCTGCGCTCCAGATTAAGACTGCTGCCAGGCCCCATATCTACCAGCACTCGGGCTTTGCCATCCAGCCAGACCAGGTAGCTGCTGCCAGCACGGGAATCATTCAGCTCTGGCCCGCCAGAGCCAAGCACCTGCAGTACAACCCGACCGGGTTCGCAGCTGGCGTAGCTGGCGGATGAAACCGCCCCTGCAAGTACGGTGGTTGCGATTAAAACGGTATAGCGCATAACACGAACTCCCTGCAAAAACTGCCATAGTGGGCTATTGAGCCGAGACGGCTGAAAAAGTTCCCCACTGAGTCCGTGTCGGTGCAGGTAAATCTCAGTTGTCTGGTGACCGCAGGATGACTGTGCGTACTGAGCCTTGCCATTCAAGTGCACGTTGGCGAGCGATCACCAATGCGGGCTCTGTTATATCGGCACTACACAGCACGTTACCCTCCGGGCTCCAGATAGTGCTACGGCCTGCGGGTTTCCAGCCGCCTGTCGGGGCGCAATGATTGGCCATCAGAACGGTTATCTGGTGCTGGCTGGCGTATTGTTGCAGTTGCTGGCTGTCATTGTTGAACCCCTCTATGGAAACCATCATGCTGCTTGCATAGATGTGGGCATGCGCGTCTACAGCGGCCTGGACGTGCTCAGGGTGACTGCTATCTGCGCAGATTGCCAGGGCAACGGGCAGGTCTTTAACCTTGATCGGGCGGCTGGCCTGGCCTGGCTGGAAAAACTGCTCCTCTCCCGGATGCAAATGTTGTTTGTAATAGGTACTGACACCATAGGGGCTAAAGACGATGCTGCCCAAAGCGGGTCTGGATTCACCTGTATCTATAGGAGCGCCTAACACCAGAGTAATCTGGTGGCGGTTAGCCAGCTGGCGAAATGGCGCTAGCCGACCATCTGTTGGCTGCAGTTTGCAGCGCTCAGCAAATGCCGGTTCATAACCGGTCAGCGAGAGCTCTGGGAACACCAGTAATTCGATTCCCTGCTCGACAGCGGCTTCTACCATTTGCAGGTGAAGTTGTATATTTCGTTCTATATCACCGGCAATGGATGGGCATTGCGCGGCTGCGATGTGAATTACAGGCACTCTAACTCCTTAGTACCCGGATAACGTGACAGAATTCATCATACCTTTAATCTACGATGAACGGCGTAACAATTTTTCATTATCTGTTCCAATATACTCTTGTAGATCAATGAAATAGAGTTTGTGCAACTTTAATGGTGTTTGATTTTTGTACGATTTATGAATGTCTTGTCAGTAACGAAGAACGCGAGCTTAAGCTGTTGAACCGGGCCAGGTTATCTGTCAGGCGGGGTGTGCTTAAAAGGGAAGAAGGTCGGTTGCTGATGCAAGGATAAAAGGCCGGAAAACCGGCCTTTTAATCAGTCGTGCTGTATTAACGTGCGGGAAGTACGTCTTTCAGTTTCTCATGCATCTCGACCATGCATTTTTCTGTAGCATCCCAGTCGATACAGGCATCGGTGACAGAAACACCGTATTGCAACTCGGACAGATCGTCTGGAATAGACTGACTGCCCCAGCTCAGGTTGCTCTCAATCATCAGGCTGGTGATTGAGTTGTTGCCTTCCAGAATCTGGTTGGCAACATTGGTTGCCACCAGTGGCTGCAAGGCCGGGTCTTTGTTGGAATTAGCGTGGCTGCAATCAACCATGATGTTATGGGGCAGTTTGGCTTTATCCAGTGCCTGCTCACACAGGGTGACACTGACGGAGTCGTAGTTTGGTTTACCGCCACCACCGCGCAGTACTACGTGGCCATACGGGTTGCCTTTAGTGTGGACAATTGAGCACTGGCCATCGCCATTGATACCCAGGAACCGGTGCGGTGCGCTGACAGAACGCAAAGCATTGGTCGCCACTTCCAGCCCACCGTCGGTGCCGTTTTTAAAGCCAACGGCACAGGACAGGCCGGATGACATTTCACGGTGAGTCTGTGACTCGGTGGTCCGTGCGCCGATCGCTGACCAGGAGATCATGTCCTGTAAATACTGCGGGCTGATCGGGTCCAGTGCTTCGGTCGCCAGTGGCAGGCCCATTTCGGCCAGCTCCAGCAACAGCTTACGGGCGATATGCAGGCCTTCTTCGATCTCAAATGAGTCGTTCAGGTGAGGGTCGTTGATCAGGCCCTTCCAGCCAACGGTGGTACGCGGCTTTTCAAAATAGACGCGCATGACCAGATAGAGAGAGTCTTTTACCTTTTCCTGCAACGCCTTGAGCTTGTGGGCATATTCAATCGCGGCCTCAGTGTCGTGGATAGAGCACGGGCCTATCACGACAAACAGACGTTTGTCTTTGCGATCCAGAATATTGCGAATGACTTCCCGACCTTCCATAACAGAGGCGGTAGCCGCTTCGCTCAGTGGCAATCTGCGTTTGAGCTCTTCCGGTGAGATCAGAACCGTATTCGATTCGATATTAAGGTTTTCTACGCGTGTATCGGTCATGACATAGTTTCCTGGTACTGCGCGGCTTTATTAGATGTTCAAAGTGTCAGTGTTAGTGCCGCGATTGGGTGCTGCGCCCGATGTGAATATACCGGTACGGGCAGCCTTTCCCGTGAGCATACGGTTACACTTTTAAAGTGCGAACTGGACTGTTGTACCACGATAAATCGTGAGGTGTAAGGGGCGGCTTATTGCTTTGCAACAAATTTCTACTTTGGTGGGGTGTTACAATAGTAGATTGCGCGCAAGGGCATTTTTGTACAATGTTACGAACTTTTCGCTCGGACGGTTGTCCCAGCGACGGTAACTAATCGGTTAAGGGCATCCTGTGGTTAAAAAGTTTTCGTTTTCAACGCTGTTAAGCCTGTTTGTAGCCTGGATGATGCTACCCGTGGTGGCCCAGGCAGGTCTGTTTGATAGCAATCCATTTGCTTCAAAACAGGGCCCGGTGGATGTTGAACAGGCATTTGTTCTTCAGCCCTCCCAGCAGGCTAATGGCCAGTTACAACTGCACTGGGAGATCCCGGATGATTACTATCTGTACCGGGACCGGATGACTATCGAGACCGATGACAGCATCAAAGTACTGTCTGAGGTGAAGTCGGACGCCAAAGAGAAAAATGATCCGTTATTTGGTCAGGTTTTTGTCTATAAGCATCAGGCTGATATCAGTCTGGCGTTAGCCAGCACGGGAGCAGGGCCTGCGGATGGCAGTGTCACCGTGACATATCAGGGATGCTGGGAGGGGGGGATATGTTACCCGCCGGTCACCAAAACGGTCCCGGTAAACGCGGTGCCAGTTGCCGCAGCAATGGCGCCTGCCACCGCTGAGGCCCAGAACGTTGCCCCGACAGTGCCTGCTGCACTGCCACAGTCGGAGCAGGACCGTTTTGCCAGTATGCTGCGTGATCGTTCACTGCTGCTGACGCTGGGGGCATTTTTCCTTGCCGGACTGGCGCTGTCATTTACGCCCTGTGTCTTTCCGATGATCCCCATCCTCTCCAGTATCATTGCCGGCCAGGGCGCGGCTATGACGACCGGGCGAGCGCTGCGTTATTCGCTGGTGTATGTACTGTCGGTGGCGGCGACTTACACGATCATTGGCATTATCGCCGGGCTGTTTGGTGCTAACTTGCAGGCAGCATTCCAGGCGCCCTGGGTGATCAGTCTGTTCAGTGCAGTGTTCGTGCTGCTGGCACTGTCAATGTTTGGCTTTTACGACCTGCAAATCCCCGCCAGCTGGCAGACGAAGCTGAGCCAGATTTCTAACAGTCAGCAGGGTGGTAATCTGATTGGCGTAGGGGTTATGGGTTTGCTGTCGGCGTTAATTGTCGGCCCTTGTATGGCAGCCCCTCTGGCGGGTGCATTGATCTATATTGGCCAGACTGGTGACCCCCTGCTTGGAGGAATGGCGCTGTTCAGTCTCAGCATGGGCATGGGTGTACCGTTGCTCATTGTTGGCGCTTCTGCCGGGCGTTTACTGCCTAAAGCGGGCGGCTGGATGGACGGAGTTAAAGCCTTTTTCGGGGTGATGATGCTGGCGTTGGCGATCTGGATGATGGATCGCATTCTGCCCACCCAGGTCACAATGCTGCTGGCGGCTATGTTGCTGATTATCTCTGCGGTCTTTATGGGCGCATTGGATCGGTTGCCAGAAAACGTCAGTGGCTGGCGCAAGCTGCTTAAGGGCTCCGGGGTTCTGGGGCTGCTATATGGTGTGGTGCTGGCTCTGGGAGTCTTTGCTGGTAGTCAGAGCTTTCTGCATCCGTTGCAGGGGCTGGTGGCTGGTGGTTCTGTACAGGAGCGCAAACTGCCATTCAACGTTGTCACCACCTCTGGGCAGCTGGATCTGTTGCTGGCTCAGGCGCAGCAGGCTAGACAGCCAGTGATGCTGGATTTCTATGCGGACTGGTGTATCAGCTGTGTCGAACTGGAGGAATTCACCTTCAAGGATGCCGGTGTGATGCAATCCCTGGCTGACTTTATGCTGATCAAACTGGATGTGACCTCCAATGACGAGGAAGCGAAGCAGTTGTATAAGCGCTTTAATGTGATTGGCCCGCCAGCGTTAATCTTCTATAGCCGTGCGGGAGTGGAGCTGAAAAACATGACGTTGATTGGCAATGTTACACCGCAGGACTTTAGCCGCCATGTTGGCTTGATTGAAGGCTGATATCAGCTTCCAGGGCTGCAGGTACAACAGCTTTAGACTGCTGGTGCCTGCTCTAAGGTGTATCGAGTGCAGTCAGGGCATTAAATAAATATGTGCTCTGAACCTGGGGAACAACCGCTGGACTAATTCTCAGATTGCAGCTGTTTCATACCGTTAATAAAAAAGGCAGAGGGTGACGACCCCTCTGCCTTTTGCGTTTTATGCTGTTGTTACCTCATCAGATAACAAATTTACCTGCTTCTGCTTTAAGGTCGGCAGCCAGCCCGGACAGCCTGTTCACCTGCTGTTCGCTCTCTTTTGCGTCGTGGGCGAGATCGTCGGCTACACAGCGTATGGTCTGGCTATTACTATTAATCTCGCTGCTGATTGCCGCCTGTTGTTCAGTCGCTGCTGAGATCTGCTCTGCCAGAATATTGATATGCTGCACAGCACTTACAATCTGCGCCAGCATGTCCTGAGCTTTGCTGGCATCCTGTACGCTATGCTGCGCCAGGTCACCACTGGCATCCATCAGTGTGGTTGCTTCCAGAGCAGAACGCTGTACAGAGTCCATCACCTGCTGGATCTCACTGGTGGAGCTGCTGGTGCGTCTTGACAGGTTACGTACTTCATCGGCGACAACGGCGAACCCCCGGCCAGCATCACCTGCACGGGCAGCTTCAATGGCGGCGTTTAATGCCAGCAGGTTGGTTTGATCTGCAATCTCTTCGATCGTGCTTAGTATGCCGCTGATGTCCTGAGCGCTGGCGTTCAGCTGGGTAACCACCTGGCTGGCAGTGCGAAGTTTCTCGGCCAGATTATTAACAGATTGCTGACTTTTTTCTACCTGGCCGATGCCTTCTTCGCCGAGGCGAAGCGTGTTACGTACTTGCTGGCTGGTATCGTCCACGTGACTGACAATGGCTGCCGTAGACTCGGCGAGCTGGCTGACCGCTTCTGCTACCTGGCTGGTTTCGGTTTGTTGCTGGTAGATTTTTTGGCCATTTTGTTCGGTCTTCTCGGCAATAATGCCTGACTGGGTACCCAGATCTGTCGCGGTGTGCTCAAGCTTGGTGATGATGGTATGCAGGAATTTCAGAAAGTGGTTAAAGTCAGTTGCGACTTTCCCTATCTCATCAGTACTGCGTGTATCAATCCGTTTGGTCAGATCCCCTTCGCCTTTGGCAATAAAGCTGAGTGCCTGGCCGACAGTTTTAAGATCTGCCAGCAGGATGTTGACGAGCAGGGTCACCGTTATGATAACGGTGATGAAGATGCCTGCACTGATCGCAATCTGGGTGGTCAGGGTTTCATCAAAGGCACGCATCTCGGTACGCTTATCCACCTCAATACCCAATAGCCATGAAGAGTTGCTGATTTTCATCAGGCGTACCAGTTTTGTACCGCTGCTGGTGTCTACTTCAACCAGCTGGTTAGCGCTGGCCAGCGTATTCACCTGGGCAGGGTCAATCGTGGCATAGAGCTGGCTGATTGGCTGCAATTGAGCGCTGGACTGCTGGTGGGCAATCACTGTGCCTTTGTTGTTGATTAAAAAGAGCTGGCTGTTGGCACCGGATTCAAAACTGGTGATTTCTTTAAACAGATCTTTCAGCTGCAAGTCGGCGCCGATGATGCCAGTAATCTTGCCATTGTTCTGCAGTGGGCGGGCGATGGTGAACATCATCTCCTGACTGGTTCTATCTTTGTAAGGACCAATCAGAACCATCTTTTGGTCTGCCATCGCCTGCTTATACCAGGGGCGGCTTCGGGGGTCATAGTTGTTTACAAAAAATGTACGGCCATTGCTGCCAATGCGAGTGCCATCGGTTAAACCAGCAAAAATAGCAATAAAATCGCCAGCTTCCTTGGTCATATTAAGCTGTTCAATAAAGGCATCTTTTTCTGCTGGGCGGCTGGCCAGGGTATTGAGCAGCTGATATTTGGAGCCAAGCCAGCTTTCAATCCCGGTGCTGACAGCGTTAGAAACCCCTTGCACCCTTTGGTCAACGTTATCTTTGGTCAGGTCTGACAGGCGAAAAGCGGAGAAGCCCGTCAATGATAGTGAGGTAATAAATACCGCAAAGATCGCCATCAAGATAATTTTTGCCCTGAGGGAAAACCCTTTCATGTATGCAGTCCTTTTTATTTTTATTGGGCAGCTGTCAGCAGGCTGGTCGAGCTGGATTATCAGTGTGTGATATATCGCTATGTTAAAGCTGTTTCCAGTGCGCTGCTACTGGCTGCAGAATGGCTTCAATATTAAGAGGAGTTGCTCAAAAATGCTATTAAATGAAGGGCTAAGAAAATATATAGTTGCCCCTGGCTCGAGTTAAGGTTTTGTTCATTTTTCAATAACGGCGGGCCTGATGTGATGAAGCAACCCTGTCTGGGTCTTGTGTTTTATCTGCTGTAACCTGCTGATGTGGCGAAAGTTTGTACATAATGCGTGTCTTTATTTTAGATACGTAAACCATATAATTTGTTATCTTTTCGTATCATTAATGTTGGTGTATGGTGAAGTAATAGCACTATCTTCGTGGCCCTGACCTTTAGGGAGCTACATAGAAAAGCATAACCACCGTGGTGAAACCGCTGAGAATGGCGCACCTCGGTCAGCAACGTTTTAGAGAGGTAATAATGACGGATATCGCGATTTTGGTAGGGACTGAGTCTGGCAATGCACAAATGGTAGCCGATGCGCTGCAGGAAGTGCTGGAAGCGTTAAGCCATGAGGTAACCCTGCATGAAGAACCAGAGGCTGAAGTGGTCGATCTGGCGAATCGTGATGTGATGATTATCAGCTGTGCTACCCATGGCGACGGCGAACTGCCAGACAATATCATTCCGTTCTGTGACTATCTGAAAGAAACAAAGCCAGACCTGTCTCATATTCGTTATGGCATTGTGGCGCTGGGTGACCAGACCTACCACCAGACTTTTTGTCAGGCGGGAAAAGATGTTGATGCCATTCTCGCCAGCTGCGGTGCTGTACGTATTGGTGAGCGGTTTGAAGTGGATGCCTGTACGCAGCCGTTACCCGATGAGGATGCACGAGACTGGGTGAAAGGCTGGGTTGAGCAACTCTGACCCTTTGTTTTATTTTCTCAAACGCCAGTCTACAGGACTGGCGTTTTCGTTCAGGGTCGGTCGTGATGGGCAGGCGAGCTGACTCGTTGATGATCGATGCAGGTATGATTTTATAATGCGAAACCGGCAGCCGGTGAGGCTGCATGATGTACTACGAGGATAATAAAAATGCATGTATACGCCATTGATGGCATTACCCCGGTGGTTGATCCCACCGCCTTTGTTCACCCAACAGCGGTACTGATCGGTGATGTGATTGTTGGGCCGCGTTGTTATGTCGGGCCAGCAGCCTGTCTGCGCGGCGATTTTGGTCGGCTGATTCTGAAAGAGGGGGCTAACTTGCAGGATACGTGCGTGATGCATGGCTTCCCGAATACGGATACGGTCGTTGAAGAGGATGGCCACATTGGCCATGGTGCAGTACTGCACGGCTGTGTGGTGAAAAAGAATGCGCTGGTGGGGATGAATGCGGTGATCATGGACGGTGCGGTTGTTGGTGAGTCGTCGATTGTTGCGGCGATGGGCTTTGTGAAAGCGAAGTTTGAAGTGCCGGACCGTACGCTGGTTGCGGGCTCTCCGGCGCGGGTAATCCGTGAACTGAGCGATAAGGAAATTGCCTGGAAAGCCGCAGGCACGCGCCAGTATCAGGATCTTGCCGTGCGCAGCCTGACTACCATGGAGCGGGTAGAACCACTGACCGAGGTGGAACCAGACCGTAAACGGATGGCGATTGAAACCAGCGATGTTATTCCGTTGTATCAGGCAAAAGCAGAAGGCTGATTGCGAAGAAGCAACGAATCAGCCCGTCTGTTGTTCTGCAGGAGGCTGGTAGAAATGAGGCCACTGCTGCTGCACGACCGGGCCATCATCAGCCATGGTGTGGCAGGTGTTCAGCATCGGGGGTGGCTGGTTACCATCAGACCAGTTTTCACGGGCCTCGCGGGCGGTATGCGTTGCCTGAAAAGCGGTGGTTGCAACGGGGCCGAGCAGTTCCAGCAAATGGGTGCAGCCTTGGGTGCCACTAAACAGTTCTCGTGTTTTACGGGTAAAGCCGGGGGCGATCTGCAGCCCGATTAACTGTCGATAGTATTGGGCAATGTCAGGGCAGATTCGGTAAGGGGTGTAATCCATGCTGGCGGCGACATCCAGGATATTCAGCTCCAGATCGATGGTCAGGCGGATCGACATGCCGTGCAGTGGTTCGCCTGCCGGGATGGTGCCATTGTTGCGCTCTCTACAGGTCAGATCTGCGGTTTTCAGATCAGTCAGGTGCCCCTCAATATCCCAGAGTCCATCCTCACGGGCGTAGCCTTCGCATAAAACGCGGCGGGTATGGTGTAGCTTACGTGGCTGGGGGGAGGGTAGTGGCATAGTGGGACAGCTTCCTTTGATACGGCGAAAGGGTCGGGTCGGGTCGGGGATTATACTGATTTTTAGGCAGATGTATCGTCAGAACGCCCAGCGACTGAGGCTGGGCGTTCTGAGGGTATCGGAGGGGTGTTGATCAGTTCAGCAATGCCAGCATCTGCTCGACAGAATTGAATTTCTCCCGAGGCTTGCCGTCTTCGGCACGGGCCAGTTCAGCCTGGTTTATGGTCTGCCAGTCGGTGAATGACACGATTCGAACCCCACGCTCTGCCAGCAACGGCCCCATTACGTCATAGCCTGCACTGTCGCCTTGCGGAGGGTTGGCTTCCAGATCGGCCATGATCTGTTTGGCCACTGCCATGGAGTCGGCACGGTTGGCAGGGATGACGCCCTGGGGGCCGCGTTTGCACCAGCCCGCGGTATAGACGCCTGCCTCTACGCAACCCTCATCGTTTTTGACAATGCCCCGTTTTTCATCAAAAGGCATACCGCCGATGGCTTCGCTACGGTAGCCGATGGCTGGAATGACCGTTTGTACATCCAGCTGAAAAGTTTCACCTGACGGCTGAGCGCGGCCATCAATCAGAGTGTTTTTCGCCAGTTGAAGACCGCAGACTTTACCGTTATCACCGATGACTGCTACCGGTGATGCACAGAACATCAGATGTAGACGTAGTGGCTTGCTGTCTGGCGTATTGATGGCATAGCTGCGCAGGGTCTCGAGATTTTTCTCGATCGCTTTAGCGGCTTTTGGGTCCATGCCGTCGGGCAAACTGTCGGGTAGCTGGTCAGGCTCTACCAGAGCGACGCAGCGCTCCAGTTCGCAAAATTCACTGAGTTCAACATTGGTGAAGCTGGCCTCGACGGCACCACGACGGCCAATCAGATAGATATCCTGCACCGGCGAGGCTGCAATGGCGGTCTGTGCGGCGCTGGTAATATCCGAGCTGTTCATCTCGCTGCTGGTTTTGGCCAGGATGCGGGCGATATCCAGCGCCACGTTGCCGTTCCCAATGATTGCAATGCCATTGCTGTTAAGGTCCGGGTTCAGCCCGGCCTGGTCCGGGTGGCCGTTATACCAGGCCACAAACTCACCGGAGCCATAGACGCCTGCCAGATCCTCACCAGGGATGCCCAGTTTACGATCGCGCAGTGCACCAATGGTCAGAGCGATTACATCATAATTCTGTTTCAGCTCGTCGTAGCTCAGGTCACTGCCAATGTTGACGTTGCCGACGAAGCGGACATTGTCCCGGCTCAGGGTGCGTTCAAACTGACGAATGATGTTTTTGGTGCCCTGGTGGTCTGGTGCAACACCCGCTCGGACCAGGCCAAACGGTGTTGGCAGGCGGTCAAAAATGTCTACCTGTGCGTCGATGACTTTCTTCGACAGCATATCGGCGATATAGCAACCTGACGGGCCGCTACCCACAATTGCGATGTTGATCATAACGCTGTCTCCAATAATTCAGCGGCCAGCCTGGGCTGGCTTTCCAGTTGTTGTTGTTTTCTGGCGCCCTGTCATCGGGAGAGAAAGTGACAAGTGCAGTGCTATACGGGTGTTAATAAGCAGCCGTGGCCGCCATGTCTGTTACAAACCGCCAAAGCGCTTATAAAAACGTGGCGCGGGTTCTGGCAATGGGCCGTCCGCGGTCTCCTGGGTATCGCTCAGGTGCTGTTCTGCACCCGCCTGAATCAGGCGGTAAATATTGCGACACAGAATACGTGCCGAGGTGCCAGCCCAGTCGGCGGGCAGCAGTTTTTCCGGCAATAGCGGGTCACGCAGCAGTAATCGGCGGTAATGATGGATCAACAGCGTACGCAGCTGAAAACACTGCTCAGGGTCCAGGCTTTCCGCGCCTTCAAGCGCTCGCAGGATGGGTCTGAACTGGTCCAGAAACAGCTGATAGTTATCGCTCAGGGCCTGCAGATTCCAGCATTCATGCACCATCTCTTTCAAGGGAGCTGAGGTATGGCTGCCGACCAGTTGTGACTCCATATGGATCACGTCGCCGGTGACACACAGCTCCTGCAAGGTGTTATTCACTTCCTGCATATCGGCCATCGGGTGAGCCATAATGCCAGGAGCAACGTTACCGAAACCTTGCCATTCCAGCTCTTTTTTCACCACTTTTTTCAGCTCGTTATCCAGCTGAGTGGTGAGAATCATATCCCATTTGCCATCCCACTCCGGGTACAGCTCGGCATAGATGCGTTTGAATGCACTTTCAAAGCGTCGGCGTCCGGTGTCGGTCAGGCTGTAATAGCTGCGCCGCCCAACCTGAGTTGACGTCAGCCAGCCTTCTTTTGTCAGCCGGAATATAGAGGTCCGCACCAGGCGCTGGTTTAGCCCGAGTGGTTCCAGCAGCTTGATCAGACTGCCAAGCCAGACCGTACCACCGCGTGGCGAGATGGCATCCCCATAAATGGTGATGATCAGGGAGCCGCCACGGATTGGCCTTTGTGCTTTGAACTCTTCAGCGAGTTCTTCAATACAGCGAAGTTTAGTCATTCAGAACCGTAACACGATAAGGCCAGGTGATTCCGCGGCTGGCTGATAGGCCTGAAGTCCGCGAACTGCGTGAATTCTAAGGTTAAACCGCCCTGTCATCAACTTCCTGCTGGGCTATGAGGCTGTCAGTAACAGCCACAACGAAAGTGTTGACATGAACAGAATGATACACTAATTTTGTTTTCGGCGTCGGATTTTGTGTCATAATACACAGGGTTGGGAGAGCGGCGTTTAATCAGGTTTGCGATAGTTAATGTGCGAATAATCGGAGAATAAGAAATGAAAACCTACGATAAGGGTGACAAGCTGCCGGAACACTACAAGGAATGTCTGATCAACCTGATGACGTTCCAGGCGGATTCTGAATACGCCGGTGCTCAGCGCGTAGCTGAAAACCATCGTTTCGCGCCGCGTCCGGAAGAAGCGTACCGTCTGTCCAAGAAAGTTATGGAAGAGATGGGCCACGGTTATTACATCTGGAACCTGCTGCGCGATCTCGACGTTGATGTGGACAGCCGCCTGCACCACCTGGCGTCCAACTCCGAAAACCCGGATCCAAAAGTTGTTAACGTGATCAATGGCTTCCGTAAGGAAAACTGGTCTGCGTTTTTCGAGTGCTGGGAAGATGTGGCGCTGTTCTCGACCGTGGTTACGCCAGCAGCAGTTGCCTTCCTCGGCCAGTACCGTGATTGTTCTTACCTGCCATGGGCACGGGTGAACGTACGTATTCATAAGGAAGAGCATGGCCACCTGGCGTTCGGCGTCTGGGCATCCAAGCGTTGCATCGAATTCGGTGGTGATAAAACCCGTGAATTCATGCAGGAACGTATCGCCAAGTTCATGCAGATGGGTCTGGGCTTCTATGGTCGTCCATCCAAAGGTAAAGGCTCCTCAGAGATGTTTGACATCTACCATGAGTACGGCCTGAAAGTGAAAACCCCGGAAGAGCTGCAGACTGAATACCTGGAGCTGCTGGAAGATCGTCTGACGGATATTGGCTTCGAAGTACCGAAGGGTATTGAAGCAGATTACGATATGCGTATCGGTTACGGTGTTGAATAACTAAGTAATAAGGAGTGTCCACCATGATCGTACCATCCCCGGATCAACTGGTTGAAGATAATGTAAGTGTGCTAGCCAAATTTGGTTATCAGCCCTTTGGTGGCGTCGATGAGGACTGGTCGGCCATGTGGACGCTGCTTAAAGGCGATTTCACAACAGTGGAAATGCCAGACATTGCAGACTTTGACGGGTTGTCATTAAGCCAGCAGGAAGCGGCGAAAATCTACATGCGTCGCCGTCTGATTGCGGATCGATTTTTTGAAGAGTGCCGTAAAGGTCAGGCTGAGCTTTACCAGGGTATTGATACCGAGCTGGTAGAGCGTTATACCCTGGCGCGTGATGCCTATGAAGACAGCGTTAACCACTTTGGTGAAGCGCGGGAAAAACTGGCAGATGTGTTACGAGGCGTGTACTGGTAATTCTGCGAGTTTGTGTAATGTAAAAAGGCCACCTTGACATTATCAGGTGGCCTTTTTTGTATCTGTCAGTGGGGGTAATGGGTAAAGCTAAGTAAGCCATCTTGATAGTTATCAATGTATCCGGGATTAGTGGTTAAAATCGGCTGCTCAGGTACGAAAGGAGAAACGGTTTCAGGCCGAGTCCTTGGTATGCTACGTCGCACAGGCAGAGGGTCTGTGGCGAGCATATTCGGTTAGATCTGCTGTTGTGTATCTTATGTACGGCGGGGAATGAGGGGGGCGAGGTAAAGTGATACGTTATTCTGTTGTACGTATGGCATCACAGGTTCTGATTTTACTGTTAGCAATCGTTGCTACGGCGGCTTCGGCAATGGAGGCTGTGCGTATAGGCTCCTTTCTCGCATTAAGTGGCCCAGCTGCGTATCTAGGGCAGCCGGAACTGAAAACGCTCCAGCTCTACATTGATAAGCTTAATGCTGAAGGCGGTGTGCTCGGGCGCTCTCTTGAGCTGGTGTACTACGATACGGGTGGCAGCGCGGGTGAGGCCCGAAAGGCTGTTAAGCGGCTGGTTGATCAGGACGAGGTTGACCTCCTGATTGGTGGCACGACGTCTGGTGCCTCGATGGCGGTGATTCCGCTGGTCATGCGGGCAAAAATTCCTTTTATATCCCTGGCCGGTGCCAACGCAATTGTAGAGCCGGTGAAGCACTGGGTGTTCAAAACGCCTCATACCGATCGTATGGCGGTGGCAAAAGTCTTCAATGATATGCATAACCGGGGAATCCGCCGTGTGGCGTTGATTTCCGGGCGCGGAGGTTTTGGAAAATCTGGCCGACGCCAGGCGCTGGATCTTGCTGCCGGGTACGACATAGAAATTATTGCGGATGAAAGTTACGGCCCGGTTGACCAGCAGATCGATCGCCAGCGTCGACGTATTTTCAGCCAGGAGTACATCGATGCTGTTTTCAATATCGGTTTTGGTGAAGGGCCCGTCATGGTGACGAAGCAGTTGCGGCGACATCACCCAGGCGTAGCGTTGTATCAGTCCCACGGCGTTGCTTCCCAGCGTTACATTGATCTCGCTGGTCAGGCAGTAGAAAACGTACGTTTACCGGCAGCAGCGTTACTGGTAGCTGATCAGCTACCCGAACAGAATGCGCAGCGTGAGCTGCTGCTTGATTTTCGCCGGTATTACTGGAGTCACTATGGAGAGCCAGTGTCCACGTTCGGCGGCCATGCATGGGATGCCCTGATGTTAGCTGTGCAGGCGATGCGTGATGCTCAGACCCTCAATCCCTTTGCTGTACGAGATGCGCTGGAGCGCGTTCACGGTTTTATCGGCACCGGGGGGGTTGTCAATATGAGTCCGGATGATCACCTCGGGCTGGGGGTGGATGCGTTTAAAATGCTTGAAATTCGGCAGGGGCGCTGGGTGTTGGCAGAATAATCCGGCCAGATATGTACAGAGAGGCTCAGGGGATGTATTGTTAACATGTTAAGTATTTTTTTGTTTCCATAACAGAAATAATGTTGTGATCCGGTCTTCGGTTATAGCGCTGTAAAAATAGGATATTGTTTGACCGTTATCAATGGATAGCCTGCAGTCAGGTACAGTCTGTACAGTAGCGGGATAACCTGATACAAATAAGCCGTCTAGATGCATAATTTCTGTAGTATTAGAAAGTACGCAGTAATACTGGCCTCAGGTCAGGGCATGCACATTTCCAGTAGCAGTGAACGCTGCTGGCATTATAAAAATAACCAATCGCGTAGTAAGCGCGTGTCTCATGCCAGGAGATTTAAAATGATCAGAAGAAACTTCCTTAAAGCGGCGGCGACAGTATCGCTGGGCCTTTCACTGTCTGCCGGTGCTATGGCTGATACCACCATGCGAATCGCCAGCTGGTTGCCACCGACCCACCCTCAGAATGCGGTGGTTTGGCCGACCTGGGGTAAGTGGATTGAAGAGGCCACGCAAGGTCGGGTAAAAATCAAGATTGAATATGGCATGGGCCACCCGAAAACAATGTTTGAACTGGTTGAAGATGGCGTTGTTGATGCCAGCTTCAGCTACCACGGCTATGCACCGGGTCGTTTCAAACTGACTCAGGCGGTTGAGCAGCCATTGCTTGGTGCCAGCGCTGAAGCGGCATCTGTTGCCCACTGGCGTATTAATGAGAAGTACTTCGCCAAGGCGCAGGAACATGAAGGTCTGGTACTCGCGGCACTGTTTACCCACGGCCCGGGTCAGATTCATATGGCAGACCCGATCAGCTCTCTGGCTGACCTTAAGGGTAAAAAAATCCGTATTGGCGGTGGCGTCCAGGGTGAACTGGGTAAGCGGCTGGGCGTGACGGCGGTAGGCGCACCTGCACCTAAAGTGTATGAAATGATGCAGCAGGGCGTTATCGACGGCGTTTTCATCCCGATGGGCGAGCAGAAAACTTTGCGTCTGAAAGAAGTTGCCCGCAATGTTGTGGCGCTGCCGGGTGGCATGTACCTGGGCAGCTTCTCCATGTTCATGAACCCTGAATTCCTTGATGGCCTGAGCGCTAAAGACCGCGAAGCGGTATTGAGTGTATCGGGCGAAAAACTGTCTGCTCTGGCCGGTCGTGCCTGGGATGCGGGTGATGATGAAGGTTACAAAGCGGCTAAAGAGGCTGGCGTAAACCTGAATATAGTAAATACCTCTGATGCAATCGCAAAAGAGTTCCGTGACCTCACCAGCGGTATGGACGACGCCTGGGTTGAGCATGTTGCAGATCGTGATGTAGATGCGAAAGCCGCTCTGGAAGAGCTGCGTAGTATTGCTCGCAACTACGGTAAGTAAGGGATCTAAATATGACGTTTAGTGCCTGGATTTCAGCGCACTACGAAGAGCAGGGGCCGATCAAATGGTTGGCCTTTGCTCTGGAGTTGATCGCAGCGGTAACGCTGATGGCCTTGATGCTGCTGACCTGTGCAGACGTGGTAGGCCGTTACTTCTTCGACAACTCAGTAGATGGCGCGACAGAACTGACCGAGATTGGCATTGCCATTCTTATCTTTGCAGAAATGCCTGTGATCACCTGGCGTGGTGGTCATGTAGTAGTGGATATTCTTGATCGTATGTTAGGCAATGCCGTGCTTAAAGCACTGGGACTGTTCTCTGCTTTTCTGATTTCAACTTCGCTCTACTTTCTGGCTGAACGCATTTATTTTCTTGCGGCGCGTTCTATGCGTCGTGGCGAAGTCACCGAGTATCTGGAAATTCCAGTCGGGCTGGTCGTGCAGTATATCGCCGTGATGAGCTGGGTGACGGCGGGGGCGATGATCACGTATGGCGTTTATCGCTTGCTGTACCTGAATCGAAACTGATAACAACTATAAATTCCAGAGTGTGTTCCGCATGATAACTGCGTTGATCGGCTTTGCTATTCTCTTGATTCTGATCGTAGTAATACGGATACCGATTGCCTTTTCTATGGGCATTGTCGGATTCTTCGGATTCGCTGCGATGCAGGGGCTGACGTTTGACAATATGATGGATTTTCGCTGGACCGGCGCTTTATCCATGGCCTCCAAGCGAGTGGTTGATACCGCACAGGAATATAGCCTGTCGGTTATACCACTGTTCATTCTAATGGGTAACCTGGTGACCAAGTCGGGATTGTCCCATGAACTTTACCGCGCCTCTTATGCCTTTCTGGGGCATAAAAAGGGTGGCTTATCCATGGCAACAGTCGTGGCTTGCGGTGGTTTTTCCGCGATCTGTGGTTCCAGTCTGGCGACCTCGGCAACCATGGCAAAAGTGGCGATGCCACCGATGCGCAAATACGGTTACTCCGACGAGCTGGCGACAGCGTCTATCGCTGCCGGTGGCACCCTTGGGATTCTGATTCCCCCCAGTGTGATTCTGGTGATCTACGGGCTACTGACTGAAACCAGTATCCGTGAGTTGTTTGCTGCCGGCTTTATCCCCGGTGCGATCGGTATTTTTCTCTACCTGATGGCCGTGCGCTGGGTGGTCTGGCGTAATCCGGCGGAAGGCCCCTGCGGTGAAAAGATGGACTGGCCTGAACGCCGTGAAGCCTTGAACGGCGTCTGGGGTGTGCTGATTCTGTTTACTGTGGTAATGGGCGGTATTTATATGGGCATCTTCACGCCGACTGAGGCGGCGGGGATTGGTGCCGGTGGTGCTTTTCTGATTGCGCTGTCACGTAAAACGCTGAATTTTGCCAGCCTGTTCGACATCCTGACGGATACGGCACGTACCTCGGCGATGCTGTTTGGGGTGCTGATTGGTGCGCTGATCTTCTCCAACTTCATCAACCGGGCAGGCTTACCGTCTGACTTGCTTGAGTTTGTCAGTGCACTGGATGTTGCACCGATGGTGGTGATCCTCTGCATTCTGCTGATCTATATCGTATTGGGTATGGTGTTTGAAAGCCTGTCGATGTTGCTGCTGACGGTGCCGATCTTCTTCCCACTGGTACAGAGCATGGGCTTTGATCTGGTCTGGTTTGGTATCGTGGTGGTGGTGGTGACTGAAATCAGTCTGATTACGCCGCCGGTGGGGATGAATGTATTCGTGCTCAGTGCAGTGTTGCGTGATGTTAAAGCCAGTACGATCTTTAAAGGGGTAACGCCATTCTGGTGTGCAGATATTATCAGGCTGATATTGATTACGCTCATAGCGCCAATATCACTGATCCTGCCAGAGTTGTTGTATCGCTAACGGGTGCGAAAAGAGCCCGTAAGGGCTCTTTTTTGTTGCGGCCACTTATCTTTTATACGGAAACCCGCCTCGGTCGGCTGCACCGGGCAAGGAGACCTGCAATGCTTCCTGACGTTAAAAAAATTCTGTATGCGTCTGATATCGAACAGGGATCACGGCCCGCTTTTCGGGCGGCCGTTAGCCTGTGTGGTCACTATGATGCTGAGATTACCTTTTTGCACGTAATCGAACCGCTCAGTGCGTCGGCACAGAGCATCGTGAAAACCATGATGAATGATGCATCCCTGCTGGAGCTGCATGATGACAGCCTTCAGCATTTGCGTGAAATACTCAAAGAACGGATTGATGCCTTTTGCGAGAGCGAGCTGGAACCCCAGGAACGACCCGCTGAAAACCAGATAGCGACCCGGGTTGAAGAGGGCGCCCCGGATCAGGTGATTCTGCGGGTAGCCGATGAGATTGATGCCGATGTGATTGTAATGGGCTGTCGCAAACATAATGCCGTAAGCCAGTTTTTGCTGGGCTCTACGGCCAACAAAGTGATGCATCAGAGTCAGCGTCCTGTGCTGATTGTTCCACTGAAGAAAAGCTGATCTGCCTGTGCCGGTATTTTCTACATACCGGCATGATTCCCCTGGACCCGGTAGCTAATTTCAGCCAGTCAGCCACGGGGTGCCACTGAATTTCATTTTATAATTTCCATAGTCGAATTAATGTTGTTCGGTGAAGCCCGGTTAAACTGGCGCTCAATTCCGGTATCTTTTTGCTACACGATGACTTACATCAAGGCACGGTAGCGCAATAGCTGGCCGCACGCGGTCTCGAATGCTAGCCCTCTGTTTTACCGTCAGACCTATAACAACAGGAATCAGTTATGTCCAAGAAGCCCTTTGCATCCTCAGCGGATCTCGGTGTAAAAACAGAAACTCTGGAAATTCTGGGTGATGGTATCTACGCCCTGACGGCCGAAGGTGACCCGAACATTGGCGCAGTTGAAGGTGAAGATTTCATCGTTGCGTTTGAAGCCCGTGCCACACCAAAAGCGGCTAGCGACTGGCTGGAACAGCTGCGTCAGCACACGGATAAGCCGGTTAAATACCTGGTGCTGTCCCACTATCATGCGGTGCGTGTACTGGGTGCCGAGGCTTTCAATGCTGAGTCAATCATTGCCCATGAAAATACCAAATTCCTGATCGAAGAGCGCGGTATGCAGGACTGGGCATCTGAGTATGGCCGTATGCCACGTTTGTTCCGCGAGCCCGACGGCATCAAGGGGCTGACGCACCCGGATATCGTATTCAACGACCGACTGGAAATCCCGCTCGGTGGTGATCGTGGCAATCTGGTGCTGGAATACTGTGGCCGTGGCCATACAGCGGGCGATATCTGTGCCTGGATTCCAAAGCAGAAAGTACTGTTCGCCGGTGACCTGGTGGAAGCCGCGGCAGCACTGTACACCGGTGATGCGTTCCATTTTGACTGGGCTAGCAAGACGCTGGACAAAGTGAAAGCCTATGAAGCCGAAGTACTGGTCGGTGGCCGTGGCGCGGTGGCTCGTGGTCGTGATGAGGTGGATGCTGCGATTGAGCAGACCCGTGGTTTCCTCAATGGCATGATTGAAAAAGTAGGTGAAGTTCACAAACGTGGTGGCACGGTGAAAGAAGCCTTCGAGTCTACCCGTGATCATCTGGCACCGAAGTTTGGTATGTGGCCAATCTTTGAGCACTGCCTGCCGTTCGATGTGCAGCGCCTGTGGGATGAGTTTGACGGTACCGACTGGCCACGCATCTGGACTGATGAGCGTGATCAGGAAGTCTGGGATAAGCTGCAGGACTGATCGCCAATCATATGCGATGACTCAGTGCCTTAGGGGCTGAAATCAAGAACCCTGTGTCGTCTGACACAGGGTTCTTTTTTGTGCGCCAGGCATGGCGCGTAGCGCCGTGACTGGCGCTGTTCCAGTACACATGGTGGTGGCTGGATGATTTGGTGGTGAAAGTCCACTATCGGCCCGGCAAGGGGAACGATTAGCCGAACAGCA